>NZ_BDCU01000016.1 GCF_001618425.1 Nocardia fusca NBRC 14340
GCCTCCATCTTGGGTTGTGCGCTGACTGTGCGTCGGTGGCTCCGGGGCTCGTGTGGTCCTCAGCCTGTCAGTCGTGCGTGGCTGTCAGGCTGGTGAAGTCGAGTCGTTCGACAGGTATCTCGTACAGGTCGCCGTCGGCCATCGAGACGAGTTCGTCCCAGGTCAGGGCGGTGTCGGTTCCGGGAATGTGCCATCCGCGGGGCCCGAAAGCCCAGGGGTCGTTGTTGTTGGTGTAGATGTCGTCGCCGTGGCGGATTCGCTCGACATTGGTGGGTTCGGGGTCGCCGGGCAGGAACTGTCGCGGGGGTGGGGTGTAGGTGCGGAAGTGCGCAACGGCTTCGGCGATGCGAGCGATTGCCCGCCGGAACCCGTTGACGCTGCGTGCTGCCTGTTCGGTGTCGTCGGTGGTCGTGGCCTCGGCGAGCCAGTTCCAGTTCTGGTCGAGGGCGCGGAGAAGACTGCGCAGGTGTAGGAGCGGTTCCGGCAACTCGCTGTCGTGCGGCGTGTAATGCAATCGCTCGACCTCGTAGTACTCGTCGGTGCCCCCTCGCCGGGTCGGACGTGCCCGGTCTGTGTTGATGGCCTCTCGCGCGCACACGGTACCGCACACCGCCCAGCGTGCCGCTGTGTTGTAGTGAGGTTTCTGTCCGAGAGTGCGCGAGTATCCTGGCTGCTCGTTGTGCGGGTCGTTGCGGTCGAGCGTTTCACTGCCGCCGATGGTCCAGCGGCGCACGATCTTCTGCGGTGGTTCCCCGCACACGGCGCAGCTCTTCAAACGCAGGTGTTCGAGGCGTCGGGATTCCCCGATACCGAATTCATCGTCGTCGTCGGGCGCGTAGTCGTCGTCGTAGCGGTCGCTGTGTGCTTCCGGGAGTCCCGGCGGATCCCAGGCCAGAGCCAGAGAGCGCAGGGTCGCCGGCAAGTGGTCTAGGGCGAGGTCGTGTTCGACGGTGGCCTCCATGACGATATTGCGGACCGTGGGATGCGAGAGCCCGACGAGTTTGGCCAGCGAGCGATAGCTGTCGCCCCCGCCGTCCCACGCCGCGATCCGGCGCAGCAGCTCGTCACGTTCGCTGCGGTCAGCGCTCATCAGCCCTGCCACGATCTGCAGGCGATCGCGCACTCGGGCACGCGCGGCATCACGCAACTCGGTCACGTACTCCATGCCGCCGTCGATCACGACCCGGTTCCCGGCCCGGCGTGGCGTGATCCGCTCCCGCACCTTGTCCACGACCGCGGGCAGGTCCTTGTCCGGCAGGTCGGCATCGACGAGCTGGACGAGTAACCTGTGGTCGGCGTCGTCGATCTCGTGGATTTCGAGGATTGGCCAGTCGGCCAGCAGCTCGGTCAGCCGACGACCGATCTCGTCGCGGGCGGCCGCGGCGTCGGGCGTGAGACGCTGGTGCCAGCCGCGTGGGGATTCGGTCACGGTCAACCCGTCCGCGACGTCGGCGGCCAAGGGGTCGATCTGTTCGGCGAGCATGGCGAAGAACTCGTCGTCGAGGACGACCCTCGGGATGGGCCACCGCACCGTCCGTGCGCGCTCGTCGTGCCGACTTGCCCGCGCCGCGTCCTCACATCGAGCGGTCAGTTCCGGGAGCTCTCCGGAATCGGGGTCGGGCACGAACAATTCGATGACCGCCGGCGGTGGCCGGTGCTCGCCGGTCTCGGGATCGAACCACTCCGGTGCATGCTCGCGGTCGGCGAAACGCAGATCCGGCCACAGCGCTTCCGGATCCGCCACACCCACCACACGCCGACCAAACACCCCGTCACGTTGCATGGAAGGAAGTGTTACATACATCAAGCGGTGCTGTGTGCGTCGGAAGAAAATTTTACACCCATGGGATTGGTTGGGTTGCTGTCCTATCGGATGCGGACACGCACCGCCGCGCTGCTGATGATCGCACCAGACCCCGACATCGACGCCTGCGCCGGAGCTTGGTGCACCCATTGCTCAGCGGGCGCAATCCCACCTGCGGTTCGGGACACCGCCTC
Organism: Nocardia fusca NBRC 14340; assembly: GCF_001618425.1. Lineage (GTDB taxonomy): Bacteria > Actinomycetota > Actinomycetes > Mycobacteriales > Mycobacteriaceae > Nocardia > Nocardia fusca. The sequence continues at coordinate 1,999 of NZ_BDCU01000016.1, forward strand.
CGGGACAGGCCATCGCGCACGTCATCGGCCGACCAGCCACACCGAAGAGCGCAGCCCGGGAAGCGACGCGGCCGTTCTTTCACTGCGCTGCTGATGCGTCCTCGGCTCCGCTGGTGATTCCTTCTTCAGAGGTGTTCAGCGGCACCGCGAACCGATGAATGGTCCCGTCATCGCTACGGAAGCGAACGACCGCGCCCCCGAACTCAGCGGCAATGGCCTCCTGGTCCATGCCGACGTTCAAGCTCTCGGGATCCGGGAACTCTTCCCCGAGAATCCGTGTAGCACCCGCCAGAATCCCCAGCACGTCTTCGTTGATGGCGTCCATCACCACGTCCAATGGGACAAACTTCTCAGGGCTGTCGTTGACCTGCAATGACGGTGAATACTCGAATGTCGGGTGGACAGCGAAGTCGGTTGAGTTGGCGGGGCGCCGAAATCTCAGACGCGCTACCACCGATCCATCCGACACTTCGCCCGCGATGCGTTCGTCGTCGATGATCTCGTACTCGCTGTCGGTGATGATCGGGCCGGCATCGAAGGCTGTCCGACCGACGATATGTACCGCGCGGTGTTTGTCCACGTTGGACAGCCAACGCAGCGAATCCAACGGGACTCGGTCGGGTTGATCGGCGTGGAACGGCTGCACTGCCTCGACCAGCTCCCAGAATTCCGGTGCCACCAGGTGCTGAAGGTCCTTGGCTTTCGACTTGAACTTGTCTTTGTCGCCGTACAGCGGGAACGTGACCAGCTGCGGTCTGGCCGGCATGCCCGTCGCGGTGATAGTGGCAGCCCAGAACGTATGATCGAGCGCCGCGCGGAGATTGGTGAGGATGTCGCCCACAAGGACGCTCCACCGTTCCGGATACGGCTGTCGGACCCGGAGCACCCAGTACATCTTCACCAGCGGATCGGACCGATTGCCAGCGTTGTCGAAGCGGATGTAGTCGTAGGTATCGCCGCGGGAGAACTCCCGCAGCTCGCGGGCCAGGCCTCGCTGGTGCTCCACACCTCTGGCCCACTTGATCCACGCCGATCGCATCACCCCGCGATCCTACGGGCGTCTCGGACAACCTCGAGGCCCAGCTCGGTCGGCGGCTACCGTGGTTCCGGTCGACTGCGGATCAGCCCTTTGTTGCGAGGTCGTGCAGGCAGTCGGCGGGCCAGGGCTATTGGCGGCTTCGAGCTTTGGCCCCTTGGGCGTCATAGTCCCTCTTATTTCAAAGGAACACCTGGACGGCCACCGCGCCCAGTCATCAGGCTCTCCACGTATCGCCACCAAGCAGCTGCACTAGCAAGCTTCCGCATCACCGGCGGCGTCGGGCCAGTTGGAAGTGCGAAGCGATTCAATTTCATTTTGCTGCATGATTCCGCGATCGGGTTTCAGGCACGCAGTCCGCAATTGTCGACCAGCGGACCTCAATCACGGAAGCGTCCTGATCGCGTGCCTTTCCACGGCAACAGGAGCAGCAGAAATAGACTCAGCCTGGCCGTCGGGTGTGGGAGTCAGTGGCCCAGGGATATGCTCACAGAACCCGATCGCACCAACTTCAAAGGGGGATTCCGCCCGTGCCCGAAAACCTTCAGCCCGCCGCGTCTTCTGGGCCGGACCCCGCAGGCGGCGCCCAGCTCGAGGATGCGCTCCGCGCCGCTGATCGAGCCGAGCCCTCGAATTTTGAGCGTCTCGTACATCTCGGCCGCTCGGACACGATGGCCAACTTCACTGCGGCGCTGATCGAAGCGAAGGGGCAGAGCAACTGATCGACACCTCCGAGAACAGCGGTCTGCCAATCCGCCAGCCACCCCGGGTGCGGACCCTCGAATTCCGGCCAGCGCTGCGCGACTGCTTCGTTCAAGGTCGGCAGCTGTTCGGCGCCGGCCCACATCGGATCCGCGGCCAGGAACCGGACCCGGCCACATCTGCTGATCATCGCCGCCGCGCACAGCGGGAACGCCAACCATGCGGCCTCGGGTGAGACGGCGATATTCCGTACTGGCGGCCACCGCCTGGGTCGGTGGGGATGGCAACAACTCCGTCAGTGCGGCTGCTGACCCACCGCCGAGTTTTTCTGACCGGAGCGCACTGACACGCAGGCCTGCCACAACACGCCCCATACCCCATCGACCATCACCGGAGAGCGGGCGGATTGAGCATGGACGAAAGCCGCCACCGCGCGCGGAGTCAGCGTCCAGACCTGTATGAATCGCTGGGCCAGCGGAATGGCCTCAGCAAAGCGCGCGTTTGAAGCTTTGGCGTCTGCCGTCGAGCTGGGGTTGCCGAACCCTGCGCTCGCCGCCCTGTGTAGCTCGGCGTGGCCGGGTGTTTCGGACCCGGGACCGACCAGCAGAGACATTTGCGGCACACCGCGATCGTCCCGGGCGTCGGGCGGGCATTCCTTGCTCAACAGACGTGCGAACGCGAACGCCAGATGGATATTCGCCAGCCCGGGGTGCTGCCGGTCCAGTGTTTGCAGCACCGGCCCAGCCAAGGCATTCGCGGCCAGCTTCGAAGCCGTCGTCGGATCCTGCCGGTTCGCATGTACGCCGAGTAGTTCCTCGGCGACGGCTCCCACCGCCTGGTCGATCGGACTCGCGTTATCCACCACCTCAGGCTACAAGGCATGGTTGAACCCGGAGAATCGATTGGCCGCCGCCGTAGCAGCTGAGTGCTGGGGTCGACCGACTGGCCGCGGGATGCGCGTGGTGGTCACACCACCGTGTAGGCCGTCACTGGCGTTCGTCCGGATCTGCACCCACTACTTCGCGCACGCCGCCTGGCTCGAAGACGGGCAATTGCTGCGTGACGCCCACCACCTCGCCGCCATACCGGGGGTACTCATCCACGGCCGCCTCGACCTGTCCGCACCATTGCGCACAGCGTGGGAGCTCGCACGCGCCTGGTCCGGCGCCGAACTACGGATCATCGAGGACTCGGGGCATACCGGCAGCCCCGAGCTGTCGGTGAGCATCCTCGACGCGATCGCCCGCTTCGCCACCTGAATCCGGCCGTCGACTGCTTCCGCACCGAGCACGGGCCTCGCGTACGCGCCCTCCTGGTCACCGCGCTCAGCAGCGTACTCGCCCGGGCCGATATCGCCGGCCGCTACTTCCGACCGGTGAGTAGCCGGCTACGGCCTTTTGTGCAGTGCGGACAAAGACACTTTACCCATTTGTGCCACGTGCCCATATATTCGGTAATTCCTGGTGAATCCATTGCGCATAAGAATCGAGCCGGAAGGTTTCTTCGACCCGGTCCCGAATTGGTGAACACTCGCACCCGCCGTCGCCACAGGCGTCCCCCACGAGAAACGTGAACAATCACTCCTGGATGTTCGACAGCCGAGTGCGCCCGAGCCTCCCATGAGGTTCGGGCGCACTACCCGATCCGGTCGTCAGGACTCGAGCGACGCGACCACACAGGCCAGGAACTGGCTGTAACCAGCGGATTCCATCATGCACTGGTCGGCGACGACATCGAGATCGACACGGGGCGGAGCGGCATCGTGGCGCTGCGCGGAGGCCGCAGCCGCCGAAATCATGACAGCAGCGGAGGCTGCCACCACGGGGAGACCGACGAATTTCACAACGGTACTGAACATGTTATTTCCCTTCGGGGACGGTCACCGGTGACGGCTGCGCACTCGGTGTCGGCGTGGTTTCCAAGATGCGGCATTGTCGCGCACAATTTGTCCACCGCGGAATATGTTATACCCGGGGGAATATTTCGGCAGCACGAGAAATTCCCACCGCTGACCGGACCTCCTTTCCGGCCGCCTGTAGGAAGCGGCGGGACACCCCCACGGGCTGCCGGCCGTGAATCTCCGTCCGTCCAGGAGAGAGCGGAGTCGATGCCCGGCCGGCGCCGGCCGCCCCGGGCCGCCACGAGCCATTCACAGATAGCGGACGCCGTGCCATACGGAATCCTTCATGATCCGCTCACCCAGATCGAGCGCATCACCGGTGAGTGCAGCGAGTTCCGCCGGAGTCGGGATGGTCTCGCTGTTCACCTGAAGCCGACCGCGATAGTCCTCCAGCAGACTCTTGTCGGCGGCCGAGATCGTCCCGCTGTCGACGACGGCGTCGAGACGGGTCCGGATATTCGCCAGGGACGCGGCGAGCAGATCGCGGCGCGAATTCCACTGATAGCCTTCCTTCGCCCAGACCAGCCCGCCGTCGTCTTCGGTTTTCACCTCGATACGGGCCACTCCGCAACGCCGGTAGTACTCCTCGAGTGACGCAGACAGCGAGCGTGCGAATCCCTGCTTCCGATACCCTTCCTTGAGCCGCATACTTTCGTTGCACACCACCAGATCTCCTCGGCTGTCCCGGCGGAAGCTTCGGAACACAGCCCCACATGGGCACCTCTGGCTGTGCACCGACCCCACCATGCACACGTCTGGATCGAAGATCAGGTAGTGATCCGCATGTTCGCAGGTAGCCGTACGCGGATCGGTCCGTTGTCTCCCGAGGCAGGACCGGCACCGTCTACCGTTGCACCCTGATGATCGACCACCGACCCCCCGAACGATACGAATCCGTACCACAGCGAGTGGTGGACGGTGTCCGCGCCGCGGCGTGGGGTGGAGTGGTGCTACCTCGGACGAGGATCAGCGACTACTTGGCATTCCCGGTGGTAGAGATCGATACACAGGTCTGGGAGGAGCGCGTCGCCGGAGGACGCGGCCCAGAACTCGATCGATCCACCCTGGGAATATGGGAATCCTGGACAACCGATATGGGGGCCTCGCCGCCCCGTCCGGCCGTGTCGATCATCGGCTTCGTCTCGGCGACTCATAAACCCGCGGACGCATTGAACGCGCTCGACTCACTCGCCGGCTACGGCGCCGGGCTATGGCTCACCTCCGGCGCCCGCGGCCCCACCGCATGGACACTGTCGGAATTCGACCTCGCCGAGGTCTGCGTTGTTCGTGAACAGACCGGCGATTTCGATGTTCTCGTAGAAGGACGACGCGGTCCGGTCACCACCGCGCGACGGATGGCATCGCTGCGGCACAAGGAGGAGCTGCTGTTCGGGTGGGCACTCACCACGGGGTACTCGCCTGCGAATGCGGGGTCGACGACACCCATGCATTGAGTGCCTTCGCCGGCCTCCACATCCCGCTTTTCCTTCTTGCGATCACCTCGTGGTTCCGCTGAGCGACAGCGCACATCGTTTTCCACTCGCTACCTCGCTCCCCGGCCGGGTACATCATGAGGCTTTTCGCCAGTTCGGCCTGAGCAGCGAGTGAGTGTTCGAAGGCCGCCTCTTCGGGATCCGTTCGGGACCAGATCCAGTCGAGTGACCGCCCCAGGCACACGCTACAGTCGCATTTCCACACCTCGAGACCTGGATTTCGGCTGATTCCATCCTCGATCGTGGTGAGCCGCTTGTAGGACAACAACGCGGGGACATACGCTGCCGGTGGTGGCATGAACCCACCAGCGCTATCTGTCACCGGATATATATGGCGAAATGCAGTTTTGGTACCTACCGATACCGCGACGGCGCCGTGTGCCAGGGCACCCAGCACGGACGTGTCCGACCGTAGCAGTAGTGCAGGCACCGGGCAGCGCAGCACGGCGATCAAGCCCGAGACCGCGGCTTCCGTCGCAAGTGGATCTCCTTCGGACTCGAGCATCAGTGCGACAGGTTTACCAGCGGCGGCGAGCTCGGTGATCAACGCTTCGTGATCGATTGTCAGCCACTGCATCGCCAGTGGTAGCGCCGTGACCAACTGCGGCGAGTCCGATCCCCAGGCGAGGACCGCACGCAGAGCGGCCAGATCGTGGGCGGGAATATACCCGGAGTCGGTGAGTGCCCACCGCAACCCGAGTTTCACCTGCAGATTGATCCACCCGGTAGTCATGCAGCGGGCGCCTATCCTGCGGGTCCTGCCGCTATAGCGATTCGCGTCGAGCAGAACGGCTGCGTGCCGGTTCACATGCCGAATACGGCGAATCGCCGTTCTCGCATCCGTCTCGCTGCGTGTGGTGATCACCGCGCCCACATTGTCGGATACGGTCAGTGACGCAAGTGCCTCTGCCGCCGACGCGGGTGCGTGCGCCATGAACGGCGGCCCGAAGTTCGGTGGCCTGTCGGATTCGTCGAAGATCAGCGCATCCTGGAATCCGTTCACGATCTCACACCCCGAGGTCACTGCGAAATATGCCCTCTCCCAAAGTAACTCGAGGGAACTACCAATTCGGGCGATATGCCGGGTTTTGACCTGCGGACGCGGGTGATTCCCAGCGGCCGGCTGCAGATCGGGCACGACGTATCACACCGGGTCGGCATCCTTCTTTGCCATACTGCCTGTATGCGGTGGCTGAGCGGAGCGATCGTCGCCGGCGGCGCCGGGATGGCCGGGTGGGGATGGTGGCTCGGACAGCGGCAGGGGCTTGTCTTCAGGTTGAACCCGGAAAGTAGCGCATCGAAGTCACTGACGACCAATGGCACCGGTCAATACCTATACCCCCTGGTGTCATTGGCCATCATGCTGCTGATAGCAGGATCGCTCCAGCGGCGCCGGGAGGACATCCGCATCGGCTGGGCGGCCTGGCGGGAGCATCCGGTGGCACTTTCCCTCGGAGCGCTCGTCTGGGCTGCCGCGCCTTGGTGTTGTTTGCTGCTCGGCCTGCTTCTTCGCGACTGGGCGGGAGGCGTGCCGGCGGGTCGTCATCTGTCCCGTTGGCTGCTGGCCGACCGGCCGTTCTTCTGGTTCATCGGCGTACTGTGCACGGTTCTGTCCGTTCACCTCATCGCGGCCGGTCCCTGGCTGACGGACTATCTCTGCCGTGTGCTGCGCTACCAGCGTCGGTTCCGGCGACTGCAGCGACAGGGAAAGCAGGAAACGCTGGCGCGGGAGGTCCTGAAGCTCGGCGAAGAGATCGCCGAGCGGCCGTATCGCGAACAGATACTGATCGGCCTGCTGCTGCGCATCGATGCCGGCGGCCCCCACCACGAACTCTGGGACAGCGTGCTACGCACGGTGTCCCGCATGCCGCGGCTGGACGAGCCGGGCCGGCTGTTCCGGCTCAGCCCACTGTGGAAAGTACAGGTGAGAATGCGTCTGGTCCTTGCCGAGGCTCTGATGAGTGAGTATCACCGCACCCAGGCAAGTCCGCACTTGGACACGGCCTTGCGGATCCTGGAGGGGCTCCACCGCTGCCCTCCGGTGCTTGCCGGACGCGCTGCGCGTGCCGGGATCGCGCTGACCCTCGCGTGGGCTCTGGGGTTGCGCCACACACGAAACCCCGGCGCCGACGCCGGAGGCCTGGGCCGGGCCCTCGCCCTGGCAGAGCAGGCCGCCATCGTGCTCCCGGCGGAGGCGGCGGGCGGGGTGGTCGGCCGGCTTCTGGTCAAGCAGTACGAGCGGCAAGCGGACGTGGCCACGCTGTCCCGCGCAATCGACGCACTCCGGTCGGCCGGCCCGTCATCCGCACTGATCTGGGCACTGGTGCTCCGGCACCGGACAGCTGCGAATGGCAGCGACCTGATGGAGGCCGGTGCTATCGCCCGGGACTTGGCCGCCGAAGCTCCGGACGGCGAGGAGGGGCTGTTCGTGCTGCTGTTCACGGCGATCCAGTCGCCGGCGTGGCGATTCGGATCGGAGCGTGCTCTGGTGGTGGACCTGCTGGACGTGCTGGACGCCCTGCCGACGGTCTCCTTTCCGCTGAACGCGGTGACCGCCATGTGCAGAGCCGCTCTCGCCCTGGACGAAGACCACGAGATGGCCCTCTCCTGGTACGAGCGGGCCCTGATGCTGACCGAACAGTCCGCCTCCCTCGGGCTGAGCCTCCATGACCGGAAGGTTGTGCTCGGCACCGGAGTCCTGTCTCCTCCTTCGGTCGCGGATATCGCCCTGTCCATGGGCCAAGCCGGGCGGGCCGTGGAGTTGCTGGAACTGAGCCGGACCGTCATCTGGGCGCAGACCCGCCGGTTGCGTCGTATCGGGCCGCCGCTCGGCGTGCCGGCACGGCTGACAGAGCTCCGCAGCGAGCTGGACAACCCACGCTATCCCGGGCCGGGAAGCCGCGATCTGCTGTCCGGGCACCGCGCGGCCAGGGCTCGTGCCGAGCTGGCCGCCGAATGGGAGAGTCTGACCGCCGAGCACGATTCCGGCCGGCGCATGGGCTTCTCCGAGCTCCGGGAGGCGGCCCACGGTGGGCCCGTCGTCATCGTCAACATCAGCGATACTGGCTGCGCCGCAGTGGTCGTGCTGGCCGATCGTGATCCCGTACACATAGGACTTCCCCTCGCGGACCACGCCGAGCTGGCCGCCCGGGCGGGGGGCCTGCTCGTCGCCACCATCCGGGGCATGAACGCCCGCGCTCTCGCCCGCCTTCTCTGGGACACCATCGCTGCCCCCGTGTTAGAGGTGGTCGAGCCGTATCTCGGCCCGGACCGCCGGGTGTGGTGGTGCCCGACCGGCCCCTTGTCCGCCGTTCCCCTGCATTTGGCCGGTCATCACGATCAGAAGAACGGCCCCGCGCTGATCGACCACGTCGTCTCCTCTTATACGCCCAGCCTGTGGGCGCTGCGGGACGCCCGCCGGACCGGGCCGGATGTCGTGGTTCCCACCCGGCCCTCGACGATGCTGGTCGCCTCGCTGCGCGAGACCCCCGGCATGCCCGAACTCGAGCACGCCGAAGAAGAGGCGGCGATCGTCTCGTCCCGATTCCCGGCGGTCAGAGCGTTGGGCGAGCAAGAGGTCACTGTCGCCGCGATACGAGCCGCGCTGCACGACCACCCGTGGGTACACATCGCCTGCCACGGCGATGAGAACGGGCTTGTTCTGCACGACGGACATCTCGGCCTGGACGAACTGGCGGATATGAAACCGACCGGTGAGCGGCTGGCGTTCCTGTCGGCCTGTGTCTCGGCGCTCCCGGACGCCCGGGCCGTGGACGAGGTGCTCCATCCGGCCGCCGCGTTCCACCTGAACGGCTTCTCCCACGTGATCGGGACCATGTGGCAGATCAACAGCGCGGACGGGCCTACAGTCGCGGACGACTTCTACCGCATGCTGCTGGCCGAGAGATGCGGCCCCGCTCTGGCACTCCACCATGCCCAGCATCGGCTCCGCGAAGGATTCCGGGCCGACCCCGCGCGCTGGGCCCCGTTCGTGCATATCGGTCCCTGAAATGGCCAGTGCTGGTGCACAGTTGGCACATGCCCTCCTTTTTCCGACGACGTGCCCGCCAGAACGAAGCCGCTCCGGCTCCGTCGCAGCCTCCGGAATCGAGTGCGCCGCCGCAGGACCCCACGCTGGCTCATGCCTGGTTCTGCGAGCGACTGCCGCACTTGCGCGCCGAAGCGGACAAGTACGGCTGGCGCCGGGAGCTGGAAGGCCAGGTGACGGCTGTACGGGACGGGCGACCTGCCGACGAGGCGCTCGCGGCACTGCTGCTGGACTCGTCCGGCACCGTTCGTGGTACCGAAGAGGTGCCCCTCCGAGACGTGTGGGACCCGAATCCGATCGGGCAACGCTTCCATTGCCCGCGTGTCCTGTGCCCACCACGTGGTCGCGGCCAGGACGCGCGCGAGCCGTGGTGTCACCTCGAAGACCGACCGTTACAGCCCACCACCTACCGACTCGACCCCTAGGTGTAATGACCATGGACGCCCTTCTCACCGGTCTGGGGGCCAAATTCGCCGAGCGGTGGATCACCCTGCTCGCACTACCCGGCCTGCTCTTTGCGCTCACGCTGACGCTGTCCTGGTGGCTGCACCCGCTCGGCGCGGCGCATGCCCTCGACCCGGCCCTGCTCAGTGACCGCCTGGACCAGGCGCCGCCACGGTGGCCGGCAAATACTTCGCACCGGGTGGTGCTCGCCGCGCTGGTGACGCTTAGCGCGGCGGCCTCGGCCGGCGCCGCTGCGGAATTGAGCCGTGCCATCGCACAACTGTGGCTGGGACGCGGTGTGCTGAGCGGCAAGATGCTGGGCGTTTTCCGCCGCCGACGCATCCGGCAGGCCCAGAACGCGGCCCCGCCGAACCATCGGGCCGGTTACCTCCCCGACCGGGCGACCCGCATCGGAGACCACCTGCGACTCGCCGAGAAGCGGGTGGACGCCCAGTACCGGGTGGCGCTGATCCGGATCTGGCCTCGATTGTGGCAACTGTGCGACGACAGTCAACGCAGCCCCGTCCAGCTTGCCTGGGACCGGTACACCACAGCCTCGGTGCGGGCGGCATGGTCCCTCGGCTACCTGGCGCTGGGCCTCCTGTGGTGGCCGACCGCCATCGTCGGAGTCACCCTCTACCTTTCGGCCTGGGCCGCCGCCCGCCGCGCGGCCGCCGAACTCGGCCTCCTCGTCGAGGCACTGACCGACGTCAAACTTCCGGAACTGGCTTCTGCCCTGGGAGTGCCTCTGCCACACGGCCGGCTCACCCAGGCCGACAGCCACGCCGTCGAAAGCATCCTGGACAAGGGCACGTACCTCCCCGGGCCCTCGGATACCGGCGATCGTCGATGAGACCGGATAGCGGCGACGGCCGCCGACCTGAAAAGCGGCCGCCGACAGCAACCAGGACCACCGGTCGACACCGGTTCGAGGCAGACGGCGTATGCCGCGATTCTGAAACTCACCCACTGGACCTTATTCCGCTGTCGGGCCTTCCTGGTGACGCGAGGAATGCTGCGGCGACCGGCCTCGATTCGCCGGGGCAGCTGGTTGCCGATCACCCCCGGGAGACAGCGATCAGGAAACCGACCGGAGGTCCGACACGGTGGGCACGATCGCCGACAGTTCGCGCCATTCCCGCAACGGCACACTGGCCGGATCGGTGCCCACGACCTGCAGGCAGACATGGTCGGCGCCCGCCGACAGATGTCGGCGCACCCGTTCCTCGATCGCATTCAGATCGCCATATGCCATGATCGCGTCGACCAGCCGGCCGCTGGGACCGGCGATATCGTCGTCACCGAAACCCAGCCTGCGCAGATTCGCCGCCTGATGCGGGGCGCCGGACGCGTATGCGGCGACATAGGATCGGGCACGCTCACGAGCGCGACCGATATCGGGGTCGAATACGATCGGTTGCTCCACGCCGAGAAACGACTCCGGGCCCATCACCGCCCTGGCATGAGCCGTATGTTCGACCGGAACGAAGTAGGGGTGCGCTCCCCAGGTCCGTTGCGCCGCCAGTGCCAGCATCTTCGGCCCCAGAGCTCCTACCACCCGCCGAACCGGAAGAGCCGGGACCGGCCCATGCGAGGGCACCGCATCCATCGCGTCCAGATACCCGCCCATCAAAGCCAAGGGCCGGCCACCGGCGGGGATCGTGAATCCACCGGCCGTGATCGGCCGGCCCCCGACACGATGTCCTCCGAGCCCCAGGAGATAACGACCGGGGAATGCTTCACCGAGCGCCCGCTCAGCCGTGGCCATCGAGATCGGGTCCCGCAGTGCGACATTGGCGATTCCCGATGCCACCACGATCCTTCGGGTGGCCGACAGCAACAGCCAGGCCTGCCCGATGGCGTCCCGGCCGAGCCCTTCGCCATACCAGAGCGCGCCGAAACCCAACTCCTCGATCTCCGCGGCGGCATCGCGCACCGCTGCCGCCGGCTGCCGATCGAAGGCCCACGTCCATACCCCGACGACACCGGGGTCCTGTTGATTCATCCGATCCTCCAGCACTCGTAACGGAGAGGTTCTCCGGTACTACCCGGATACAATATGGAGAACTTCTCCGGTTCACAAGAGGTATTGATGAGATCGCACGCGCGGCGCAACTACGACCAGATCTTGCAGGCAGCGACCGTGGTGTTCGCCGACTCCGGCCCCGACGCATCCCTCAACGAGATCGCCCGCCGGGCGGGTGTGGGGCCGGGAACTCTGTACCGGCACTTCCCGAATCGCCAGTCTCTGCAGGCTGCCGTGTTGCGAGAACGCGTCGAGAATCTGTGCGGGGAGGGCGCCGATCTCCTGCGCCTGCCCGACGCCGGCATCGCCCTGGTGCGGTGGTTGTATTTGCTACTACTGCACGCCCGTAGCGATAAAGGGCTCGGAGCGGCGGCACTCACCGGCAGCACCGATCAGAGCGCGCAGTGCCGGACAGCCATCGTGGAAACAGCCGCCCACTTGGTCGCGCGCGCAAAGGACAGCGGCACAGTCCGAAGTGACACCTCCGCCGACGACCTCGTACACCTGGTAGCCGGCATAGGCCTGGCCACCGAGTACCAGCCCGACTCCGCCCGGGCCGAACGGCTCCTCGACACCGTGCTCAGAGGAATCGGCATGGTGGAGATACCGGGCCAGGGAATCGGGTCTCGACGGCAGGCAGGAGCGGCTATCGAGCCGCCTGCATGCGGCTCAGCGCCGCGAGTGCCGCGGTGAGGTGCTCGATGTGGCGTGGGTCGCTCGACCGCAACTCCAGGAACTCGCGATCCTCGCCCGCATCACGCAGCTGTGTCAGCCACGTGACCAGCGCGGCAGTGCCCGCGGGGGTCGGGACGAAGAGGGTCCCGCCGCACGCCGGGTCCGCGAGCTGTGCGGTGTCTCCGGTGAGGATCTCGGCGAGCGCCAGGGCCGTCACGTCGTACAAATACTCGTCTTCGGTGGGATCGCCGCCGAGCAACCCCGCCGTGCGGGCGGCGTTCACCAGTTCGTCGGCCGTGACCTGATCCCGGCCCTCGGACATCTCCTCGACCAGGGCCAGCACTTCCAGACCCTCGTCGCTCTGCAGCGCCTTGACGCCCCATGCACCCACAGCCCTCACTCCAGCGACGGCCTCGGGCGGTCATCGCCCGCTCACACCGCCGACACCCGGCACGACGCCCACGCAGGTTTTCCTCCCGGCGAACGCCGCCGGCCCCGCGCCATGGCCGGGCCGCAGACGGCCCGGATCGGGCAGCAGCGGCGAACTGTCGGCGGTCACTGCGACGCGGGCGGGATACTCTGCTCGTACCGGAAGACGTTGCCGGGGTCGTACTTCGCCTTGATCCTCCGCAGCCGCTCGAAACGCTGCCTCCCCCAGTAGGCGGTCTCCCACTGCTGCATTCCGACGTTCGGCACGTTGACGTAGGCGCCATCCACGTAGGGCCGTAGTGCCTGGCTGAACTCAGCTGTCCAGGCCTGGGCCTGCGAGGTCAGCGGGTTGCCGACGCCTGGTTGCGCCGAACGGGTGCCCCAGCCTGCGCCGATCTCGCCGTAGAACAGCGCGTCGCGATGCGCGAACGCCGTGCCGCCGGGGGGCTCCCTCCGGATCGCCCCACCGAAGGCATCGACGAAGTAGTTGCTCTGCTCGGTGGGAGCGTTTCGCATGAAGTCGCCGATGATGTCGATCGCCTTCTCCGGGAAAAGCTCTTTGACGAACTGCGAGAAGAACTTCCAGTTCGCGGGCTCTTGTTCGAGCGGGAGCTGGGCTCCCGCGAAGATATCGCCCCAGTTACCGACCTGCACCGTGACATCGGGCGTGCCGGCCGACAGGATCGGAGCCAGCATCTCTGTGGCCTGTGCCGCCGCCCCCTCCACAAGCCACGCGGACAGCAGGATCTGAGATTTGCGGACCTCGAGCTCCGATCCCAGACGGCTGTCGGCGGCCGGTACCGTGCGCTGCCATCCCTCGAAGATCCGGTGCAGGTCACCGAGTCCGTCCCATGTCGCCTGCACATAGGCGAGAGACGCGAGCGGATACACCTGGTAGGTGAGTTGTGTGACGATCCCGAAGTTGCCGTTTCCCGCCCCGCGCAGCGCCCAGAGCAGGTCCGAGTGGTGCTCCGAGTCCGCGTTGATCACCTCGGCGCAGTCGTGACCCGCCGGAACGACGATTTCGGCTGCCATCAGGCTGTCGCAGGCCATGCCGAGCCGGCGATTGAGGGGCCCGAGGCCACCACCGAGTGTCGCACCGCACACGCTGACGCTGCCCTCACTTCCGGTCGTGACCGCAAGGTCGTGCTTCGCGAGCGTCGTCACCGCTTCCAGCTGGGTCAGCCCGGCGCCGACCGTCACGAGGCGAGCGCCGGGGTCGATCCGGACCGACTTCAACCGGCTGACGTCGATCACGATGCCGTTGTCGACGTTCGACCAGCCTTCGAGGGCGTGGCGGCCGCTGCGCACCCGCAGCGCGACGTTGTGCTGCCGCGCCCACGTGAGTGCGTTCACCACGTCCTGGGTTTGCTGTGCGAAGACGATGGCCAGCGGATAGTGGGAAAAGAGCTGGTCCCAGCCGAGTCGCGCCTCCGTGTACGCCGCGTCACCGGGGCGGACGATGTGGCCGGTCAGCGTCGCGGGCGGACACCCCGAGCTGTTACCCGAGTGGCCCGCGGACACAACTCCCGGGGCGCTCGTGCTCGTGGTCTCCGGGGCGTCCGCGGCCGTGAGGCCCGCAACACCGATCGCTCCGACGCCGACGGTGGCCGATGTCCTGAGCAGGTCACGGCGAGAAAGTTCGTTCAAGTTCGAATCCTCTCGATCGGGCTACGCAGTGCCCGGCTGCCGAGAGAACTCTTACCCGCCGGCCACCGGGCAGTCCTTTGTGGTCGATCCCCGCACGGTAACGGGGTGATGTGGCGGGGCCTATCACTTGGGCGGCGGGGCGTCGCCGGTCAGGCCGAGTCGAGGTCGAAGGCTGGATCAGGCACGCGCCGCGCTGGAGACGCTTCGTAGTACCCGCGCCGACGTCGACCTGCCGATGTGTCTTTTCTACCTATCCGGCGATCCTCGATTCGTCGGTGGTCAGCGGCTCCGACGTAGCGGGATCGAGGGGTTCTCGCCGCGTGCGGTCGCGAACCGCGCCACGGAACGCGTGGCGAGCCGACGAGACCCCGGCCGGCCTCCGGCCGGGACTCGGAAGATCTAAGACCGGCCTCCGCGCGGTAGGGAGGTCGGTGGAAAGGGTTGCCGTCGGTCGCGGCAGAAACTTTTCTGAGCCGGCCGACACGAACAGAAACGGTGTCTGCGATGACCGAAGTACTGCCACTGGCCTACGGGTACCTGCGCGACGATCTACTCAGCGAACGCGGCTCGGCGGAAGGCATGCTCCAAGCTGCTGCGAACGCGCTCGGCTACGAGCTGGGCACAGTGTTCCACGAACCGCGGCCGTGGCGCGAGGGGCTTCCCCCCGCGTTCGTCGATCTGCTCCTGGAATGCCGGCGGGCTGCCGCGAACGCGGTGATCACACCGCACGGCCATCTGTCCGAGACGGTATCCCGACCCGTCCTGCGGACGGCCCTGGAAGCGCATGGCGAATTGGTCGTGCACGAGGTCGGTTCCTGATGCCGGGCGCCTGCAATGGCTGAGTCACCGGTCCCACCGGCTTCGGGTGCGGTCTGGCCGGTCGGGCATGCTGTGACATTGCTGAGAGATCCGCTGGCATTTTTGTCGTCCCTGGCGAATGACGGCAGTGAGCTCGTGAAGATACGGATCGGCCCCGGGGCCGCTGTCGTGGTGTGCGACCCGGACCTCACCGATCGAGTCCTTCGTGATGATCGCACTTTCGACAAGGGCGGCCCGCTGTTCGACACAGCGCGGAAGGTGGTGGGTGACAACGTGATCACCTGTCCGCACCGTATGCATCGTCGGCAGCGATCGTTGATCCAGCCGACGTTCGCCCGCGCACGACTCGCGAATTACGGCCGAGCGATGACGGCCGAGGCCGATGCCATGACCGCCGCCTGGAACGACGGTGAGGTCGTGGATATGCTGGCCGAGACATTGCGCCTGGCCACACAAACTGTGATGGCGACCATGTTCTCCGGCGCACTGGCACCGCACGTCCGCGATCGAGCGTTGGCCGATGTCACGGTGGTTGTCACCGGGTTGTACCGGCAGATGCTGGCGCCGCCGCTGGTGAATCGGTTACCCACGCCCGGCAATCGCCGGTATGGGCGAGCGCACGCACGCCTTCGCGAGTTGATGGCGCACATTGTCGCTGAGCGGCGGATCGACGGCACCGACCACGGGGACCTGGTTTCGGCCATGCTCTCGGCCCGACTCCCCGCCGAAACAGCCGCGCCCATCGACAGCGGCGGCGGCATGACCGACAGCCAGATCTGCGATCAGCTCCTGGCTTTCTTCATCGCCGGGTCGGAGACCACCGCGAGCGCGCTCGCTTGGGCGTTGCATCTGCTCGTGGCCCATCCCGAGATAGAGGAACGGCTGCATCAGGAGACGGCCCGAGTCCTCGCCGGCGCTCCCGCCCGCTGCCGGGACCTGCCCGACCTGCCGCTGACGGGGCACATCATCACCGAAGCACTGCGGCTCTATCCACCCGGCTGGCTGTTCACCAGAACAGTCACCACCGATACTCGACTGGGCGGCTACGACCTGCCCGCCGGAACCTCTGTGGTGTACAGCCCCTATATCCTGCATCGTCGCAACGATCTCTATCGGAACCCGAATCGCTTCGATCCCGACCGATGGGACACCCCGCAACCGCCGATTCGGCGGAAGGAGTTCGTGGCATTCGGCGCCGGCCCGCGGCGCTGCCCGGGCGAGGCCTTCGCTCTCACCGAACTGTCACTGGCGCTGGCCACGATCGCCGGCCGGTGGCGGATTCGCCATCGAGTCGGCACCCGCGCCCGTCCTGCGGTGGCGATGGCACTGCACCCCCGCGACCTGCGCATCCGCGTCCATTCCGCCAGGTGTGGCGGTGCTCTACCGTCGGCGGGAGGCCACCGATGACGGTTTTCGAACAGCCTGCTCTGCCGGGGATCTTCTGCCCTATCGAATCCGACATTCATCCTGCGGTCGAGACGATCGAAAACCGGTCGATCGAGTGGTTGAGGGCCGGCAAGTTCCTCGAGGATCGCCACCAGGGGCGCGCCCTGATCGCGACCAAGTCGGCCGAGTTCATGGCGAGAATGGCACCTCACGGCTGTGCCGATCGACTGCAGATCGCTTCCGATTGGGCCTATTGGGGATTCGCATTCGACGATCGCTTCGACCGTGGCCCGCTGTCGAAGGATCTCGGTGGGTTCGTGTCCTATGCCACCAGGATCGTACGCGTGCTGGAGGCGCCGGGATCGGCGTTGCTGGAGCCCGATCCGCTGGTGAGCGGCCTCCTCGATATCTCGGCACGATTCGCCGAATGTGTGACGCCGGTTCAGCACCGTCGATGGGTTCAGGCCCACCGTGCCTGGTTGTTCGGGGTCTGCGCCGAGATGAGTGCGACGACGACGCCGAGCGTGGACGAGTACCTCGCCATCCGGATCAACAACGCCGCGGGCGAGATCGTCACCGTCATCACCGAACTGGTGAACGAATACGAACCTCCGGCGGCGGAGTTGGAGCTGCCTCGGGTCCGGGCACTCACCGAGATGGCACGGGTGCTCGCGGCCCTGGACAACGACTTGCACTCCCATCCCAAGACAGTGGCGTTGAACGAGACCAACCAACACAATCTGCTGACGGTGATCGCAGCGCGCCATGCCTGTGGGCCGGACGAGGCCATCGCACGAGCGGTGTGGTTGCGTGACCGGATCATGTGCCGGTTTCTCGTCGCGGGCGCACAGACGAGCGGGCTGAGCACCGACACCCGTCGCTATCTCCAGGGCCTGCGCCATGTGGTCCGCGGCAATCTCGATTGGGCGCTCGACGTCGAACGTTACAGAGTCGACGGTCGATCCGTGGCCGACTGTTTCACCATCAACGACTCCCCTACCGATTCCTCACCCGATCCCCCGGGGATTTCGTCGATCAACTGGTGGTGGCAGGTATGACGCGCGACCGGCCGGACAACGGCTCGCGGCAGGTGGTCCGGTACCGGCGACCACCGCGTTCTTTCGGCTATGTCCGGGACCTTGCTCCGCTAGGCTACCCGTGTGTCGGCAGGAGGAAGGTCTGTCAGCGGATTTCCGCCCGCGGCTGCCAGCGATTTCGTGGGCCGCGATCGGGAGCTGGAAAAAATCGGGATGGCGTTGCTGGGCAGTACTCGCCTGGTGACATTGATCGGTGCGGGTGGCATCGGAAAGACCCGATTGGCGACCGAGGCCGCACAGCGCTTCCAACGGGCACGGCGCGTCCCGGTGCACTGGGTGCGGCTGGCGGTACTGCCGCGGGGCGCGGAGGCGACAGCGGTGGAGGAACAGGTCGCGGGCTCGGTGATCGAGGCCGATTTCTCCGGGAGATCGGCATGGGACGCGGTACTGGGCACGCTGCGCCGCCGCGACGCGGCCGGGCGTGATGCGCAGACGATCCTGGTCATGGACAACTGTGAACATGTGCTCGACGGTGCGGGCGCAGTGATCGCCGGCCTACTCGACGCGGCACCCGGGCTCACCGTACTGGCCACCAGCCGCGAGGCGATCGGGTGGGTCGACGAACAGCTGGTGCCGGTGCCCGCGCTTTCGCATGAGCAGGCGCTGGCCCTGTTCCGTGCCCGCGCCGACCTCGTCGGGCATACCCTCGCCGATGAGGAAAGCGACCTGGCCGCCGCGATCTGCCGGCGTGTACACAATCACCCGCTCTATATCCGGCTGGCGGCCGCACGACTGTCGCGTCAGCCGCTGCCGATGATCCTGCGTGATCTCAGCGGTGAGGCGGGCGACCGGCGATTGCAGTGGCAGAACGGACCCAGAGTCGGAGCGGACGTCCGGCACCGGGGCATCCGCGATGTCATCGCGTGGTCCTACGATCTCTGCCGGGACAAAGAAAAGCTGTTGTTCGATCGCCTGTCGGTGTTCGCGGCCGGGTACGACATCGGCACCGACAGCGCCGACGCGGCCGGACAGGACGTCGGCGCCGAACTGGAAGCCATCGAAGCCGTCTGCGCCGACGACGACACCGGCCGCGCGGACGGATTGGTCCGTGCCGAGATCGAAGACCTGCTGCTGCGGTTGGTGGATCAGTCCCTGGTGTCGATCCACCTGACCGAGACCACGGTGCGTTTTTCGATGGCCGAAACCATTCGGCTCTTCGCCCAGCAACGCCTGCAAGACCACGGTGCGGAGGCCGACCGGCTGGCGCGCAGGCACCGCCGCTACTACCGCGACAAGGTGGCTGCGGCCCGAGC
Organism: Nocardia fusca NBRC 14340; assembly: GCF_001618425.1. GTDB lineage: Bacteria > Actinomycetota > Actinomycetes > Mycobacteriales > Mycobacteriaceae > Nocardia > Nocardia fusca. Next base: position 20,957 of record NZ_BDCU01000016.1, read on the forward strand.
CGGCTGGTTCGGGCCCGACGAGCAGGCGCTGCTCGAGTGGGCCCGGGTGGCCTGGGACAATCTGCAGTTGGCCCTGGAGAGCAGTATCGCCACGCCGGGCGAGGCGGCGGTCGGACTCGAGATCGCCGCCGGGATCATCGCCTTACGCATTCCGTTCTTCACCGGCTCGCTGCGGGAACCACGCCGGTGGGCCGAGCGCGCACTCGCGGCAACCCGGGACCTCGACCCCGAGCCGGTGCCGCTGCAGGTCGTGGCGATGTCACTGATCGCCTGGATCAGCATGTGCCAGGGGGTGCACCGCGAGGCCGAACGGATGCTCGACGAATGCGTCGCCCGCTGCGTGCCCGGCGCCGCGGACCGAGCGCGCTGGCGCGCGGAACCCGAGGTGGATCTCGGGCTCCCCGCCGCGGTCGAATTCGCCCGAGGCGCCGAGCTGATGCTGATCCGCCGCGATACGCGGGCGATCACCGTGCTGGCCCGGTCGCGGGCGCGTTTCACCGCCGAGGGAGACGAGGGCGGTGCCGCGATGAGCGAACTGTTCGAAGCGCTGGCCGCCGCATTCTTCGGCACCGCCGAACAAGCGCTGGAAACCTGCCGCGCCCACCTCCGCAACGCCGAGAGCTCCGGTGCCCGGTGGGCGATCTGCTGGGCGAGGCTGGCATGGGCGATCGCGGCGAGTAAACACGGCGACGCGGGCGAGGCGCTCGCCGTGGGGCGCGCGACATTGTCCGATCAGCTCGCGATGCGCGACCGGTGGGGCGCGGTGTGGGCCGTGCACATCCAGGCGTGGACGCTGGCCCGCCTGGTCGTCGCCGCCGGCGATGAGCCCTCCGCGGCCGTGACGGCCCGGGCACGCGATATCGCCCGCCTGCTCGGCGGCGGGGCCACGCTCCGCGAAGGGCTCGGCGTGGATATCGCCCACCTCGGCCCGTTCGCCACCGAAACCGAATTCGCCGCGGACACCGCCCGGACAATACTGAACGACGACGCCTTCGCGGAGGCGGAGCGGGAAGGTGCGCTGTTGCGGCCGGAATTCGGCGAAGTGGCGCAGCTGGCACTGGGCAACCTGTCCATGGACCGTTTGCCCGTCGAACATCCGGTCCGGCGCAGCCGCCCCTCACCGTGGCAGCAACTGTCGACGGCCGAGCAGGAGGTCGCCGTACTCGCCGCGGCGGGATGGACCAATACGGCCATCGCGGTCCGGCGTGGCAGCTCCTCCAAGACTGTCGACGCGCAAATGGCCGCCGTACTCCACAAATTGATGATCGGCTCCCGAGCAGCTATCCGCTCCCTCGTCCCGGCCGATCGACAGGAGCAGGTGAACGAGGAAGCCGCACGCAGGCCACAGCGCGGCCGCCCGAATCCTCGTCTTCGCTGACCGGAGGTGGAAGGCCGCTCTGTCAGGCGGGATTGCGCCCGGGCGCCGAGTGTCGTGAATATGCTCCGATTCCGTCGCAAGCCGCGCCGCCCCCGACCGGTTCGGTCGCATATGCCTTGCGCGGACGATGATTTCGCCTTCCTACTACCGGTTCGTTGGTAACATGCGTGCGGCGAACCGGCCACTACGTCGGCGGAAGACAAGGGGCGTTGATGGAAGTGGAGGACGTCCACCATGCGTACGGCAGGCGGTCGGTGTTGCGCGGTATCGACATCGTGTTGCCCGCCGGGGCGCTGGTAGGAATCGTCGGCGAGAACGGCGTCGGCAAGTCGACGTTGTTGAAGGTGCTCTCCGGAGAGTTGCGACCGGACCGCGGGGTGGTCCGGCACCGTGGACGGTTCGGTTACTGCCCCCAACAGGTGGTTCTGAACGATGCGTTCACAGTTCGCCAGCACCTGGAATTCTTCGCCGCGGCCTACGCCGTCCCGGACCTGCGGCGGGCCGAGCGAACCATGGAAATCCTGCGCTTCTCCGAGTATGCCGGTGAGCGAGTCGCCACGCTGAGCGGCGGCACCCGGCAGAAGCTCAACCTCACGCTCGCGGTGATGCACGATCCGCAGGTCCTGTTACTCGACGAGCCGTATCAGGGTTTCGACTGGGAAACGTATCTGCGTTTCTGGGATCTGGTCGCGGAATTCCGTGACACCGGCCGATCGGTGCTGGTCGTCTCGCATCTGGCACACGACACCGACAGGCTGGATCAAGTGTGGCGGTTGCACGAGGGCGTTCTCCGGAGCAGACAGGAGACAGCCGGATGAGCGACGGTGTGCGACTTTTCCTGATCGCTACGCGCTACGGCCTCGTCGAGCACGCGCGTAACCGGTTCGCCATGGTGTTGGTGGCCGTCTTCGTTCCCGTTCTGATCACTCTGGTGCATCTGGCCGTCACGGATATCGAGGTCCCGTTCCGGCTTCGGGACACCGGTCTCGTGCTGCGCGCCGATGGGAATGAGCTCGCCCAGATCAGCGGCGCCCTCACCGCGGTCTCGCTGATCATCGGCTTCATGATGTTCGCGGCGACTTTCAGCAGCGGAGCTTTCGACCGGCGTCTGTCGATGGCCGGATTTCCCCGGGTGGCACTGGCTCTCGCGAAAATCGCCTGCCTGGTGGTGGCCTCGTTGGTGGTCTGCGCCTACGCCACCGCTGTCATCTGCTACTACTGGTCGCCGCAACGGCCGGTCCAACTCGCTGCGGCGCTGTTCTGCGCGGCGATGACCTACGGGGCGCTCGGTGTCGCCCTCGGCGCACTGCTGCGCCGCGAAGTGGAGGGCATGTTCGCCATAGCGATGATCAGCTGTTTCGACATGGCTGTGCAGAACCCCATCGCCAGCAGCGGCGCGGACAGCGAATTCGTACGCTTGCTGCCTTCCTACGGTGCGATGCAGGCCTCGACCGCCGCCGGTTTCGCCGACACCACGCCCCTCGCGGGTTTCGCCGTGCAACTGGTCTGGTTCACCGCGAGCGCCCTCGCCGGACTGGTCGCTTTCCATCTGCGCACCCGCTCGTCCCTCGGACCCACGAGGTGGATTCACGTATCCGGATTCCGTCTCGTCGGGCCGGCGAGGTCCGGTCGGCCGGCGAAACACTGAGTCCTGTCCCGGACTGTCCAGTGGTGGACAGCCCGGGACAGACGCGCTCTTGCTGTGCCGGCTGCGGGAACTACAGCACGGCAGGAGCCGGCTCGGCGGCCCGGTAGTAGACCTCACGGCGCAAGCGTTCCAGGTCGGGCGTCGCAGAAGTCGCGGAATTCGACGTCGGCGTGTACCTATCGCTCTCGCGCCCCCACAGCCCCATTCTCGCCATACTCCCGTACATCTCCGCGTAGTCCTTCCCCCGGCCCGACAGGCCGGGCAGCACGCGGAAGAGGGTGGGGAGGTAGCGGATCGCTGCCTCGAACTGGGCGCGATGCTCGGCGACCTGCCGACGCACCTGCTCGACGGCTTCGGCGCGGGTGCAGCCCGTCTCGTGACGGACCGCCCTGACCAGGTTGTAGGGGACTCGATCGGCCTCGTCCTGCGCCAACCCGACCAGGTCGTTCTCCACGAAGGTCACCCAGAAGCCGAGTTCCTCGAGACGGCGGATGACGGGGTGGTTGCGAAGTTTCGCGGGCAGTTCCCGGTCGTGATACATCTCCATGACGGCGATGGCGGTTTCCAGCCCACTGGTCGACATCCGCAGTGGCAGGTAGTCGGCCGTGGAAGGAACATAGCCGTTGATGCGATGGTGGGCTTCGCGTTCGGCGGCTTCGAACCACTCCTCGATGCCGTCGAGGAACCGCTCCTGCCAGCGGGCGGTCCGGCCCTCGCGCAGGCGCGGCCACAAGCTGGCCCACGCCGTCGGAATCGCGCCCGGCCGCCACGGTGCCTCCGGATCCTGGCGCAGTGTCGCCACCATGCCACGCCTCAGCGCGGTCACATCTTCCGGATCGGTCAGCTGCGGATCCTCGAAGAGGTCGTCCCACATGAGGACCAGCACGGCCATGCCGTAGGCGGTCTGTTCGCGGGACACGTCCGCCGCCGGCGCCAGAATTCGTGCCCGGCTCCGGATCGCTCCGGTCCACCGGTGGTAGTCGGCCTCGGCCGCAGAGGTAGCGAGGCCGGTATCGACCAACCAGCTGGTCAACCATTCCGCGACCCGCGGTGGAAGGTCGCCGACCGGAGCCTCGGGTACCCGCGTGAGGGGTTGGGAGACCGCGAGGTGAGAAGGGCGCCGGTCGAGAATCGACCGGATGTAAGCGGTCATCGCCCGGCGGGCGTCCGAGGCAACGGACAGCTCGGCGAGCCCACCGGCGGCCTTGTCCAGGAATTCGTCGGCCACCGCCCGGGCTTCGTCGACCGCGCCGGAGGCGATGACCAGCTCCCGGGCCTGTGCGGCTTGCTCCCCCGTCATTCTGCCGCGCAGCAGGCGGGCCAGGTCCCCGTCGTGGGCGGCCGCGCGGATCACCGGAAGTGTGTAGATGCCCTCGGGCAGATCCGCATTGACGGGCTTGCCCATTTCCTCGGCGGTCGAGGTCAGGTCGAGGATGTCGTCATACAGCTGGTAGGCCAGTCCGAAGTGTCGGCCGAACAGCGCCAACGCCTCTTCTTCGTCCGCGGAGCGGCCGGCCTGCATCGCGCCCACCCGGCACGCCAGCGACAACACCGCCGCCGTCTTACCGTCGATCGTGTCCAGGTAGGACTGCTCGCTGCGGGAGGGCACGTAGAGGTCGGCGGCCTCGATCACCATGCCCGCGCACATCTGCTCGCCCGCGATCGTCGCCGCGAGAACCTCGCGCGGGCCGAGTTCGGCCAGCATGCGCAGGCCCGAGAACGTCACCGCGTCCCCACCCAATACGGCCATATGCGATCCCCACACCGCGTTGGCGCTGGGGCGACCTCGGCGCTGGTCCGCGTGGTCGACGACATCGTCGTGGTAGAGCGACCCCAGATGCATCATCTCCACGGCGGCAGCGGCGCGCACCGCCCGGTCGGCCGCCGGCGTCTCGGGATCGGTGAGCAGGTAGTACGACAGTAGGGTCAGAGTCGGGCGGACCAGACGGCGCGAGGTGCCCGGCCCTTCGTCTGTGAGTGCGGTCAGTTCCGGTCTGTTCTCCAGTCGAACAGGTCCGAGAACGTCGCGGACGCGGTCCAGGTCCGCCTCCAGATGCGGGAAGACAGCCGAGTCGATTTCACGTGGCACGAGGGCACTCCTGACTTGCTGGATCGGTCATCTACGAACACCGCCGGTCAGTCTGTCACCACCCGCGCGCAAAAATGTTGGTATCGAACGACTTCGACGTTCCCCACAACGGTCCGGCGACCGCCACAGGGTGGTGGTGCCCGCCGCGCCCCGAACGCCGGCTGCGGGAGGGTCGTGACGCCGACGGCCGGTTGCGGGTGTCCCGCGGTGATTTCGCACTGGACCGGAACCCGCAGCCGGCGTGGTGGGTGCAGGCCCGACCCTCGGAATTCCGAATCGCTCGGTCACCGAGTGGCCGAGGAGGCCGCCCGGCGGCGAGCCGGCTCAGCCGGCAGTGGAGGCGCGCTCGACCAGATATGGGCGGAAACAGATGTGCTCCGGTCGCGCTGCCCCCTCTGCCGCCGCGGCGACCAGCAGGTCGACGGCGACGGAGCCGATCTCGGCCCGAGGTTGACGAATCGAGGTGAGCGGGACGACCGCGGACTGAGCGAAGTCGATATCGTCGTAGCCGACCAGCGCGACGTCGCCGGGTACCTCGACGCCGTGCAGTGTGAGGGCCTGCAGCACACCGATCGCGAGCAGGTCGTTGACGCAGAACACGGCGTCGGGCCGGTCACCGGGGGGCCGGGCGGCGATACGCTCGCCGGCGGCGCGACCGGCGAGCACGGTCATGGCCGGGGTGTCGACGACAGTGAGCGTGACGCCCGGATGTTCGGCCGCGGCGCGTCGGGCGCCGGCCCGGCGATCCGCCACCTGCGTCAGCGAGGCCGGACCTCCGATCACTGCGATGTGCCGGCGGCCGCCGGCACAGAGGTGTCGCACGGCCAGCTCGCCGCCGGCGATATCGTCCACGGCGACCGAGGAGAACGGCGTGCCCTGCCCGTCACGGTCCACCAGCACCACCGGCACACCGCGGTTGTGCAAGGCGACGAGCCGGCGCTGATCCTCCCCGGACGGCGAGATGAGGAGCCCGAAAACCCGCTGTTCGTCGAAAGTTTCGAGGTAGCGACGTTCGCGGTGCGGATCGTCGTCGCTGGAGCCCAGCAGCACGACGAGGTCGTGTTCGGCGGCGCGCTGCTGAGCGGCGCGGGCCACGTCGGAGAAGAAGGGGTTGCCGATATCGAGCACCACCAGGCCGACGCACCGGGAGCGGCCCGCCTTGAGCTGACGAGCCGCATCGTTGCGGACGAAACCCAGCCGATCGATGGCGGCGAGAACCCGGTCGACGGTGGCGGGTGCGACCTTGTCGGGCGCGTTAAGCACATTGGAGACGGTGCCGACCGAGACCGACGCCGCAGCGGCGACCTCCCGCATGCTCACCACCGGCGCCGGCACCTCCTCTGTCCGCGCAGGCCTCGCCGCGGCCTGCTCACACTCGATCTTGGCCGGGTATCGGGCGCGGGGCAAGCCTGGTCAGCTGGGTCACGTGCTGTGGGGTCAGTTCCTCCAGGCAGGTGACGCCGAGCAACCGCATGGTGCGCTCGACCTGTCCGGTGAGAATTTCCACCGCTCGGTTCACCCCGGCTTCGCCGCCGGCCATCAGGCCGTAGAGGTAGGCGCGGCCGATGAGGGTGAAGCGGGCGCCGAGCGCTATCGAGGCCACGATATCGGCGCCGGACATGATGCCGGTGTCGAGGATGATCTCGGTGTCACGCCCGAGTTCCCGGGCGACCTCGGGCAGCAGGTGGAACGGTACGGGTGCCCGGTCGAGTTGGCGGCCGCCGTGGTTGGAGAGCACGAGTCCGTCGACGCCGGTGTCCACCACCGCCCGGGCGTCGGTGAGGGTCTGGATGCCCTTGACGACCACCTTGCCGGGCCACTGGTCGCGGATCCACGCCAGGTCCTCGAAATTCACCGTCGGGTCGAACATGGAGTCGAGCAGCTCTGCCACGGTCCCCGACCAGCGATCCAGCGAGGCGAAGGCCAACGGTTCGGTGGTGAGGAAGTCGATCCACCAGCGCGGCCGGGGCAGCGCGTCGAGCACGGTGGAGGGGGTGAGTGCGGGTGGGATCGACATTCCGTTGCGGGTGTCGCGCAGCCGGGCGCCGGCCACCGGGACGTCCACCGTCACCAGCAGGGTGTCGAAGCCCGCGGCGGCGGCGCGCTCGACCAGCGCCATGGAGCGGTCCCGGTCCTTCCACATGTAGAGCTGGAACCAGTTACGGCCGTGCGGGTTCGCCGCGGCCACATCCTCGATGGAAGCGGTGCCCATGGTGGAGAGCGAGAACGGGATGCCGGTGCGGCCCGCCACCCGGGCGCCGGCGTATTCGCCCTCCGTCTGCATCATCCGGGTGAAGCCGGTGGGGGCGATACCGAACGGTAGCGAAACCGGTGCGCCGAGGACTTCCCAGCCGGTGGTGACCTTGGAGACGTCGCGCAGGATCGCCGGGTGGAATTCGATATCGCGGAACGCCTGCCGCGCGCGGTCCAGGGAGATCTCACCTTCCGCGGCGCCGTCGGTGTAGTCGAAGGCGGCACGCGGGGTACGCCGTTTGGCGATACGGCGTAGGTCCTCGATGGTGAGCGCCGCGTCCAGCCGCCGCGCAACGCCGACGCGCGGCTTCTTGAACTGCATCAGCGGCGCGAGATCACGAGGTTTGGGTAGCTGTCGTTTCATCAGCCTGCTTTCCTCACGGGTTCGGTGCGCGGCTCGTAGCGCCGCGGCGGGAATGCGGCGGTCACCTCGGCGCGCAGCGCGTCCACATCGCCGTGCAGCAGGCCGTGGGTGCGGGCCTGCACCAGTATGTTTCCGAGCGAGGTCGCCTCGACGGGGCCGGCCAGTACCGGCACACCGGCGTGCTCGGCCAGCAACCGGCACAGCAGCCGGTTGCGGGCGCCACCGCCCACCAGGTGGATCGTGCGCACCGGGATACCGGTCAACTCCTGAGCGGTCCGCACTCCGGCGGCGAAGGCGGCGGCGAGGCTCTCCACAATGGCACGCACCATCGGGACGGGGCCGTCCGGCGCCGGCAGTGCCCGGACCGTGTACCAGTCGGCGATCCGGGCGGGCATATCGCCGGGGGTGAGGAACACCGGGTCGTCCACGTCGAATACGGCCGCCGGAGCGGGAGCATCGGCGGCCGCGGCCAGCAATCGGGCGAGGTCCACTGTGTTGTCGGTGCGCTGCCAGTGCCGCACCGACTCACTGAGCAGCCACAAACCCATGACATTGCGCAGGTAGCGGGTGCGCCCGTCGAGTCCGGCCTCGTTGGTGAAGTTGGCCTCCCGACCTGCCGCCGAAACCAGCGGCGCGGGCAGTTCCACTCCGGCCAGCCCCCAGGTGCCGCAGGAGATATAGGCGGCGGTGTCCGGCGCCATCGGTACCGCGGCCACGGCGGACGCCGTGTCGTGCGAGGCGACGGTGCTCAATGTCAACGCCCGGTCCAGCCCGAAAGCCGCCGCTACTCCGGGTAGTACCGGGCCCAGCGTCGTGCCGGGTTCGACCACGTCCGGGAACAGGTTCGGCAGACTCAGCCGGGTCCGCACCTCGTCGTCCCAGCGGCCGTCCAGCCCGAGCAATCCGGTGGTGGAGGCGTTGGTGCGCTCGGTGACCCGGACACCGGTCAGCCAGTAGCCGAGCAGGTCCGGGATCAGCAACGCCTCGTCCGCGGGTTCCAGTGCGCCCGAGAGTTTCTCGGTGGCGAGCTGGTAGATCGTGGTGAAGGGCAGGAATTGCAGGCCGTTCCGCCGGTACAGCTCGTCCGGGTCCACGACCGCGTGCACTGCCGCCACACCGGCGGCCGAACGGGTGTCGCGGTAGTGGTGGGGCAGTCCGAGCGGCGCGCCGTGCCGGAGCAGACCGTAATCTATTGCCCACGAGTCGATCCCGGCGCCCAGCAGGCCCGGTTCCAACCGGGCGGCCTCGGCCAGGCCGCGTCCGATATGCCGGTACAGACCGGGAAGATCCCAGTGCAGGGCCTCTCGATCGCCGTGCCACAGCGGCAGTGGGTCGTTGGCGAACCGGGCGACCTGCCGCATGGCGATGCGGCCGGGACCGACCCGGGCCAGCATGACCCGGCCGCTGGTGGCACCGAGATCGACAGCGGCGACCGCGCCGGTGGCGCTCATCGCAGGAACGCCGCGGCGACCCCGGCGTCGACCGGCACGTGCAGCCCGGTGGTGTGCGAGAAATCCGGACTGCACAGCGCGAACGCGGCATTGGCGATGTGTTCGGGCAGCACCTCCCGCTTGAGCAGGGTGCGCTGGGCGTAGAAGGCGCCCAGTTCGGACTCCTCCACGCCGTACACGGCCGCGCGCTGCGCACCCCAGCCGCCGGCGAAGATTCCGGAGCCGCGCACCACACCGTCGGGGTTGATGCCGTTCACCTTCACGCCGTGCTCACCGAGTTCGGCGGCCAGCAGCCGCACCTGGTGCGCCTGATCGGCCTTGGCGGCGGAGTAGGCGATATTGTTCGGCCCGGCGAAGACCGAGTTCTTCGACGAGATGTAGAGGATGTCGCCACCCATGCGCTGATCGATCAGCGCCCGCGCCGCCGCCTTGGACACCAGGAACGAACCCTTGGCCATGACGTCGTGCTGCAGGTCCCAGTCCGCCTCGGTGGTCTCCAGCAGCGATTTCGACAACGAGAGACCGGCGTTGTTGACCACCAGGTCCAGGCCGCCGAACGCGAGCACCGCCGCGTCCACGGCGGCACGGACCTGTCCCGCATCGGTGACATCGGCGCCGATACCGACCGCCACGTCGGCCGAGCCGATCTCGGCGGCGACCTCGGCGGCCTTCGCTCCGTCGCGGTCCGCGACCACCACGCAGGCGCCCTCGGCGGCCAGCCGCTGCGCGATGGCCTTGCCGATACCGGAAGCCGCACCAGTGACCAGTGCGATCCGGGTGGCGAGCGGCTTGGGCTTCGGGCGCCGCGCCAGCTTGGCCTCCTCCAGTGCCCAGTACTCGATGCGGAATTTCTCCGACTCGTCGATCGGCTGGTACCGGGACACCGACTCGGCGCCTCGCATGACATTGATCGCGTTCAGGTAGAACTCACCGGCCACCCGCGCGGTCTGCTTGTCCGCACCGTAGCTGAACATGCCGACGCCCGGGATCAACACAATGGCCGGGTCGGCGCCACGCATCGCCGGCGAGTCCGGGGCGGCGTGCCGCTCGTAGTAGGCCCGGTACTCCGCCCGGTAGGTCTCGTGCAGCTCGGTGAGCCGCTGCGTGCACTGCTCGATCGAGGCGTCGGCGGGCAGGTCCAGCACCAGCGGCGCCACCTTGGTGCGCAGGAAGTGGTCCGGACAGCTGGTGCCCAGTGCGGCCAGTCGCGGATGCTCGGCGCGGGAAAGGAACTCGAGCACCGGCGCGGTATCGGTGAAATGCCCGACCTGGCGGCGGTCGGTGGAGGCCAGACCGCGCAGGAACGGCGCCAGCGCCGCCGCCTTCGCCCGGCGCTGCGACTCCGGCAGCGCCTCGTATCCGGGCAGTACCGGTCCGAACGGTTCCGGCTTCCCGTTCGCCGCCAGGTATTGCTCGATGGTGTCGATGATCTCCCGCGAGTGCGCCTCGGCCTCGTCGGAGGTATCGCCCCACGCGGTGATGCCGTGCCCGCCGAGGATCGTGCCGACGGCCTGCGGGTTACGTCGCCGGATCTCGGCGATATCGAGGCCGAGCTGGAAACCGGGGCGCCGCCAGGGCACCCACACCACCCGGTCGCCGAAGATCTTCTCGGTCAACTCCGGGCCGTCGACGGCGGTGGCCAGCGCGATCCCGGAGTCGGGGTGCAGATGGTCCACGTGCGCGGCCTCCACCAGACCGTGCATGGCGGTGTCGATGGAGGGGGCGGCGCCGCCGCGGCCGTGCAGGGTGTAGTCGAACGCGGCGACCATCTCGTCTTCACGGTCCACACCCGGGTAGACGCCGGTCAGGGCGCGCAGGCGGTCCAGCCGCAGCACCGCCAGGCCCGCCTCGGTGAGTGTGCCGAGGTCGCCGCCGGAGCCCTTGACCCACATCAGCTCGACGGGCTCGCCGGTCACCGGGTCGGTGTCGGTGCCCTTGGCGGAGGTGTTGCCGCCCGCGTAGTTGGTGTTCTTCGGGTCGGCGCCGAGCCGGTTGGAGCGGGCGACGAGTTCCGCGACCGTGGGGTGGGTCATGACAGATATTTCCTCTTTCTGGTGGTCGGTGTGGTCAGGCGCCCCAGGAGGCGGCGGGCCCGGTGCGTTCGGCGGCGAGCCGCTGCTGCTGTCCGGAGCGGGCGTAGGCGGCCATCGGGTCCTCCGGCAGGCCGCGCTCGGCGCGCCGCGCCGCCAGTCGCGGCCGGACATCGGTGTAGAAGGCGTCCATGAACACGGCGTGGGCGCCGAGCACATCCCCGGACTCCTGCGCGGCAGTAAGTGCGTCGAGATCGACCAGCGCGGCCCGCGCCGTCATCTCCTCGACATTGAGCACCGAGCGGAGCTGGCCGGGGATCTTGTCCTCGATGTTGTGGCACTGGTCCAGCATCAGGGCCACCCCGTTCTCCGGCGCCAGCCCGCCGCCGCGCAGCACCTCGAACAGGATGCGGAACAGCTGGAACGGGTCCGCGGCGCCGACGATGAGATCGTCGTCGGCGTAGAAACGGGAGTTGAAGTCGAAGGACCCCAGCTTCCGCAGCCGCAGCAACTGCGCCACGATGAACTCGATATTGGTGCCCGGCGCGTGATGGCCGGTGTCCAGGCAGACCACCGCCCGCTCCCCCAGCGCGCTGACCTGGGCGTAGGCGGTACCCCAGTCCGGCACATCGGTCATGTACATGGCCGGTTCGAAGAATTTGTACTCGAGCACCAGCCGCTGGTTCGGGCCGACGTGTTCGTAGATGGCCGACAGCGATTCCGCGAGCCGGTCCTGACGGCCCCGGATATCGCCCTGCCCCGGATAGTTGGTGCCGTCGGCGAGCCAGATCTTCAGATCCCGGGAGCCGGTCTGCGCCATGACCTCCAGGCAGGCCAGGTGATGGTCGATCGCCTTCTGGCGGATTCGCTTGTCGGTGTGGGTCAGGCTGCCGAACTTGTAGTCGTCGTCCTGGAAGGTGTTGGAGTTGATCGTGCCCAGCCGCACGCCGAGGTCTGCGGCGTATCGGCCGAGTGCGGCATAGTCGTCGACCGTGTCCCACGGGATGTGCAACGCCACGGCCGGCGCGAGACCGGTGAGCCGGTGCACGGTGGCCGCGTCGGCGATCTTCTCCTGCACCGTGCGGGCCGTCCCCGGGGTCCCGAACACTTTGAACCGGGTACCGGAATTACCGAAGGCCCAGGAAGGCAGTTCGATGGCGAGGGATTCCAGGGCGGTGTCGAGGGACACGGGCGATATTCCTTTCGCAACGGACAGGTTCGACATCTCAGTGGCCTCCCACCGGAGCGCCCTCGAGACCGCGGCCGAGCCCCGTATCGGGAAGCACCCCGGCGCCCTCGGATCCGGTGACCGGGCTGCCGTAGCGTTCCTCCTCGATCTCGCGCAGCGTCTTGCCCTGCGTGCGCGGGGCGAAGACCGCGCCGATCGCCAGGGCCACGGTGAGCAGGCCGATCAGCAGCAGACCGACCACGGTGAGCCCGGTGGCGGCCAGCATGGTGGGGAAGAAGTAACTCAGCAGGCCGGTCGCCGAGCGCACCACGAAGAACATGAAACCCTGCGCACTGGCGCGGTAGGGAGTGGCGAAGAGTTCGCTGGTCCACAGGCTGTAGAAAGCCTGCGCACCGATACCGCTGGAGACGCCCCACAACACCGCGAAGATCAGCAGCGTCGGCATCCCGGCGTCGGTGAAGAACACCAGTACGCACCAGGCCAGCACACCGAGCGCCGCGCCGATCACATACAGCAGTCGCTGGGAGATCCGGTCGGCGTAGGCCATGAACCCGAAGTAGGTCGCCGCGACGGTGCAGCCCCACACCAGCACCTGCAGCAGATTCTGCGCAACCGCGCTGTGTACCCCCGCGCTGTCGTAGACCCGCGGCATGAAGATACCGGCCTGACCGGCGACGGTGTTCCAGAAACCGTAGATGCCCATCAGCACGAGCAACGCGGTGATATTGATCCGGCGGGAGAAGAGCCCACGCAACCCCTGCCCGCCGGTGGCCGACCGCACCGGCGCCGCCGCATCGGATCCCGCTTCGTCCTGCCAGATCTTGGATTCGGCCAGACCCTGCCGGATCCACCAGACCACCGCCGCCACCACGAACAGGTGCAGGAAGATCAGTCTCGACCCGAGCAACCCCATCGGCGCCAGCACGGCGGCCAGCGCGAAACCGACCAACGGCCCGACCGACCAGGCCAGTTGCGCAGTGCCGACATGGCGGGCACGGTCGGTGGTGGGCGCCTGCTCGGCGATATAGGTCCAGGAGGCCGGCACCCCCGCACCCACCGCGATACCGGTGATCACGAACGCGGCCAGCAGCATCCCGAAGTTCATCGCGAACGTCGCGAGCAGCACGCCCGCCATGTACACCAGCAGGTCGTAGGTGTAGATCGCCTTACGTCCGAAGCGGTCGCACAGCGGCCCGCCGATACCTGCGCCGATCGCCGCACCGAAGGCGTTGGCACTCAACGCGGCCAGCAATCCGACGGCGAAATTGCTGATGCCGAACGCGTCCTGCCAGAAGGTCAGGCTCGTGGCGATGGCGATGATGGAACCCGCCTCGATGTAATTGGACATCGCGACGGATATCGTCGCTTTCCACCCGGTGGTGGTTCGTGCGCCTACCTTCATGGTCTTCCTCGGGGTTTAGCAGGGTTCTCAGGGGGAAGTCGGGGCGAGCCGTCGGCTCAGTCCAGGTGGAAGTACTCGGTGAGGCGGTGCATCGTCTCGTCCGGCCGCGCACCCGGCTCCCCCGGCGCGGGCGCCTGGAAGTACTCGGCCATCGTCGCCTGCCAGCGCGTATTGACCTCGGTGGCCGCCATCGCGGCCTGGGCCCGGGCGAAGTCCGGCGTCTCCAGGTAGCCCACGACCAGGCCGTCTTCCGGCCGGAGGAACAGCGAGTAGTTCGTCCAGCCCGCCGCTCGCAGCGCATCCAGCATGTCCGGCCACACCGTGGCGTGGGCGGCCAGATAGTCGTCGGTCCGTTCCGGGCGCAAGGTCAGCAGGAAACAGACTCGTTCGATGGTATCGGGCATCGGGGTTCCGCCTCATCGTTGAAACGTTTCAATATGTGATCGGAGCCACCGTACGGCCTGGATGGTGACGCAGTCAACCCCCGCCGGTAGCCGACCGCGGATCGGGTACCGGCTGCGCCCACACACCGCCGGTGCGCTTCCGTGCCCCCGGACCCGGACGGCCTACGGTCGACTGCGGTGAGATCGCCGATGCGGCGGTCACCGCCGGTGATCGGCAACCCGGCCACACTCCACGGTCACTCCCCCGGCTTCCGCCCGAGCGAGAAACCCAGGGGAACCGCGGTTGGGAGTCGTCGCGGCGGCGATCGGTTCCCTACGCGCCGGCCTCAGCGCAGGACGCCCGCGATCTCACGGGCGGTGACTTTGGCGAGGTCGACGAAGAACGGAACCCGCTCATCGATCATCAGCTCGACCGGCCCGCGCAGCCCGAGTGCGAACCGGACCTGTCCCGACTCGTCGCATATCGGCACACCGATGGTCCGGAATCCGTGCACGAGCTCTTCGTCGTTGAACGCGTAGCCGCGTTCCCGGGTATGAGCGAGTTCCTTGCCGAGCTCCACCGGCCCGGAAATCGACCGCGCGGTGCCACGGTCGTACGGCAACCGGGTCAACTCGTCCTCGCCGGTCTGCGCCCAGGCCAAGAGCACCTTGCCGAGTGCGCTGGCATGGAGTGGAAGCCGGAGACCTTGCAGTTCATGGCCGTCCGCTTCGCGCCAGCTGCTGGTTCCCAGCAGCACCGCGTCGTTACCGTGCCGCGCGGCGATGGAGGCTTTTGCGCCCGTGATCCTCGCCAGCTCCTCGAGGTGCGGTTCCGCGAGGTGGATGCGGTGCTGCCGATAGGCGATCTGACCGTATTCGGCCAGCGCGGTCCCCAATCGGTACCGGCTGGGTGAGTCCATCTTGTCCAGGAAGCCCGCCTCGACGAGTGCGGAGAGCAGGCGATGGGTAGTGCTCACCGGCAGGTCCAGCCGCCGCGCGATTTCGGAGACACCGAGGTCTTCGCCGTTACGGAAGCAGGCGAGGACGGCCAGAGCGCGTGTGACGGACTGGAGTTGGCCGTGGGCGGGGGATCTGGACTCCACATGGTGAAGCTAGCACGGAAGGCGAGCGATTCGGGCACCATATTTTCCGGATTGTGGAAAGACATAACTCGACCGCAACAATTTCCGGCTGCTGGTCGTGGCTCGTATCCGAGTATTTTCGCTGTTTCCGCGCACTGTGGCGAACAAACATACATCCGGTTCTCGCGTCAAGCTTTCCGGTCAACGGAATGGTAAGGGTGGGCACCCGCATGACTGCCGCATAGCTTCCTCGAGTACCAGCCCTCGCCCGACCAGGAGCCGATTCCGATGCGTCCCTACCGCCGACCACCTCGAGTGCGCGCCGCTCTCGCGATCCTCCCCGTCGTTGCGCTGGTTGCCGCCGCGTGTGGCTCCGGCGGAGCCGACTCGGACGATTCCGCAGCGGGCGGTGCACCCACCTTCGTCCTCAAGGTCACCGACGAAGGCAATTCCGGTCCGCTCGCCGTCGCCAAGCGAGACGGCACTTTCGACGAAGCGCTCGCTCCGCTGGGTGCGAAGGTCGAGTGGGTCAACGCGCCGCCTTCGTTCAGCGCCAACCTCAAGTTGTTCAACGCCGGCGAGCTCGATGTCTCCGGTGGCGCCTACAGCCCGGTCGTCGGCGCGCTCTCGAAGGATGTCGGCGTGCGGATCATCGCGGTCGCCGACCCGGTGGATCAGGATCAGGCGGGCATCATCGCCTCGCCGGACTCGGGGATCCGGAAGGTAGAAGACCTCGTCGGTAAGCGAATCGCGGTCAATCCGGCGGGTAAGGGTGAGTACATCACGCTGAAGGCATTGGAGCAGGCCGGGATTCCGTTCGACCGGGTCGAACGGGTGCCGCTGCAGATATCGGACGCCGCCTCCGCCTTCTCCACCGGACAGGTCGACGCGTGGGCATCGTTCAACGATCCGTACGCGGAAGCCAAGGCCCGCGGGGCCGTCGAGATCGCGACCGAGGCCACCGTCGGCTCGACGGACAATACGATCGTCGCGTTCCGCACCGAGGTGCTCGACAAGCGGCCGGACGTCGCCGCGAAGTATCTCGAGACGTTGCAGCACCTGGTCGAACGTCAGCGGGCCAACCCCGAGGACTTCGAGAACGTGTTCGAGAAGGCCGGGCCGCGAGCCCTGTCCGGTGAACGGCTCGAGCGTGCGATCGACCTCGGCCGGCGGGCGTCGGTGCCGCACTACCCGACCGCTGAGGACGCAGCCGACCTGCAGGGAGTGGCGGATCTGTTCTACGAGAACGGTGTGATCACCCGGCCCGTCACCGCGGCGGACGTCTTCTACCCGCTCGCGGAAAAACTCGCCGCCGCCGGAAACCGGCCCGCACCGACCACGGGGAAATGAGATGGCCGTCGTAACGACACCGCGCGCGAAAGGAGAACCCGGTCGGAGCCGCGGGGAACCCGGCCTCGAGGTGCCGCGATACCGGGCCGGCCGGCGCCGACCCCGATGGGTATCGATCCCGCTGCGTTTTCTCGTGCCCGCCCTGCTCGTCGCGGTGTGGTGGATCGGTTCGGCGACCGGAGTGATCCCCGAGGAGATCCTGGCCGGTCCACCGAAGGTGTGGACGGCTTTCGCGGAGTTGTACGAAACGGGACAGCTCGTCGACTTCTCGATCGCGTCGTTCAATCGTGCCGCTCTCGGGGTGTTGTTCGGGGTCGCGGCCGGGTTGATTCTCGGTGTCCTCTCCGGGTTGTCGAGCCTCGGTGAGGAACTCGTGGATTCGACCATGCAGATCAACCGAGCGGTTCCGTTCCTCGCGTTGGTTCCCCTTTTCATCGCCTGGTTCGGTATCGACGAGACCTTCAAGGTGCTCTTGATCGCGTTCGCCACGGTCGGGCCCATGTACGCCTACACCTATCTCGGCGTCCGCAATGTCGATCGCAAGATGGTCGAAGCGGCGCGGAGCTTCGGATCGAGGGGCCCGCGTCTGGTGTTCGAGGTGATCCTGCCGTCGGCGCTTCCCGGGGTGCTGATGGCACTGCGGATATGCCTGTCCATCGCGATCACCGGCCTGATCGCGGCAGAGCAGGTGGGAACCCGGGAAGGGATCGGCTATCTGGTGACCCTCGCACAGGAGTACAACCGCACCGACTACATGGTGCTCTGCGTAGTGCTGTACGCGGTGCTGGGCCTGATCTTCGACGGAGTGGTCCGGATCATCGAACGGTTCGCGATGCCGTGGCGCGGACAGGTGGCTACCCGATGAGCCCCGAAGCACCCTTGCCTCCGCTGTCCACCCGGACCCGGAGCCCGGCGTCGGCCACCGCCCGCAGGGCAGGTGAGCCGGTGGCGGTGTCGATCGCGGGCCTGCGCAAGAAGTTCGGTGCCACAACCGTTCTCGACGGGATAGACCTGGAGATCCGCCGGGGTGAGTTCGTCGTCCTGCTCGGTCCGTCCGGAACCGGGAAGACCACCCTGCTGCGGCTGCTGACGGGTCTCGAGAAACCGGATGGAGGAGAGATCCTCGTCCCGGCACGCCGGACGACCGTCTACCAGGAGCCGCGACTGATCCCGTCGAAACGGGTTCTCGGCAACGTCACCATCGGTCAGCGCCGCACCACCGAGACCAGGGAGCGCGCCACCCGCGCGCTGGCCGAGGTCAACCTCGAGGGCAAGGCGCGCCAGTCGCCGGCGACTCTGTCGGGCGGCGAGGCACAGCGGGTGGCGCTGGCCCGGGCTCTGGTTCGCGAACCGGAACTGCTGCTGCTCGACGAGCCGTTCGCGGCGCTCGACGCGCTGACCCGGCTCCAGATGCAGGATCTGGTGGGCGACCTCGTCGCGCGGCACCGGCCGGCGGTGCTCCTGGTGACCCACGATGTCGACGAAGCGGTCCGGCTGGCCGACCGGGTACTGATCCTCAACGAGGGCCGGTTCGCGGTCGATATCGATATCGACCTCGCCCGCCCCCGGGACCGCACCGATCCCGAGTCCCTGCGCTACCGCGCGGCATTCCTGGCCGAGCTGGGTGTCGGCCGCACCTCTTCCCCCACGACCTTTTCAAGGAGCACGCGATGACCGCTGCCGCCGACCCTGTTCTCGACACTCTCTGGTACACGCGGTGCCCCGTGCCCACCGCGAGCGGCTTGGCCCACAGTCTCGGCTGGCTGGGCGAGACCGCCGCCGCGGCCGGGATCGGCCTGGGAGTGTTGCAGGATGCCGGTCCCGAACTGGCGCCGCGACACTTCGACCATCAGCTGCCGGGCCTGATCCGCGAGGGCGGCAATGTGCCCGCCCTCGCGGCGCGGGCCGCGGGTTCACCCACCCGGCTGATCGGCCTGACCTGGATCGACGAGGCACAAGCGATCCTGGTGGCACCCGATTCGCCTGCTTCCGGACCGGGTGATCTGGCCGGGCTGCGGATCGCGGTACCCGCCTGGGCGCAGGACCGGGCACGCAGTTTCCCCCGGGCGATGGCTCTCCACGGATTCGCGAGTGCGCTCGCACTCGGTGGGCTCACCTTCGCCGACGTCCGGCCCGTCGAGGTCGCGGTCGAGCGCGACCCGCAGGTACGGGGCGAGAAAGCAACGGGTCGCAGAATCACCACCTGGGGTGTGGAGGCGCTGCTCGCCGGTGACGTCGATGCGATCTATGTCAAGGGCGCCCGCGCTCAGGAGGTCGCGCGCGAACACGGCCTGCGTACCGCGGTCGATCTCGATACCACCGAATCGAAGCGCTCGCGCGTCAACAATGGCACCCCGCGCCCGATCACCGTGCACGCGGACCTGCTGGAGTCGCGCCCCGATCTGGTGGTCGGGTTCCTCACACAGACGCTGCGGGCCGCGAACTGGGCCGCCGGCAACCTCGACGAGGTCCGCGCCGTACTGGCCGGGGAGACCTTCTCCGGCGCGGCGGGCGTCCAGGCCGCGTACGGCGACACATTCCACCGTGGCCTGCACCCGACGCTGTCCGACGAGCGGATCGAACTGCTCGACGTGCAGAAACAGTTCCTCTACACCCACGGCTTCCTCGCCACGGACTTCGATCTCGCCTCGTGGGTCGCCCCCGAACCGCTGCGGCAGGCGAGCGCGCGGCTCGCCGCCGAAAAAGAGGCATCGTCGTGACCGAGTTCCTGTGGGAGCTTCCGGTTCGCGGGGACGGCCGCCACGTCGGCTCCGTCTCCGCGCACCGCGGCGGATTCGATTTCCTCGACCAGGTCGTGCTCGCCGCCGAACTGTCCGGACTCGACGGTGTCGTCGCTCCCTACGACCCGGAGGGTGAGGAATCGTGGGTGGTCGCCGGCTCCGCCCTGCGGCAGACTCGGCACCTGCGGGTCGGCGTCGAATTCCATCCCGCGTTCGGGACACCCGTGTACGCGGCCAAGTTGTCGGCCACCCTGCAACGACTCTCGAACGGCCGGCTCGACTGGCGGTTGCGCGTCGAAACCGACGCCGGCGACGCCGCGGCTCGCGGTGACCGGGTCACCGGCGCCGATCGTTACCGACGGGCGGCCGAATTCCTCACCGTCGCACGGGGCGTGTGGAACGAGGAGCAGGTGTTGCCCGGACGGTTCGGGGGTACCGGCTTCGAGTTCGCCGGCGAATACTACGACGTCATCGATGGCGGATTTCGTGGCATCCTGTCGGGTCTGCCATTTCCCCGTGTCCATCTGTCCGGCAATTCGACCGAGGCGATCGAACTGTCGGCCGGGCACGGCGACGTGCACGTGTTCACCGAGACCGCGGACGGCGTCGACGACGCGGTGGCGTCCTTGCGGGATGCGGCGAGCAGATCCGGGCGCACCGTGCGTGCGGGACTCGCCTTGCCTGTCATCGCCCGGGAGACCGAGGACGAGGCGTGGGCGCGCGTCCTGCGCCAGTGGCGCGAGGTTCATCCGGAGGCGGATGACGCCGAGGTCCGGGCACTCGCACTCGACGACTTCCGCTGGCCGGGCTTCGACCGCATCGGTTACACCCGGTCGATCGGCCTGGTCGGCAGTTACGAACAAGTGGCGCAGGCACTCGCGGACTACCGCACGCGCGGCATCGAGACAGTCGAACTGACCGGGCACCCACACATCGAGGAACTGCACCGGGCCGGAGAACACCTGCTCCACCTCGCCGACCCGGCCGGCCGCACTCTCGCAGGACAGGAGAACCACGCGTGAGCACGGACTTCTATTGGCGCATCGGAATGGAGGGCGACCATGCGTCGTTGCGCACGCCACGTCGCTACAACCGGGGGCATGCCGGCGGCCACGGGCCGGGCAATATCGCACCCGCCATCCGGGGCGGCAGGTTGGACGGATACAGCTATATCGACCATATGGCCGCGGTGGTGAAGGCTTCGGAGTCCGCGGGATTCGTCGGTGGACTGTTGCCCTCCTTTCCGATCACCGAGGACCCGTGGGCCACCGCGTCCGCACTCGCCCGGGAAACCGATACCTACCGCTTCATGGTGGCGTTCCAGCCCGGCTTCCTGCACCCGCTGCAGGCCGCCCGGATGTCGGCGAGCCTGCAACGTGCCACCGGGGGACGCCTGGTCTACAACATCATCAGCGGCGGCGGTGGGGCACCGCAGTTGTGGTGGGGCGACAAGGTGGCGCACGACGACCGCTATGCGCGCACCTCGGAGTTCCTCGATGTGCTGCGCGGAGTGTGGGACGGCACACCCTTCGACTACACGGGGCGGTTCTTCCGGACCGAGGGCGCGGCACTGCCACCTCTGCTGGCGGGCCGGCCGTTCCCCGAGGTGTACTTCTCCGGGTCGTCCGGGGCCGCGGTCGACGCCGCGGGCCGGCACGCCGACTACTACCTGTCGTGGCTCGAACCGTTCGACGACCTGCGGGCGAAGTTCGACGGGGTCCGCGCACATTCCGAGAAATCCGGCCGCGCACCGAAGTTCGCGGTCCGCATCGACATCGTTGCCCGGCATACCGAAGAGGCCGCGTGGACGGAGATCGAGAAGGGGTGGGCATCCGTCGACCGTGCGGCAGCCGACCGGGCCGCCCAGGGCGACTCCGTCGGTGCCGCCCGGATCAAAGGCTGGGTGCCGCAGCACATCACCGGTTACCGCGACCTCGAAGTCCAGCCCAATGTGTGGTGCGGGTTCAGCCTCATCCGCGGCGGGCCGGCATTCGGGCTCGTGGGCAGCTACGAGCAGATCGCCGAACGCCTCGACCAATTGATCGATCTCGGCGTGGACGCGTTCATCCTCGCCGGCAATCCCCACCTCGAAGAGGCCTACCGCGTGGGCGAAGAAGTGCTGCCACTCCTCCGGCGCACCACTCCCACCCCGGTTCGCGCTCTTTCCACCCGATAGGAGAAACAATATGACCGGCACCGAAACCCGGGTCACCCCCGCGGTCGAGGCTTTCGTCGACGACGCGCGCCGCGCCGCCGACACCGCTTTCCGCGTTTTCCGCGAGACCGGGACCGTTTCCGCCAACGGCACCGTGAACTTCGTCGAGCGGGTCCCCGGCGAAGAACTGGCGGTCGCGCTCAACGAGCCCGGACCGTGGGCGCAGGACCGGAGCGCGAAGCCGATCCTCGCGTCGTTCGACGGAGAGGTGCTGGCCGGTGACGGTCCCGCCGGGTTCGTCACCGGTTACGCCAGGGTGTTCCGCGCACACCCCGAGATCACCTCGATCGTGCACGTGCACACGCCCTGGCTGGGCGGATGGGCCCAGACCCACCGGACCCTGCGCATCAAGTACGCGGCCTCGCAGCGGCTGACCCTTTCCCGCGATATCCCCGCACATATCGACCGCAGCCAGGCCCCCGGCGACTTCATTCTCGACCGCCTCGTCGACGATCCGGACCTCGTCGCGATCTTCGAGGCCAACGGCGGGGTCAACGTGATCGGCCGGTCGGGTCTGCTGGACCTCGCCAAATTCGTGGTCCTGCTCGAAGAGGGCGCCCGGTACCAGGCGCTCGGTGAACTCGTCGGCGGAGCTGTCGACTTCGACCCGACGAACCTCGTGGCCCAGTGGGGTCGCAGTGGATTACTCGACGAGGCCCGCCGCCGCGGTCTCGTCTGACATACAGCCGAAAAGGAGCTCTCCCATGACTATTCGTATCGGCTACTTCCCGAACAACAACTCGTTGTTCGTGCTGCGCCACAACGGCCTGCTCGAACCTCACCTTCGCGACGTCGAGTGGGTGGACCTACGCGAACTCCCGGCCCCGACTCGGGCCGATCCCCGCACCGGGCTGCCGACACTGCACTCGGACTGGTTGTTCGAGGAAGGCGGGTACGACTTCATCGGCACCGGGTTCACCCCGCCGATCACCGGCCTGGGCCAGGGACGCGACCTGGTGTATGTCGGAATCTCCGGCCCGCGCGTCGAGAACGGGCGGTTGGTGAGCCTGGCGAACTCCGGTATCCGCACCGTCGCCGATCTGCCCGGTAAGCGGGTCGGCATCGCACACGGTTCGTGGCAGACCACCCTGGCCTTGCTCGCTCTCGACCGCGCGGGCAAGCGCTGGTCCGATATCGTCCCGGTCGATATCGACGTGAACGACGGGGGCCCGGCCCTGGTGCGCGGCGATATCGACGCGTGGGCCGGTGCCTACCCGGCGCTGGCGGAGGTCGAGGCCACCGCGCAGCTACACACGCTCGTCGACACCGACGGTCTCTTCAGCCACCCGTCGTTGTGGTTCGTCCGACGCGAGTTCGCCGAGAATCATCGCCCGGAACTCGAAGCCATCGTCACGGCCCTGCGGGAATCGGATGCGTGGATCGTCGCCAACCCGCGCGAGGCGGCGCGTTTCTTCGTCGACGATGCGCAGCGGCGCGGCGGCACCGCTGATCTCGATCGCTGGGAGGCGGCGTTGCGCGGACGCCCCTTCGGGATCGGCCCGGTCACCGATGAATTCCTCGATGAGCAGCAGCGTTCGGCAGACCTGTTGCACGCCAACGGCCTTCTGCCCCGAACGGTCGATGTCCGCGCCGCGGTCCTGCCCTGGATCGGAGAGGTCGTCGCGGCCGGTCGTCCGGTCACAGCGGCCTGAATATCTAGTAGCCCTTCGGCGACCGGTTGGTCGCTGCCCGGCGTTCGGCCTCCTTGGCCTGGACCCGTTCGTCCTCGGCGCGCACGGCGGCATAGCTTTCGCGTTCGCGGATCAGCCACTCCGGCGGGTCCGCGAGAAACGCGGCGATCTCGTCGGCGGTGAGCGAATCGGATACTCCGGCCCGGGTCAGGCCACTATTGGAGATACCGAGCTTACGGGCCACGATATCGCGCGGGAACGGTCCGGTGCGGCGCAGCTCGGTGAGCCACTGCGGCGGGTTCGCCCGGAGCTCGTCCAGCTCGGCCCGGGAAATCGGGTTGTTCCGGAAATCTTCGGGAGCCGCCGGAAGATAGATGCCGAGCTTGTTCGCCGCGGTCAGCGGCTTCATCCTCTGCGGTTTCTGTTCCAGGCTCACCGGAACAGGGTATCGGGCCGCCGAGCCGGTCCGGACTCCGCGGTGCCATACGCTTGCCGGTATGAGCCGGTTCCCCTCGATCGATGTGCAGCGCCTGCGCTGGTTTGCCGCAGTCGCGGAGGAACTGCACTTCGCACGCGCCGCGAAGGCGTTGCACATCTCCCGCCAGAAGCTCAGCCACACGGTCATCGATCTGGAGACCGAGCTCGGCACGAAGCTGTTCGTACCGGGAGCGCAGCCGACCCGGCTGACCGATGCGGGACGAGAGCTGCTGCGGGAGGCGCGTGACCTCATTGCGCGTACCGAGAACGAGGCGGGCACCGCGGCGGTCGCTGCCCCGGCCACGCTGCGGGTCGGCTTCGTGCCCGGCGTCACCGTCAGCAAATGGGAGCGGATCTGGGGGCGGCGGTTCCCGGATACCCCGCTCGAGCTGGTCGCTGTGGCCCAGGCCGACCAGGAGCCGGCACTGCGCGAGGGCCGGGTCGACATGTGCTTCGTCCGCTTGCCGATCGACCGCGGCGATATGAACGCGATCCCGCTCTACCGTGAGTTGCCCGTCGTCGTGATACCCAAGGACCACGAGATTTCACTGTTCGACCAGGTCGGCATGGCCGATCTCGCGAACGAGCGCCTGCAGGACACCGCTGATATCGACGCCGCCGGAGCCACCATCGAACTGGTCGCCGCCGGAGTAGGCGTCGCCATCGTGCCGCATTCGATCGCCCGCCTGCACCACCGGCGCGACGTCGTCTACCGCACGGTGACCGATACCGACGACACCGAAATCGCCCTGGTCTGGCCGTCGGCCCGGACCACCGAGCTGGTCGAGGAGTTCATCGGGGTCGTACGCGGCCGCTCGGAACACAGCTCCCGGTCCCCCGCCGGAAAAGGCACCGAACCAGACCCGCGGAAGTCGCACGCTCCGGCGAAACGACCGCGCCCCGCGAGGAAACCGATCCCCTCCAGGAAGAAGCCGGCGCGGGGGCGCAAACGCTAGCGCCCCGCTCCACAGACCGGACAACCAGACCAGGAAAGCCGCCGTACGAGATCGGATCGACTCACCCGCCCGAAACCGCGCAACGGTGACTACGCCGAACCTGCGGGGGCATGATCCGGGAAATCGGCACTGCGGCCGACCGCGGCCCAGCGCCGGGCTTCTGCGTCACGTTCGGCACCGGCGGCCAACGCCTGTTCCACCGCGCCGCCGCCCAGCAGCAGCCGTCGCGGCGGCTCGGCAGCGCCGACCACATCGACGATGATCTCCGCTGCCCGGGCGGGGTCGCCGGGCTGCTTCCCGTCGGTCGCGCGACGCATGTCGTGTATCCGTCCCACGGTCTCGCGATAGTCCGGGCCCGGCTCACGCATCCGCATGGACGAACCCTGCCAGTCGGTGCGGAACGCACCGGGTTCCACGATGATCACCTGCACACCGAACGGTTGCACTTCGGCGGCCAGCACCTCGGAGAAACCCTCCACCGCGAACTTCGCTGTTTGATACGCCCCCATGCCCGGCGTTCCGCCGACCCGGCCGCCGACGGACGAGAACTGGACGAAGACACCGGAGCGCTGGGCCCGCAGTATCGGCAGGGCCGCGCGGGTCACGTTGACGACCCCGAACAGGTTGGCCTCGATCTGGGCGCGGAAATCGTCGAGGTCCATCTCCTCGATCGCGGCACTGTCGGCGTAGCCGGCGTTGTTGACGACCACATCGATCCGCCCGAATTCGGCGACGGCGAATTCTACGGCGGCCGCGGCCGCGGCCGCATCGGTGACGTCGAGCGGGAAAGCCCGGGCTCGACCGTCACTGCGGTCGACGACTGCCCGCAGTTGTTCCGGCTGTCGTGCCGTCGCCACGACCCGGTCCCCGTGGGCGAGCGCCGCGCGAACCAGTTCCGCGCCGAACCCCCGTGAACTACCGGTCACGAACCAGACCTTCGAAGTATCGGACATTTCCTGTGCTCCTTCCGGGCGGAATTGCGTGTCATGAGGCCGGTCCGCGTTCGGACGGCGTCGCTGATGTTCCCGGCACAGGACGAGGGGGAGGTCGATCCATCCGATCCGGTGCCGGGTTGTCGGGTGTCTTCGATGTGCTGCTGATGGGGCAGGTCCTCGCCACCCATGGGCCGATCGGTCCCGGACGAGGCGGCGGCACAGGTGTTCATCGGCGCCGATCGCGATAGGTCTCGAGCAGGCGCAGCCAGATCTCGCTGATGCTCGGGAACGACGGGACGGCGTGCCAGAGACGATCGATCGGTATCTCGCCGATGATCGCGACAGTCGCCGAGTGTAGTAGCTCGGCCACACCCGGCCCGGCGAACGTCGCACCGACGATCACGCGACGGTCCGGATCGACCAGGATCCGCGCCTGCCCTCGGTAGTCCGGGAGGTACTGCAGGGCGCCCGCGACGCGGCCGATGTCGTAGTCGACCACGTCGACCGGCCGCCCCGCCCGTTCCGCTTCCTCGGTCGTGAGGCCGACGGCGGCAACCTCCGGGTCCGTGAACACCACCTGCGGGACCGCCATCAGATCGGCGGTGCCCAGATGCCTGCCCCACGGTTCGCGATCCAGCGCGCTACCGCGAGCTCGGTCGGCGATGACGGCGCCCGCGATCCGCGCCTGATATTTGCCCTGGTGGGTGAGCAATCCCCGGCGGTTGACGTCGCCCACCGCGTACAGCCATTCGCCGGCGACCGCCGGCACGGTGAAGGTGTCGTCGGTGTGGAGCCACTGCCCCGGAATCAGACCGACGCTCTCCAGTCCGATGTCCTCGGTGCGGGGGCCGCGCCCGGTCGCGAGCAGTAGTTCGTCGGCGATGATCCGGCCGCCGTCGGCGAGGGTGAGATGCACGGTGTCGTCCGGGCCGCCCGCACGTTCGGCGTGCGTGACGGTGGTGCCGAACCGGAGCTCGGCGCCCGCCCCACGCAGCCGCTCGGCGACCAGTTCGGCGGCGAACGGTTCGACGCGCGGAAGCAGCCTGCTCTCCCGCGCGATGAGCGTGACCCGGGATCCGAGCGCCTGCCATGCCGTGGCCATCTCGGTGGCGACCACCCCCGCGCCGAGCACGGCCAGTCGGGATGGCACGGCGCGGGCGCTGGTGGCTTCCCGGCTCGGCCAGGGGCGCAGCGAGTCCAGCCCCGGCAGCGGCGGCAGCGCTGCGCGGCTGCCGGTGCATACGACCACCGCGTACCGGGCGGTCAGCTGCACGGCCGGTCCGTCGGGTGTTTCCACCGTGACCCGCCGCTCGCCGGTGATCCGGCCGTGCCCACGGAGCAGGGTGATACCCGCGGACTTCAACCAGGCGACCTGATCGTGATCGTCCCAGTCGGCGGACATCCGATCCCGGTATGCCAGGACAGCCCCGGCGTCGATCGGCCGGGCGAGTGCGGCGCCGACCCCGGGCATCCGCGCGGCTTCGGCGTAGAGCAGAGCCGGTCGCAGCAGCGCCTTGCTGGGTTCGCAGGCCCAGTAGGAACATTCGCCGCCGACCAGTTCGGATTCGACGATCACCGTACGCAGTCCGGCGGCGCTCGTCCGGTCGGCGACGTTTTCACCCGCCGGCCCCGCCCCGAGAACCACGACGTCGTAGATCCGGGAAAGGTTGTCGCTCATCGTGGTTTCGTCTCTCGCAGTGTCGAACATGATGGCTGTCGAATCGGTGGTCAGCGGCCGGGGAGCCGCTGGGTGACTTCCTGCAGGAACCAGCTGTTGCCGTCGGGGTCGGCGAAGGCGGCGAACGAGCCGTAACTGGCACGCTGCGGATGCACACCGGCCGAGCGGTGCGCGGTGCCCGCGTGATGGAACACGCCGGAATCATCGTGGAACGGGCCTTGCACCTCGACGCCGCGCTCGCGCAGTTCGGCTACCGCCCGCTCGATATCGGCGACGACCAGATGCAACCCCTGCAGTGATCCCGGCGCCGCGGTGGTCACGCCGGTGCCGAAGAGGATCGAGCAACCCGAACCGCCGCCGGGGGTCACACGGCGCGCAACGGGCCGGCGAAGGATTTGCGTAGCGAGGACGGGCCGACCAGGGGCAGCAGCGCGGCCAGGATCCGGCTCTTCAGCGTTCTCGGGGTCCGGGTCAGTTCGACCTCGACGCGGGAGCCCGCTCCCGCCGGGACGGCGCGGAAGATCCAGCCGCCGCCCGCGCCGAAGAGCTTGGAGTCCAGGGTGCGGATGGTGACGGTGGTGCCCGCCGGATCCCATTCGTAGCGGGCGCGCTCCCAAGCGGCCGCGGTGCCTTCGGTGACTTCGGCCCAGGTCTGGCCGCGGTCGTGCACCGTGAAGTGTTCGGTATCGATGGTCGGCCACGCGGCGGGGCGGGTGGGCCCGAAGTCGGTGAGGACTCCCAGCACCTCGGCGGGGCTCAGGGTGGACTGCAGATGGAAACGGATCGTGGTCACGGTGCTACTCCTCGATATCTGATGCGGGGACCGGGCCGGTCGTCGGTGGTGCGGCGGTTCCGTCTCGGCGGTTTCCGGCTACCTGTCGAGCATTGCCGGGCGGGGTGGTGCGGCGAATCCGTCGGATGACGCCGCGGTGACGTACCTCGTGCGCATCCTGCGCACCGGGACCGGCCGCGCAGAGCGTCGCCGGTGTGCGCCGCGGAGCTCTCAGAGGTGGCCGGCGTCGATGATCGCCCGGGCGAAGGGCCGCGGCGCCTCCTGCGGCACGTTGTGCCCGATCCCGTCGAGCACTCGGTGCTCGTATCGGCCGGTGAACCTGGCCCGATAGGCTGCCCCGTCCTTGGTGGCGCCGTCGAAATCGCTGGCGACGGTGACAGTGGGCACGGTGATCGCCGGGGCGGCGGCGAGCTGCAGTTCGTAGCCGTCGTACTGTGGCTCACCCGGCGCCAGGCCCAGGCGCCAGCGGTAGTTGTGGACGACGATGTCGACGTGGTCCGGGTTGTCGAACGCGGTGGCGCTGCGATCGTAGGTGGCGTCGTCGAAATCCCATGCGGGGGACGCGGTGCGCCAGATCAGCTTGTTGAACTCGTGCCGGTTGCGGAGGTAGCCGAGCCGACCGCGTTCGGTGGCGAAGTAGTACTGGTACCACCAACCGAGTTCGGCCTGTGGCGGCAGCGGCTGCTGGTTGCCGGTCAGCGAGGTGACCAGGTATCCGCTCACCGACACCAGCGCCTGGCAGCGGTGCGGCCACAGGGCGGCGACGATGTCGGCGGTGCGGGAGCCCCAGTCGAAACCACCGAGAATCGCCGCGTCGATATGCAACGCGTCCATGAGATCGACGACGTCACGGGCGATCGCCGACTGCTGGCCGTTGCGGACGGTGCGGTCGGAGAGGAATGTGGTCGGCCCGTAGCCGCGCAGGTAGGGCACGATCACCCGGTACCCCTCGGCCGCCAGCAGGGGGCCCACGTCGGCGTAGCTGTGCGGGTCGTAGGGCCAACCGTGCAGCAACAGCACGGGAACGCCGGTGGCGGGTCCGTACTCGACATATCCGACGTTCAGTAGCCCGGCCCCGGACCTGTTGCACCGCGGGCAGGCCGGTAACGGCCCCCGATCCGACCCGCAGCGCAGCACCCGGCGCGGTGGCCGGTGGCACGAACTCCTCGGCCGAGCAGGCGCCGAGCGAGGTCACCGCGACCCCGGCCGCGCCCACCGCGAGGGCTCCGCCGAACAGTCGTCGTCTGCTGATGGCCATCACAACTCCCTCGTCGAACACACGATTCGTGACCGCATCGGGCCACATCGATGACGCTAGGGAGCACAGGGGCGGCGCCGCGTCCGTCGGATGACGTAATCGGTGACGGTATGCCCGGCGACGACCCGGTCACCGTCGCGCGAACTCACTCGGTGCCGGGTGCGGCCGGCAGCACGGCGGCGAGTTCGGTGCGGGAGCTGACGCCGAGTTTGGGGAAAATACGGTGCAGGTGGGTACTGACGGTGCGATGCGAGAGGTAGAGCCGCTGCCCGATCTCCCGATTGGTCAGCCCCTGGGCGGCCAGCCGGGCGATGGCCAGTTCGTGCGGGGTGAGCCGTTCGCCGATATCGGGGCCCCGCTCCGGGCTCGCCTCGCCGGCGCCCCGCAACTCCAGGCGCGCCCGTTCGCTCCACGCGGTGAAGCCGAGCGCGTCGAAGGTTTCCCTGGCGGTGCGCAGCGGGTTCCGGGAGTCGACCACGCGCCGCTGCCGGCGCAGCCATTCGCCGTAGGCCAGGTGCGCTCGCGCACGTTCGGCCGGCCACCCGGTGAGGTCGGCCGCCAGCACCTCGGCGAACCGGTCGCCGGCGGTCTCGCCGGCGAGCAGGGCGCGGGCGTAGCGCAGTCCGATGTGCAGGGCCGGTGAGCCGGTGCGTGCCGCGGCAGGCGTCACGGTGTCCAGCAGGTTCCGCAGCGCCTCGGTGCGGCCGGAACGGACCGCCGCGTCCGCGAGGTCGGCGAGGAAGTACGCGCGCAGCGCCGGGGTGTGGGCCGGATCGGCGGGATCGTGCATGCGGGCGAGGTCGGTGTAGGCGTCGTCGGCGCGGCCCTCGCCGAGCGCTGCCAGTCCGCGTGCCAGCGCGACCGTCGCCAGCACCGGCCGCGCGCCGGAGGCCAGCCCGATCCGCTCCGCGTCCGTGGCCAGCGTCGCGGCCCGCTCGCGGTTCCCGCGCAGGGCGGCGATCTCGGCCCGCACGGCGACGGCCAGCCCACCCATGAACGGTTGGCCGGTCTCGTCGGCGAGGGCCTCGGCCTCGGCCGCTATCGGCTCGGCGGTGATCACATCGCCGAGCCGGGTCAGGCACCATGCCTGGACCGCCAGCGCGCGGGGCAGCAGCCCCAATCGCCCGGTGGCGCGCAGCCCGGGAGCGGCCGCGGCGGCATAGCGGGCGGCCAGATCGAAGGCACCGACCTGGAGTGCGGCGCTACCGAGGAACCGGTCGACCTCGGGGTCGCGCCCGGTGGCCGAGATCTGTCCACGCAGGTACCCGAGAACGGTCGTACCGCATTCGACCGGCGCGACGTAGGCGGTGATCGCGACCCGGCGCGGATCGTCCTTGGCCACCGGCAGACCCTCCACGACAGCGAGCAGGGCTCGCCGGACCTCGGGGCCCGGTTCGGACCAGAAACACCGCATGGCCGCGCCCCACAGGATGCGCAGCGCCGCGTCGTCGTGACCGTCGGCGGCGACCCGCGCCGCCAGCTCCGCCAAGTCGCCGATGCGGGAAGGGTCTTCGCGTACGCCGTCGTCGAATCCGCTGAGCAGCCGATGCGCCGTGGCGTCCTGGGGCGGGGTCAGTTCGAGGGTGCGCGCGGTGCGCACCAAACGTTCGGCGGTATCTCTGCTCCCGGAATCCACCGCCAGTTCGGCGGCGCGCAGCAGCCGGTCCGCGCGGTGCCCGGCGGAGCCGACGACAGCGGCCCGTTCCAGTGCTGCGGCCGCGGCGCCCCGGTGCCGGGCGCGGCCCGCCACCTCTTCCAGCTCTCGAGCGACCTCCTCGTCGTGACCGGCCACACCCGCCGCACGCTGCCAGGCGCGGCGGTCCGGGGCGTCGCGCAGAATCTCGGCGAGCGCCCGGTGCGCGCGCCCGCGCTCTTCGGCGGTCGCCGTGGCGGCGAGCGCGGACCGGATGAGCGGATGCCGGAATACCACCGTCCCGGAAACGAGGGCGATCAGCCGCGCCTCGACCGCCGGCGCCAGGACATCGGGCGAGAGGTCGCGGCCCAGCAGCAGCCCGGCCGCGGCAAGGATCTCGCTGCGGGCACCGCCGTCGTCGAGCGCCGCGACGAGCAGCGCTGTCGCGGCGGGCCCGGGCAGGGCCTGTGCCCTGGCCGCGAAGGCACGGCGCAGCCGGTCGGTCATCGGGAGGGTCGCCGGGAGCTCGGCGAGGTCGGCCGCCGACGTCGCCAGTTCGATCAGGGCGAGGGGGTTGCCGTCCGCTTCCGCCAGTACCCGTTCGCGTACCGGCGCGGACAGCCGCGGCGCGGCCACGCCGAGCAGCGCGGTCGCGTGTGCGGCCGACAGCGCGGTGAGGCGCATCGGAGTCAGTCCGGCGGCGGCGAGCGGTGACGTGGCACCGTCGCGTACGGTCGCCAGCACAGTGATCGGTTCGGTGTGAATGCGACGGGCGAGGAAGGCGAGGACCTGGGCGCTCGCGGAGTCCAGCCAGTGCACATCCTCGGCGACGACGAGCAGGGCCTGCTCGGCGGCGGCGTCGGACAGCAGGGTGAGCGCGGCCAATCCGACCAGGTGCACGCTCGGCTCACCCTCGGCGTCGGACAGACCGAAAGCGCATGCGAGCGCGTCGTATTGGCGGGCGGGCAGCCCCGCGAACGCGGCGCGCAGCGGATACAACAGCCGGTGCAGCCCGGCATAGCCGAAGTGCCGCTCGGCTTCGGTTCCCGCGGTCCGCAGCACCCGCACCGACGCCGCCGCCGCGACCGTCTCCTCGACCAGCGCCGACTTTCCGATTCCGGGTTCGCCCTCGATCAGCACGCCGGTGCGGTCCCGCGGATCGAAGAGGAGCGCGTCCAGCTCCTTGCGCTCGGTATCCCGGCCGAACAGCGACATCGTGGGCACTCCTGTTCCGGTCCGCGCCCGGCGGACCCGTCCGCGACCCTACTCGAGCGAACCGGTCACCCGGGGCGGCATACAGCGTGTCCGCCGGTAGTCTTCCGCGTCACCCGCCTGCTCGGGTCGGACAGGACACCGTCCGGAACCACGGCCGGGGCAGCCATGGCCGCTGTGCCGGGACAACGGTTTCCGGACTGCACGGGTCGCCCCGAGTGATTCGCTTCGCCATCGGCGCGGCTGCCCTCGGAATCATCGCGAGCGCGACGATCCGGGCAGCGCCACCGGCCTCGGCCACGGTCACCGGCATCACACCCTCGTTCACCCGCGGCACCCACAGCTACGAAACGACCTGTACCTACACCGGGAGCGTGACGGTCGACGACCGGCCGCAGTATCCGCGTGCCGAACACCGCTATCGAGCCAGCAGGGTGATGCTGGCGGCAACGATCCACGCGATCCAGCCGAGCCATCCCACCAGGCCGATCAGCGCGAGGCGGCTGGTCCCTTCGGCATTGTGCGAACTCGCCGAGGATGCGAGGAAGAGCAGCGTGGCGGCGGCGAAGCCGAGCCACTGCTGCCATGGCGGCAGGAAACCGGTCTCGGCGGCGGCGAGACCGAATCCCAGCAGCGCGATCGCCAGGAAGACCTGATTGAAGCCGAACAGCACATTGTGCAGGGCCCACAGGCCGGAAGTCGACGCGTGGTCACGTGCGGTCGCGGCGAGCCCGAACCGCAACGCCTCCACACAGCTGAAGGCGACGTTCTGCATCAGAACACCACCGAATCCCAGCAGCAGCCACATGGTGGGCGCCGCCGGAGATTCCCACATCGCCGACGCCATACCCGCAGCGAAAAGCGTGGTGCACAGCCAGGTCAGCGGGGCGAGCACCGAGGGGCGTTTCAACGCGTCACCGACCGCGGCCAGCGCGTCCACCACTTCGTCCATGCCCTGCCCCGACATCGGTAGCGGCAGCCGGGCGCGCACGTAGACGAGATTGACCACCACGGCCGTGAGCACGAATCCGATTCCGCCCAGGCCCGCTGCGCTCGACTCGATCACGGTACCGGCCTCCCATATTGGTTTTACGAATGTTATTTTGAATATAGGTAGCGGAAGATCGGAGGCGCAAGTGACCACTTCACCACCTCGCCGCAGCTACGACTCGCTGCGGCGGCAAGCGCAAGCCCAACGCACACGGGCGGAGATCGCCGAGGCGGCTCGCCGCCTGTTCGTCACGCGGGGCTGGGGGCCCACGACCGTGCGGGAAGTGGCCCAGGAGGCCGGGGTGTCGGTACCGACGGTCTATGCCGCGTACGGGAACAAGACCGGACTGGTGTGGGCCCTGGTGGAGGCGGCCGACCTACCGGCCGATCCGGCCCGGCTGCTGGGCGAGCTGGAGTCGGCGGCGGATCCGGCGCGGCAACTCGCCGCAATGGCCGGCTACGACCGCAGGCTCTTCGAACGCTCCGGTGACCTCATCGGCCTGATCCGCGAGGCCGGGCGCACCGAGCCCGACCTGGCCACCCTCTACACGCAGGTCCGCCGGGCCGCCGACCGCATCCGCGAGGAGGTGTTCTCGAGCTGGCCGGCGGGCACACTTCGCGCCGAGGTGGACCTGACCACCGCCGTCGACACCTACGCCGCACTGTGCAATATCGACGCCTACACCGTGCTCACCGGCGAACGCGGCTGGTCCCCGGAACGGGTCGAGCAGTGGTGGGGTCACGTACTCACCCGCCAGCTACTCGACCGATGACCGCGGACTGCGCCACGGGGCACCCGGCCCCCGCGATCACCACCTCGGCCGCCACCGCGCAGACGATCGCCGACGCGAACCCCGCGGCCTGTACCCGGTCGTCGCCGAGTACATCAGGTGACCGACGACTGCTCCCCGGTGAAGAAATCACCCAGGGCGCGAGCGATCGGGCCGGGCGCACTCTCGGTAGGGATATGATCGGCTCCGGGAATGCGGACCAGCCCGGTATTCGGAATCTCCGCGGCGAACTTCTCGGCATAGTGGATGCCTTCGAACCTGTCGTCCGCACCCCAGATCAGCAATTTGGGTGTCCGGCAACGCCGTAGCAGGGGCACGAGATCGAGGGTGTAGCGGTTGTCGGCCGCGCCCGCCAGTGCGAGCCAGGAGCGGCGGACCCGCGCGTCGGCCCACGGGTCCACATACTCGGTGATCAGTTCTTCGGTGGCGGCATTCGCGAGCGCCGACGCCACGGCCTTCCGGCGGGCATCCAGCAACTCTTCGGCCGTCGTGGCGGCGGCCACCACCGGGTCGCGGAATCGTGCGACATGTGGTGCGGGCCAGGAGTCGTAGAGGACCGAGTTGACCAGCGCGAGCCGGGACACCTCCAGCCCGTCGTGGACCAGGAGATGCTGGGCGACGGCGCCGCCGATGTCGTGGCCGCCCAGGGCGATCGGGCCGGTGATCCCCATCGCGGAGACGAACCGCCGCACCCATCCGGCCAGCGCGGGCACCGTGGCGGTCGCCGTGGTGAGTTCGCCTCCCGATCGCCCCAGTCCGGGGAGGTCGACCGCGAGGGGCCGCAGGCCCGCCGCCGCGAGGCCGTCCAGTATCGGAAGCCACACGCGACTCCAGTACGTTCCGTGGAGCAGCAGCACCGCGGGCCCGTCCTGCTCCACGGTCAGGTAGCCGGCCGCGGCGCCGTCGACCTGAACTGCGGTCCGCCGTACGCGCGGTGGAATGGTTGCACACATGGCTCCAGCGTGACCCGGCGGGCGTCCGCCGGACGAGAGTCCGGAAAGACATCATCGGGTACATTCCTGCCATTGCGCCGACGGCGCCGGAAAGATCACCGATTGAAAGCGCGACCTCCGGGTACGTCGCAGATATCCACCAGGACCGAACATTCGGAGGTAGATATCGTGGCCGAGAAGCAGACTGGCCCGCGGGAAGGACTGGAAGGCGTCGTCGAGGGCGTGAAGGGCAAGGCCAAGGAAGTAGGCGGCACCCTCCTCGACAACAAGGACCTGCGCGACGAGGGCATCGCCCAGCAGGACAAGGCCGAAGCACAGCGTGAGGTCGCGGAGAAGGAAGCCGAAGCCGAGAAGGCACGCTCCGAGGCCGACGTTCAGGAAGCACGGCAGCGGTCACATCAGGGGCGGTAGCAGCGATTCCGCCGACGGTGTCCCGAGCGCCTTCCACACGGCGCGCCGGCCACCGAACGCCTGACGGCGGCCGCCCGGAGAAGTCCGGGCGGCCGCCGTCGTCCTGTACGCGGGAATCCCGGCCCGAGCCGGCTCAGCGGCGGACGCGACGCCAGTTCCAGGAGCGGCCTCCGGCCCCGGCGCGCGCACCGGTACCGAAGCCCGCGAGATGCAGGGCGAGAAGCAACAGTCCGACGGTGACGAGGGTGCCGCCGGTGATGGAGTCACCGAGGCTGGCATCCGTCAGATCGAATAGGAGCGCGAGACCGAACGCGACGGCGGCGGCAATGGCGAGCATGAGAACCTCCTGATGTTCCACCGGAACCGACGACACCCGAGCGGGTTCGTCGACTTCCTATGTCGCACATACCCGCAAAACGCCCCGGCACACGGTGGGCGCCGGAATCGCCGGGCGCCGCCTGCTACGCGGTGGGCTCGTCCACGCCGAAGCGGGCGGCCAGGTCGTCCCGCTGCCGCCGGAGGAATTCCGCGTCCACCACCGCTCCGTGTCCGGGCACGTATACCCCGTCCGCACCACCCAGCTCGAGCAACCGGTCGAGCGCGGCGGGCCACTGCGTCCCGACGGCGTCGGGACCGGCCTGCGGCTCGCCCGATTCCTCGACGAGGTCACCGCAGAACACCACGGTGGGGACGCCGGGCACCACGACCGCGAGATCGTGCCCGGTATGTCCGGGGCCGATACGGACCAGCAGAATATCGCGACCGGCGCCGCGCCCCAGCGCGGTCACGTCCCGGACGTACTCGCCGGGCCGGACGAGCGCGTCGGCGGCCGCCCGGGCCGCCGCCGGGTCGAGTCCGTTGTGCACGGCGTCGGCGTACAGCTCCGCGCGCCCTTCCCGGTACAGCGCCTGCGCACCGTCGGCGGCGAAGATCGGCGCGGGCCCGAATGCCGCCGCACCGAAGACATGGTCGAAGTGATGATGGGTCAGCGCGACACCGGTGACGGCCCGGCCCGCCAGCTGCTGCACCCGGTCCCGCACCCGGGCGCCCTCCTCGAGACTCGACCCGGTATCGACCACGAACGCGAAGTCCTCCCCCACGATCAACCCGGCCGTACAGTCCCATACCGGCAACCGGCATCGGCCCACTCCCTCCGCGAGCCGCTCCCAACCCAACTCTTCCCATGTCACCGTCATAGCGAAACGCTAGCGGGCGGCCCCGCCGCGGAGAACGCGACCAGCGGGTACCGAGCGGCGGAGAGCGATCCCGAGTGAGCGTGACCGAGCGCTCATCCTAAAAGTCCATTCAGTTTCTATAACATTCCATATGGACTGTTAGTGTGGGAGGAATGAGCGAAGTAGTGGAAACCGCGACCGGCCGGGCGGGCCGCCGTGAATGGGCGGCGCTGGCCGCCCTGGTCAGCGTGGTGCTGTTGCTCGCCATCGACGGAACCGTGCTCTATCTCGCGGTACCGGCGCTGACCGCCGATATCCGGCCGAGCGCGACGCAACTCCTGTGGATCGGCGACATCTACGGATTCGTGCTGGCCGGACTGCTCATCACCATGGGCAATCTCGCTGACCGGATCGGGCGCAAACGTCTCCTGCTGATCGGCGCGGGCGCGTTCGGCGCCGCCTCCGTCCTCGCCGCACTGGCGCCGAACGCCGAAACCCTCATCGCCGCGCGGGCGCTGCTCGGGGTGGCCGGGGCAACGCTGATGCCGTCGACCCTGTCCATCGTGCGTGCCGTGTTCACCGATCCGCGGCAACGGACGACGGCGATCGCCGTATGGTCGGCCGGTGCCACCGCCGGCGCGGCGGCCGGGCCGTTGGTCGGCGGTCTGCTGCTCGAACATTTCTGGTGGGGTTCGGTGTTCCTCATCAATGTGCCGGTCATGGCCGTCGTCCTGGTGGCGGGCGCGCTGTTGTTACCGGAATCCCGCGGCACCGGCGCACATGCGGTGGACTGGCTGTCCTCGGTGCTGTCCATCGTCGCCATGGTGCCGCTGGTCTACGCGGTGAAACACTGGGCCGGCACCGGCCTCGACCCGACGGTTGCGGTGGCGGCGCTGATCGGGGTGGCCGGTGGCCTGCTCTTCCTGCGCAGACAGTCGCGGTTGGCCCTTCCGCTGGTGGATATCTCACTGTTCCGGATGCCCGCGTTCAGCGGTGCGGTGCTCTCCACCGCACTGTCGATCTTCGCGTTTCTCGGGCTGCTGTTCTTCTTCTCCCAGTACCTGCAACTCGTCCGCGGGTACGGCCCGCTGCAGGCCGGGCTGGCCGAACTGCCGACCACGCTGGCTTCCCTGGCCGTGATCGCCGTGGTCGGCGTACTGGTGGCCCGGTTCGGGGCCGGGCGGACGATCGGCGGCGCGTTGCTGGTGGCCGCCGTCGGTCTCGCCGGGATCGGCTGGGCCGCCACCTCGGCCGGTTTCTGGGGTCTCGGTATCGCGCTGGCGGTCCTGGGCCTCGGTGTCGGCGTGGCCATGACGCTGTCGACGGACGCGGTGGTCACCGCGGTGCCGCAGGAGCGGGCGGGCGCCGCCTCGTCCATTGCCGAGACCGCTTACGAAATGGGCGGCGCACTGGGTATCGCGGTGCTGGGTTCGATCCAGCTGGCGCGGTACCGCGCGAACCTGGAGCTGGGACCAGGCACCGATCCGGGTGCGGCCGCCGCGGCCCGGGATTCGCTCGCGGGCGCGGCGGGGGTCGCGGGCGATTCCGATATCTTCACCCGTGCGGCACACGCCTTCACCACCGCGCTGCAGTCCACGTCGTATCTCGCGGCGGCCCTGCTCGTGGTCGCGGGCGTAGTGGCCTGGCGCGTCATCCCGTCGCACCGGCGGGCCGCGGATAAGGAGCAGAGGCAGCATGAGCCGGTCTGACCAGGGGCTCACCCGAGACAAGGAACGCACCCGGCTGGCCGTGCTCGAGGCCGCGGAACGGATGTTCGCCGAACGCGGCGGCCGGGTGAGCCTGAGTGATATCGCCGCGGCGGCCGGCGTGACGAAGGGGGGTCTCATGCACCACTTCCCGAACCGGGACGCGCTGCTGGCCGGGGTCACCGAACATCTGATCGAGAAAGTGTGGGCCGAGGTACACGAGCGCATCGACCTGTCCGAGAACCGGCCGGGGAAATTCACCCGCGGTTATGTCCGCGCCCTGACCAACGGTAGCGAGTCCGTCGAGCGGGCGTTCAGCCCGACCGGCCTGATCGTCACCCTGGGCACCGCCCCCCACCTCGAGAAACTGTACGCCGACGACGCGCGGCGGCTGGACGAGGCATTCGCCGCCGACGGCCTCGCCCCCGGGACGACGTCGGTGATCCGCTACGCGGCCGAGGGGCTGGCCACCGCAGCCAACAGTCCCTATCTCACCGCCGCCCAGCTCGAATCGGCACGCGCGGAACTGCTCGCCATGACCGAAACCGCAGCGCCGGACAACGGGTGAGCCCGCGAATTCGCGTGCCGGTCACCGGTAGCGGCGCAGCGGTGGGTTCGCCCGCCCTCGGCCGCCCGAGCGCGGAATCGGGGTCGTAACGTGCCGGGTATGACTGATCTGCGGGCCGCTGAGCGCAGCGGCGGGACGGCACTGCGCGGACGGGCTGTAGGGATCGCCGCGGCGGCCGGGCTCGCCGCGGCGATGGGCGTGGGGCGCTTCGTGTTCACACCGTTGCTGCCCATCATGACCGCCTCGGCCGGGATCAGTGCCGGCGACGGCGCGGTGATCGCGACCGGCAACTATGCCGGCTACCTGTTCGGCGCGGTATTGCTCACTCGGCGACCGCGATTGAGCATGCGCTCGACGTTCCTGGCGTGGTCGGTGGTGCTCGTCGCCAGTGAGGCCGGGATGGCGGCTACCGCGCAGGTGGCAGTGGCGACCGGGCTCCGGTTCGTGGCGGGGGCGGCCAGCGCGGCGATCTTCATCGCCTGCGCGGCCACGGTGGCACACCACCGCCAAGAGGGTGCTTCGCCTGCCGTGGCGTTCGCGGGGGTCGGTCTCGGGATCGCGATCTCCGGTGTCTACACCCTGCTCGCCGCCCCGCTCTTGTCATGGCAGGGTCTGTGGCTCGATTCGGCGGTGCTGACCGCGCTGCTGCTCGCGCCGGCGTGGTTACTGGATATCCGCTCCGAATCCGGGCCGGCCGACAGCGCGGGCGATACCGCGATCGACACCGGGCGTACCGGTGCCGGGCAGGCGCCGCGGGCGTGGCGGCTGCTCCTGGGGTCGTACTTCGCCGAAGGAGTCGGCTACATCATCATCGGCACCTTCCTGGTGGCCGCGGTGGCCGGAACCGGGAGTTCGTCGGCGGGCGCGCTGGTGTGGACGCTCGTCGGGCTGGCCGCGGCGCCCGCCACTCTGGCCTGGCACCGCATCGCGGGCCGGATCGGGACCGGGCCCGCGCTGGTCACGGCTCTCGCGGTGCAGGCCGCGGGCGCCGCGGTCGCGGCGGCCTCGGGCAGCGTCGCCGCCGCGGCGGTCGCCGCGGTCGCGTTCGGGGCCACATTCATGGGCGTGGTGGTACTCACCCTCGACTACGCCCGCCGGCTGCACGTCCCGCGCGCCGCAGCGACGCTGACCGCGGTCTACGCGATCGGGCAGGTGCTCGGTCCGCTGCTCGTGATCCCGGTCGTCGGCCACTCCTTCGCCACCGCGTTCACCGTCGCGGCGGTGGTCATCGCGATGTCGGCGATACTGGCGTTTGCCGCCGCCCGGGCCCGGCCCGCTCCTCGATAGGACGCCGGCCGGTCGGCGGCACTACGGCGTGCGTTGTCGTCTCGCGATCAGACCCCCCGGCCGGTGCGCTGCTGGAGTTCGTCGATCAGCTGTGACGCCTGTGCCTTGGTCAGCCCCTCCGGCACCTGCTGCCCGGCTTCCTGGGCCAGGGTGTGCAGATAGGACTCCTGCGGGCCGGTCATCGGTTCGTCGCCGGTGGTCCACTGGTCCCGGTCCTTTTCCGGCTGCTGCTGCACCATCACCGCTCCTCTCCACGGCAGAACGAGTGTTCGAAACCCGCGTACCCGGATCGCCCGGCTTCAACCACACCTCCACCGCGTTGCGTCCGCGAGCGGACGGCGGCAGCCACGGCCGCGACGGTGCGGGCGCTCGTCCGGAGCCGAACACACCGGTCCGGTGTGATCCGGCCGGATTGCGGGACGCACGTCGGCGGCCCCCGCACCGAGCATTCGCGGGCCGGGGCACCGGCACTGGGAACATCGCCGGTCGCCACCGGCCGCTGTTCCGGTAGTGTCCGCGCTTCCCGTCGTTGCCCGAACCGCCGAATGTGAGGTTGCTCTTCCAGATGACGAATACCGACGACGATCGGGCACGGCGCGAATTCGCATTGCAGGTGTTCGGGCATATGCGCGCGGCAGGTATCACCGATGTCTCCTACGACACCGACGAATTCGCCGTCCGATACCACGACGGCGACGCTGTCCTGTATCTCGCGAACCTCTTCACGGAGGCGCGCGACCGATCGCCGGAGGAAACGCGGGAGTGGTTGGCCCGGATCGTGCCCGCGCTGGTGACGCCCGCGACGCCACCCGAGAGCTGGGCGGAGGTACGCCCGCTGCTGCGACCGGTACTGCGGCCTTCGACCTACGCACTGGAGGACGAGGGTTCGCGGATACGACGCCCGCTGTTCCCGTTCGTGGACGAGTTGCTGGCCATCGACTACCCGGATGTCATCGGTTTCCCCGACGAGACGAAGCTCGCCGAATGGGGGGTGACGGCGGAAGAAGCGTTGACGGTGGCCCGGGAGAACCTGGCCGCGGTGGTGCCGGTGGCGGAACTACCCGGCGACGGCATCGTGAAGATAGCGGTCGACGAGGCCGATTACCTGTCATCCTGGATCCTGGTGCCGGATTGGCTGCTCGTCTCGACGACGAACTTCGAGTATCCGCCGGTCGCCTTCGTTCCGGATCAGCGGAGCCTGCTGATCGTTCCCGGCCATCCGGAGCTGTTGTCCGAGGCCTTCGAAGCGGTCGAACAGGAGTACCGGGAGGCGGCACGGCCGCTCTCGCCCCAGGGCTACACCCTCGACGAATCCGGCCTGGTGATTCCCCTGGACCGGATGACCACCGCGAACGACGCCGAAGTCGCCCGGGCCCGCGCGGTGCTGGCCGGGGCGGAATACCAAGCCCAGCAGCAATGGCTCGAGGAGCACTATCGGGACGAGCTGGAGGTGATCTACGTGAGCAGTCTGATGGTGGCCGAACGCGAAGACGGTATCCATACCGTCACGGTCTGGGGCGAGGGTGTCGACGCCGCCCTGCCGGTAGCCGATTTCCTCGCGTTCGCCACCGACGACGAACGGACCATCATGGTGCCGTTCGACACCGCCGTCGATCTCACCGGAATCACCCCGATGCCCGGTATCCACCCGCCACGCTTCCGCACCGGCGGATGGCCCGATCCCGCGGTGTTCGAACGTCTCACGGAGGCCGCGGTCGCGTTCTGACAGCAGCGAAACGAGGGCGGTGGCCGCGGGATCGGTCCGGCGGCGCCCGCTCACTCATTCCCGGAGTTCGGAACGGATCACGTTCTTCAATACCTTGCCGACTTTCGAGCGCGGTAGATCCGGCCAGATCTCCACCTGCTTGGGAGCTTTCACGCTGCCGATACGCTGCTTGACGAACGAGATCAGCTCGTCGGTGGTCACCGTATGCCCCGGCCGCAGGCGCACCACCGCGGTGACTCGTTCACCCCACTTCTCGTCGGGGAGGCCTACCACCGCGCTCTCGGCCACCGCCGCGTGCGCGAGGACGGCCTGCTCGACTTCGGCGGAGTAGACATTGAATCCACCGGTGATGATCATGTCCTTGGCGCGGTCGACGACAAAAAGGAAA
The DNA here is from genome assembly GCF_001618425.1 of Nocardia fusca NBRC 14340. GTDB lineage: Bacteria > Actinomycetota > Actinomycetes > Mycobacteriales > Mycobacteriaceae > Nocardia > Nocardia fusca. The sequence continues at coordinate 63,100 of NZ_BDCU01000016.1, forward strand.
TTGTCCTCGTCCAGATAACCGATATCACCGGTATGGTGCCAGCCGTACGCGCTGACTTCCGCTGTCGCGGCAGGGTTCTCGTGGTAGCCGTCCATAACCAGCGGGCCCCGCACCACGATCTCACCGCGCTCGCCGGGCGGCAGGAGCGTGCCCCGCTCGTCCATGATGGCGACCGTCGTCAGTGGCGTGGGCCGACCGGCCGAGGCGAGACGCTCGGTGGCGACCGAGCCGTCGGGCCGGAAATGATCGGCCGGTGCGAGGGTGGCGATCATATTCGGTGCTTCGGTCTGGCCGAACAACTGTCCGAGGACCGGGCCGATACGCGCCAAGGCCTCTTCGAGCCGGGTCGGCGACATCGGTGCGGCGCCGTACCACAGGCAGCGCAGCGACGACAGATCGGTGCGATCGAGATCGGGATGATCGAGCAGGCCGTAGATCACCGTCGGGGGCAGGAACGCGTGGGTGATCCGGTGTCGCGCGGCGAGGGCGAGGAACTGCCCGATATCGGGCGCGGGCATGATGACGATCTCACCGCCGAGGCCGAGGATCGGGAAGGTGAGAACGCCCGCCGAATGGGTGAGCGGCGCGAGGGCGAGGTAGCGTGGACGGTCGCCGAACGGATAGCTCATCAGCGCCAGCGCGGTCGAGGTCATCATATTGAGCTCGGTCAGCCGCACCCCCTTCGGTCGGCCGGTGGTCCCGCCGGTTCCGGCGAGCATGCACAGCCCGTCCGCCGGGCGCCGGCGCATGTCGGGTTCGGCACGGTGCGCGGCCAGCCACGTATCGAACGCGATCGCGCCCTCGGTGTCGCCGTCCAGGCAGACCAGCCACTCCAGCCGAGGTAGCCGGTCGCGGATACGGGCCACCAGGCCGGCGAAGCTCTTCTGGAAGAAGAGCAGCCGGCAGCCGAACAGGTCGAAGAGCCGACGGTTCTCCTCGGCCTCGTTGCGCGGGTTGACCGGGCACCACACCGCACCGGCGCGCGATATGCCGAAGACGCAGGTCAGGGCGAGCGGGTCGTTGGCCGACAGGACCGCGACCCGGTCTCCGGCCTCGATCCCGGTGTGCTGCAGGGCGCCGGCGACGGCCACCGAATCGTCATATACCTCACCGTAGGTGCGTGTTGTTCCGCCGGAGGTGAGGCAGGGGGCCGCGCGGCCGAGCGAGACCCCCTTGTCGAGATAGTCCGCGAGTCGCATCGTCAGCGGTGCACCGTGACGATGGGATCGAGGACGAGCCCGAACGCGCGCAGCGTGCCGAGCAGTTCCCGATGCCCGAATGCCCGGCAGCTCGAGGCGAACCCGGTCACCCGCGGGGACTCCTGCAACAGGGCGGCCGCGGCATGGGCGTTGAGCAGCGCGGTCTGTTTGTAGTTGCAGTTGCCGTGGATCAGGCAGTGTGCCCGGCCCAACGGCCCGGAGGCGTACACCGAGTCGAGCGAGGTGTTGATCCGCGGATTCTCCCGCGGCGGCATCTCGCTGCGGATGGCGGCGGACTGTTCGTCGATGATGCGGTACTTCTCCGCCTCCGACTTCCCGTCCATCTGCGCCAGGGCCGCCGCCACCAGTTGTGGCACACCGAGCATCAGCGGGCGGTTCATGACACCGCCGAGCGCGCGCACATTCGCGACCCGCGGATCGTTCTTGAACCACACCGGATGCGAGGTACCGCCCCACGGCAGCGCCAGGCCGAGTTCGTGCTGCCCGGGCACCACCACCTGGTAGAGCCCTTCGTCGACCGGCCACTCCACGTACTCGTTCTGCTCGAGGTAGTAGGCCTCGGCGAAAGCGGCATTGGTGAGGATCGTGTTGGTGGAGGCGACGGTCGGGTGCCCTTTCCAGAACACCTCGATATCGAGGGTGTCCAGGCCGGGGTTCTCCAGGCAGATATTGGCCGCGATCTCACCGATGGTGTACATCTGCGCCAGGCCCGGGGTGAGCAACAGTGCGCGGGAGGCGAATTCGGCACCGTACCGTTCCTGGGCGTCGATCATCCAGTTCTGCTCACCGTTGGTATCGGTGTAGTGCGCGCCGATCTCCAGGCACGCCTCGACCACCGGATGCCCGTACCGGGCGAACGGACCGACCGTGTTGAGCACGACCCGCGCGCCCCGGAATGCCTCGGCCAGCGCCGCGCTCGTGTGCTCGACCTCGGCGATCTCGTGGTCCACGGTGTCGATACCGGGCACCGCGTCGACCGCCGCTTTCAGCCGCGCGTGGTCGCGGCCCGCGGCCAGGAAGGGAATACCGTACTCGCGCAGGTATTCACAGATCAGCCGGCCGGTGTAGCCGGAGGCGCCGTAGACGACGACCTGTTTGTCGGTAGGCATGGTGGTGTTCTCTCCTCGTCATCGGATGGAAGGTGAGCGGTGGGCGGAACGGGGCTGTCGCTACATGCCCATTCCGCCGTCGACCGGCAGTCCGGCACCGGTGATGAACTTCGCCGCGTCGGAGGCGAGGAATACGACCGCGTCGGCCATATCGTCGACCTGGCCCAGCCGGCCCAGCGGCGTGAGTTCGGCGACCGCCTGCGCCGCGGCCTCCGGGGAGGGGAACAATCCCAGTTCGGCACAGTCGACAGCGAGTTTGTTCCCCATCGCGGTGGGGGTCAGGGCGGGATAGATCGAGTTGACGCGCACGCCGTAGCCGAGTTTGCCGGACTCCGCGGCAGCCACCCTGGTCAGCCGGTCGATCCCCGATTTGGTGGCCGAATAGACGCTGATCCCGGGAAACGCGATCGTCGCGGCGACCGAGGCGATGTTCACCACGGCCCCACCGCGCCCGGCGGCCCCGCCCGGCCGCATGGCCCGGAACGCGTGTTTGATACCGAGCGCGGTGCCGAGCAGATTGACATCGAGCATGGTGCGGGCCTGTTCGGGATCGAGATCGGCCAGCAGGCTGGTGACCTCCACACCCGCGTTGTTGACCACGATGTCCAGCCCGCCCAGCGCGCCGACGGTCGTGGTGACCGCACGTTCCCACGCGCCGTCGTCGGTGACGTCCAGCGAGACGAGTTCGGCCCGGCTCCCCTGCGCCCGCAGTTTCTCGACCATCGCGGCGCCGCCGTCGGCGTCGATATCGGCGATCGCCACCGCCGCGCCGGCCTCGGTCAGCGCTTGGGCCATCCCCGCCCCCAGCCCGCGCGCACCCCCGGTGACCAGCGCAGCGCGTCCGCCCAGGTCGTAACTCGTCATATCCGTTCCTCTCTCGAAAGCAGGCGACACTGTGATCTGAGCCACAAAACCGACGTGGTGTGTCGCAAGCCACAGTAGGGCGGAATCTTGACAGTCGTCAAGGAAAATCTTGACAGTCGTCCAAAGGTTGGCAGTCGTCGTGGCCTTACACTCAGGAGGAGCCGGGCAGATGAGATCCGAACCGAGAAGATTGCAAACGAGTGACACAGGCCGCTGATCCCAGATCCCGCATAGACGAGCGCGCTCGCGACAAGTTCGCGGCGAAGCGCACCGAGCTCGCGCTGGCCACCCTGCACACGCTCGCCGAGCGTGGCTACGCCCATACGAGCCTGCGGGAGATCGCGCAGAACTCCGAATACTCCCACGGGGTCCTGCACTACTATTTCCGCGACAAGATCGACCTGCTCGTGCATGCCGTCCGGCAATACGAGGCGGTCTGCGTGACCCGCTACGACGATGTCATCGCCTCCGCGCACGACGCCGACGAGCTGCGCGCCGAGTTCATCGCCACGTTCTCGGCCACGCTCGTGGCCGACGCCGCCATCCACCGGCTCTGGTACGACCTGCGCAACCAGAGCCTGTTCGACAATTCGTTCCGCGACGACGTACTCGAGATCGAGGCCCGCCGCGAGGACATGATCTGGCGGGTCGTCTCCCGCTACTGCGAACACCGGGGCAGCGCCCCCACACTCACGCCCGCCGTCGCGTACACGACCATAGATGGGATCTTCCAGCGCGCGCTGCTCCACCAACTGGCGGGACGCACCGACGGCGCCGAGACCGTGCGCGATCAGCTGGATTCGGTATTCGCCCTGCTCGGCGCCCCGCAGTAGCAAAGCGGGACGGCGCCGAGCGCGCTGCTACCTCAGCGCTACTCCGCGGCGGCGGACCGGCGGAAATATCCGCGGGCGGAACCGGGTATCCACAGCAGCGTGAGCACCACCGCGGAGACCGTCCACCCGAAGATCAACGCCGCGTGTACGCCGGCGTCCGGAAAAAGTACCCACACCACGAAACGTCCGGCGAGCTGGCAGCCCACAACACAGTCACAGTGACACGCGCCCAGCTGCGGCCGCGCAGGAGCGCGGCATAGATCGGGGCGCCGATCTAGACCGTGCCGATATTCCATCCCACCGGTGGGACGAGTAGGACGAGCACGTGATCGACGGCGTGCACGCCGATACCCGCGGCGGCGAGTCGCACGGTGAGCGGTGTGGCCATGGTGGAACCTTCGGGTGCGTAAGCGAATGCACACGCTCGGGCACTTACACTCGCCATCATGAGTAGCTGGGTACTTCCCGCCTTCCTGGGGTTGGGACTCGCGGCCGCCTGCGGCTTCCGCGCTTTCCTGCCGTTGCTGGTACTCAGCGCTGCCGCGCATTTCGGTGTGCTCGGCCTGGATCTCAACGAGTCGTTCGCCTGGCTCGGCTCGACCGGGGCGCTGCTCGCGTTGTCGGTCGCGGCCGCTGCCGAGATCCTGGGCGACCTCATCCCGTTCGTCGACAATTTCTTGTCGCTCATCGGCAATGTCAGCGGCCCGATCGCGGGAGCGATAGCCGCCGGGTCGGTGTTCGAGGCGGCAGATCCGGCCACCGCGGCGATCGCGGGAATCATTGTCGGCGCCCCCACCGCACTCACCTTCAGCGCGACCCAGACCGGTGTCCGCGCGGCCAGTACCGCCACGACGGGCGGCATCGCGAATCCGGTGGTGTCGATCGTCGAGGATGTGCTGGCCTTCCTCCTGGTCGCCCTGGCGATAGTGCTGCCGGTCCTGGTGCCGGTCGTGCTGGGGGCGTTGCTGTTCGTCGCGTGGCGCGCGGTGCGCAGATTCCGCCGCCGGAAACCGGCGTCCGCGCGGCCGGTCGTGACGCAGTCCTCGCGATCGAGCTAGATCCGGGCTCCACCACCGGTCGCCCGATTCGAGGTCGAGAGGCGCTCGAGTTCTTCCATCGCCATCTCGGACGGGGCCGCACCACCACGAGCCCGACGGGCCCCGGCGATCGGCGACCGCGGTCAGGAGTCGGAATCCGGCAGGTCCTCGGTGGGGATATACCGGTTCAGTCGATCCGGATCGAGGTCGAGCTCGGCCTCGGTGACCACGCCGTCGGCCAGCATGTGCAGTACCCATTGCGACTTACCGTTGTTCTTGGCGCGGTAGAGACCTGTATCGGCGGCATCGATCAGGGTTTCGGCCTGGCCGCTCTGCACAGTGGTCAGCACGGCGCCGATACTGGCCGAAACCTGCACCCGGTGGCTGTTGGTGGTCACCGGATCGGCCAGGGCGCCCAGCAGGCTGTCCGCCACCCGGCCCATCTTCCAGGCGTCGACCGGCGGCGGCACCAACGCGACGAATTCGTCGCCGCCGATCCGGGCCACCAGGCAGTCCATGTCCTGCACACTCGTGTGCAGGCGGTCGGCGACCGCGGTGAGCACCCGGTCGCCGGTGCCGTGGCCGTATCGGTCGTTGATGTGTTTGAAGCGGTCCAGGTCCACGAAGCACAAACCGATCTGCTCGTGGCCTCCCGCCTCGTTCATCACGGCGTCGAGCCGCTCCAGCAACTGGCGCCGGTTGGGTAGGCCGGTGAGTGGGTCGTGCCGGGCCTGGCGGTGTAGTTCCTGGCGCATGCGGTGCTGTTCGGTGACATCCTCGCCCACCGCCAGCAGGTAGTTCGGGTGGCCCGCCGCGCCCTCGACGAAGGTGATGGAGAAGGAGGCCCATCCGTAGCTGCCGTCGACGCGGCCGATCTGCTGTTCCAGTTTCACCGTGCCCCCGCGCTTGGGCACCAGCTTTTCATAGACGAGCCTACGGATACGCTCCCGGTCCTCGGGGTGGGCGAATTCGTAGACCGAGATACCGCGGAGCTCATCGACCGGGACGCCGATCATATCGGCGAGCTTCTGGTTCGCGTCGAGCAGAATGCCGTTGGTGTCGCCAACGGCGATGGCCACTGCCGCGTTCTCGAACACCACCCGGTAACGCGCGTCCGACTGCCGGGTCGGCTCGGCCTGTTCGGCGTGGTGGGCGGCGATCCGCCGCTGCCGGTGTGTTCCGTACCCCTCGCCCAGTTTGGTGAGGAGAATCGACATCCGCGTCACGGCGGTCGGGCCGGCATCCGGCTCGAGGAGACCCCACAGGATCGGTGCCGAAACGGCGGGTACATCGTCGACACCCACCTCCATGGTGGCCAGGGCCGCGCCGACCCTGGCCCCCGCGGTGGCGTCGAACTGGGTCGAGGTGAGGGCTTTTGCCAGATCGTCGACCAGCCAGTGCAGGAACTGGTCGGCAGCCGGGTCGGCCGGGGCGGAGTCACCGGGCGCCCGCAGTGCCCGCGACCACGAGCGGACCAGTTCATCGTGCCCCGAACCGTCCATCACACCCCTTCGTTCATCCAGTGCCCGACACCACCGCAGCTACAGGTCACCCCTGCCGGGCATCACCACCCCGACTGAGGCCATCCTTCCCTATCACGCCGCACCGTTGCTACTCGGCCGGAGGTTGTTCTCGGCAAATATGCCGACGCCTTTGTACCGGGTCGTCATCAATTGCCACACCCAGGTGGCCTGGACACAGCCGTCCAGGTCGGCGAGATGGGTCCGGACCGGCCCCGCCAGGCCGCTGTCGGTGATACCGGGTTCGGCGCAGCGCGCCGTGAGCGCGGCGTGCAACCCGCGGAACTCGGTGAGCCGGTCGCGGATCACGCCGGCGGCGGCGTGCACGGCATCGGCCAGCGTCGCCTGCGGGTCGTTCAGGAAGCACACCGGTATCAGATTGAAATCGGAGCGGTCGACTATGCACTCCTTCTCGAAGGAGAACATATCGTTCATCAGGGCACCGATCTCTGCCGTCAGCACCTGTAATCGGTGCACATCGTCCGCGAGCCCCGCCGCGGCCAATCGCTCCCGGTCGAGGTAGCTGTCCCGCCCGAATTCGCACAGGGCGATGGCCGGGAACATGCCCGACACCTGGGCCCGGAGATCGATGTATTCGTCCGTGGCCAGCAGGTCACGGCGGGACCGAGCGTTCTGGTCCCGGATCGCGGTGCGCAGATGCTCGACGGTCGACTCCAGGAACAGATCGAGCCACTGCTGATCCGCGTCCTGAGCGTGCAGCCGGGAGAGGAACTCGACCGTCGCCGTTTCGATCGGCGAGGCGTCCTCCGGCGCGGTGCGCGATTCGAGCAGGCGGCACAGCCGGTCGAGTTCGGTTCGTGCCCGGTGTTGTTCACCTCTGGACAGATGCCCGAACTTCTCCCGGCCCACAGTATCGTTGAGCCAGAACAGGATCGCGTTGAACAGGCCGATGGTGGTCAACCGGTCCGCGCTGATCGGGCCCGGATGTAGATACGGCGTCATACTGTTGTAGTGCGCGCCGCCCGGCTCCAGCCAGATGCCCCGGGCGCGGCAATATTTCTCCACCTCCGCGCAGGATTGCGCGCCGAATTGACTCGGCCTGAATTCCCTGCTGTACTCTGCGATATCGCAGTCGGGCGTGCTGAACAGTTCCTGTAACGACCAGGGCCTGTCCGCGTGAACCCGAGTGTCTCGTTGCGCGCGCATATCCGCGATTCTCCGCTCGAGCGCCGGTGTGTATCGAGAAGCCACGACGACTCTCCTCCCGCATGATCCAAACCCTTCCAGCTTGGTACACAGCGGCGGTTGTGTCACCCCATCGGTCTTCCCGCACACAGGATCCCGCACAGCGCGGTCCCGCCGAGACGCGGGACCCGGCTCCTCCGCTAGCCTCGATAGACCTCGACATAGGCGTTGGTCGCCACCGCGACGACACCGGGACCCATTCCCGTACAACCCGTCGTGATGCGCTGACCCGTCGGCGTGAAGGGATAGCTGAGCGCCGCGTAGGGGCCGACGGCGTACAGCGGGAACGGTCCACTGGCGTAGAGGCCGACACAATCGACGTGCAGGACGTAGTTGCTGCCTCCGTCGGGTCCGCAGGTTGCCGACGCGCCGAACAGGTCTCGCTCGACGACGCAATCCTGCGGCGCCGCCGTCGCTGTGCCGGAACCGACGACCGCGACGAAGGCCAGGCCCGAAATACCGGCGGCGGCAACGCGTGCGGCGGCAAAAATCTTCTGTTTCATAAGGACTCCTCTCGAAAGAGCTTCGGCCGGGAACGGCTCCACGTTACTGCGGCGGGGATCCTGCACACTCCGCCGCGAGGTCGGGCAGCCTGTCGGGCGGCCGCTCTCGGCCGGGGGCGGCGGGTACGGCCGGCCGGTGACCACCCCGGGCGCCACCGCCCCCGGCGCTGTCACCGGATGCCGCCACCTGTACCGGATGGCCGTCGTCGTCGGTGAGGAACGACGCCAGTTCCCGTCCTTGTTCGGCGACCGCGGCACGTTCGGCTCGGGAGAGGCGGCGCAGCGGCGTGACGGTCAGGGCATCGGCACGGCAGGTCCAGGTCGCCGCGACCCGGCCGTCGACCAGCACGACCCGCTCGCCGGCGACCGAGAGGCCGCGGTGGGCATGGTCGATGATCCGGCTACGGTCGTGGTAGCCGAGGATCGCGTTGTCGAACGCGGGCAGGAACCGCACCGGGGCGGGGGTGTCCGGATCAGGGCGTGGTGCGTCCGGGAGGTCGAGGAGTTCGCGGCCCTGCTCGTCGCGGAAGGTGAGCAGCTCGTCGCGGGTCGCGGCCACCGCGGCGGGAAGCCCGGCGAGGCCGCACCATGCGCGCAGATCGGCCACCGCGGCGGGCCCGAACGCGGCGAGATAGCGCTGTACCAGCGCTTTTCCGACAGGATCGGTGCCGTCCGGGGCGGGTGGGTCGACCTCGCGCCCCAGCCAGGCGGCAAGGGGCACGGTGCGTGCGCCGGACGTGCGGCGCCACAACCCGCGCGGCGGCAGCTGCACCGTCGGGACGAGTGCGGCGATCACCAGTTCGCCGAGTGGCCGCGGCCCGGCGGCCGGCCAGCGTACGGCGAGTTCCCGGCCGAGTTCGGGCATGGTGCGGGATCGACCGTCGGCCAGCAGTTCTCCGGCCGCGGTCGCCAGTTCATCGAGGTCCACTCCGGTGAGCTCGCGGCGGTAGACCCCGATCACCTTCTGGCGCAGCATGGTGTCGTGGCGGGCCCGCCACGCCAGCGCGTCGGCAGCGGTGACCAGATGAACCGTGCGGCGCATGAGCTGGGTACGCACCACCTGCCGTGTCGTGAGCAGCTCATCGAGGTGCGCCGGATCGAAGGCACGTAGCCGCGACCACAGCCCGACGAAGGGTTCCTGCGGTTCCTGGGCCTGTAATCCGCACAGATGTGCGACAGCATCGGACACCGGCAGATCGGCACGGTCCAGCAGGAACTGCCGGGCGAGAGTGGCCCGGTTGAGTGCGCGGGCGGACAGGACGGTCATCGGGTCAGGCCGCCGCTCGCTCGGCGGCCGGACGCCACCGTAACGCGGGGAGTTCGACGGCGGGTGGTACGTACGCCACATCGAGCGGGCCGAGATCCGTACCGGGCGCGACGATGCGATCTATCCGGTCGAGCACCTCGTCGTCGAGGGTGACCGCGGCACCGGCCAACAGATCGTCGAGCTGCGCCGGGGTGCGCGGGCCGATGATCGCGGAGGTGATCTCGGGATGGGTGACGGCGAACGCCATCGCCGAATGGGCCGGGGAGAGGCCGGCTTCGGCGGCCGGCGGGACGAGTTCTTCCACGGCATCCAGTTTGCGCTCTTCCGAGATACCGCCGGGTCCGTACACGTCGGCGGTATCGACGAAGTCGATCCCCGCGTCCAGTGCGCGATGGACGATCCGGACGGATTGGGCACGGTCGAAATTTTCCGCCGGACCGAACATCATGGTGCCGAGGCAGTAGGGGCCGACCTGTATTCCGGTGCGACCGAGGGGGCGCGTTCTCATCGTGGCGGTGTCCTGTCGGTGTCGTTTCCTGGGCATGGCGGACAGCGATGGGCCACCGGCGCGGATGCCCCGGTGGCCCACCGGATCACCCGTTGTATTCGCTGACGACGTCGAGGACCCAGACGACACCGAAACGGTCCTGCAGCATCCCGTAGACGGGCGCCCAGCCCGCCGGGCCCAGCGGGACGACCACTGTCGCCCCCGCGGTGAGCTTTTCCCAATACCCGGTGACTTCTTCGACCGTCTCACCGCGCACAGAGACGAAGAACGCGTTCTTGCCGGGGTCGTGGGCGATCGACGAGGGAACGTCGTAGGCCATCACGTGGAACCCGTTGTCGGCCTGCACCTGGCCCCACGAGATCTGTTCGGCCTCGGCCTCCGCGGTGACGCTGCCGGCGTCTTTGTGGGTGACGGCGGCGAGGTGACCGCCGAACACCGACTGATAGAACTCCAGCGCCGCGCGGGCGTCGCCGCGGAAGTTCAGGTGAGTGGTGGTGGTGAGGGACACGGTTGCTCCTGATTCGGCTCGGTGGCTTACCGGAGCAACATTCGCAGGGGTAGTGGACAGGATGTGTCCTCTACTTCGGCGAGAATGAAAAAATGCCGAAAACCTCCGCCCGGCTGCTGGCGCTGCTGTCCCTGTTGCAGGCACGCCGGGACTGGCCGGGAACGCAGTTGGCCGAACGGCTGGAGGTCAGTGCGCGGACCGTACGCCGCGATGTCGACCGTCTGCGCGAACTGGGCTATCCCATCGTCACCACCAAGGGCCCGGACGGCGGATACCGGCTCGGCGCCGGCAGCCGGCTCCCCCCGCTGCTGTTCGACGACGAGCAGGCCGTCGCCCTCACCGTCGCACTGCAGCTCGCCACCAACGCGGGCGCCGGCATCGAAGAATCCGCGGCGCGCGCGCTGAACACGATCCGCCAGGTGCTGCCCGCGCACCTACGCCACCGCATCGACGCCCTCCGGATCACCACCGTCGCACCACCGGCGAGTCGGCCCGCGCCGGAGGTGCGCACCGCCGTACTCACCACTCTGGGCACCGCCGTCCACCACAGCGAAGTGCTGCGCTTCGACTACACCGCCACCTCACCACAGACCCGTGACGACCAGGCGCCGATCCCGCCCCGCCGGGTGGAGCCCCACCATCTCGTCAGCTGGAGTGGACGCTGGTACCTCGTCGCCTGGGACCTCGACCGCGCCGACTGGCGGACCTTCCGGGCCGACCGGATCGACCCGCGCACCCCCACCGGCCCGCGCTTCACTCCGCGCGCACTCCCGCCGACGGGCGATATCGCGACCTTCCTGATCAGCAGATTCCGCGGCACGGACGCGACCGGCGACTGGCCCTGCCGCGGCGAGGTGATCCTGCACCTCGCCGCGGCCGACGTGGCACCGTACCTGCACGACGGGGTAGTGGAGGCACTGAGCCCCGACCGGTGCCGGGTCGCCGTCGGCTCGTGGTCGTGGACGGCGCTCGCCGGCGACCTGGGCAGGTTCGACGCCGATATCGAGGTCCTGGGCCCACCCGAACTCACCGCCGCGTTCGCCCGGCTGGCCCACCGCTACACCGGAGCGGCGAACAGCGGATCCAGCGCGTGCTCGACCCCGGCACCTGCACGGGAAGGCGAACCATGAGGTCGTCCGACCGCGCTCCGTGAACGCTGGGCCCCGGGGTATCGGCCACCGCCGCGAACAGCGTCGGTAGCGCACCGTCGTCGCTCTGCGCCGGCAGGCCGGCCACGGCGTTCTGCACGCGGTGACGCACCCGCGGCCGGCTGGCCGTCGGGTTTCAGCAGGTTCTCGGCGAACTCGTGGACATCGCGGCCGAACAGTTCCCGCGCGGAGCCCGGCCCACCTGGACTCTCCCGGCCCCGCTGCCGCGGGCAGGCGCGGGCCTGTCAGAAGCCGCCGCCATCGAAACCACCGCCATCGAAACCGCCCCCATCGTCGTGACCGCCGTCGCCGCCGCCCGGTCCGCCGTAACCCTGATCGCCGGCGGCGAGTCCGTCCGCATAGCCCTCCCCGAAGCCCTGTTCGAAACCTTCGGCGCCGTAACCCACGCCGGCCATCCCCGAGAACAGCGAGGTGAACAGCAGGGCCGAGCCGACTCCCCAGACACCGGCGACCATCGCCGGTTTCCACCAGGGCTCGGAATACCAGCCGGCGGGGACAGGACGGCCCGCGACGCGCCCGCCCGGGTAGTAGTTCGGCGTCCCGGCCGAAGGACGCGGAGACGCGGCGATCCGGCGATTGTCGAAGTCGATCACCCGATCTTCGCTGACCTCACCCGCGGTGGCCTGCCCCGCCAATTCGGGTACGGCGGGGCCGGGATCCATCTCCATGGCGATCCGCGCGGCCCGGATGTAGTAGAGCCCCTCGACCGCGGTCTGTTTCGCCAGCCGGGCCTGAACCGGGGTTCTGGCCTGGTCGACCTGCGAACCCGCCGCGGTGTGGCGTTCCGCGGCGTCGGCGAGTGCTTGCTGCGCGGCCGGGTTGCTGCCGGACAGGTGGTAGATCTGACCGCCGAGGCGCTCGTTGACCTGGCGGGCCTCGGCGAGCGCATCGGCCAATTCGGTCGCCGCGCGCAGACTGTTCTGCCGGGACCGCCACACCAGGATCGACGCCACCAGCACGACCGCCACCGCGATCAGTAGCCACTCCATGGTCACGCACTCCTCTTGTCGGCGGAGTACCGTGCCGACCAGCGTACTCGCCGGACAGCAGCCCACGACCCGCACGGACGGACGGTCCAGCGGGGACCGAGCGGGGCGGGATCCGGGGATCTTTACGAGGGGTTCACCCGCTGTGTCGGCCCGGGCAGGGCGTGGTGTGCGGAGAACGCCGCAGCAAGTAAGGATAGGGTAACCTTTTTAGAGACGATCTTGGTGTGCCGGACGCCGCGGCAGGCCATCCACTGAAACGAGGGGGTTCCCGATGACCGCCGGCCAGACACTCGACCGCGCCGAAAACGCTTCCGGCAGAGACCAGGACCTGGCCATCGATATCGGCCTGCTGATGCTGCGGCTGGCTTTCGGGCTGCTGTTCGCCGCCCACGGCGCACAGAAGCTGTTCGGCTGGTTCGGCGGCGAGGGACTCGCGGCCAACAATGCCGGGTTCGAGCAGATGGGCTTCGACCCCGGCGCCTTGTTCGGCACCCTGGCCGGGCTCAGCGAACTCGCCGGCGGGCTACTGCTGGCCTGCGGAGCATTCACTCCCCTGGGGGCAGCGATGGTATTGGGCACCGGGATCGTCATCATCCATACCGGATTCGGCAAGGGGCTTCTCGGCGGCTACGAGATGGGCCTGCTCTTCGCGGTGGTCGCGGCAGCGGTCGCGTTCACCGGGCCCGGCCGGCTGTCCGTGGACGCGGGCCGCCCCTGGGCGCGCACCGGGCCGGCCTGGGGCGTGATCTCGGTGGCCCTCGCCGTGGTGGCCGCGGTGATCACTCTGGTTTTCAAGGCAGTGCTGTAACCCGTGGACGGTTCGCGCTGAATTCGACCGCACCCGACGGGAAGATCAGGTGCGACTCCCGGAGAAGACGCGGCGTCACGGCGATTCGGAGCGAATCGTCACAACACCTGCCGCACAGACGATCTCGAATGCACAACGTGGCGGGAAAGCTCAAAAGTTGATCTAGATTGCGGTCCTCTTCGTTGCTAGGCTGTTGCTGCCGACGAGGACGGTCACATCCACTCGGCGGCACGAACCCAGTTGGTACCAGGAGCCTTTCACCACGCGTCGCCGTCCGGCGATCCGTCACCCATTATTCGGCAACGTGTCCGAAAGGCGTCCTATCGAGGAAGAAGGCCGCGGAGATTTCGAGACGAGAATGCTCCGCCGGTCCAGGAGTTTCCACATGAATCTGGACGACGCACTACGTGAGGGCATGGCCGTGGACGGTGCGATCGGTATCGCACTCGTCGATGCGGGCAGCGGAATGCTGCTGGCGAAACAGGGTGGCAGTTCCGTTTTCGATCTCGATGTCGCCGGCGCGGTGAACACCGAGGTCCTGCGCGCGAAGCTGCGCGCGATCGAGGCATTGCAATTGAACGACTCCGTCCAGGACATCCTCGTTTCCCTCGACGCCCAGTACCACATCATCATGCCGCTGGCGCGCCACGCCGAAGAGCAACTCTTCCTCTATCTGGCGCTGGACCGCTCCCGTGCCAACCTGGCTCTCGCCCGCCACCAGCTCCGTCGCGTCGAACAAGCGATCAGACTATGAACAGCGGGCCCGGACGCCGGGATGTGCTGCTCAGCGACCCCGCGATCGTGGGCCGTCTGTTGCAGCAGGCGTGCGACGAGATCGACGGCATCGAGCACGCCATCATGACCAGCCGCGACGGTCTCCTCATCGCCGCGAACAAGGAATCCACTGGCGACGACACCGCCGATACCCTCGCGGACCGCGCCTCGGCGATGGCCGCGGCCGGTGCGGGAATCGGTGACCATTTCACTCAACTGGTATCCCACGGCCGGCTCCAGGGTTCCATATTCGAGGCCGAACAGGGCTGCGTGGGCGTATTCCCGATCAGCACCACCCTGCTGCTCGTCGTGACCAGCCGGACCTCGGTCAGCATGGGCCGTTTCAGTGTTGCCGCCAAACGGACATTGCAGTTACTGCAATCCCCCGACCCCTGACCCGGGTGCGATGACAGGTTGCCGCCATCGTCGGTGCCGAGGATGTCCACGTCGTCGTACGGCGGGCGCCCGACGGGCCGGGCAGGTGGACGGGCAGAATATGCCCGGTGAGCGCAACCTTGCAGGCCAGCGGTCTGTCGGCCGGACACGCCGAACGCACCCTGTTCGCCGACCTCGATTTCACCCTCGCACCCGGCGACGTGGTCGGCCTGGTCGGCGTCAACGGTGCCGGTAAATCGACGCTGTTGCGCATACTCGCCGACGGCGCCCCGGACGAGGGCACGATCACCCTGAGCCCGCCGGATGCCACCGTCGGCTACCTGGCGCAGGAACCCGAACGGATCGACGGCGAGACCGTGCTCGGGTTCCTGGCTCGCCGCACCGGCGTCGCGCATGCCCAGCGGGACATGGACACGGCCGCCGAACGACTCGGCGAGGGCGGCGCCGACGACTACTCCCCCGCCCTCGAACGCTGGCTCGCGCTCGGCGGAGCCGACCTCGACCAGCGCGCCGGGGAGATCGCCGCCGAACTCGGGCTCACCGGCAACCTCGCGGGCGGATTGGATACGCCGATGACCGGTCTGTCCGGCGGGCAGGCGGCCCGCGCCGGTCTCGCCTCGGTACTGCTGTCGCGCTTCGATATCCTGCTGCTCGACGAACCCACCAACGACCTCGATCTGGACGGTCTCGAACGCCTCGAACGTTTCGTCACCGGGGTCCGGACCCCGCTCATGATCATCAGCCACGACCGGGAATTCCTGACCCGCACCGTGAACAGCGTGCTCGAACTCGATCTCGCCCAGCAGCAGATCGGCTTCTACGACGGCGGCTACGACGTCTACCTGGCGGAGCGCGAGATCGCGCGCCGGCATGCCCGCGAATCCTACGACGAATACGCGGCCACCCGGGCCGGACTGGAAGCCCGGGCACAGATGCAACGCAACTGGCTGGAACACGGTGTGCGCAACGCACGCCGTAAGAGCAAGAACGACTCCGACAAGGCCGGTCGCAAAACCCGCGCCGAATCCACCGAGAAGCAAGCCGCCAAGGCCCGCCAGACGCAACGGCGTATCGAACGGCTCGACGTGGTGGAGGAACCGCGCAAGGAGTGGGAGCTGCGGATGACGATCGCGACCGCGCCGCGCAGCGGTACCGTCGTCGCGACGGCCGGGGCTGCCACCGTCACGCGCGGAGAATTTACGCTCGGGCCGGTGACCACCCGGATCGACTGGGCCGACCGCATCGTCGTCTCCGGCGCGAACGGCTCCGGCAAATCCACTCTGCTGGCCCTGTTGCTCGGCAAGATCGCCCCCGAAACAGGCACCGCGGCACTGGGTTCCGGCGTGCGGATCGGCGAGGTCGACCAGGCACGCGGCCTGTTCCGCGGGGAGGCCACTCTCGCGGCCACCTTCGGCGCGGCAATGCCCGACCTGCCGGATGCCGAGGTGCGCACCCTGCTCGCCAAGTTCGGTCTGCGCGGCCCGCACGTCAACCGCGCCTGCGACACCCTGTCCCCCGGCGAGCGCACCCGGGCCGCACTGGCACTGCTCCAGGCCCGCGGCGTGAACCTGCTCGTCCTGGACGAGCCGACCAACCATCTCGATCTGCCCGCCATCGAGCAGCTCGAGCAGGCCGTCGACTCTTTCACCGGCACACTCCTGCTGGTGACGCACGACCGGCGGATGCTGGACTCGGTGCGCGCGACCCGGCGCTGGCACCTGGCCGACGGGCAGCTCATCGAGGAGTAGGTGGGTGCCGAGGGCAGCCCCGGCACCGTCCTCGGCGTCGTACGGTTCGTCGGTCAGTCCGGACAGGGCCTCCCCCGACGCGAACGCGGCCGGCTCGTCGCCGACCGATTCGTGCGTCTTCTCCTCGGGGACGCGGCCGAACCAAACCCCGGGAGCAGCGGTTTTTCGTGCGGCCCGATGGTGGATATCGCGGATCCGGGCCGATGCCGCAGACTGACCGGTAATGGAACTGCCCGCACTCCCCGACCTACCGATTCGTGACGTTCTCGATCATATCGTCGAGACGTTGACCGAACGCGGGACCGCCGTGCTGGTCGCGCCGCCGGGGACCGGGAAGACGACCCTGGTGCCCTTGGCGCTGGCGCAGCGCGCCACCGGGCGGGTGGTCGTGGCCGAGCCGCGACGGTTGGCGGCTCGGGCCGCGGCCGGGCGGATGGCCGCGCTGCTGGGCGAGCAGGTGGGTGAGACCGTCGGCTACTCGGTCCGAGGGGATCGACGAGTAGGGCGGCAGACCCGCATCGAGATCGTCACGTCCGGATTGCTGGTACGCCGGCTACAGGACGATCCCGAATTGACGGGGGTCGAGGTCGTCGTACTCGACGAGTGTCACGAACGGCATCTCGACGCGGATCTGCTGCTGGCGCTGCTGCTGGACGCCCGGGCCGGATTGCGACCGGAGCTGCGGGTGCTCGCGACCTCGGCGACCGTTGCCGCCGAACGCCTGTCGACGCTGCTCGACGGGAACCCCGCGGCGCCGGTCGTGCAGGTCCGGGGTCGCACCCATCCGGTGGATACGACATATCTTCCGTCGTTACCACGGGAGCGGATCGACGCACACGTCGCGCGCGCCACCCGGTCCGCGCTCGCCGCGACCGTGGGCGATGTCCTGGTCTTCCTCCCCGGAGCGGCCGAAATACGCAGGGTGACAGCATTGCTGGCCGGCCTCGACGATGTCGATATCGTGCCGTTGCACGGCAGACTCTCCGCAACGGCGCAGGACACGGCGTTACGGCCCGGGCTCCGGCGGCGGGTGGTGCTGGCCACCGCGGTGGCGGAGTCGAGTCTGACGGTGCCGGGAGTGCGGGCGGTGGTGGATTCGGGACTCGCCCGGGTGCCGCGCATCGATCGGGCCCGGGGGCTGTCCGGTCTCGCCACCGTACGGGTCTCGGCGGCAGTGGCCGAGCAGCGCGCCGGGCGGGCCGGGCGTGAGGCACCCGGGCGCGTATGGCGATGCTGGCCCGCATACGAGCACGGCACCCTGCCGGCCTTTCCGGAGCCGGAGATCCGGACAGCGGATCTGACGCGTTTGGCGCTGGAACTGACGTGCTGGGGCACAAGCGACGGACAGGGCCTCACCTGGTGGGACGCGCCGCCGGCCGGTGGATTGACAGCCGGCCGGGAGGTATTGCGCGCATTGGGGGCTGTCGGCACAGACGGTGCGGTGACCGACCGTGGCCGGCGCATGGCCCGGATCGGACTGCATCCCCGGCTGGCGCGGGCGTTGCTCGACGGCGCGGCCGTGGTCGGTCCGCGGGCGGCCGCGGAGGTCGTCACCGTCCTCGACGACGACACTCATCTGTCCGGTGTCGATCTCACGGCCGGCCTCCGGGCGCTGCGCCGCGAACGGCCGGCGCGCTGGCGGCGGGAGGTCGAACGGCTGGCCCGCTCGGTCGAGGGGCCGGAGGGGGACGACGATCCGGCTCTCATCGTCGCGCTGGCCCATCCGGAACGGCTGGCCCGGCGGCGCGGTGCGGGTTCGAGCAGTTATCTCATGGCCGGCGGTACCGCGGTGACGCTGCCGCCCGGAGCCGGAACAGGTGATGCCGAGTGGCTGGCGATCGGTGTCGCGACACGCGATCCCGGCCGGGCCGAGGGCGTCGTACGGTTGGCCGCGGTCGCCGATGAACAGCTGGCCCGCCGAGCCGCATCGAACCTGCTGACCACCGTCGACGAAATAGATTGGCTCGACGGTGAGGTGGTCGCGCGGCGTATCGAGCGCCTGGGTGCGATCACGTTGTCGGCCGGCGCGATATCCGACCCCGACCCCGAACTGCTCGGCGCGGCGATACGGCGCGGGCTGAACTCGACCGGTCTCGGTCTCCTGTCCTGGAATTCCGAGGCGATCGCCCTACGTCAGCGCCTCGACTTCCTGCACCGGACGCTCGGCGCCCCCTGGCCGGCGGTCGACGACGCGTCACTGCTCGCCGCCGCGGACACCTGGCTCGGCCCCGAACTCGCCGCCGCCCGCCGGCGCGCCGACCTCGAACGTATCGACGCCGGCCAGGCGCTGCGTCGCCTGCTGCCCTGGCCGGAGGCCGCCCGCATGGACGAGCTGGCTCCCGAACGGACAGAGGTCCCGTCCGGTAGCCGCCCCCGGCTCGACTACTCGGCCGACCCGCCGGTACTCGCGGTCAAGGTGCAGGAAGTCTTCGGCTGGACGGACACGCCACGCCTGGCCGACGGCCGGGTGCCCATCGTGCTGCATCTGCTCTCCCCCGCCCAGCGCCCGATCGCGGTGACCGCGGATCTCACCTCGTTCTGGCGGACCGGCTGGCCCGGGGTCCGCGCCGATCTACGCGGCCGCTACCCCAAACATGCCTGGCCGGAAGACCCGGCCACCGTGCCCGCCCACCGGGGCACCGCCCGCAATGCCGGGCGTGACCGGCCGGGATCTCCGCGCTGACCCCACGCTCCGGCCGCTTACACGGCCCGCCGGCCCTCGCTCTCCGGTGACGCCGCCGGCGGCGACCGGCCGAAGGCAGCGGGGTGATTGCGCCGTGATTGCCGGTACGCGCAGACTTGAGTCCGGGCAACGGTCCGGCTCAGCGCGCACCGGGAGGTCAGGGGTGACGATTCATCGCACACTCACGCTCATCGCAGCCGTGTTGCTCGCCGTGGCGGGCTGCGGTGACGATACCGGCCCCCGGACCGGTGACGCAGGAGCTCCGGCGGCGCCCACTCCGCCGCCGGAGTTCTGGTCGCAATCCGCCGCCACCCCGCAGCAGCATGCGGCCGTCGCCGAAGCGACCCGGCAGATCGACGTCTGCGCGCTGATCCCCCGCGACACCCTCGATGAGCTGGGACTCGGTGATATCCAGAGCGTTACCGTCGGCCTGTACTCGTGCCGGGCCGCTCTCGGTCCCGCTGCTGCGGGTGACGCCGCCACGCTCACCTGGCATTCGACCTTGCTGCCCACCCTCACCCCGAACCGCGGGCGCAGCGAACAACTCGGCGATGTGAGCACCCTGGTCGTCCCGGGCCGTGACGACGATCCACGCGCTTGCGGCGCCACCGGCCGCTTCCCGGCAGGCGCCGCGTTCTACCTCAGCGTCTCGGTTCCGGACCGCGATTCATGCGCGGTAGCCGACAGTTTGCTACCCGGTATGATCGAGCGCTGGCGGCAGTCACCGGCCCAGGGCACCTCACCCGATACCGTGCCCACGGTGCTGCTCGGCGCCGACCCGTGCGCGGTGCGCACGAAACTGATCGGCACCGCCGATACCGATGAGCGCCGGCTGACCCAATGCCTGTTCCGGTACCGCGACGAAACCGTCACGGTGGTCTACGACTACCGTGTTCCCGACCAGTTGCGGACCCGCAGCACCGAAGAGAAGATCGACGACCGCGTCGTATTCCGCACCACTTCGCTCTACGACAGCAGTATCCCGATCTACTCGACCGTTGTCGGTCCCGAATTGCCTTCCGGCAGTACTGCTTTCGTCTCCCGAATTCCGGTGGTCGAGGTCACCTCGGCCACCGATGACGTCGCCCGCGAGGTGATGTCGCGGGTTCTGACACTCTTCCCGCAGTGAGAGTCCCGGCGGCCCGGCCCTCGTACGCGCGCGTGCCGCTCCGGACCTACCGCGGCAGGAACTGATAGTCCAGGAGCCCGCATAGTCGGGGAGCCGGGGTCCGGCGGCGATCGAGCCCTGGGCCCCGGCCCAGGTACCGAGTTCGGTGAGCTTCGCGGCGAGATCCGCATTCAATTGCAGACGCCACCGGCACCGGCGAGATCTGCGCCCGGGCGCGGGTCCCCGCGGCCTGGGTGCACAACAGCCGCGGCGATACCGAGGTACCGGTCGTCGGCGGCGACCATGTCGGCGCCGGCCGGCTCGCCGCCGGCCATCTCATCGACGTACACCGGTGCGAGAAGCTGGTTTTCGTCGGCGGCTTCACCGCCGGGGACGTGCGCCACGGTGACCGCGAAACCGTCGCGCAGCGATTACGGGGCTTCACCGCCGCTCTCGGCGGCCACGGCCACGCCATCCGCACCGACCTGACCGCCGCCACTGCGTACACCGCGGTCGGCACCTATCTACGCGGATGCCCGGAGCCCCCGCAGGGCATGGCGTCGGAACCCAGCGCCCAATCCGCCGCCGCGATGCGCGCGGTCACCGACGCCGGACTGCGCATACCGGAGGATGTACGAATCGTCGGATTCGACGGCGCGACCGCCGACTACTTCGGGCAGATCACCCTCACTTCGGTGCGCCGGCCGGTCGACCTCATCACCCGTCGTGCGCTCGCCCGCCTGCTCGACCCGCCGGACGGCCGTGGCATGGAGCGATCCGGCCCGAAGGATGTCGCCCTCGGTGTCGGCGAATCGTGTGGGTGCCACCCCCTGCCGGCACACCTCGGCGCCCACTGAGAGCTGTCCGCCCCGAGCGGCACGAATCCGGCACGGCGACTACCCGACCGGTCCGTCCGCCGCACCGCGGTCGGCGCGGTGGTCTCGGTGCTCGGGGCCGGCCGCGCGGGACCGGGACGGACCGCCGGAGCACGGACGATCGCGGGCCACGTGGACACCGGTGCCGCGGCCCCCGGTGCGCGGAGCCAACCTCACCGCTGTTCATGATGCCCACGGCACCGGCCGTGGTGGCCGGAACCGGGCCGGTATGCCCGGAACCACCTGTCGGGCGCGGTTCACGGCTCGGGATCGCCCGGGCGAGGATCGGCCCCGGGGGGCTCGGCGCGCAACGCGGCGAGTGCGAGCCGGGCATAGCGACGCCAGATATCGGGATCCCGGATATCGAGATCGATCAGGGCGCGCGCCGCACCGGAGACCAGGACCTGGATATCCATTCCGGTGGCGTCGGCGCGCAGGCTGCCCTGCGCGCGCCCCAGCGCCAGGATCTGCTCCAGATGCTGTTCCAGGCGTTCGTCGCCGAGCCCTTCGACCCCGCTGAGCACCTCGATCATCAGCCGGTCCTCGGCCAGCCGGGTGGTGACCTGTTCCAGCAGCGCCTCGAGCGCGCGGTAGGCGTCGGTGCGCGCCGCCTCGGCGGCGTCGGTGGCGAGCTGGTGGAACCAGTCGAGGTGCATCCGCGCCAGCGCGCGCACCAGGTCGGATTTGGTCGGGTAACTGCGGTAGACGGTCGCCTTGCCCACGCCGGCGCGCGCGGCCACCTGCGGGATGGTGGCCCCGATTCCGTACTCGGTGAACACTTCGATCGCCGCGGTCAGCACGCGTTCGTGGT
Source organism: Nocardia fusca NBRC 14340 (assembly GCF_001618425.1). Lineage (GTDB taxonomy): Bacteria > Actinomycetota > Actinomycetes > Mycobacteriales > Mycobacteriaceae > Nocardia > Nocardia fusca. Next base: position 85,036 of record NZ_BDCU01000016.1, read on the forward strand.
TCTGCCGGGCATCGGCCCGGCGCCCGGCCCAGCTCGCGGCGTCGTCGGTGTTCGTCGCGTCGCGCTCGGAAGTCGGCATGGTGGTCATCGTGCCGCCCGCACGCCCGCCGGATGCGACGGGTCGGATTGAGACCCACGTCTCATCGCGGGGGTCGAGGTGAGTTGCTCCACATCCGCCTCCCTGAAGTGGACCCTCGGGTCCGGTTGCTCCTACCCTCGAGCATAACCGGACTACATGGTCCACATAGTCACTTGGAGGAGCACGCATGGCGTGGCAGTTGTTCCGGCTCGGCCGGTGGTCGTTCGTCCACCGCAGGGTGGTAGCGGCCGTCTGGGTGGCGCTGCTCGCCGTCCTGGCGGTCGGGGCGGCGACATTGTCGGGGAAGACGAGCGAGAAGTTCGAGCTGCCCGGTATCGAGTCCACGCAGGCGTTCGAACTCATCGAGGAACGCAGTCCGCAGGCGAAACCCGACGGCGCGACCGCGCGGGTGGTATTCGAAGCGCCCGCGGGCCGGTCGCTGACCGAACCCGGCTACAGCTCGGCGATCACCGCGGCACTGCGCGGGCTGACCACCGAGAATGTGCAATCGGTGACGGATCCGGTCACCGGGGGCACCATCTCCGAGGACGGCCGGGTCGGCTACGCCGCCGTCAGTTACAGCAAGACATCCAACGAACTCCTCGATTCCGACCGGACCGCGCTGGAGAACGCCGCGCACACCGCACAGGACGCGGGGCTGCACGTCGCCGTCGGCGGTGACGCGCTCACCGAATTCGAGATGCCCCTCGCCGAGGTGATCGGCGTCGCGGTCGCGCTGGTGGTACTGGCGATCACCTTCGGATCGCTGGTGGCCGCGGGTATGCCGCTGCTGACCGCACTGGCCGGAGTCGGAATCGGGATGCTCGCCATCACCACGCTGACCGGATTCGTCGAGCTCAGCTCGGTGACACCGGCACTGGGCACCATGCTCGGACTGGCGGTCGGCATCGACTACGCGCTGTTCATCATGTCCCGGTACCAGAGCGAGGTCCGTGCGGGCCGCTCACTGGAGGAGGCCGCCGGCCGCGCGGTCGGTACCGCGGGCTCCGCGGTGGTCTTCGCCGGACTCACCGTCGTCATCGCCCTGGTCGGACTGGCCGTGTGCAATATCGGGTTCCTCACCCAGATGGGTCTGGGCGGCGCGTTCACCGTCGCGATCGCCGTGCTCATCTCGCTCACCCTGCTCCCGGCCATCCTCGGCTTCGCCGGCGACAAGGTCATGCGCGGACGCCCGCGCTACCTGGCGAAGGAAACCGGCGGCGCGGAGTTCCGCACCCACGGTCGCCGCTGGGTGGAGGGGATCTCCCGGCGTAAATGGCCCGCGCTGGCCGGCGGTATCGCTCTCGCCGCCGTGGCCGCCCTCCCGATGACGTCCATGCAGCTGGCGCTCCCCGACGACTCCAGCAAGCCCGCCGGGAGCGACGCCCGGGTGGCCTACGACCTGATCGCCGACAACTTCGGCGCCGGCGCCAACGGTCCGCTCGTCGTGGTCGTCGACACCGCGAACGCCCCCGACCCGGCCGCGGCCGTGCAGACGGCCACCGGCCACCTGCAGGCGCTGGCCGCGCGGGCGGGCTCGGATATCGCCACCGTCGTCCCGGCGGTCACCAGCGCCGCCCCGCAGGCCCAGCAGGCCTTCACCCAGCAACTCGCGACGGTCCGGTTCGCCACTCTCACGGTGATCCCCGCCTCCGGTCCCTCGGACCAGGCCACCAAGGATCTCGTCGCCGAGATCCGCGCCGCCGTCGCCGATCTGCCCGCCGAGACCGGCGCCCGCGCACTGGTCACCGGGCAAACCGCGGTCGGGGTCGATATCGCCGACAAACTGACCCAGGTGTTCCCGATCTACCTCGCCGTGGTGGTGGGGCTGGCGATCTTCCTGCTGATCGCGGTGTTCCGCTCGATCTGGGTACCGATCAAGGCGGCGCTGGGCTTCCTGCTCTCGGTCGGCGTCTCGCTCGGCGCCACCGTCGCGGTCTTCCAATGGGGCCGGCTGAACCAGCTCATCGGCCTCGACAGCACCGGGCCGGTCCTGTTCATCCTGCCGATCCTGTTGACCGGCATCCTGTTCGGTCTCGCCATGGACTACGAGGTGTTCCTGGTCAGCCGGATGCGCGAGGCCTACGTCCACGGAGCTCCGGCCCGCCGCGCCGTGCTCGAGGGGTTCACCCACAGTGCCCGCGTGGTGGTCGCCGCCGCGATCATCATGGTCGGCGTCTTCGCCGGGTTCGCGCTCACCGACGATGTCATCCTCAAGACCATCGGTTTCGCGCTCGCGGTCGGCGTGCTCGCCGATGCCTTCCTGGTGCGCATGCTCATCGTGCCCGCGTTCATGTTGATCGTGGGCGAGCGGATCTGGTGGATGCCGAAGTGGCTGGCCCCGCTCGTGCCCACCTTCGATATCGAGGGCGAGAAACTCACCGAACGGCTCGACGGCTCCTCCGGTGCGCCCACCGAGGAACGGGTGCTGGCCGCCCACTGATCCGGCCCGGCCGCGCCGATCCATTGCCCGATCGGCCGGATCGGTCTGCTCGCCGCAGTGTTCCGGTGCTGCCGCGGTCGCCTCGGACGAGGCGACCGCGGTCCGGGCACGTTCCGGACCCCGGCGATCCCCGACCCCCGCAACTCGCCGAGTACCTCCGGCTGCGCTCGGCCGAGACCGGGCGCTTTCGACACCGCGGTGATGCTGCGCTCGGATGCAGGGATACGCCGAGCAGCGGCGGGCAAAGGCAGAGCGTGGCGCGAGGATTAGGACTCGCCTACGCCGGTGGATTTCTCGACGCGCGAGACCGACCGGCCGGCGCCCGCAGGCCTGGCTCCGTCCTCGATTCGCCGGGCCGGGCACCGCGGTTCGGCTTGACCTGGAGTGCGCTCCAACTTCTAGCCTGTGGTCATGCGATTCGCGTTCAAGACCTCACCGCAGGACACCACCTGGGCCGATATGCTGGCCGTCTGGCGGGCCGCCGACGATATCGAGATCTACGAATCCGGATGGACCTTCGACCACTTCTATCCGATCTTCTCCGATTCCACCGGGCCGTGCCTGGAGGGCTGGACCACGCTGACCGCGCTGGCCCAGGCCACCGAACGCCTGCGGCTCGGCACCATGGTGACCGGCGTGCACTACCGGCATCCTGCGGTGCTGGCCAATATGGCCGCCTCGCTCGACATCATCTCCGGCGGTCGTCTCGAACTCGGGATCGGCGCCGGCTGGAACGAGGAGGAGTCCGGCGCCTACGGCATCCCGCTCGGCACGATCACCGAGCGCATGGACCGGTTCGAGGAGGCCTGCCAGGTACTCATCGGACTGCTGAGCCGGGAAACCACCGATTTCGACGGCACGTTCTATCAGCTCACCGGCGCCCGCAACGAACCCAAGGGCCCGCAGCGCCCGCATCCGCCGATCTGCATCGGCGGCAACGGTGAGAAGCGCACCCTCCGGATCACCGCCCGCTACGCCCAGCACTGGAATTTCGTCAACGGCACCACCGAGGAATTCGCGCGCAAACGCGATGTCCTGGCGGCGCACTGCGCCGATATCGGCCGCGATCCGAAGGAGATCCTGCTCTCGGCGCAGCGACGGCTCGACCCGGGCCTCGGCTACGGAGAGCTGATCGAGTGGGCGGCCGCGCTGGGTGCCGAAGGGCTGGATCTCGCGATCGTCTACCTGCCGCCGCCGCACGATCCGGCGGTGCTGGAGCCGCTGGCCGAGGCCATCCGGGATTCCGGGCTCGCGTCGTGAACCGGCCCCGGACGGCTCACCCCCGTATCTGCTGAACAGTTGTGCGTCGTGGGGGCGAGCCTGCGGACGCGCTCAGGTGGTGCGGGCGATGACCTGCTCGGCGAACCGGGACAGGTTGGCGATCTTGGTGTCCAGGCTCTCGGTGTCCTGCTCGCGGGTGTAGGGGTTGCGGAAGCCGACGATCACATCGGTGACACCCTTGTCCTCCAGACGCTTCACGCCGTCCACGGTGAAACCGTCCAGCGAGATGACATGGACCTCGAAATCGTCACGCGTTCCGTATTCCGCGCGCAACGCGTCGAGTTCGGCGAGCAGCCGGTCCAGTTCCGCCGGATCGCCGCCGGCGTGCATCCAACCGTCACCGTGCCGGGCGGCCCGGCGCAGCGCGGGACGGCTGTGCCCGCCGATGAGCAACGGAATCGGCGCGGTGGGTACCGGCGCGATCTTGATCGGCGGCAGGTCGTAGAACTCACCGTGGAATTCGAAATAGCCACCGGCGGTGAGCCCGCGGACGATCTCGAGACATTCGTCCATGCGCTTACCGCGCTTGTCGAACGGCACGTCGAAGATCTCGAAATCGTCGGGCCACGGGCTGATCCCGACACCCAGCCCGAGCCGGTTGCCGCTCAGCGCCGCCACCGACGCCGCCTGCTTGGCCACCAGCACCGGTGGGCGGATCGGCAGCTTCAGGACGAACGGGGTGAACCGCAGGGTGGTGGTGGCCGCGGCCAGGGCTGCGGCGAGGACGAAGGTCTCGACGAAGGGCTTGTCCTCCAGGAAATCCCGGCTGCCGTCGGGGGTGTAGGGATAGCTGGCATCGGAATCGCGCGGATAGGCGATGCTGTCGGCCAGCACCATCGAGGTGTACCCGGCCGCCTCGGCGGCCTGCGCCAAGGGGATGTAGTAGGACGGGTCGGTCATGGTCTCGGCGTAGGTGAACCGCATAATCGGCCTTTCTGCTGATCGGTCGGGTGAAGTAGAACACGTGCTAGTTTTTCGCGATGGCAAAACTGATCATCGCGCTGCACGGCACCGGCCTCGGCGCCCGGCTGGCCGCGCCGGAACTCCGGAACGCCCTGGCCACCGCGGGGGCGACGGCCGTCGCGCTGAACCTCGACGACGCCGATGTGGCACCCGCGATGATGCGCTTCGGCCCCGCCGCACGGATCACCGCGCTGGTCTCGGTATGGACCGACGGCGACCCCGCCGCCGCTGTCGACGTGGTGTCCGACGCGGCCGAGGAACCCGCCCCGCACGCTTATCGGGTCCGCGAACACATCCGCCTGGACCCGCTGCCGGTACCCGACGGCACCCGCAGCGACGCCCTGGCCAATATCGCGCTGCTCCGCCGGCCCGAGTCGATGCCCCGGGCGCAATACCTGCGGTACTGGCTGGTCCACCACACCCCGATCGCGATCCGCACCCAGAACACCGTGGCCTATATCCAGAACGTCGTCGAGGAGGCACTCACCCCGTCGGCACCGGATATCGCGGCCGTCGTCGAGGAACATTTCCCCATGGCGGCGATGACCGACCCGCACGCGTTCTACGGCAGCGGTGGTGACAAAACCGAACTCGACCGCCGGATCACCGAACTGATGGCCAGCGTCGCCCGCTTCGGCGCGGACACCGGGCTGGATCTGGTGCCCACCAGCCGCTATCACTGGAACCTCTGAGAACACGGCTCGGCGGCGGCCGTCGGCGCTGTAGTGGCATCCGTGAGCGCGAGCCGGTGGCCGCCGACCGCGAGGGTGTCGACGGCTCCGGCCGTGGGAGCCCGGCTCGGGGCGCGGACGGAAAGCCCCTACCCGCCGGGGCGGTGCCGGGGCGGCCCGCTCACCCGCCTTGCAGATCACCCGAGTGAAGAATCGGCAACCTCGCGAGTTCCCGGCCCGCGGCGTGTGGGTCACGCACGAAGTTGGTCGTGGTCGGCGACGAAGGCGAGGAAACGCGGAATGATCTGTCCCGGATTCGCCCACAGCAGATCGTGTCCCACGCCGGGGTAGATACCGGTTTCGGCCGCCGGCATGTGCGTGCGAGCGCGAGCCGCCCCGCGTTCGGGATCGCTGACGACCGTTTCGGCGCCGAAGAGCACCAGAGCGGGGACGGTGATCGCGGCCAGCTGTTCGTCTGTGAAGGGGCGATCCCAGGGCATCGCTGCCCGGAATTTCCGGATCGCGGTGGCGAGTTCGAACTCCTCGTCGGTCATCTCGTAACCCGGCATCAGCCACCGGTTGAACTTGCGCATCCGCTCGGGCGTCGGCCGCGCCCCCGCCATGATGAACTTGAACAGCAGACCAGGGCGTGGCTTGGCGAAGGTCGCAGCGCTCGGCTCCAACATGGTCAGGCTCGCCAGGCGATCGCAACGGTGCACCGCGATCGCGCCGGCCAGCCAGGCCCCCAAGGAGTTCCCGGCCAGATGGACGCGATCTTCCCCCAGCCCGTCGAGCACGTCGGCCATCCACTGCGCGATATCGCCGGTGTCGCGCAGTGGTGCGGTCTGCACGCAGCATCCGGCCCAGCCGATGACGTCCGGTGTGTACACGACGCGGTCGCGCGCCAGCTCCTCGACGAACCGGAACCACACCTGGCCATTGCCCCCGATACCCGGCAGCAGCACGATCGGTGCGCCGTCCCCCGCGCCGGACTTGCGTACCCGTGTCGTTCCGAAAGCTGTTTCGACGTCGATATTCGTCGACGGCACCGGCCACTTCGCGGCCACAGCGTCGTAGGCGCGCAGAAAGGCAGTCTTCGCTTCCGCACTGGTGAATTGCCCGATCCTCGGCATGATCTCCCTCTCCCGGCTTTTGATATGAACATACCATAAAAATGGTATGGGTATACCATCAAAGCTTCGGGGCAAACCGACCCGAGGGAAGGCGAGGACTCGTGCCACGATTGGTCGACCACGAAGCGCGCCGGCGGGAAATCACCGATGCGGTCCGCCGCGTGATCGTGTCCGGGGGTCTGACCGCGGTCACTTTCCAGACAGTCGCCGCCGAAGCCGGTATCTCGGTCCGGCTGGTGCAGTACTACTTCGGCACCAAGAAGGAATTCCTCCTGGCCACCCATCAGTCGGTGATGTACGACGCCGGCACCCGCTTCGCCCAGCGAATGGCAACGCACTCCGGGGACACCTCACCCCGCCAGATCATCCGCATGGTGCTGATCGAACTGCTCCCCCTGGACGAACAGCGCCGACAGGAGGCCATCGTGCTGGGAGCCTTCAACACCGCAGCGATCGCCGGACAAGGCATCACCGCCGACGAAACGTTGACAGCGCCCCGCGCCCTGGTCACGATCATCGCCGACCAACTCGGCAAGGCCGGGCGCGCCGGCAGGCCCCCCGAACGCGCCGAACTGGATGCCGAACTCATCCTCGCGACCATCGCAGGGATCGCCCAAGGAATGCTGCCCGGCCACTACACCGCCCGGACCGCGGTCGAACTCGTCGACCGTCTCCTCGATCTCACCTTCGCACCGACATCCGGTATCGAACCGGATACCCGGGCGCCGGGAACTACTTGACCCACGCGCCCGAAGGGCGAGAACCGCTCTCGGACTCGATCGGTCAGCGCGCACAACAGTGCCGCATCGGCCATCACCGAGCGATCACCTGCGCAGCCGGGGAGGGAACCGGTGACCTCGTTTCGCCGGTGCGTGTCCGGGCACGGTAACCGAACCCGTCCCGGCGGTTCAGCGAATTGTGCCCGCCCCCGCGATGAGCGGTAGATCGAGGGGCGTGACCCAGCCGGGCGGCAGTTCGTTGACGGCCGGGACGGCGTTGAGGGCGCGCATACCGGTGGCCAGGCAGCCCGCGATCGCCGGGGTGCGGCCCGAACCATCGGTGAAACGGAACGAGGTCTCCTGCGAAATCGACGGGCTGCCGACGATATCCACGCGATAGACGTCGTCGCGGGTGCCCGACGGCCAGTCCGGCGCGGCATCGTGACCGATCCGGTTGACGTGTTCGAGGGTGATCACCTCGCGGCCGCGGTGGATACCGTTGATGGTGAACCGGATGGCCGCGACCGTGCCCGCCCGGACGGCGCCCTTCGCCGACGGGCGGTCCACGGGGGTGACCCACTTGTCCCACGTCGTGGTGATGCGGTCCAGCTGTATCCCCGCGGCCTCGGCGATCATCGGCACGGTCGGGCCCCACGCCATGATCAGCAGATCGGGATGTTCGAGCAGGGCGGTGAATTCCGGGGGTTTGCCGATACCCATCTCGAATTCGTAGTCGCCCTCGTAATCGGTGTAGTCCAGCAACTCCGAGGCCCGCACCGACTGCACCTCACCGCACAGGCCCATCAGGGTCATCGGGAACAGGTCGTTGGCGAATCCCGGATCGATACCCGTGGTGAAACAGGAGGCTCCGCCCACCAGGCAGGCCTCGGTGATCGGGTCCCGCCAGGCGCGGGGTGTCTTGTCCATCGCCGGCCAGACCCAGGGCGTCATGGCGGTGGAACACACATCTATTCCGGCGCGCAGGAATGCTTCGATCACCCGGATGTTCTCGTCGGCGAACTGGGCGGTGGGGCCGTAGTGCACCACCGCGTGGGGTCGCAGGGCGATCAATTCGCCGATCGAATCCGTCGCCACCGTCCCGGTTTCCGGGGCGCCGCACAGGTCGCCGGCGTCGAGGCCGACCTTCGCCGGGTTGCTCACGCCGACCCCGGCCAGCTCGAATCGCGGGTGGCGCAGGATCTCGGCCAGCACCATCGATCCGACGGTGCCGGTCCCCCACAGCACGATCCGCTTCTTGTCCTCGGTCACGGTTGCTCCTCACCCGGTCAACGATGGAATTCGCCACAGTCCACGGTCAGCATCTGCCCGGTGACCGCGCTGGCCAGATCGCTGGCGAGGAAGAGTGCCGCGCGGGCGACTTCTTCCGGTCCGGCGAGGCGCAACAGGTCCGTGGGCGCGGCCTTCTCGCGGTAGATATCGTCGTGGCTCACTCCGGCCTGCGTGGCCAGCCAGTCGAAGTACGCCTTGTTGATGTCCTCGTACACGTACGACGGTGCGACGCTGTTGACCCTGATACCGCGCGGACCCAATTCCGTCGCCAGCGACGAGGCGAGATGCGCCAGTGCGCCTTTCGACAATTTGTACCCGGAGTACTCGGGTTGTGAACTGTAGGACACGCACGAGTTGAGCATGATGATCGAGCCCCGGGTCGCCGCGAGCGCGTCCGCGAACAGCGCCGACAGACGCAACGGCGCGAAGACGTTCGTCTCGTTGGCGGCGCGCAGCGCGGCGAGATCGATCCCGGTGATCGGGTCCATGGGCGGGATGGCGAAGGCATTGTTGATCAGGCAGTCGACCCGGCCGAATTCGGCCTGTACCCGCTCGGCCAGACCGGCCCGCTGCTCCTCGTCGGTGATATCGGCCGGGACCGGCACCACCGTCGCGCCGTCCGCCCGGATCTTCTCGGCCAGCCGCTCGAGCTTGCGCTCGGTTCGACTGACCAGCACGAGGTGGGCACCCATGGCAGCGGCCTCTACGGCGAGCGCGGTGCCCAGACCTGGACCGACGCCGGAGATCACGACGACTCTGTCCTGTAGCAGGGGTACCGGCCGATAGGCCCGATCGGCGGTGGCGGGGTCAGCGGACACGCCTGCTCCTCCCAGTACACAGCGGTTACACAGTGTAACGACTTTGTTGTGACAGACTGTAACGACTCCTGCTCCTGTGAACAAGGACCGATTCTGTGACCGCACGCCATCGTCTGGGCCCGCACCGCGACCCCGCCGTGGACCGGGCGGTACTCGAGGCCGCCCGCGATCTGCTGGTCGAGCGGGGTTACACCGCGACCTCCATCGATGCGATCGCCACCCGGGCGGGCGTCAGCCGGCCGGCGATCTACCGGCGCTGGCCGTCCAAGGCACACCTGATCGCCAAGGCCGTGTTCCCCGATGTCGGCACGGCGGAGGTCGCCCCCGACCTGGTCACCGAGGTGCGCAAGGTGATCCGGGGGACGATCCAGTTGTTCGGCTCGGCCGAAGCCCGCGCGGCCATGCCCGGCCTCATGTCCGATATGCGCGCGGATCCGAGCCTGTACGAGAAACTCTCGGCCCGGCTGGATACGCCGACCCGGCAGGAGCTGGCGGACTATCTGGCGGCGGGCCGCACCGCCGCCGGCCCCGTGGCGGATGCGAACACCCTGCTGGACACCATCGCGGGGGCGGCCCTGTTCGCCATGTGTATCCGCGATATCGACAATCTGGACGGTTTCGCCGCGGCGCTGGAAGACCTACTGCTCCACGGGATCGCCGGACGACGCGACGACGCCGCCCGATCCGGCGATCACGGTGGAGCGGAGAGCTGAGGCCTGCGACGGCCGGTCGGTCACCCCGCCGGACGGCGGGTCGTGAGCCGACGCACCCGGCCGCCCCGGGACACCGTCCGGCAGGGAATTCGCCGGTGTGACAGGATCATTCGGTTCGTGATGCCGTACCGAGAAGGGCCCTGGTTTGGATCTGCGTTTCGGAGCCGACACACTGCACCGGGTCCGGCGCGCCGTACTGGCGCTCGCGGTCGGCGCCGGAGTCCTCGGTGCACCGGCGCCGGCCGTCGCCGAGGACGGTATCGACCCCTATCTCGACCGCGCCGCCGAATCGGCGGACACCCCGTCGCTGTTCTGGTCCGACTGCCAGGACGGGTTCCAGTGCGCGACCGCCCAGGTGCCGCTGGACTACAACCGGCCGCGGGATGAGCGGATCGAGTTGGCGGTCATCAAACTGCCCGCCACCGATCCGGGCCGGCGCATCGGCACCCTCTTCGTGCACTTCGGCGGCCCCGGGGCCTCCGGGGTCGACCGGCTGCGCGAACGAGGCCGGTGGTCGTGGCTGTTCTCCGAGGAATTACGGGCCCGATTCGACGTGGTCTCGTGGGACACCCGTGCGGTGTCGCGTAGCGCCCCGGTGCACTGTTTTCCGACGGAGGACGAACAGACGGCCTTCCTCGCCGCCATGCCGGCGATGCCGGCCACCCCGGCCGAGGAGCCGCCGTTCTACGACTGGTCCGCCCGGTTCGCCGAGCGCTGCGCGCAGCAGGCGGGGCCGATCCTGAACCATGCGTCGACCGCCGACACCGCCCGCGATCTCGACCTGTTGCGCCGCGCGGTCGGCGACCCGCTGCTCACCTATCACGGCATCTCCTACGGCACCCAGGTCGGTGCCGTGTACGCGAATATGTTCCCCGGCCGGGTCCGGGCCATGGTGTTCGACGGATCGCTGGACTTCGAGGGCAATGTCGACGGCCACGACGGACAGGGCACCAAGGTGCCGCTGGACACCCGGCAGAACGTGGCCGACGCCATCTCCGCCACGTTCGACGCTTTCCTGCGCCAGTGTTCGGAGGCCGGTCCGGGCTGCGCGTTCTCCGCCGGCGATCCGAAACTGAAGTGGATCACACTCATCGAGCGGGCCCGGCTGGCCCCCATCGAGCTGGACGGCCGCGCGTGGACGTATTCGACGATCGTCAACGCGGCCGCCGGCCTGTCACAGCCGTCCACCTTCCCCGACCTCGCCACACTGCTGCAGCGATTGTTCGACGCGGGCACCGCCCTCCCGGGCCTGGTGCGGGCCAGTGCCTCGTACACGGGCAATCGCACCGAGGCCTACCACGCGATCCAGTGCACCGACAGCACCGTGCCCACCGACCTCGGCGTCTACAGTCGCGCCGCGGTCTCGGAGGACCAGCGGGTGCCCTACTTCGGGCGCGTCGCTGTGTTCAGCAGTATCACCTGCGCGTTCTGGCACGGTCACGCCGCCGACCGGTACACCGGGCCGTGGAACCGGCACACCGCGGCACCGATCCTGGTGCTCAACAACAGGTTCGATCCGGCGACACCGCTGGCCGGCGCCTACGACGGCGCCGCACAGCTGGCCCGGGCCCGGGTCGTGGTCACCGAAGGGGTGGGCCACAGCAGCATGTACGTGCCCAGCACCTGCACCGAACTGGTCAAACGGGAGTATCTGTTCACCGGCGGCCTCCCACCCGAGGACACCCACTGCGCGGCCGACGGGTCGCCATTCGACCGGGGCCCTGTCCGGTAATTCATCGCAACCACAGCACGATCGCGGCGATGGTTGTCACCGGCTTGGCGCCCGGTGATCAGTGCGCGCATCGGCAGACCGCGGCCATCGACGGCGAGGTGGATCCGGTGCTCAGCCCGCCTCGTGACCGTCCGAGCGCTACACCGTCGAGGCCGACCCCGGCGCCACTCAGTGATGACCGCCGATGGCGCGACCCCGGTTCGTCTCGGCGGCGGCGTCCCCATCGGCATCGTATGGATCGCTGGGCACCTTACTGCCTGGCGATGACGCGGCACCTGATTCGTGCCGAACAGCCTAGGATCATGTACCAAATGGATGGTTCGGATTTCCTCGGCCTCGACCCGGCCACGGCGCCCACACGGGGCCGGACGGCCTGGCTGGCCCAGCAGATCCGCACCGCGGTCGCGGACGGCACACTCACACCAGGCGCCCGACTGCCCGCAACCCGCGAGCTGGCAAAAGAGCTGTCGGTGTCACGCGGGACCGTGGTCGAAGCGTACCGCCGCCTCACCGAAGAAGGGCTGCTGGTCACCAATGCCGGCGGAGGTACCGCCGTCGCCGGCCTCGTTCCCGCCCCGGCCGTCGTAGCAACGCCGACTCCGGAGCCAGGGCGATCGAGCGAGCTGCTGAACATCTCCGAAGGGGCGCCCGACCTGAGCGCCTTCCCGCGTGCCGCCTGGTTGCGAGCAGAACGCCGAGTGCTCGCCACAGCGACCGCGCGTGATCTCGGGTACGCCGACCCGCAAGGAACACCCCAGCTCCGCGAGGCGTTGGCCAGGTGGTTGGCGCGGAGCCGTGGCATCCGCGCCGCACCGGAACGGATCATTGTCACCGCCGGCGTGACCGGCGCACTGAGCCTGCTCTCCCAGACACTCTGTGATCGTGGGATCACTGGATGTGCTGTCGAAGACCCTGGTGCGGAGGGTAACCGCCGCATCCTGAACTATTGGCTGGATACCCTCCACCCGATCGCTGTGGATGAGGACGGACTCGACGTGGCCGCACTCGCCTGCACGAGCGCGCGGGTCGCCCTGGTCACGCCGGCGCATCAGTTCCCGACTGGAGTGGTCCTTTCGCCGGGACGGCGCCGGGAGTTGATCGCCTGGGCCGAGAACATCGACGGGTTCGTGATCGAGGACGACTACGACTCCGAATACCGCTACGACCGGGCGCCCGTACGGGCCATGCACGCAATGGCGGCCCAGCGGATCGTCCACATCTCCAGCCTGTCCAAGGTGCTGGCCCCCGCCTTACGGATCGGGTGGATGATCGCCCCGGACAGCCTGCACCCTGAGCTGGTCTGCAAACGCTGGGCCACCGACCTCGGCTCACCGGCACTCCCGCAGCTCACCCTGGCAGAACTCATCGACACCGGTGTACTGGAACGTCACCTGCGCAGCATGCGTCTGCGGCACCGGCGGCGCCGCGATGCCGCCGTCGCCGCCGTTCAGCGGTATCTCCACGGTTGCCGAGTCGAAGGCGTCGCGGCGGGTCTGCATCTCCTCGTGCTGCTACCCGACCACGTGGATGATGCCGCCGTCGCGGGACGGGCGCGTGCGGCGGGAATCGCGGTGCAACCTCTGTCCGCTCATCGCTTCACCCGAGGAGGGCCGGGCCTGGTGATCGGATACGGGCCCCACTCTGCGCCTCGACTTGAAGCAGCGATCAAAATCCTCGGTGAACTCACCCCCGGTGGATGAGTAGAGCATCTGTCATCGCCCAGCCAGGGCGAGCATCACAGCCGGCACCACGAAGGTCGCCGCGAAGCCGCGCCCCAGCCACCGCATCACCATCGGACGGCCGACCACATACCGTCGCAGCCATCCCGCGCACACCCCGTAGGCGGCGAAGATCACCACCGTGATCGCCATGAACACCAACCCCAGCATGAGCATACGCAGCACCGCGCCGCCCGCCGCAGGGGTCACGAACATCGGCAGGAACACGAAGAAAAAGATCGTCAGCTTCGGGTTCAGCAAGTTCGCCAGCACCGCGCTGCCGATCACGCGCCACGCCGACCGCGACTCCGACGACATATCGGTGTCGGTCTCAGGGGCAAATACGCCGGTCTGCCGCCACATGCCCCAGGCCATGTACAGCAAATAGGTGACGCCCAGCCACCTGACCGCCTCGAACGCCACCGGACTCGCCGCCAGCAGAGCCGCCGCGCCCGTCAACGCCAGCGCCATGTGCGGAACAATCCCCAGCGTGCATCCCAGCGCAGCGATCAGGCCGGCCCGCGCGCCGCGAGCCATCCCGGCCGCGGCCGTGAACAACGCCCCCGTCCCCGGCGTTGCCGTCACCACAATCGAAGTCACCCAGAACTCAACACTCACCCCCATGAGAGTGCCAACGATATGGACCGGTACTCAGCTCCAATCATGTTCTGAATTAGTAGACCAAATCTGTCATCCGGCCGGTCGGCTCGCACTACCTGCCGCAAACCACCTACCCGTCCGAGACCCACAGAAGTGCTCACCGGGCGCGATCCGGTCGCCGTTCGACCAGCGCTGCGGCGCGCGCGGTACCGGGTGAAGCCCTGCCCGCGGCAACGATCCCACCCCCGCTACAGCAGTCCTATATCCGAGCTCGTAACGCCGACCTGCGATCATCGTATGGAGACACTATCGCGGTGTCCGAACGTATGCCTCGAGACCATTGGTGCGGGTGTCCGAGACCCTCCGGCTCGGAACAACCGTGCTCATGCTGTCCGCACCAGCACGGACGTGATTCGGCGGACGATCGGCAGCACGAGCAGCAGGGTGGGGAAGGCGATGGGCCACGATACGGCCCAGGACCGCAACCACACGCCGACCGCGAGCCCGTCACTCATCAGGGTGCTGACAAGCGAGACGAGGCAGGTCATCAACAGGGACAGCAGCAGCGGCAACACCAGCGATGCGGCGCGGGCGGGCAGCTTCAACCGGTCGAAGTCGAGGGGGGAAGGAAGATTCGCGGAATTCATCGATGCTCCGTAGCGATCGTCGGCAGCGGACATACCAGGTGGCAGGGCCGGTGCGTTGGTTGACGTGAACGCTTACGGCGACTGAATATCGCGGGTCCGAGCATAAGCGGACCGATTTCCGAAACGCAACCCCGCCGGCCCCACTCGGCCCACCGATAGGCATGGCGGCGCTGCCCCAGCCGCCCCAGTGCAGACAACTTTTCTCAGCCGCGAGAAGCGGTTGGGCGGTGGTGGGCCCTATTTCGGTGTCAGGAAGCCGCCGATCTTCTGCTCGAGGAGTTCGGCCAGCCGTAGCGGGGTGCGGTCCTCGAACATCGGACCGATGAGCTGCACTCCCACCGGCAGACCCGCGGGGGACCGGCCCGCGGGTATGGCGGTGGCGGGCAGGCCGGGCATGGTGGCCACACCGGCCCAGACGAGCTGGTCGAAGTACGGGTACTCGACGCCGTCGATGTCGATGTGCCGGTTCTCCAGACCTCCGTGGTGGTCGTGTGGGAAGGCGGGCGTGGGCGTGATGGGGCATACCACGGCGTCGAATTCGGCGAACAGCTGCCGCCAGCCGTGGCGGTGGAGTTCGCGACGGTTGTTCGCCTCGACCCAGTCGCGGTGGCCGAGCACCATGCCGCGCAGCCGCGCCGCATCGAGACTCCGGTCGTCCGCGCTCAGGGCGGCGGCGTGGGTCCGCAGCTGTTCGTATACGTCGATGGGAAGGCTTGCGGCGGCGTTCGACATCATCAGCAGCATGTAGAGCGTCGCCGCTTCGGTCGGATCGGGCAGCAGGGGACTGCGCCGTTCGACCCGGGCGCCTTCGTCCACGAGCGCCTCGGCGACCCGGTTCACGCCCGCCCGCACCGCCGATCCGGTTGGAATGAGTGGATGGTCCTCGATGATCAGGACACGGAAGTCGGCAAGCCGGTCGTGCCGCGCGGGCGGCAGTGCGACATCGTAGGCGACGCCGTGGGTCAGCGGGTCCGGTCCGGCCATCACGTCGAGCAGCAGCGCGAGGTCGCGGGCGGTGCGGGCCATCGGACCGACGACAGCGAGGTCGTGGTCGACCGGCAAGGCCGGCGCGGACGGCGCGACCATGCCGCGGGTCGGCGCCAGCCCGAGTGTCGGCTTGTGCGCGTAGATGCCGCAGAAATGCGCGGGGGTGCGCAGCGAACCGGCCAGGTCGGAGCCGATGGACAGCGCGCCGAAGCCGGACGCCAGGGCCGCCGCCGAACCGCCGGACGACCCACCCGACGTACGGCCGTGATCCCACGGATTGTTGGTGGTGCCGTAGATCTCGTTGAAGCTCTGGATATCTCGCAGCATCAACGGCACATTGGTCTTACCGAGGACCACCGCGCCGGCCGCCTTCAGCCGCGATACCTGTACCGCGTCCTCGGTCGGTACGTAGTTCGCGTGCTGCGGCATGCCCCAGGTCGTGGGCAGCCCGGCCATGTCGTAGGACTCCTTGACCGTCACCGGAATGCCGAGCAGCGGCCGGTCCTCGCCGCGGGCGCGCGCCTGGTCGGCATCGCGTGCGGCGGCCCGCGCGCGGTCGAAGTCCGGTACACAGATCGCGTTGATCGCTGGGTCGTCGCGCTCGATACGGGCGATCGCCTCATCGGTCAGTTCCACCGACGTCACTTCACCGGCATACAAGGCGGCCGCTAGTTCTTCCGCCGACCGAAAATTCCACTCCATGAATTCGACGTTATTGGCCTGCCGGAGAGGGCATAAAATGCCGCTTCGCACAATGGAAAGTCGAACGAATTACCTGCACCGGTGAAGTCACCCGCTCGTTCTGTCATCGAGGACATCCCACCCCAGGTCACAGCGTCGGCAGCGGGCCGAGTCCATGAGCACAGGGCATAAGAATGCGGCGCCGTACAACGGGATAGATGTCTCAATACTCATTCACGTTCCTCAGGAGCAGGCTTCCGATCGGCTTTCCGAGTTGTTGACCGAAACCATTGCCCGGACTCGCTCATGCACCGTTCGCGGTGAACCGCCGGTGCGGCCGGGGCAGTGAGATGGTGTTTTCCTGGGAAAACTGGCACGCTGCCGCCATGCTGCACGTTCCGTACCGGGGGTCGGGCCCCTACTGCTACGCGAATTCGCTGGCCATGATGATGGGCGTTGATGCCCCTGAACCGGCGGTGATCGAGACCGTGACCGGCAGCCCGTTCGGTATGCAACTCGTCGGTGGCGCGCTGCCGTTCTTCGATCCTTACGGCTGGACTCCCGAAACCGGTGTGCAGGATGCCCTGGCCGCGCTCGGCTGGACCGCGCGCACTCTCAGCGACGGCGAGCCCGGGGCTGCGCTCGGCCGACTCGCGTCGCTGCTGGAGGCCGGGCCGGTCATGGTGGGCCCGATCGAAATGGGACATCTGCGTTATCAGCCGGGCATGACCGGCCCCATCGGCGCCGACCACTACCTCGTCGCCGTCGGTATCGAGCGCGATCACCTCACTGTGCACGATCCGCAGGGCTACCCGTACGCACGGCTGCCGCTGCCCGACTTCATGAACGCCTGGCGCGCCCACACCCTGACCTACGGCCGGCCGTACACGACACGCACCGAGTTCACCCGGCTCGCCCGCGTCAGCGCCGATGCCGCTATCACTGCGGTGCTGCCGCGAGCGGTAGCCTGGCTCGCCGCCGAGCCGACTCATCCCATGCCGGCGGGCAGCCTCGCCAACGGTGACGCCGCTCTCGCGCTGGCCGACCTACTCGACGCCGGCGACAACGACGTTCGCGAACACCTCGTCCACTTCGCCATCCGTGTCGGCGCGCGGCGCCTCACCGATGCCGCCACCTGCCTGCACCGGGCAGGATTCACCGACGCGGCAGCCACGATAGACCGCCAGGCCCGGCTCGTCGGCTCCCTTCAGCAATCCGTGGTCACCGGTGACACCCCTACCGCCGTAGACACTTTGCGCGCGCTGGCGCCGACCTACGACAACCTGCGGACCGACCTCCAACACAGCCTCTGAGCTCGCGAACCGGGCTCCGTGTCGCCGCGGTCTGGGCAGCGCTCTGCTCAGCGATGCGTGCCACGCCTCTGGATAGGGTGGTCGGGTGGGTGTTTACCGTGAATATCGGCCGCCGACCGGGTTGGAGGCGGTAGCGGCCTGTGTGTGGGAAAGTGACGCTCTGGTCGGCGGGACGCAGCGTGTGGTTCCGGATGGGTGCGTCGACCTGGTCTGGCTCGGTACCCAGCTCCTTGTGGTCGGCGCCGATACGAAACCGCTGGTGTGGCAGGCGACCGGCGAGTCCGCCGGCGGTATCCGGCTCCGGCCGGGAATGGCCGGTGCCGTCCTGGGCATCCCCGCCGATGAAGTACGCGACCAGCAGATTCCGCTGTCGCTGCTCTGGCCGGGCGTCGCGGACTGGGCCGATGAGCGCGCGACCGCGGACCTATCGACGCGTCTCCGGCTGCTGACCGAGGCCGTGTTGGACAGGAAGGCCGGACCGGACCCGCTCGTCGACGCCGCTGTCTCCCGGTTGAGCATTTGTGGTGCGCGTGTCGCGGCTGTCGCCGATGACCTGGGTGTCAGCGAGCGCCACCTCCACCGCCGAGTCACCGCGGCGGTCGGCTACGGTCCCAAGTTCTTGGCCCGGGTGATCCGGCTGCGCGGACTCCTCGCGCTGGGGGCGGGCTCACTGGCCGACCGCGCGCATGTAGTGGGTTATGCCAGCCAGGCGCATATGGCAGCGGAAGTGCGGCGCCTCACCGGCCTCACGCCTGTCCGTTTCTTGAAAGACGCCACGCTCACCGCCGCCTAGCCTCCGGTGCATGAGTATCGACCTGCAAGCCGCCCGGCATTTCATCGAATCCGGCGCCCGTGTCCTGGAACGCCACCAGCTCACCGTCCTTCTCGACAACGGACCCGTCGAGCCGGTACTGACCGCGCTCGCGGCGTATCAGAACGACGACGGCGGATTCGGCCATGCCCTGGAACCGGACGTGCGGTGCCCCGACAGCCAGCCCGCGGCGGCACTGGCGGCCCTCGACGTGCTCACCCACATCAACGCCACCCATACCCCCATGGTCACCGCGGTCGCCGACTGGATCGCCACCATCGCCCACCCCGACGGTGGTATCCCTACCGTGCTGCCCTCGGCAGACGGTCACCCCCACGCGCCCTGGATGACACCGAGCCCCGAGTCGGGATTCCTCACCTACGCCCTCGCCGCCGGACTGTGGCAACTCGGCGCACGGACTTCGTGGCTCGACACAGCGACGACCTGGTGCTGGAACCAGATCGAGGCAATCGACAAGCCGGTCGGCTACACCGTCGAATTCGCCCTGCAGTTCCTCGACGCGGTCCCCGACCCCGCCCGCGCCGCCGCAGCCATCGAGCTGCTACGTCCGGCGATCCGCGCCGACGGCACGGTGCCCGTCGAAGGAGGAATCGAGAACGAACACATCAAACCCCTCGATCTTTCCCCTCGGCCCATCGCGCCGAGCCGGGCCCTGTTCGACGACACAACGATCGCCGCCGAACTCGATCGACTCGAACACGAACAACTCGCCGACGGCGGCTGGGACTTCCACTTCCTGCACTACTCCCCCGGCCAGACCGTGGAATGGCGCGGCCTGACCACACTGGCCGCGCTCCGAACCCTGCACGAACACCGACGGATCTGACCCGCACCACTGTTTTCCGGGCGGAGCGGAGAACAGTGTGCCGTACCGTTGTGCCGGGGCGGGCTATGTGAAGGAGTTTTCTGAGATGGCCGGACGCCCGTTGTCCGTCGCGGAATGCGACAGCCTGTGGCAGGCCTGGACTCCCGCCGAAGCCGCTGAACGGCTCGCGGGCACCGCGCCATGCTGGTATGTCGCAGCCGGGTGGGCGCTGGACCTGTTTGTCGGTGGTCTCGGACGTGCGCACTCCGATCTCGAAATCGGCGTCTCGAGTGAGCGGTTCGGCGAAATTCTGAACGCGTTCCCGGGCTTCGAATGGGACGTCGTCGGCGACGGATGTGTTTGGCCGTTTCCCGAGGAAGCGGACAGTCAGCATCAGACATGGCTACGCGAACCGACGACCGGACTGTATCGCCTGGACGTGTTCCGCGAGCCGTACCTGGGCGATCGATGGGTGTGCCGCCGCGACGCCTCGATCACCTTGCCCTACGACGAGCTGATCCTCCGTACCGCCGAGGGCATCCCCTATGTGATCCCTGAGGTCGTTCTCCTGTTCAAAGCGAAAGCCCGGCGAGCCAAAGACGAGAGCGACTTCCTGCGTGCGCTCCCCGCGATGGACCGGTCCCGGCGATCTCGACTGTTCGGGTGGCTATCGCGAGTTCACCCCGGCCATCCATGGCTGGCTACGCTTTCGGCCCACGGGAGTTGACAAATGCTCGCCGCCTGGCAGCACTCGGTCGGTGCAGGGCAGCGGTCCGCCTGCCATAGCGACGAGGCCCAGGATCGAGAGAGTCTGTGCCACTGGGGCGAGACGCGGGGCCTGCGGCCTGATCGGCCGGTTGTGGAGTTCAAAGGAGCCTCCGGCGGACTCGACCCATGTGTGAAGCATGACGGCTCACTCTTTGTTCGTTCGTCTGCCGGTTTCTTGCGCCGGTCATTGTCAACCACTTGTGCCCTTTATGAACGCCGGGTGTGTGCGGTGTCGCGCTCCGGGTGATCGAGCCGAGGCGGGTGCGGTGGTTACCGGCAGCAGTTGGGGTCGAGGACGACGCAGAGTGCGGCCAGGGCGTCGCGGTGGACGCGGTGGATAACGCTCATGCCCTGGCGTTCGGAGTTCACCAGCCCGGCTTTGCGGAGCTGACCGAGGTGGTGGCTGACCGTCGATTCGGATAACCCGACCGCGTCGGCGAGTTCGCCGCCGTTGCACCCGGTTTCCGAGCTGGCCAGCAACAGCGACATGAGTTTGACCCGGACCGGGTCGGCGAGAGCTTTCAGCCGCAGTGCGACATGCAGGGCGGCCTCGTCGTCGACAGGGCCGGCGGCCACGGGCGGGCAGCAGACCGGTGCGGTCATGTCGATCACAGGCAGCGCTTTGGGCATGAAATCCATCCTACCGGTGATATTGACTTATGTCGAAAAGGTGGCAGACTGGCGGCTGCCAGTAATTCGATATATGTCACACAGGTGGTGGTCATGATGTCACGTGTTCAGCTCGCACTCAACGTCGACGATCTGGAACAGGCCGTCGAGTTCTACTCGACCCTGTTCGGCACCGAGCCGGCGAAACGCAAGCCCGGCTATGCGAACTTCGCGGTCGCCGAGCCGCCGCTGAAGCTGGTGCTCATCGAGAACCCCGGTCACGGGGGCAGCGTGAACCATCTGGGGGTGGAGGTGGAGTCCTCGGAGAAGGTGCACGCCGAGATCGCGCGCTTGTCGGATGCGGGTCTGTTCACCGAAGAGCAGATCGCGACGACGTGTTGTTTCGCCACGCAGGACAAGGTGTGGGTGACCGGCCCGAGCAAAGAGCGGTGGGAGGTTTACACCGTGCTGGCCGATACCGAGCATTTCGGTACCGAACCGCGGTTCGCCGGGAAGGACGATGAGGAGGCGGTGCAGGCGTGCTGCGGCACCGGCGGCCCCGGCGAAGCCGCACCCGAGACGGAGGCCGAGTCGAAGGTGGCGTGCTGCGGACCGGCCGCCGCCCACTGAACGCCCGGGTCTCGGCGTGACCGATGTGGAGACCGCGCCCGCGGCAGCGGTGGAGGGGTTGCCGCGGGCGGGGCGCCGCCGGGTGCTGGCGGTGCTGTGCCTGACCCAGATCTCGAGTTGGGGGATCTTGTATTACGCGTTTCCGGTGTTGTCGGTGTCGATCACCGCCGAGACGGGGTGGTCGGCGCCGGTGATCACCGCGGCGTTCTCGCTCGGTCAGCTCGCGACCGCGCTCACCGGGATCCCGGTCGGCGCGCTCATCGACCGGACGGGCCCGCGGCGGGTGATGACCGCCGGATCGGTTCTCGGTGTCATCGCGCTGGTGGCGATCGCGGCCGCGCCGAACCTGCTCGTGTTCTATCTGGGCTGGCTGCTAGCGGGGGCGGCGATGGGGGCGGTGCTGTATCCGCCGGCGTTCGCGGCGCTGACCCGCTGGTGGGGGCCGCAGCGTGTGACCGCGCTGATGATCCTGACTCTGGCCGGTGGCCTGGCGTCCACGGTGTTCGCGCCGCTGACGGCCGCACTGGATGCGCACATCGAGTGGCGCGCCACCTATCTCGTCCTTGCTGCGGTCCTGGCGGTGGTGACGGTGCCGGTGCACTGGTTCGGATTGCGGGCGGTATGGCCGGACCCACCGGCCCCGACAGTGGCTGCGCATGCCGACCACCGCGGGATCGCGCGCAGCCCACGCTTCGCCGCGCTGGTCGTCACCATGTGTTTGGCCGCGTTCGCGAGCTTCGCCGGCATCTTCAACCTCGTCGCCCTGCTCCGGGAGCAGGGCTTCGGCCCGGGTTTGGCCGCGACCGCGCTCGGGCTCGGCGGCGCCGGGCAGGTTTTGGGCCGGATCGGGTATCTGCCGCTGGCCCGCTACACCGGTGTCACCGCCCGCACCGTGCTGGTCTTGGCCGCACTCGCCGCCTCCACCGCGCTGCTCGGGGTGGTGTCGGCGGTGATCGTGTTGATCGCGGTCGCGATCGGCGCCGGGCTGGTGCGCGGGATATTCACACTGATCCAGGCCACCGCGATCACCGACCGGTGGGGCGCCACCCATTACGGGCGCCTCAACGGGTTGTTGTCGGCGCCGGTGGTGATCGTGTCCGCGCTGGCTCCGTGGGCGGGCACGGTGCTCTCGGCCTGGACCGGCAGCTACGCCCACGCCTACCTCGTTCTCGGTGCGGTCGCCGCTGTCGCCGCGGTGCTCGCGCCCCTCACCGGTATCACCATTTCGAAGAAAGAGATCTTGTGACAGACGAATACGCATATGACGCGGTGGTCATCGGCGGCGGCCAATCCGGGCTGGCCGCCGCCCACTACCTCACCGGCCAGGGCTCGAGCACCGCGGTCCTGGAAGCCGCACCGGAAGCGACCGGTTCGTGGCCGCGCTATTACGACAGCCTGACCCTGTTCTCCCCGGCCCGCTACAGCAGTCTGCCCGGACGCCGGTTCCCCGGCGATCCGGACCGGTATCCGCACCGCGACGAGGTGATCGACTATCTGCGCTGCTACGCCGCGGGCCTGGACGCAGACATCCACGCCAGCACCCCGGTCGAGGCGGTGAGCGTCAGCGACGGTGCGGGTTTCGCGGTGACCACCGGATCCGGGGCGGTGTTCACCGCGCCGCGGGTGATCGCGGCAACCGGGTCGTTCGGTTCACCGTCCTTGCCTGCCATTGCCGGCCGGGAGGAGTTCGGGGGCAGGATCCTGCACGCCGGCGAGTACCGCAACCCAGCCGAGTTCGCGGGCCGGCGGGTGGTCGTGGTGGGAGCCGGGAACTCCGCGGTGCAGATCGCGGCCGAGCTGGCCGAACATGCCGAGGTGGTGTTGGCCAGCCGGGCGCCGGTGAAGTTCGTGCCGCAGCGCCCGCTGGGCCGCGACATGCACTTCTGGTTCACCATCACCGGATTCGACGCCGCCCCGCTGGGGCGGATCGTGAAGGAAGCACCGACGCAGCCGGTCTTCGACACCGGCCGCTACCGTGCCGCGCTGGACGCCGGGCGACCGGAGCGCCGGGAGATGTTCACCGCATTCGAACCTGAGGGTGTGGTGTGGCCGGACGGCACCCGCACGCCGGTGGATGCGGTTGTCTTCGCGACCGGGTACAACCCGCACCTGCCCTACCTGGTGGGGTCGGGGGCGCTGACCGATACCGGGATCCCGCGGCAGCGCCAGGGTGTGTCGACCACGCATCCCGGGCTGGGATTCCTCGGGTTGGAATGGCAACGGACCCCGTCGTCGAATTCGCTGCGCGGGGCCGGTCGGGACGCGGCCTACCTGGTACGCCGTCTGCAGCCCGCGGCACTGCGCCGCGGCGAGCACGCACGATGACCGCACCATCAGGATCGCTGGTGCGGGGCGGGGAGGTGATGTCGGCTGATGGCACCCCGACTGCGGTACCGAGCATCTCCGCGCGATACCGGGCAGCCGGATGTTCACCGGTCACCAGCGTCTCCTCGACCGTACGAACCGGGAGGTTCAGGCGTGAGCGGGCAGCAGCTCGGCGATGAGCGCTTCGACCCGCGCTCGGATTTCGTCGCGGATCGGGCGGACCGCTTCCACGCCTTTCCCGGCGGGGTCTTCCAGGTCCCAGTCGCGGTAGCTGATGCCGGGGAACACCGGGCAGGTGTCACCGCAGCCCATGGTGATCACCACATCCGAGGACTGCACCGCGTCGGAGGTGAGGATTTTCGGGGCCTGGGCGGTGATATCGATCCCGACCTCGGCCATGGCCTCGATCGCCGCGGGGTTGAGGTGTTCGGCGGGGGCGCTACCGGCGGAGCGGACCTCGATCGCCCCGTCGGCGAGGTGGGTGAGGAATCCGGCGGCCATCTGGGAGCGACCGGCATTGTGGACGCAGACGAACAACACACTCGGTGTGGTCACGGAAACAGCCTCTTTCACGCGATGGGGACGTCGAGCTCGGCGAGCAGGGCACGCACACGGGCGGCGATATCGTCACGGACCAGCCGCATCCGCTCCATACCCTCGATCCCGCGCTGCGAGGGTTCGGCGGTCTCCCACCGCCGCACCTGAACCCCGGCAGGGGCGTCGAGGTCGGCTTCGCGGCCGAGGACGATCACCAGGTCCACAATGTGCAGCAGCAGCGGATCCACCGCTTTCGGGTGCTCACCGCCGATATCGACCCCGGCCTCGGCGAGAGCGGCCACCGACAACGCGTTGAGCTTCGTGCCCGGGTCCGTGCCCGCTGACAGCGCGAGGACCTTCTCGCCGGCGGCCTGGCGCATCAATCCGGCCGCCATCTGCGACTTTCCGCTGTTGCGCACGCACACGAACAGCACCGTCGGGGCCGTGGTCACCGCGACCCCACCTCGGTCATCACCGCAGGAGTGCGGAACCGGTTACGCAGGGCCACCGACACATACACCAGCGCCACCAGGACCGGGACCTCGATAAGCGGGCCGACCACACCAGCCAAGGCTTGGCCGGAAGTCGCACCGTAGGTGGCGATCGCCACCGCGATGGCGAGCTCGAAGTTGTTGCCCGCCGCGGTGAACGCCAGCGTGGTCGTGCGCTCGTAACCCAGCCCCATCACCGCGCCCAGCAAGTAGCCCCCGCCCCACATGATCGCGAAATACGCCAGCAGCGGGACCGCGATCCGCACCACGTCGAGAGGCTGAGCGGTGATCCGCTCGCCTTGCAGGGCGAACAACACGACGATGGTGAACAGCAACCCGTAGAGGGCCCACGGCCCGATCCTCGGGATCAGCGTGGATTCGTACCAATCGCGGCCCTTGGCGCGTTCCCCGAACCGGCGGGTGAGATATCCCGCGAGCAGCGGGATCCCGAGGAAGATGAGCACCGATTTCGCGATCTGCCACGGTGAGGCCTCGATCGTGGTCTGCTCCAGACCCAGCCATCCGGGCAGCACCGAGAGGTAGAACCAGCCCAGGACCGCGAACATGACGACCTGGAAGATCGAGTTCAACGCCACCAGCACCGCAGCGGCTTCGCGATCGCCGCAGGCCAGGTCGTTCCAGATGATCACCATCGCGATGCAGCGCGCCAACCCGACGATGATCAGCCCGGTCCGATATTCGGGCAGGTCCGGCAGCAGCAGCCAGGCCAGGGCGAACATCAGCGCCGGGCCGAGCATCCAGTTCAGCACCAGCGACCCGATCAGGAGTCGGCGGTCACCGGTGACGGTGTCGAGGCGGTCGTAGCGGACCTTGGCCAGCACCGGATACATCATGATCAGCAACCCGAGCGCGATCGGCAGCGAGATGCCGTCGATCTCCACCGCGGCGAGCGCGTCGCCGAGGCCGGGGATCAGCCGGCCGAGCAGGAGCCCGGCGGCCATGGCGACACCGATCCACACCGGCAGGAACCGGTCCAGCGTCGACAGCTTGCCCACCACACTCTGCTCGGCGGCGGTGTCGGTGGCGCTCACGCAGTCACCGCCGCGGTCTCGCCGCTTTCCAGCAGCAGCGCGTCGGAGACCCGCTGCAATGCCTGCGGGACGACGCGGTAGTACACCCAGGAGGCGCGGCGTTCGCTGGTCAGCAGCCCGGCGGAGCGCAGTACCTTCAGGTGATGGGAGATGGTCGGCTGGGTGAGGTCGATGCCCTCGGACAGATCGCACACGCAGGCTTCCTGGCCGGCCCGCGACGCGATCGAGCTCAACAGTCGCAGCCGCACCGGGTCCGACAGCGCCTTGAACACCGTCGCCAACTCCACCGCGGCATCCACCGACAGCGGCTCCCGCACGCGCGGGGCGGGGTGGCAGGCCTCGACCGGTATCACCGGCAACTGCGACTTAGACATGAATCGATATTGACAAACATCTATACCATGACGCAAACAAACATCCGGTGAACACCCCACGCGCACGACCACGGCATCACGCGCCACCAGCGATATGCCTGATCGGCGGCGCGGTTACCAGGTACGCACCCCACCCGGCCCGACCGGAACAGTATCGGGTGAAACCCGCGTCCGATCAACGCCAGGACCGCGACCGCGAACGCGGCGTCGGTGGCCATCGGGATCCCCCACCCCCGGGCGGCGTCCCCGTGACCGAATGTGAACGCGACGAAAACCACGGCCGGAACGACAGCGCCGGTGACCGCGGCGACCATCGGCACCAGCGCCTGACGGATATCGCGGAACGCGCCGTGCACGAACTCCTGTTTCAGCTCCTGGGGAGTCTTCCCGCTCCAGCGATCCGCCTGCGGCCCCGTGCGAACATCTACCCGCGCTCCGGCCTGTAAGAGTGCTTGGACGCACTCGGGAGAACCGCAGTCTGCCGCCGCGCACAGCGGCGGCCAGTCGGCCGGCAGATCCGGGTGCATGCCATGGTCGAGTAGGAGCCGCACTGCCTTGGCATGGCCCTTGTGCGCGGCTTTCTCGAGGGCCCTCGGATCCACTTCGATACCCTGGGCCAGCAGGTAAGTGAGAATTTCGGTTCTGCCCCATTCCGCGGCCCAACCGAAAGAGACCCTCCCGGCGTAGTGACACTCGCCAGGTCGACACCCGTGTCGTGGGCACGTCGCACCTCGCCGGTGTCGGCGTGTATGACAGCCATGACGAGATCCAACTCTGCTGCACCGGCCACTGCATCAGCATCCCCTGGCCCGGCCTTCGCGGCCACCTCACACATTCGGATAGCCGAACGACTGGTAGGCGCCGGCCGGCGCGATATGCGGTGGCCCGTGGGGCGTGCTGTGAGCAGAATGCGGTTATGCCAACGAACTCGGTGCTGTCAAGAGCCCACGCTCTATGGGAAGGACTGGCTGCGGCACCGGTTTCGTTCTCCTCGACCGACCCCGTGGATGTGGCGATCTCGCCGCGAGCGATGATCTGCCCGCAGGGCTGGGCCGGCTTCGTCGTGCTGCAGGGGCGGGCAATCGTGACCGTGCCCAGTGCGTCCGCGGCAGCGGCGGTTCGCAGCGCCGTCGCAGAGTTGTCCGTCGAGGACCTCGTGGATCCCGGAATGCTCGGCCGTGTCCTGCCCCTGGCAGAAGTGCTGGGTCCGGCCACGCTGGCCTACCTCGACGAGCACGATTTCCGACAGGCGCCAACGGGTTCGGTGTCGGTCGATCGGCTTTCTGCCGAGCATCCCGATCTACGCCGGCTCGAAGTTCTGGCGGGTGAGTACGAATCGGAGGAAAGCGGGCTCCGCGAGATAACCTCCCCGGCCTTCGCCATCCGGATCCATGACGAAGTGGTCGCTGCCGCCGGATATCGCATGTGGCCGAGCCGGACTGCTCATTTGAGTGTGCTGACCGCTCCCGAGAACCGGGGGCGGGGATTGGCGCGCCTGACGGGTTCTGCGGCAGTGGCGCACGCACTGGAGGCTGGGCTGCTTCCCCAGTGGCGGGCCCGTGCTCCGCAGTCCAAACGTGTCGCGCTCGCTCTGGGATTTCGCGAACTCGGTGCCCAACTCAGCGCCAGACCGAGTTGACCGCTCCGCCGAATCGGCGTTCCGACACTCGGTGCAGTCCACCGGTGCTGTCCAAGAAATGATGGCGGCCTCAAAGGTCAGTGCATCACCGCTGTCCAGGTGTTCAGCGTTGACCTCGGCAGGGCTGCGGTATCCGTGGATCCTGCGGGGCCGGTGGTTGAGTTCGAGTTTCCTCTTTCTCGGTCCCTTCGGCGGCTCGGGCCGGCCGCGGGAACGGCCTGGTCTTTCGGCACGGCCGATACCAGAAACCACCGCAGGGCCGGAGTCCGGTCGGGGCCGGTCGCGGCGTGGTGCCGGCCGGGCCTCTACCGAATCAATCCGTTGCGGGGCCGGCCTCGGCCTCGATGCTCGCGCGGAGTCCGAGGATTTCGGCTTTCTGGGCCCTGAGGCGGGCGATTCCAGCGTCCAATCGGCTTACCCGCTCGTCGAGTTGTGTCAACGCGGTGTGCCGGTCGGCATCGGAGGCGCCGGCGGGATCGATGCATGCGACCTGCAGTATCGCAGATGCCTCGGACAGCGACAGGCCGGATGCCAGCAAGCAGCGTATGTGGTCCACGATCTGGATATCGTCGGCGCGGTAGTTGCGGTACCCGTTGGAGTCGCGTTCGGGCGAGAGAATCCCGGCTCCCTCATAGTGCCGGAGCATTCGCGGGGTCGCCCCGGTGGCATGGCTCAAATCGCGTATCCGCATCCAGCTGCCTCTCCTTGACATTGACGTTAGCGTCATACTTTAGTTTGGCCGGCATGACGAACGAAAGCAGTCGACCGAAGGTGATGCTCGTAGTTGCGCATCCGGACCACGACTCGGCTACCTGGGCCATTGCCCGGGCCATCGAGCAGGGCATCGAGTCCGATGGAAATACCACCGCCATAATCAATGACTTGGTGGCATCCGGTTTCGATCCGGTTTATCGAAAGGCGGATCTGGCGCACCACCGAGGGCTTTCGGAACTTCCCGCCGACGTCAGGCATGAGCAGGAACTGCTCGAATCGGCCGATGTGACCGTCGTCCTCTTTCCGGTCTACTGGTGGTCCATGCCAGCACTGGTCAAAGGCTGGTTCGACCGAGTGTTCGGGGCCTACGACGATGTTTCGCACGGTAGCCCCAGCGTGGTGAAGCAACTACATCTCGTCGCAAGTGCCGGTCTCGGTGAAGGTACGTTCGCACGGCACGGATACAAGACGGCGTTGACGACCCAGACGATGCACGGCATAGCCGACTACTCGCAGATCAGCGACTCATCCATCGAGTTTCTCTACGACACCGAATCCAAGGACTCGGCAGTCCACGAGCAACTGATCGCTCAGGGATACAAAATCGGCGTCGCGATGGCGCAGCGTGCGCACCTTGCGTACGACCCGGTCGCGGTCCCGTGAACGGGCGCCACGACCCAGACGCACGCCTACTCGCCTCGACCACGCCCGCGGCCTCCCGGAATCGCCGGCCGCCTCACAACACAGACTGCCGGCGGCCGTGACGTTCACCGGCGCTTCCTGGGCCGCCATATCGGTGATGGGAACGTGATTGGTTGCGGCCGTGCGAGGTTGGCAGAATGTGCGTGGTGACGGCAGGGGATGCGCAACGCGCGAGCGAGGGTGTCGACGGCTCACGGCGGCCGGACCCGGGTGAACACGAGGCGGGGGCGACAGCTACGACTTCCGAGGGGCGGCCGACCGCGGAAGCCGCGGCTTCGCCGGTGTCAGCGGATGGGGACCGGTCACCGGAATCGGCGTCGCGCACGGCCGGCCCTCAGGAGACGGCCGCGCCATCCGGTACGAAGTGGGTGAAGGCGGCCACGGTAGCGAGTGCTGCCGGCACGGTGATGGCCGCGTTCGCTGCGATGGGAGCGCTCTATTTCTCCAACAGCACGTTGAGCGCATCCAATGACCAACTCGGTCTGGCGCGCCAGACTGCACAATCCGAGCTACTCAAGTCAGCCGCCGAGCAGTTGGACTCGGACAAGGAAAGCGTCCGCCTCAGCGGGGTCTACCTGCTCGAACGCCTTGCTCAGGACTCAGCGGCCGATCAACCCACCGTCCGGCGGTTGCTCGAAGCATTCGTCCGCACCGAGACGACGACCAGGCGCTGCGAGATTCCCAGACAAGAAACGCCGGTGGACACCCAGGCCGCCTTGGACGTCATCGCGAAGTACGCTACCCTGCCGGACCCAACACCGCGGGTGAAACTTCAGGGAGCCTGCCTCGCCCAGGCCCACCTGTACAACGTGCAGCTCACCGGCGCGAACCTGGCCGGAGCGAACCTCACCGGCGCTGTGCTCAACGTCTCGCAGCTCCACGAGGCGAACCTCGAAGGCGCCTTGCTCCAGTTCTCGCATTCGGTCGCCACGATCTTCTCGGAAGCGAACCTCGCCGGCGCGAACCTTGCCGGCGCGAAACTTGCCGGCGCCAACCTGACCGGCGCTGATCTCGACAATGCGAACCTTCAAGGCGCCGACCTCTCCGGCGCAAACCTGGCCGGCGCGGACCTCTCGAACGCGAACCTCACAGGCGCGACCCTCTGGAACGCGAACCTGACCGGTGCGGATCTCCGCAGTGCGAACCTGACCGACGCCGCACTTCTCAGCGCAAACCTGGCCGGCGCGGACCTCATCGGCGCGCAGCTCCACAGCGCGCACCTCAACGATGCGCATCTCGATAATGCAATCCTCGCCGGCGCGAACCTGACCGGCGCCGATCTCACTGGCGCGGATCTTGATGGCACCAACCTCACTGACGTGGTCTACGACTTTCAGACCCGATGGCCTGATGGCTTCACCCCACCCTGATGTCCGGAACGTACTTGCACAGCGTGGTTCGCGAGACCCCAGCAGCCGAGCAATCGAGGACACCGACTCATCCGGCCGGGTCAGCAGTGCACACGCCTGCCGAACCTGTTCCTCGCTCGTGGCCGGTGGCCGGCCGAGTCGCTGCGAAGACGAGGAACGCCAACCGGCCCCCGGTGGTGGTGTCGAGGGCTTCGTGCAGCGACGCCGGTGACAGTGACGACGCCGCCAAGGGGCCCAGTGGGCTACTCGGCCGTGGGCATGGTGGCGGCGGTTGAGTCTCGATCGTCCAAGGCCGTCGGGAGGCCGGTGTCGTAGAGCGACAGCACATCTGATGTGCTTCTGAGGGCGTTCACGACCGAGGCAGCCGGGGAAACCATCAACTGCGGGTAGTCGATCTCGCCGACAGTGGGATCGATCGGCCACGCCAGCCGTTCATCGGTCAGGGAGAACTCGGCAGTGACCCCCCTCCTTGTTGCCCCGAGGATCCTGGCGATGCCAGCTGCCCTCCAGATACACGGCCACCAAGCCATGGAGGACGTAACCGTCACCGTGCGTGAGGCGCTGGTAGCAGAGCCCGGTTGGGATGCCTGCCACCCGCAGCAAGGCGGCGAGGAGATGGGACTTCGCGTAGCAGAGGCCGACCCGCTCGCGTAGTACTTCGCCGGCGGTCAAGGTCACCCGGGGGTCCCGAACGTCGTAGGAGTGCCCGACTTCGTCCCGCACCCAATGGAAGGCGGCCTGGGCGAACTCGATGTCATCAGAGGCACTTCGCCGCAGGTCATGAGCTAGCGAGAGCACAGCCCCGTCGTCGAGTTGAACGACGGAATCGCCGTCGAGGTACGCAGCTGGATGCTGAGCCTGGAGGGCAAAGGATCGTCCTGTCACACCGAAATTGTAGTTTCCGTGGGAGCGCCGGAACCTGGGCGATGCCCCGCCGATCATCGATGATCGAAGTCGTAGCAGTGTGCCGGGATGTCGAGGCGGGGATGTGCACAACATCGGACAGATCGGCGAGCATCGGGTGTGAGCGGCTGCGATCGAGCAGATAGGCCCACTTACGGCACCACTGCGGTCATCGCCGTGGAAGCCGCCCGGCGCCTCGCCTACCGGGTCACAGAGTCGGATACCACTCCCGGGATTGCGGACAGGAGCTGACCTATCTGCCCTTACGGTCGAAAGCGTGCAACGAAGCCGAAGTGGGAAGTGGCGCAGAAGATCTGCGTATCCGGCGACACCTGTCGGACTTCTGCACCAGGTCACCGCGACCGGCCCGACACGGGCTCATATCAATTCTCGACGATGGAGGTTCTCGAGATGCTCGATCATCTCGCAGTTCAATGTGCCGATCTCGCGGCCAGTGCCGCCTTCTACGATCGGGTACTCGCCCCGTTGGGAGGAACCCGGCTGGTCGACTTCGGCGAAGTCATCGGCTACGGGAATGCGAGCCCGCCCCAGCCCGTGTTCTGGTTGGGACCGCTGTCCGCCGGAGGCGGGTTCCGTGAATCGCATATCGCTTTCACCGCACCGAGCCGAACCGCGGTGCGCGCGTTCTTCCAGACAGCTGTGGACGCCGGCGCGCAGATTCTGCACGAGCCCCGGATCTGGCCGGAGTACCACTCGTCGTACTACGGGGCGTTCGTGCGAGACCCCGACGGCAACAACGTCGAAGCCGTATGTCACCACCCTGAATAACATCGGGTGACACGTGTCCATACATCGGGGCACAAGCGCTTCAACCTGCCCCAGAGGGCCGTCAGGATTTGAGACACGGTTCGACCGTGGGCCTTCGCTGCTCATTAGGCCGGAAACTGTCCTATATCGGCAGCACACTCGAATCATGAGCGAAACCGAATCGACCCTGAATCAGACCGACATCACCGACTACAACGATCCGAACGCGCCGTGGAACCAGGCGTGGGACCAGGAAGGCGGCATTGCCAACTGGAACGATGATGTGATCAAGGAGTTCCGGGAGAACTCGGGCAAAGGTGGGCGGCGCTTACGCGGGCGGGGACCTCATCCTGCTCACTACCACGGGAGCCAGGAGCGGTAAGCGACACACGACTCCGCTGGGACCCCTGTACCGGGACGACACCATGTATGTGAGTTCGTTCATCGAGGACAAGTACCCGGCCTGGTGGTACAACATCAAGGCGAATCCGCAGGTCACCATCGAGCTTCGGAACAAGACCTACCAGGCGACCGGCAAGGTGCTCGAAGGCGCGGACTACGACGAGTTCGCAGCCTGGGTGCTGGCCAACAACCCGCTGCTGGCGGATTTCCAGTCCAAGGTGGACCGGCCGATTCCGCTGGTCGTGTTGTCCCTCGACGGCGAGGGCTGAGCGGTCCCAGGAACCTCCGGCGGCGGTGCGTCGAATGGCACGCACTGGGCTGCGCAGCAGAACCAGGATGCCGCCGGAGGTCGCACTCAGTAGGTCGGTCATCCCGACAGCACGAGGGTAGAACTCGGCGGCAGCCACCGGATCGGCGCTCAGATGCTGTAACCGCCGCGGCGCCGCAACAGTTTCCGGCGCGTGCGTCCAGCCCCGCCGCGGGGCCCGTTGCCACAGCGACACCGCCGCACCGAGCGGATCGAGCAGTGTCGCGATCCGGCCGTCATCTCCGGCGTCGAAGGGCGGCAGGCAGCAGTCAGGGCTTGGACGAGACGATACGGACCGTCTTGACATTGAATCCAGCGAGACGTAGCGTCTTGTCTCGCCACAATGGATCGAGGAAGAGGAGGTGGAGTCAATGACCCGGGTATGGCTCATCACAGGAGCGTCACGAGGACTGGGCCGGGCGTTCACAGAAGCGGCGTTACAGGCGGGCGATCGGGTGATCGGGGCCGCGCGCAACGTCGAACCCCTCGCCGACCTGCTCCAGCAGTATCCCGACGACCTGGTACGGATACCGCTCGATGTCACCGACCGCGCGGCCGTGTTCGCGGCCGCGGAGCAGGCGGTCGCCGCCTTCGGGAGGCTCGACATCGTGGTCAACAACGCCGGCGCCATGCTTTTGGGCATGGTGGAGGAGGCGAGCGAGGAGCAGATCAGAGCCCACTTCGACGTCAACCTGTTCGGCGCAGTGTGGGTGACCCAGGCTGTACTTCCGTACCTGCGCGCGCAGGGCGGTGGGCGCATCCTGCAGGTCACCACGATGGGCACCGGTGGCGGGTTCCCCATGGTCGGCATGTACGCGGCCGGCAAGTCGGCGCTGGACTCGGTGAGCGAGGCCGTGGCGATGGAGGCCGAGCAGTTCGGCGTCAAGCTCACCATCGTCCAGATGGGCGGCTACGACACCGGCCTGTTCACCAAGGGCACCACGATGACGACGCCCGACCCGCACTACCAGGAACTGCGCGACAAACTGGTCGAGATGTGGGGCGAGGACGCCGGTCCCGCACCGGAGACCGCCGCTCCCGCCATCATGGAGCTGGTAGGCCTGGCGGACCCGCCGCGGCGCCTGATCGTCGGCTCCGAGTCGTTCGATGTGGTCCAACAGGACCTACAGGACCGCATGGCGCAGTATCGCGCCTGGGAGCACCTCAGCCGCACAGTGTCCGGGTGACCCTTACATCACGAACAGTCAACCCAACCGGCAGGGCCGATACCAGAACCGGCTACCGGCACCTCACCGGAAAGCCTCGACGTTCTCCTCGGCCCATTGCGCGAAGGTCCTGGCCACTGATCCCGTCACCCGTGGGACCGTGTCGCGCACCTGCAGCAGAGCGTCGTTGACGTCGCCGCCGGTCACGTCCAGGACTGCGTCGGCGGCTTCTTCGCCGAAGACCGTGACCATGCTCGGCCGGGCATCCTCCCGGGCGATCTCGGTGAACTCGATGTCCCGATTCAGCAGCCCGGCGATGGTTCCGACCTGCTGACGCGCACTGACCGATGCGGGGCCGGTCAGTGCATACCGTTGCCCCCGGTGGCCGGGCTCGGTCAGCGCGACCCGGACCACCGACGCAATGTCAGCGGGGTGAATCGTGGGGAGCCCGATGTCGGCATAGGGCGCCTGAACGGGCTGACGCGCTTGAATAGTCGATGCCCACATCAGGGCATTGGATGCGAACTGCGTCGGCCGCAGGATCGTCCAATCCATTCCACTGGCCTCGAGGAGCTTCTCGACCGCCGCGTTGTCGGCAGCGGGACCGAGGTGGGGATGGGTCTCCACGGTGATCGACGACACCAGCACCACATGCTCGACACCGGCCCGGCGAGCGAGGTCGATGATCTCGGCATCCGGTCCGAGTCGCGGCATGAGGAACATCGACAGCACCCCGTCCAGCGCGGCCGTCAGTGCGGAGAGATCGGCCAGATCGCCCTCGATTGCCTCGACGCCGGCCGGAAAGGCGGCTCCAGCGGCGTCACGGGTGAGTGCCCTGATCGGCCCGGAGCCGAACGCGCGCAACTCCTTCAGCAACGAACGTCCGATGTTCCCGGTGGCTCCCGTGACCAGAATCATGAGCATGTCCTCTCGTGTGGTGATCAACTGGACGCCACGCTAGAACCTCAACCTTTATATAGGTCAAGAAATGACCGATCACCCGACCGGCCGGACCCGTGCATCGTCGTGCGCACTCATGATCGATTCATGCCCTGGCGGCGTTCGTACCAACCTTGAAAACCCGCCACCACCAGAGCAGCGACGCCCACAGGCACGTAGTAGACCAGCACTCCGAACATCGAGTCCGTCGCTGGTAGCGCCAGCAGCGAAACCAGCAGAATCATCACGGCGACCAGCCACGAACACCCCCGCAACGCGGGTATGGCGGGCGTCGCGCAGAGAACTACCGGCACCGCCAGCAGCACGCCCAGCCCGGCGCCGTAGTGGGCGAACACAGAACGACCACACGCGGCATCCATATTCACGACTTCGCACGAAGAGATTTGGTACAGCGGCTCGGCGGCAACGAACACACCACCCCATACAGCGGTCGCGGCAGCCAGGACCAACCACACCATTCGCGGCCATGCCATGAACCGATTACACCTCATCGCTCCGCAACGGCCCGGCCCGCCGCCGGAGTACCTGCCACGAGGGTACGTACGCAAAATACTGCGCGTCCAGCCGTATTCTGCTGTGCCAGTGGCGTTCACGAGGCAACGCTGCCGGTCGCGAGGATTCGTGCGCATCGCTACGATCCGGGGTGACCCACCCGGAGCCGATCCGATGAAGGAACCCGCCGATGATCACCGACCCTACTCTCACCCGGATCGGCGAGGCGGTGACGCTGCACCATCACCAGGGGCAGCGTGCGGCCGCGCATGAGATGTTCGCGCAGATCTGGGACGATATCGGCGGCGAGCAGGGCGACCCCCTGCACATCTGCGTCCTGGCCCACGCGATGGCCGATGTGCAGAACGATGTGCGCCAGGAACTGACCTGGGACCTGCGTGCGCTCGCCGCCGCCGATCTGGTCACCGCCGAGCGGGTGGCGGAGGCCGGGGTAACGCTCTCGGTGACCGGCTTGTATCCATCGTTGCACCTCAATGTGGGCGAGTGCTATCGCAAGCTGGGCCATCTCGACCGTGCCCGGGAGCATCTCCAGCGGGCGCGAGAGACGATCGGCGCGCTCGGCGACGACGATTACGGGCAGCTAATCAGGGGTGGTCTGGAGCAACTGGCGCAACAGCTGTCCACCGAGTGATCACGGGGGCGGCCGCGCGATGCCCGGCGGCGGTACCTGCGCCTGCCGCCTCGTTGCGGGCGGCTCCGACGTCTCCCCCGATGTCCGGCCGGTAGGCGAGTTCATCTGCCGCTGGGTGTAATTCATGTGGTAGAGAGTGATGAGTTGGTGGGCGGCCAGCGAGTTCGTGATCATCTCCGGCCGTCTACGGGAGGATCAGCGGTGGGGCGGGCCGGAAGGTGACCGGAAGGGCGGTCAAGGCCCGGTGGAAAGGTCCGGGACGCCACCGCAAGTCCGTGACCGGACACGCGAGTTCCATATCGGGGAGTGCGTCCAGGAGATGGTCGATTGCGTCTTGGACGATGAGGTAGGCGATCGACCGGGCGGGGCAGCTGTGCGGTCCCGTGCTCCAGGCCAGGTGGGAGCGGTTTCCGGTCCGGTCGCGACCGGAGACGGCGGGGTCGGTGTTCGCGGCGGTGAGGCTGATCAGCACCGGCCGGTGCGCCGGTAGCCAGGTATCGCCGACCAGCACGGGGGTTCGGGGGTAGGTGGTGCAGAAGTTGGCCATCGGTGGGTCGTTGAACAGTACGTCGTCGAGTGCGTCGCGGGTGGAGAGGCTGCCGCTGATCAGGCCGCCGCCGAAGCGGTCGTCGGTGAGCATGAGTAGGACCGTGTTGGTGATCAGGTTGGACTGGGCTTCGCCGCCTGCTCCGTAGAAGCTCATCAGTTGCGCGAGGACTTCGGTGTCGTCGAGCCGGTGGGGGTGGGCGAGCAGGCGTGAGGTGGCGTCGTCGCCGGGGTGGGCGCGCTTGGCCGCGATCAGTTCACTCAGCGCGGTATGTACCAGCCGCATCCCCTCCGTGGCACCGACGGTATCGAAGCGGGCGGCCATCCCCGCCGTCACACGCTCCCCTATCTCGGGCGCACAGCCCATGATCCGGTTCAGGACCGCGAAAACCAGTGGGCGGGCGTAGTCGGTGACCAGGTCCGCGGTCCCGGACCGGCAGAAGCCGTTGATCAGCGAGGTCGCCGACCGTGCCACAGTGGACCGCAATTCGTGGCCGTCGACGGCGTCGATACTGCTTTTCGAGGCTTTTCGGTAGCGGTCGTGGGCGACCCCGGTGCTGTACCGCGCGGCCGGGAGCCAGCGCATCATCGGCAATACCGGTGAGTCGACGGGCACGGTGTCCTGCCAGGTGCGGGGGTCGGCGGGGAAATGCTCGGAATCGTGCAGGATGCGTACAGCTGTCTCGTATCCGAGCACCAGCGTGGCCGGTACTCCGGGCGCGAGTTCGACCGGTGCCAGGTCGCCGAATCGCTGTCGCATGGTGCGGTACGCGTGGTGCGGGTCGGCGGCGAATTCCGGGGTGTACAGGGGCACGCGCGGTCCGGAGGTGTCCGACGGCGAGACATGCGTGACCGGGCAGCGACCTGCCGGTCCCGTGGCGGGGAACGAGATCGAAGGTGGTGATGAAGACATGGCGGTTTCTTTCAGAGATGTCGGGGGCCCGGGCGCGGAACCGCTGCCCGGGCATGCTGACGACCGGCCCGCGTCCCTGGGCAGGGAGCCGAGGTGTGTCAGATCAAGCCGAGATCGCTCGAGAACGAGGCCAGCAAAGCGTCCTGTTCGCTCAACCGGCAGCGTCGGCTGATGTAGCCGTCGGGCCGGATCAGGCACAGGGCGTCGCCACCGGGTGTGCCGTACAGGGTGTGGACCCGGCGGCTGTCAGCGGTGAGGGCACCGTCCGGGGCGGGGGCGTGGTGGCCGGGTGGCGTGATGACAACCGGTTCGATCCGAGTCCTGAACAACTGGCGGGTACGGGTTATCAGCTTCGAGATGTCCGCGGCCGCCGGGGGTTCGCGATGGAGCACCAGCAGGGTGTACCCGGGGTGCTGTAGCAGCTGATGCAACCGCAGGTGCGGGCTGATTTCGACGTCGGGGGCCCGGCCGCCGGCGGCCGGGCCGTCCAACGGCCGGTGTGGCGATGTCGCGGTGCCGGCCGCGCTCTCGTAGCGGTAGGCGATGCCGGAGATCCGGGCCACCGCGCGTTCGGTGAAGCCGGGCGCGCAGGCGATGGCCAGGCGCTCGGCGATCGGGATGCCGTGGTTCATCAGCACCGAATGCAGTTCATGGGTGCCCGCGATGACCTGTTCGGCGATCGGTCGCCGCTCCGCCTCATAGGTATCGAGCAGGGTTTCGGCGGCTTCGCCCTTCACCACCGCCGCCAGCTTCCAGCCGAGGTTGAACGCATCCTGCATCGACGTGTTCTTCCCCTGCCCGCCCGCCGGCGAACGCTCGTGACCGGCATCCCCACACACCAGGACCCGGCCGTTGCGGTATCGCGAGGTAATTCGTCGCCGCGTCCGGAACACCGACGTCCACTCCGGCTCCCCCACCTCGATAGTGCCCGCGAAATGCGCATCGAGGACTTTCCCGAACGCCTCCACGGAGGTGTCGGCGTCGCGGCCGTCACTCTTCTCGCTGATCAGGACGCGCCACGCACCGCCCGGCAGCGCGGTGGTCAACAGCATGTGGTCCAGCGCGATCCGGTAATCGACACCGCCGACCTCGACCGCGCAACCCTGCAACCGCACGTCCATCATCCGCATCACCGTGTCGGCGTATTCGGCGCGGCTGACTTCGGCGCCCAGAGAGGCGGCGACGGTACCGTGCACGCCATCGCAGCCGATCAGCCAATCCGGCCACACCGTCTCCATCGCGCCGGTGACCGTATCCCGCAACGTGGCGGTCACCTCGCCGTCGTGATGGACGGTGGCCGAGACCAGTTCGGTGTGCCAGTCGATGACCCCACCCAACCTCGTAAAGCAGCGGCGCAGGATTTCCTCGGTGTCGCGCTGGCTGATGATCCGGTAATACGGGTAGTGGCTGTCGAGGCCGGTGAAATCCAGCCGCACCTTCTCCTCGGCGCCGGTGAAGTGGTAGTCCATCCACTCCCCGCGCAACCCTCGGTCCTGGAACTCCTCGACCACCCCGGCCAGCTCCAACAGCTCGAGAGTACGAGCGTGCACGGTGAACGACCGTGATGTCGTGACCGGTGCGCAGAGTTTGTCGATCACACGGCAGTCCACGCCGCGGCGCAATAATTCGATACCGAGGGTCAGGCCGCTCGGGCCCGCGCCGACGATCAGGACACCGAGATGAGAAGCAGACGAAAATGGCATGGCGCAACGCCCTCCAATAGCT
Source organism: Nocardia fusca NBRC 14340 (assembly GCF_001618425.1). Lineage (GTDB taxonomy): Bacteria > Actinomycetota > Actinomycetes > Mycobacteriales > Mycobacteriaceae > Nocardia > Nocardia fusca. The sequence continues at coordinate 124,506 of NZ_BDCU01000016.1, forward strand.
CGAAATGGAGAAGGAATCGCGTGTCCCCCTGCGACACGCATGCGAAACGCTGTCGCGGCTACCGCAGCGACAGCACAGAAGTGGGTTTGTAGGCGAGCCCGCCCAGCATCAGAGCCTCCGGCGGACGAGCCTGCAAGGCCGGACCGGACGGCCACCAGTCATCCAGGCGTACCAAACCCGGCTCCAGTAATTTCAACCCACAGAAATAGGCGCAGATCTGTTCACGGGTTCGATACCAGCCCGACCCCAAACCACACTCGACGAACGCTCGCTGCAACCGCACCGCGAGACGGTGGAGTTCCGGATCTTCTTCGGCGGGATCCCAGAAATGGCTGATCGCCACATAGGACCCCCGGGGAAGCCGCTCGATGTATTCGCGCATCACCCCGGCCGGATCGAGAGCAGCATGCAGGTGGTGCAGCAGCCCGCACACGATCAGGCCGACCGGCCGATCCAGCTCGAGGTAGCCGAGCACCTCTCTGTTCTCCAGAAGCGTGCCCTTTTCCAGCAGATCGCCGCATACGAAATGGGTAGATGCGTTTTGTGCCAACATCGCTCGACCATGCGCAGCGCACAGAGGGTCGTTGTCTACGTAGACGACGCGGACTCTCCGATTTCCCAGCTGGGCGACCTCATGGGTGTTGACCACAGTCGGAAGCCCGGCGCCAACATCCAGGAATTGATCGATCCCGGCCTGCCCGGCCAGGTAGCGCACAACTCGATACAGCCAGTCCCGGTTCATCCGTGATACTTCGCGCTGCTGCGGTGCGACCGCCACGACTCGTTCAAAAGCCGCGCGATCGACGTCGTAGTTGTCTTTACCGCCCAAGCTGTAGTCGTAGACCCGGGCGACACTCGCTCGAGTTGTATCCGCGCCGACCGGGGCACGAGCGCCCGTCTCAGGTACGCGGATGGTTCGGGACATGAGGTCTGACCTCCAAAGTGGCGCTGGTCGAATGGGGTAGCCGATCGATATGGCGTCGCTGCCGCCGTTGCTGGTGGGCATGCGAGCGCCGTAGCCTCAATGCAACCGGCGACAGGTGGGCCCGGACCAGAGCAAGATCGCTGCAATGCTGTCTCGAGGTTGTCGCACGTAGCGTTCTGACCAGCGTATTCACTGTTCGAAGATCAGCAGGGGACATGGCATGGGTGTACGACGAAAGCGCTTCGCGCAGCGTCGCAGAGCCGTTGGCTTCAGCCAGGAACGATTCGCAGAACGACTGCGGGTCGACCGTTCTACTGTCGCCCGTTGGGAGGCGGGAGAGAACGAGCCGCTGCCGTGGTTACGCCCTGAACTCGCCCGTGTACTTCGCGTATCCGTCGACGAACTCGATGAGCTGCTCACAGAATCAGAAGAAGATGGTATGCCCGTGGACGGGCCGCTGCGTTACGCCTTGGATCATCCCGCCGGTGTCGATCTCCATGCTGCGGCGAGCCTGCGCGAGCGCGTGCAGAAGCTCGACCAGCGCTACGACAAGGTTGCCTCCACCACGCTGCTGGCAGACACCGGTCAATGTCTGGGCCAAGTGTCGTTCCTTCGGGCGCATGCTGCCACCAACCGTGTCCGGCGCGAGCTGTATGCGATCGAGGTAGAAGCGGCGACGCTCATGGGCCAACTCCTCTGGGACGCTTCCCAGCGCCGCGACCACAGCACCGCCTGCATGTACTTCAACCAAGCAATTGCAGTCGCCCGACAACTACACGACGCTGATGCGGAAGGGCTGGCGTTGCTCCGCATGAGCTTCGTCGCCCTGTACGGCGAAAAGAAGGACCCGCGCACCGGACTCGACCTGGCACTGCGGGCAGCGCAGGTCACCGACCGAACCAGCCACGTGCTGGCCGGACTGGGCGTTCTCCACGCCGCGGAGGCGTACGCCATGATCGGGCAGCGGCAGGACTGTGAGCGGTCCTTGGCCGATGCCGAAACGCATTTCGAGCAGATCAGCATGACCGATGCCGCAATGGACCTGTTCTCACCCACTCAGCACGGTCGCTTGGCCGGCTCGTGCTACCTGTTCCTCGAGGACGCCAAACGCGCCCAGCCGATCCTCGAGTCCACCGCCAAAAGGCTGCAAGATCAGTCGAAATCCCAAGCCATCGTGCTGGGCAACCTGGCAGTGGCCTATATCCGACAACAGAAAATCGAGGAGGCAGCCGCCGCTCTGCACAAAGCGATAGACGTCGTGGAGACCACCCGAGGAGGTGGCGGCATGAACGTTGTTTTTGGCGCCGCGCAAAGCCTTCGCCCATGGCGGAACGTCGCCGAAGTACAGGAAGTGTGCGATCGGCTACTCGGGCTGATGGTCTCGGCGTGAAGGATTGAAGATATGGACAGCACACGAACCAAGTACGCCATTCGGGAGCGTATGTGGGCACTGTTGGAGCAAGAGCAGGCGGCGCCGCCGGGTGTGCACGGTTACATACCGAGCTTTTTCGGGGCCGAGGCTGCCGCAAACCGCTTGGCCGAGTTGCCCGTGTGGAAGGGGGCGCGAGTAGTGAAAGCGGTACCGGACACAGCGCAACTCCCAGTCCGGGTCCGAGCCCTGGCCGAGGGCAAACTGGTCTACATGGCGGTGCCCAAGCTGGCCGAGCCACTGCCCTTTTACCTCCTGGATCCGCAGAACCTGACAGTGCCTGCGGACGAGGCGGCGTCGAGCGCGGTAGCAGCCTTCGTCGCCCCCAAGATCGGTGTCGAGGACATGCAGCCGGTCGACTTGATCATCTGCGGCAGCGTCGCCGTGAACCGGCGCGGGGTGCGGCTCGGAAAGGGTGCCGGTTACTCCGATATCGAGGTGGCGCTCCTGCAAGAAGCTAACTTGATCGGCCCGAGAACCACCATCGTCACTACAGTGCACCCGCTGCAGGTCGTCGACGAGGATCTTCCCGAAACCGGCCACGACTTCAGTGTCGACCTGATTGTCACGGCCGATGAGGTCATAGAATGTCGTCCCCCGCGCCGTCCCCACGGTTTGGTCTGGGACGAGTTGCAGCAGCATCAGATCGCATCGATTCCTGTCCTGGATGCGAGGCTGAAACAGCGTTCGAAATCCAAAGGAAATCCATCACAACGTTGACGCCTTCTTCCATCAACCGCGCAGGAATGCGAGAGTCGTAAAGCCTCGCGGGGAGACGTCCTGTCTGGCAGCCCCGAAAATCGGTGGCCTGGTGGCGGCGAGAACGGTTGACTGCTCAACCATGATTCCACTCGATACCCGTCCGCTGTTCCGGCGTGACAGGCAGTTGCTGCTCGGGCTGCTCCGGTCGTTGGACCCGGCCGACTGGAAGAAGCCGACGGTATGTCCCGGCTGGAGTGTGGCCGATGTGTCCGCGCACATACTCAACGACTACCTGCGGCGGATCTCGGGCAACCGCGACGCGCACGGCGGGGCCGTGTTCGCCGATGACGAGACCCTGCCGGCCTACTTGGCGCGCGTGAACGGGGGCCAGTCGCGGGATCACCGTCGAGGAGGGGCGTCAGCGCGCTGAACTGCGTGGTGACCCGGAACTGACGGAGTCGGCGACGACACTGCTCGCCGTGGTCGCCTGAATCGATACCCGGCTATAACAAGACCCAGGCGGACCGAGCGGTACCGCAATCTCCACTGCCGAGCCGACGATCGTCAGCGGAGTCGGTCGGCAAGTCGGGGCAGCAATGGCCGCTGGCCGGTGGTCAGCTTGTCGTGCGCGGTGGTCAGATCGAACCATTCGACCCGATCGACCTCGGGGAAAGCGCGGTACTCGCCCGATCGCGGCGGCCATTGCATCTCGAATGTCCCCGGCACCACCCGAGCCGGATCGAGCTCGCCTTCGACCGCCCACACCGTGACCTGCTTCTTGCTCCGCCCGCTGCCGTACCGCACCTCACCCAGCGCGATCCACTCCCCGTCGGGCACCGGCACGCCCAACTCCTCGTCGAATTCGCGGCCCGCGGCGGCACGGGCCTCCTCGGTCGCCGGCTCGTACTCACCCTTGGGGATCGACCACGCCCCCGAATCCTTACGCGCCCACAGCGGCCCGCCCATATGCCCCAGCAGCACTTGTACCTCCGGCTCACGACGAAAAAGCAGAACTCCGGCGCTGTACTTCATGGCGTGCAGTCTGCCGGAATGCATCCCCGATCAGTGCGAGGCCACGGGTCGTTTCAGCGCCGCGAGCAGTTTCGCGCGGTCCTCGGGCGAACCGGTCCACTGCGCATCGTCCTCGACGATATCGACCAGGGCGCGGAACACCACGTCGAGCAATCCGGGGAACCGGGCCTGCAGATCCGCGTAGCGCAGGCGCATCACCCTGGTACGTCCGGTGACCGTCGTCCGGGTGATACCTGCTTCGCGCAGGACCCGGTAGTGATGCGAGAGCGTGGACTTGTGCAATTCGATGTGCTGGCTGAGTTCGCCGCAGTTCTCGCCCTCGTCGGCGGCCAGGCAGGCCACCAGCTGTAGCCGGATCGGGTCGGACAGCGCGTGCATGACCGCTGCCAGCTCGAGGTCTGCGGTATCCGGGTGCGACAACTCGGCGGGCACGAACGCGCCTCCCCTCAGCTCTTGACAGTTTGAGAATCATACAACAATTATTGTTGGACAATTTTCAAACAATCAGGAGGCAGTATGTCCGGCAAAGCAGGCACACCCGTCGCGGTCCTGGGGCTGGGACTCATGGGTTCGGCGATCGCGAAGACCTTCCTGGCCGCGGGGCATCCGACGGTCGTGTGGAACCGCACCGGAGCGAAGGCCGATGCGCTGGTCGAACTCGGTGCCACCCGGGCGCCCTCGGCGGCCGCGGCCATCGCGGACGCTCCCCTCGTCGTCGTCTCGCTGCTCGACGACGACGCGGTGGGCGCGGCATTGCGCGACGCGGGTCCGCGGCTGCGCGGGCGGGTGCTGGTGAACCTCACCTCCTCGACTCCCGAGCAGTCGAGAAGGCGCGCCGAATGGGCCGGCCACCACGGTGCCGAGTACGTGGACGGCGCCGTCATGGCGGTGCCGCAGGGCATCGGCACACCGGACGCGGTGCTGCTGTACTCGGGCTCCGAAAGCGGTTACCGCGCAGCGGAACCGGCACTGAGCACACTCGCCGAAAAGGGCACCTACCTGGGCGCGGACCATGGGCGCGCGGCCGCGTTCGACGCCTCGCTGGTGCCGGTGTTCTGGCTCTCCTACTTCGGGGTGGCCCTGGGCATCGCACTCGCCGAGGCCGAAGGGATCAAAGGCAGCGAACTCGCCCCGTTCACACCCGCGGTGGTCTCACTGCTGCCCGATATGGCGGCGCAAACCGCCGCACAGGTCGAAGCCGGGCACTATCCCGGCGACGACACATCCATTTCCTCGGCCTACACCGCGTTCACCACACTCCGCGAAGTGATCGCGCGCCACGGCATCGACACCGGCGTACTCGACGCCACGGGCCAGGTCTTCCAGCGCGCGCTGGCGGCGGGCCACGGAGCCGAGGGGCTCGCCCGCCTTGTCCCGGTACTCGCCGGGGACCGCTGAGGGTTCACACCGACCTCGACGCCGAACGACTACCTGAACCCGATCGCCCATCAGGAGCTTTCGTGTAGTCCGGTCGCCGCGGCCCCTCGGAGCGACCACCGCTCGCAGGGCCGGGACGACCGGACTCCATCACCGGCCCCGGGCGGAAGCGGGGACGCGGGTGCGCGGAGGGATATCGATACTCTGGATCGGCTGCCCGGGCGTGCGGCGGATATCGGAATCCTCGCCGGTAGGTTGCGGGCTTTCCAAGTCCGCCGCCGCAACCGGAGTGCCGGCGGAGCCGGTCTCGTAGGCGCCGGCGACCAGCGCGGCCCGGAGGTGCCACAGGTCATCGGCGCTGGCGGGGTCCAGACCGGTGTACCGGGCGATACGCCGCAACCGGTAGTCCAGGGTGTTGGCGTGGATGCCCAGTACGCGGGCGGTGCGCCGGCGGTTGCGATCGTTGTCCAGATGCGTGGCCAGGGTATGCAGTAGGTCGGCATGGGGCAGCAGCGGTTCCAGGACTGTCGCCAGCCGCTTACGCGCGGGCCCGGGGCGGCTGATCTGGTATTCCACGGCCAGATCGGCCAACCGGTACAGACGGGCGGGCCGGCGCAGCCGCTGGGCGAGGTCGAGCAACTCGTGCGCGCGGCGCGTCGCGTCGGGCACGTCGTCGTGCCGCGCGTGGACCACGGTGGCGAGCAGCGGTCCGCGCACCGCGCTCTGCAGCCCGTCGAACAACCGGATGACGGCGAGATCATCGTGCGCCCGATCGGGAAGCAGGACCGTGCCACCGGCTTCACTGAGCCGGGCCAGCGGCATATCGCCGCCGCGGGCGAGTTCGGCGCGCACCCGGCGCAGCCGGCGCTGCGCGTACGCGGGGCCGTGCCCGTCGTCGCCGGCCTCGCCCGCCGGGCCCGTGAGGTCCAAGGCCAGGACCGCATAGGCCGTCGCCTCCCGGAAACCGCTCTCGCGCGCCGTTCCCGCCGTGCTCGTACCCGAGATCAGCGCGGTGGTCAGCGCCTCGGCACCGGCGTAGCGCGCGACGGTATGGGCCCGGAACTCACGCAGATAGGCCTGGGTGAAGGTGGTGATGACGCGATCGAGTACGTCGCCCAGGCGTTGACCCACGACCACCATCGCCGGACCGTCGGCGGTCCGGGCCCGCCGGGCGAGCAGATCCAGCACGAATCGGAACCCGCGGTGGATCGAATGCTGCACCGCCTCCAGTGCCACGCCCTCCGCGGCCCAATCCTCGATCTTCCGGTGCAGTGGTGCGGGCACCTCCCCCACGCCGCCGTCCTGTAGCGCCGCGGCCACCAGGTCCAGGCATCCGGCCACCACCTCGGCCGCGTCACGCCGCCCCACTCCGCACGGCATCAGCGCCGCCGGCTCGGCCCCGCCCTCGTCAGGGGCCAGATGGTCCAGTAATTGCTGGGACAATCGGTGACCACGGTGCAGATGCCCGACCGCGGGTATCCCGGCGATCTCCAGTTCCCGAGTTGCGTAAGGGCTGCCCGTCAGCACCGACCTCGACCTCCTTTGCCGACGCGTGCCCGGAGCCGGCGACAGCACCCGAACCCACGTCCATATCAGCAAAAACTGTAACCGGCGGTGAGCTGTACCACAACGCGCACTGTGTTCGCCCCGGTGGACGGGGACAGTTTCGAACCAACTACCTATTTGAATCAGCATCTACTGAGACAGTGTGGTTGAGTTAACCGTGATTCGGCTGGCGGACCGGTGCGCAGGAGGACGATGACGACTCAGCCCACACAGGAATACCGGGTCGCGGAACTGGCCGAAGCGGCCGGTGTCGCGGTGCGGACGATCCGCTACTACCAGGAGCGGGGCCTGCTCGACGCGCCACGGCGGCAGGGCCGCCACGCCTACTACAACCACACCCACCTCGAGCGGCTCCGACTCGTCGCCGATCTGCTCGCCCGCGGCCACAGCCTCGAAGGCATCGCCGACCTGCTCAGCAGCGCCGAGCGCGGCGGCGGGGTCTCCGAACTGCTGGGATTCGAATCGGCGGCCGCGGAGGCATGGGGCGACGAGGAGGTCACCATCGACCTCGAGCAGATGCTGATCCGCTTCGGCGACCAGGCCACCCCGGAGGCCATTTCCGAAGCCATCGCGCTCGGCTACCTGCGTGTGGAGGAGGACCGCTTCGTCTACTCCAGCGGACGGCTGCTCGAGGCCGCCACCGCGTTCGTCGCCACCGGAATTCCGCTGCGCTCGATACTCGCGCTGAGCTGGGAACTGGAGGCGGCGTTCGACCGGATGGCCTTCGCGTTCGTCCGGGAGTTCCGGACCCACCTACTCGGCCGGGTACTGGAGGACCCCTCCCCGGAACGGGTCGACCAACTCGCCGACGCCCTCGCCCGGCTCCGCCCGCCCGTGCGCCTGGTCGCGGACGAACTGCTGGCACGCGCCATGGACCGCCGTATCCACGCGGACTTGCCCGAGGTATCCCAGCAGCTCAGCGAGGCCGCCGCCGACCTCCCGCCGGATGGACCCCGCCCGTGATCGAATACGTACTGGCGGCGGCCGTCGTCGCGGAGGCCGCCGGCCTGATCGTGCTGTGGCGGTTGCTGGTGCGCAGCCGCCACGAAGTGGCCGAACTCCAGCGCAAGCCGGACACGCGACAGCTGTTGATGAACAGCGGGCGGGAGGCGGTGAAGACCGTCTGGCAGACCGCGAGCCTCGTGCGCGCGAAAGGTTTTCGCGCGGCGGTACTCAGCTCGATCGAGGACCTGGCCGGCTGGGCACAGGTCGAACGCCCAGATCTCGCGCGGCTGACCGCCGAGGGCGATGTCGTGATCGCCTTCTCCGATATCGAGGGATCGACCGCGCTCAACGAGCGGCTGGGTGACCGGGCCTGGGTCGCGCTGCTCGGCCGCCACGATCGGCTGATCCGCAGATCGGTCGCGGCACGCGGCGGTCATATCGTGAAAAGCCAGGGAGACGGCTTCATGATCGCCTTCGGCGACGCCGAGCAGGCGGTGCGGTGCGGCCTCGACGTCCAGGCGGCGATCGGCACCATCGCCGGGCGCGCGGGCGGTGTGCGCGTACGTATCGGTATCCACCTGGGCAGATCGGTGCGGCGTGGCGACGGCCTCTTCGGACGGAATGTGGCCATGGCCGCCCGGGTCGCCGGTCAGGCGCACGGCGGCGAGATCCTGGTCAGCGAGGAAGTACGCGACGCCGTGGCCGCTACCCCGGGTATCGCCGTCGCCGCCGCCCGCGAAGCCGAACTCAAAGGGTTTCGCGGCAGCTACCGCCTGTATGCGGTCGCCCCGGCGGATTGAAACCCGTCCGGGCCCGGCCGCGCGAAGGAGCCGGATCAGTTCGCCGGGGGCTCCGTCGGGAGCGGCAGCTGCTGCTCGCAGACGTGCTCGACGAATTCGCCCGTCGTCGCCGCGGGCAGGTGCCGCGCGATATCGGCCTCGGTGACGATCCCGATCAGGCGGCCTTCCTCGGTCACCGGCAGCCGCCGCAGCTGATACCGCTGCATCATCGACAGCGCGTCGGCCACGTCGATATCGGCGGCCGTCGTCTGCAATTCGTCGGCCTGGGCGAATTCTCCGGCGGTGGAGGTCGCCGGGTTGTGCCCGAGCGCCACGCAGTTCACCACGATGTCCCGGTCGGTCACGATCCCGACCGGCCGCCCCTCGCCGTCGCAGATCGGCAGAGCGCCCACATCGCGCTGCCGCATCTGCTGGGCAGCGGTGGCCATGGTGTCCCGCACGCTGATGCTGACCACTCCCGGATGCATGATGTCACGCACTGTGGTCATACTTCCTCCTTGTTTCGAGGTCGTTGCCTGTTGTCGCTCATCACGCTCCGGCGGTGCCGGCGCGGCGCCACCCGGTCGACTCCGGAAGGCCGCGCCCTCCTGGAACGCCTGGTGATAGGTCACCCCGTCCGCCGGCTACCAGCTCCCGAACACTTGCCGGGCACACTGAATACTCGCCTCGTTCTCCGCTGCGGAGCCGTTCCAACGATACGTCCACGAAACCACGAATTTCATCTGTCTCCCAGAGATGTTCCGAAGATGTTGTTCTCGCGCCGGGCGGCCCCCGGAAACGCGGACCACCGATGCGCCGGGCCGGACCCGGCTCCTTTCCCGCGCCTGTCCCGGCCCTGCTCACACCGTCGCCGCGATACCGCTGTGGACGGCCCCCGCGACGGCCGGGTAAGAGATTCCTCACCGAGCTGAACGCACGACTCTCCCGCCGAACCCGGGATCGGCACGGTGGACGTGGCCTCCGACCACGCCGCCGTCTACGCCGATATCGACATCTCCTGAGCAGCCCGCCGCCTCACCCGGCCGACAGGGACGCCAGGAAACAGGGCAGGGTCGGCGGATACTGCATGGTGCAGACGAGCCCGGTCTCCACAGCGGGGTTCTCCTGCTCCGTCACCCCGGGCTGCTCGAGTGGTAGGGCCGGAGACGGCGTCGCGGTGGCAAGAGGAGCCGCCAGGAGAAAAGCGGCGAGAATTCCGCCGCGAACAGCATTGCGCACGATGCTTCCTTTCCGAGTGACGTCCCGACCCGCGTATGTTCCAGTGTGCCGGAAGCAGACGCGCCCACACGGCAGACCCGTGTCGGCACCGAACGGATTGCGGCGCCGGGTTCGGGGAACTCCTGGACAACCGACTACATCCGAACGAATGGTTCCCGGTGGTCGGCCGCACGACTACGCGGCGTCACCCGAACAGCAGGAGGTGTTGCGTTGTCTGTGGACCGGCGCGACGGAGAGGCCGTCACAAGCGTCGAACAGCCCGGCGACCCGGCCCGGCCCCGGGCGGCCGCCGAACGGTTCGCCGTCCGGAGCGCCGCGGCGTTGCTCGCGACGGTGGGCGCCGGGATCGGGTTCGGAGTACTCACGGCACTGGTCCGGGTGCGGTGGCAACCGTTGCAGACCGCGGATCAAGCAGTCGCCGACCGGGTGACCGCAGTCGTCGCCGAACACCCGGTCATGCGCGATATCCTCTTCGCCGTCACCGATCTCGGCGCGACGCTCACGTTGGTCGGAGTACTCGCCGTGGGCGTGCTGTGGCTGCTCCTGCGCCGTCTCCCGCGGCTGGCGGTTCTCGTGACGCTCACCGGCGCGGGCGGATTGATCCTCAACCCCGTCGTCAAAGAGCTCGTCGCGCGGCTACGGCCGGTGGTGGAAACTCCGGTCTACCGCACGGACGGGTGGAGCTTCCCCAGCGGTCACGCCATGAGTTCCCTGGTGTGTTACGGCATTCTCCTACTGGTTTTCGCCCCGGTCCTGCACACGAGGGCCCGGCGCGTGGTCGTCGGGTGCGCGGTCCTGCTCGTGGCGGCTGTCGGGCTCAGCCGGGTAGCGCTGGGCGTGCACTACCTCACCGATGTCCTCGCGGGCTGGCTGCTCGGGTCATTGTGGCTCGCCGCGATCACCGTCGCGTTCCACCGCTGGCGGGGCGACGCCGGACTCGGCGACGCCGGTCCACTGCCCGGCGATGTAGCGCCGGACGAGCGAGACGATCTGCGGCCGGTCCCGGATCGGCACGCCGCCACCATGCCCCACCCCTGGCGCGGGCTCGGCGAACTCGCGGTCGCCTGGGTTCTGCTCGTAGGACTGCTCATCGGGATGGGCAAGCTGGTACGCGTCGCCGGAACCGGCGGCCCGGTCGCCCGCTGGGATCACAGTGTCGTGGCCGCACTGGCCGGGCACCGCGGCCCCGCTCTGACCTCCCTACTCGACGTGTTCGGCGAAATCGGCAACACCGCCGCGGTCGTCATCGTCGCCCTCGTCGTCGCCGTACTCGCGCTGGCGGTCCTGCGCAGCCGGCGACCGGTATTGTTCCTCGGCGTCGCGCTGCTGGGCGAGGTCACGCTGTTCCTCACCACCTCCGCGCTCGTCGACCGCCCACGCCCGCAGGTGACCCCGCTCGACCCCGCACTGCCGCCGACCTCGAGCTTTCCCTCAGGGCACCTCGCCGCATCCCTGACTCTCTACGCGGGCACCGCCGCACTGCTGTGGTGTTCTACGCACCGCCGGCCGTATCGGCTTCTCGCCGCCGCACTGATCCTGATCCCCGCCCTGGTCGCGGCACAGCGACTGTATGCCGGTGCGCACCACCCCACCGACCTCCTCGGCTCGGTCCTGCTGGCATCGATATGGACCACCGTCGCCTGGTGGGTCGTCCGGCCGGTGCCGGCCCGCGCGGCGGCTACCAGCGAAGTTTCAGCAGCAGGTAGGCCGCCATGGACGGCCCGTCGGTGAGCACCCCGGTACGCAGCATCTCCTCCACCTCCGACCGGGGGAACCACTGCTGGCGCATATCCTGTTCGGTGTGCTCGCGGTTCGGTTCGCCGGGCGTCAACTCGGTGGCGAGGAACACGTGACAGCCCTCCCCGGTCATTCCGTTCGCGCAGTGCAACCGGCCGAGCTGTTCCAGCCGGCCCGCCGTGAATCCGGTCTCCTCGGCGAGTTCGGCCGCGGCCAGTTCCTCCGGGCTGCCGGTCACACCCTCGGGAAAGGCCCCGGACGGGAACTCCCACGACCGGGACCGCACGGGATAGCGGTACTGCTCCACGAGGTGGAAACCGCCGTCCTCCCACGGGATGACGAGCGCGAAATCGGGTTTGTCGATCACCGAGTAGAGCCCGGGCGACCCGTCCGCGCGCTCGATCCGGTCCTCGCGCAGCGACAACCACGGATTCCGGTAGACGACCCTGGAAGACAACGTTTTGATGGACACTTCTCCAGTTTGACGTCCTTCCGGCAGCACCGAGCCACCACGACGGGTTCGGTGCTGCCCGGCGAGGATGATCGTCGGCGCGGTGCGGAACCGGGGCGGAATTGTTTTCGTTGGCATGGTGTCCGACTGTGCGCGGCCGAGTTCACGGCGACAAGACCCACGATATGGGGTCGGGCGCGAACGTCGGCAACGGTGTAATTATCGACCGCCGTTGGCAACACAACCATAAATAGTGTTGCCGTGTTACATTCGAAAGGGCCCTCGAGGGCGACCGTTCGGTATGTGATGGAGGCGCGATGATGACCGATACCGCCCTCTCGCTCGGTGTCCAGCCGGTCGGCGCGGACACCGACCGGCCCAGCATCCCCCGCGCCTACGACTACAGCCTGGGCGGCAAGGACAACTACGAGGTGGACCGTTCGGCCTTCGAGCGGATCCGGCGAATAGCGCCCCGGCAAGGCGATGTGCACGTCACGAACCGGCGCTGGCTGACCCGTGCCGTGCGATCGCTGGCCGAGGGCGCCGGGGTCCGGCAGTTCCTGGATCTCGGCGCCGGACTGCCCACCCGCGATCCCCTCCATGTCGTCGCGCAGGAATGCGGGCGCGGTGACGTGGCATTCGTGTACATCGACAACGACCCGCTCTGCGTCGCCCACGGCCGGGCGATGCTGGAGCGCAACGAGAACACCCATTACCTCCCCGGCGACCTCACCGATCCCGCGGCGACAGTGGACAAGGCAGGCCGTCACCTGGACCTGCGGCAGCCGGTCGCGGTCCTGCTGGGCGCGGTCCTGCACCACCTCGCCGACAACGACGATCCGGCGGGCATCGTGGCCCGGTACATCGATCTGCTCCCGGCCGGTTCGTACGTGGCGATCACGCATTACTGCGATCCCGGCCCCGGTCACCCCGAACTCCACGAACTGGCCCGGGAACTCGAACGGGCCCATGTTCAGGAGGTATTCGGCTCGGGACGGTACCGCAGCCCGGAGCGCATCCGTGCGCTCTTCGGCTCGCTGGACCTGGTGGAGCCGGGACTGACCGCACTGGACGACTGGTGGCCGCAAGGGCCGCCGGTCCGCGCCGCGGCACCCGAAGAGCACCTCATCTTGGGCGGACTCGGGCGCAAGCCGGGGCGCCACCTCGAGCCCCTTCGGCTCGTCGGCCGATGAGATCCGCGGCGCCCGGGCCTCAGCCCACGTAGCGGCGAGCCGGGGACCGGCGCTGCGACTCCTCCAGCCGGACCAGACCTTCTTCCACGCACGGCGGCACGACCTTGCGCTCCCGCAGCACCCAGGGCAGTCCGCGCAATGTCTCCAGCACGGCCGCGGCGGTCGCCCGGTCGGCCGGAGCGGAACCGAGCACCACCGCGGTCCGGCGGGCCGCACTGCGCACCGGGCGGCGCAACCACAACGTCCACAGGGTGTTCCGGATCCCGAGGCCGCGGCGACGCGTCGAATCCCTTTTCCCGGAGGGGGCGTGGTGGATCACCATGTCCGGGATCCAGCACATCCACCAGCCGTGTGCCGCGAGATCCAGTGCGAGCAGCTCCTCCTCCCCGCCGAACCACAGCCGCGGCGAGAAACCACCGACCTCGGTGAAGGCGCTGACGCGGAAGGCGGACAGACCCGCCATGATGCCGAGCAGCGCCGGCCCCGGTAGCCAGTCCGGGCCGGAGACCGGGGAATCACGCAGCTCCGGGGTGATCGGGTCCTCGCGCAGGTCGGGCTCGACGAGACAGCGACCGGTCACCGAGCCCAGACCCGGATACTCGTCGAGCAGGTCCGCGGCGCGGGTCAGTGCGCCCGGTTGCCACTGCGTATCGTCGTCGCAGAACGCCACATAGGGTGTGCGCACCCGCTGGACGGCGATATTGCGGGCCACCGCACCGAGATTCTCGGTGGCGCGGATCAGTTCGACCTCGGGAAACCGGGCAGCCACCGCGTCCGCGGTGCCGTCGGAGGACGCGTTGTCGACCAGGATGATCGGCGCCGTGTCGGGCAGTGTGGTCATATGCGCCAGCGTTTCCAGCAGCTGGGTACGCCGGTCGCGGGTGATGATGACGACCGTCATCCGATCGGTGGCCATCGGCTCATTTCCTTCCGTCGGCGAGTTCGAGGATTCTGGCCCGGTTCTCCACATCCGGCGGTAGCCGGCGCCGCTGCGCCAGCGCCCACGGCAGCCGGCGGATCACTCCCGCGACCGCGAGCAACGCCCCGGGTTCATAGGCGGTCCGGCCGAGCAGCCGGACGGTTTCGGCCGCGCACTGCCGGATCGGACGCCGCATCCAGGTGATCAACGCGTTGTTGCGCTGTTCGGCCCGGCGGCGCCACGCCGGCGGGGGACGGTGCGTGGAGGGGTGGTGGTGGGCTCGCACCGCGGGCACATAGCAGAGATGCCAGCCGTGGGTCGCCAGATCCATTGCCAGCAAACGCTCTTCGGCGCCGAAATGCAGCAGCGCGCTGAACCCGGCGGCCTCCCGGTACGCTTCCCGCCGCACGATCGCGGCGCAGGCCAGGAAGCCGAGCACCGAGGGGCCGGGCAGCTCGGCGGGATGCCCCAGCGGGCTGGCCGCCATCCGCTCGTTGACCGGATCGTCGCGGTGGTCGCCACCCACCAGCGTGCGCCCCGCGACCAGACCGAGTCGCGGGAAGCGGTCGAGGACCCGTTCGGCTTCGGTGAGCGCGTCACCGGCCCACCACGAATCGTCGTCGCTGAACGCGACATACGGAGTGCGGGCGACGGCGACGCCGACGTTGCGCGCCGCCGCGCCGAGATTGCGGTGCAACCGGATGACCTTCACCCCCGGGAAGCTCCGGGCTCGTCCGGTGGTGTCGTCGTCGGAGGCATTGTCCAGCACCACGATCGGCGGTTGCGGCCGCAGCGCGCACAACTCGGTCAGGGTACGCGTCAGCTCCGCGGCGCGATTGCGGGTCGCGATCACGACCGTGGTCTTCGGGGTGCCGCCGGGCGCGTTCATACCGGTCCTTCCCCGAGCAACTCACCGAGCAGTTCGTCGGTCAGCGCATCGGTCGTGGGCAGGTTCTGCCGGCGCGCCCTTTCCCGCCCGGAAGGCGACAGACACCACGTCCACCAGTGGTCCAGTGTGTCCGGATCCGCGACTTGTTCGGCGGCCACCAACGCGGGCCAGCCCAGCGCCCTCGCCTGGGCCGTGACCTTCCCGCCGCCCGCGACGGGATCCACCGCCAGCACCGGGGTCCCGGCGCGCAGCGCGAACACCAGACCGTGCAACCGGGTCGTGACGACGGCGTCGAGGCGGGCGAAAACCGAGGCGAGCTGGTCGGGGGTGGCGCAGTGCTGCCAGTCGTCGGTCGCCAGCCGGGTATCGAGTGGTACCCGGGCGCAGTCGAGGCCGGCCAGCCAGCGCCCGAGCGCCTCGTGCACCGGGCGATGCCGGCGCGCGGCACCGTATTCGGCCTGTCCGGGCGCGAGAACCACGCCCGCCACCGCGACACAGGCGGTGCGCGCCGACACGGCGAGATCGGGCCGGCTGGTGGTGCGATCGTCGCGGGCCAGCACCCGGTGGAAACCGGTGACCGCCGCGTCGGCCGGGTCCACGACGGTGACCCCGACCGCGATACGCCGGCAGTCCGCGTACCGTTCGTGCAGAGAACGGACCTGTTCGCCGTGGATGGGCCCACAGACGAAGACGAGATGCGAATAGCGGCCGGCGTCGGCGTCGTCCAGGTGCAATGCCTCGGCCCGGAACCGCGGACTCCACGCCGTATCGTGCGGTATCCCGGCGGCGGTGAGGATCTCGCTCACATGGCGCATACTCAGCACATCCCCGGCCGTCGCCTCACCGTGCACGAAACTGGACCAGCCGGTCACCAGGACCCGTGTGGTCGGCGCGGACTCCGTCCGGCCGAGCGGGGCGGGCGGAGCTGTGGGGGCGTCTCGCGCGGCGGCGGCCACCGAATTCACCGCGGCGCGGAGTTCAGGTGGACGACCTTGGTCTGCGTCATCTCGTCCAGCAGTTCGGGCCCGTATCCGTAGCCCGTACCGCTGGCGCCGCGCGGGTGTGCCGCGCCGCCCGGCGCACCACCGAATACCGCGTTGATCTTCACCGTGCCCACCGGAAGTTCGCGCCAGGCACGCTGGGCATGCGATAACGACGATGTCAGCACCGTCGCGGCCAGCCCGTAGTCGTCGCGGGCCGCTTCCACGAGTCCTCGGTCGAAGGATTCGACCTGCCGCACCGGCGCGACCGGGCCGAAGGTCTCCTCGCGCATGATGCGCATATCCGGTGTGCAGCCGGCCAGTACCGTGGCCGGATAGTGCGCCCCGGTGCCGTCGGGCACGACACCGCCCGTCACGCACTCGGCTCCGGCGGCCACCGCCTCGTCCACCTGGGCGTGGACGAGGTCGCGATGGCGCCGGTCGACCAGCGGCGCCAGGGTCCGGGACTCGGCCGCCGCCGCCAGCGCGGCCAGAAACGGCCGCGCGATCGCCTCGTGGACGAAGATCCGCTCGACCGATACACAGATCTGGCCCGAGTTCGCGAACGCGCCGAGCGCGGCCTGCTCCGCGGCCCAGCCGGGGTCCACCCCGGCATCGACCAGCAGTGCGTCGTTACCGCCGTTCTCCAGCAATGCTTTCGCGCCGGTCACCGCGGTGCTGCGCGCGATCGACCGTCCGGTGGCGGTACTTCCGACATGCGCGACGACATCCACATCGGCCCGGGCGGCCAGCGCGGCACCGACGGCGCCGTCACCCTGCACCGTCTGCAGCACGCCCTCGGGCAGCGCGCGGGCGAGCAGTTCGCCCAGCAGCGCGCCGGTGTGCGGCGCCCGCTCGCTCGGCTTATACACCACCGAATTGCCGGTGACCAGGGCGGCGCCGATCAGGCCGCACGACACCGCGACCGGATCGTTCCACGGCGTCAGCGCGACGACGACGCCGCGCGGCTCCCACACCATGAAGTCGGTCGCGTCGACATCGCCCTGCAGGCTCTTTCCGCGATGCACCGGGCCCAGCTCGGCGTACTGCTCCAGGGTCGCGGCGCCGGCCGCGACGCCCTCGGCGCCCGCGGCGCGCGGGCGACCGGTTTCGGCCTCGGCGGTCGCGGCGAGTTCCGCGACGTATTCGCGCAGCAGGGCAGCGCCCGCCCGCAATGCCGCGGCGCGTTCGGTGACCGGGGTGCGCGCCCATCCGGGTTGGCTCCGGCGGGCCAGGGCGATCTGCCTGTCGCGTTCGGCGGCGTCGGTGATGGGCACCGTGCCGACGGGGGCGCCGGTAGCGGGGTCGACGATCTCGATCGCCTCGGTCACCGGCGTCCGCGTGGGTTCTGTGACTGTGCTCGATCGGCTCATACCGGCGCGCTTTGCCCCGCACCGGCGGTTCAAACCCGGCTCGGCGAGTCGCCACGCCGAGCCGCCCGGTAGATCGCCCCTTTACCGCGGTCGCGTTTGAACCTGCTCGAACAGGTAAGAGCCAGCGCATGGCGGAGACGGTGAACCGGCTCGACATCCTGCTGTGGCACGTGCACGGCTCGTGGACCAGTTCGTTCGTCCGGGGAAGACATCGCTACCTGCTGCCGGTGCTGGCCGAGGGCGGGCCGTGGGGGCGCGGGCGCTGCGGGCGCGAATGGCCGTCCGCCCAGGAGATCCCGGCCGGGGAGCTGCGCGAGACCGAACCCGATGTCGTGGTGCTCCAGCGACCCGAGGAGCTCGGCCTGGTCGAACGCCGGCTCGGCCGCCGCCCCGGTAGCGATATCCCGGCGGTGTACGTCGAGCACAACACACCGCGCCCGCACGCGGCCACCACCCGGCATCCACTGGCCGACCGCGCCGATATCCCGCTGGTGCACGTCACCCATTTCAACGACCTGATGTGGGACAACGGCCGCGCGCCCACACGCGTCGTCCCCCACGGCATCGTCGATCCGGGCGCACGGTACACCGGGGAGATCCCACACGGTGTCGCCCTGATCAACGAGCCGCTGCGGCGTGGGCGGATCACCGGAACCGATCTGCTGCCGGCCTTCGCCCGGGCCGGTCCGATCGATCTGTACGGGATCGGCGCCGCCGAATTCACCACCGAAAACCCTACCCCGCACCCCGTGCGGGGTATCGCCGATCTCGACCAGGCCGCTCTGCATCAGGCGATGGCGCGGCGGCGCGTCTATCTGCACACCGCGCGCTGGACCTCACTCGGCTTGTCCCTGCTCGAGGCCATGCATCTGGGGATGCCGGTGGTCGCCCTGGCGACCACCGAGGCGGTCCGCGCCGTCCCCCCGGAAGCGGGAGCCCTGTCCACCGATATCGCCGTACTCACCGCGCGGTTCGACGAATACCTGCACGAACCCGACCTGGCGGTGCTCGCCGGGAAATCGGGACGGCAGTACGCACTGGAGCACTACGGTCTCGATGCCTTCCTGCGCCGCTGGGATGGTCTGCTCGCCGAGATCACCGCATAGGCAGGCACGCCGGATCGGAAAGGCGGACCCATGAAGATCGCGATGGTATCCGAACACGCCAGCCCGCTGGCCGCGCTCGGCGGCGTCGACGCCGGTGGCCAGAATGTCCATGTCGCCGAACTCGCCACCGGGATGTCCCGGCGCGGACACGATGTCACCGTCTACACCCGGCGTGAAGAGGCCGCCGCACCCACCACTGTGCGGACCGAACAGGGGTATCGCGTGACCCGGGTGCCGGCCGGCCCGCCGGAGATACTGCCGAAGGACGAACTGCTCCCGTTCATGGACGAATTCGGGGAGTTCCTCCGGCAGGACTGGCAGCGGGAGGCGCCCGATGTGGCACACGCCCACTTCTGGATGTCCGGTCTCGCGACGCTCGCGGCCGCACCCGCGCTCGGCGTTCCGGTGCTCCAGACCTTTCACGCGCTCGGCGTGGTCAAACGTCGATACCAGGGCGCCGCCGACACCAGTCCGCCGGCGCGGGTGGAGCTGGAACAGGGCATCGCCGACCGGGCCGACCGCGTCATCGCCACCTGTACCGACGAGGTGTTCGAACTGGTCCGGATGGGACTGCCGCGGACCCGCACCTCGGTGATTCCGTGCGGGGTGGACCTCGAGCGGTTCACCCCATACGGTCCGCGCGCCGCCAGGTCGGCACGGCATCGGATCGTCAGTGTGGGCAGGCTGGTGCCGCGCAAAGGTTTCGATATCGCGATCACCGCGGTGGCGCGGCTGCGCGACACCGAACTCCTGCTGGTGGGCGGACCCGACGACGGGCGACTCGCCGACGACCCCGAAGCGCAACGACTCTCGGCGCTGGCCGACGATCTGGGGGTGGCCGACCGAGTGCACCTGCTGGGCCAGGTACCGCGGACGGAGATGGCACCGCTGCTGAGATCGGCGGATGTGGCCGTGTGCACCCCGTGGTACGAACCTTTCGGCATCACCCCGCTGGAAGCGATGGCCTGCGGGGTGCCGGTGGTGGCCGCCGCGGTGGGCGGGCTCACCGACACTGTCGTGGACGGCGTCACCGGCAGACTGGTGACACCCCGGGAAGCCGGCGAACTGGCCGACGCGATCGATGGCCTGCTGAACGCGCCGGAGACCAGGGCGAACTTCGGGCGCGCCGGGCGTGAGCGGGTCCGGGCGCGCTATTCGTGGGACCGGATCACCGCGGAGACCCTGCGGGCGTACCGCCGGGTGGTCGACGCGGCCGTAGGCGCCGAACCCGGCCGGGAAGAGGCCCGATGAGCGGGCGGGTGAGCGGGCACCGCGCCGGGCACGACCGGCGGGTGCTGGTGACCGGTGGCGCCGGTTTCGTCGGCTCGCATCTGTGCGAACAGTTGCTCGACGCGGGCGCGTCCGTGGTCGCGCTCGACAATTTCGCCACCTCCGCGCCGGAAAACATCGCCGGACTGGTGGACCGGCCCGGTTTCGCGCTCATGCAGCACGATGTGACCGAATCGTTCTCCGGCCTCGGCTGGTTCGATATCGTCTTCCACCTCGCGTCGGCCGCCTCGCCGCCCGACTATCTGCGGCTACCGATCGAGACGTTACGAGCCGGTTCGCTCGGTACCGCGAACGCCCTCGATCTCGCCGAACGCACCGGCGCCCGGTTCGTCCTCGCCTCCACGAGCGAGGTGTACGGCGATCCAGGTGTCCACCCACAGCCCGAGGGCTACTGGGGCCATGTCAATCCGGTCGGACCGCGCAGCGTCTACGACGAGGCGAAGCGGTATGCCGAGGCATTGACCATGGCGTACCGCCGGGAGCGCGGCGTGAACACCGGAATCGCCCGGATCTTCAACACCTACGGCCCCCGGATGCGCGCCGACGACGGCCGGATGGTGCCCACGTTCATCGCCCAGGCGCTGGCCGGCGTCCCGCTGACCGTGGCCGGCACCGGCGAGCAGACCCGGTCGCTGTGCTACGTCGAGGACACGGTGCGTGGACTACTGGCGCTGGCGCGCACCGATCATCCCGGACCGGTCAATATCGGCAATCCCTGCGAACTCTCGGTCCGGTCACTGGCCGAGGAGATCCGCGCGGCGACCGCGAGCCACTCCACGCTCGAATACGTGGACGGGGTGACCGACGACCCACAGCGCCGGTGCCCGGATATCTCCCTGGCCCGGCAGGCTCTCGGCTGGCAGCCCACCATCGACCGGACCGACGGCCTGCGCCGCACGATCGACTGGTTCGCCGGGCGGACGGGACCGCCGGGTGGTCCGCCGCGCCCGGTAACGAAACGGCAGCCCGGTTTGGCGGTGAATTCCACGGGTAGCGCGTAGACGACCTCGTGGTACTAGCCCGTATCCCCTGAGGAGAGGCGGCCCAGTGCGCATTCTCGGTGTCAACGCGGTATTCCACGATCCCGCTGCCGCGCTCGTCGTGGACGGTGAAATCGTCGCCGCCGCGGAAGAGGAGCGGTTCACCCGCCGCAAGCACGGTAAACGGCCGGTTCCCTTCGCGGCCTGGGAGATGCCCGAGCAGGCCGCGGCGTGGTGCCTGGAGCGCGCGGGTCTGCGGCCCGACCAGCTCGATGCGGTGGGCTACTCCTACGACCCCGCGCTCGTGGACCATTCGCTCGGCGGTCTCGACCCGTCGAGTGAGGAACTCCGCACCGACTACGCGCGCCGGGCCCCGGCGTTCCTGCGTACCGCGCTCCCCGGTCTCGACCCCTCGATCGTGCGTTTCGTCCGGCACCATCTCGCCCATGCCGCCTCCGCGGCGCTCGCGGCGCCGCTCGGCGATGCCGCGGTGCTGGTGGCCGACGGGCGTGGTGAGAGCAGTTCCTATCTCGCCGGGGAGTACCGGGACGGCAAATTCGTCGAACTCGCTGCCCAGCGACTACCGCATTCGCTCGGCCTGATGTACGAGGACCTCACGGAACACCTGGGTTTCGCCCGTTCGAGCGACGAGTACAAGGTGATGGCGCTGGCCTCCTACGGCACGCCGCGCTTCCTCGACGAATTCCGGGAACTCCTGTACACCACCGGTGACGGCGGCTTCCGGACCGAACCGGTGGACTGGGCGCGGTACGCCCCGGCGGTGACCGGCGGTCGACTCGGCCCCGACCACGCCGATCTCACCGCGAGTGTGCAGCGGCGACTCGAGGAGGTCCTGCTGGAGCTGACCCGGTGGCTGCATCGGCAGACCGGGCAACAGGATCTCACTCTGGCCGGCGGTATCGCGCTCAACTGCGTCGCCAACACCCGGCTGCACGCCGAAGGACCGTTCGACCGGATCTGGGTGCAGCCCGCCTCGGGTGACGCGGGCACCGCGCTGGGGGCCGCACTGCAACTGGCGGCCGAGTTCGGGGAGCGGGCCGCGCCGATGCACCGCGCCGACCTGGGCCGCGAGTGGACCGACGCGGAACTGGAAGCCGTATTGCGGACGGCCGACCTCCGGTACAGCAGGCCGGCGGATGTGGCGGCCGAGGTCGCGGCGGCGCTCGCCGCCGATCAGGTGGTCGCCTGGTTCCAGGGCCGGGCCGAATACGGTCCGCGCGCCCTCGGGCACCGGTCGCTGCTCGCGCATCCCGGCCGGGCGGCCAATCTGGAACGCCTCAACGATGTCAAGGGCCGGGAACAGTTCCGGCCGGTCGCGCCGATGGTGCGGGCCGACCGGGCGGGTGAGATCTTCGGCCGCGGGCCCCTGCCCAGCCCGTACATGCTGTTCGTGCACGATGTGGCACCGGACTGGCAGGACCGGATCCCGGCGGTGACCCATGTGGACGGGACGGCGCGGGTGCAGACCGTCGATCCGGCGGACGACCCCTTGACCGCACGTATGCTCACCGAATTCGACCGTCGCACCGGGGTCCCGGTGGTCGTCAACACCAGCCTGAACACCGCGGGCCGGCCGATGGTGGACTCACCGCGCGACGCGCTCGAATGTTTCGGTTCCGCGCCGATCGATGTGCTCGCCATCGGTCCGTTCCTGGTGCGTCGCCGGTGAACCGCCTCGACTACAGCATCGTCGTTCCGACCACGGGCCGGGACAGTCTCCGGCTGCTGCTGGAGGCGCTGGAAACCGCGACAGGGCCGCGTCCCCGGGAGATCGTCGTGGTGGACGACCGGCGCGGTGGCGGTGAGCTCCCGCTGCCCGACAGCAGCACACCAGTACACGTGGTCCGCTCGGGCGGCCGCGGCCCGGCCGCCGCGCGCAACGCCGGGTGGCGGCACGCCACGGGAACCTGGATCGCCTTCCTCGACGATGATGTACTCGTCGCCGCCGATTGGCCGGACCGCCTGGCCGCGGACCTGCTCGGGCTCCCCGCGGACACCGCCGCGAGTACCGCGCGCATCGAGGTCCCGCTACCGGCACACCGCCGGCCCACCGACGACGAACGCGGCACCGCCGGACTGGCCACCGCCCGCTGGATCACCGCGGATATGGCCTACCGCCGATCCGTGCTGGTCGCTGTGGACGGGTTCGACGAGCGATTCCCCCGGGCCTACCGCGAGGATGCCGATCTGGCCTTACGCGTCTGCCTCGCCGGTTACGCCATCGCCTCCGGGCAGCGCGTCACCGTCCACCCGGTCCGCGCCTCCGGGCCGCTGGCCAGTGTGCGGGCCCAACGCGGTAACGCAGACAACGCGCTGATGCGGCGTAAATACGGTGCGCACTGGCGGCGGCGTATCGGCGAACGACGCGGTCTGCTCCCCCGGCACGCGCTCACCACGGCGGCGGGCGCGGCGGGCCTGGCGTTCGGCGCGGCCGGCCGGCCGCGCGAAGCCCTCGCCTGCGCCGTGGCCTGGGCGACGCTCACCGGCGAGTTCGCGCTGCGGCGTATTGTGCCCGGTCCGCGGACCCCGCGCGAGATCGGACGGATGGCGGTCACCAGCGCACTCATCCCCCCGGCCGCGTGCTGGTACCGGATAAGCGGCGAACTGCGCCACCGCCGCGTGACCCATCCCGCCCCGCACGCACTGCTTTTCGATCGCGACGACACGTTGATCGTGGATATCCCCTACCTCGCCGACCCCGCCGGCGTGCGGCCGGTGCCGGGGGCCGTCGACGCCCTGCGGCTGGTGCGGGCGGCCGGAATCCAGCTGGGTGTCGTCAGCAATCAGTCCGGGGTCGCGCGCGGTCTGATCAGTCCGGGCCAGCTCGCCGCGGTCAACGACCGGGTCGAGGAACTGCTCGGCCCGTTCGGGACCTGGCAGGTCTGCGTACACGGCGAAGACGACGGCTGCGTGTGCCGCAAACCCGCGCCCGCGATGGTGCGGCGCGCCGCGGCCGAACTCGGCGTCGATATCGAACGCTGCGTACTGATCGGCGATACCGGCGCCGATGTGGCCGCCGCGCTGTCGGCCGGCGCCCGGGCCGTCCTCGTACCCACGGCACGCACCCGGCCCGAAGAGGTACGCCACGCACGGGCCGCGGCGATGGTCGCGCCGGATCTCACCGAAGCGGTCCGGATGGCGATGGCGGGTTCGTCATGACGGGCCGGGTCCTGGTGGCGCGGATGGACAACGTCGGCGATGTGCTGCTGGCGGGGCCTTGTGTTCGCGCGGTCGCGGCACACGCCGCATCGGTGACGCTGCTGGCCGGGCCGCGCGGCCGCGCGGGCGCCGAACTGCTCCCCGGCGTGGACCGCGTGCTGACCTGGTGCGCACCCTGGATCGACCCGGAACCTCCGGCAGTGACCGCGTCGGATATCGACGCCTTCGTCGAGGAACTACGCGGCCTGGAACTGGAACGCGCGCTGATCCTCACCTCTTTCCATCAGTCGCCGCTGCCCCTGGCGCTGGTGCTGCGGATGGCCGGGGTCGGCTGGATCGGCGCCATCTCCGAGGACTATCCGGGTTCGCTGCTGGATCTGCGACACCGGGTCACCGGCGACCTGCCCGAGGCCGAACGCGCGCTCTCGCTGGCCACCGCGGCCGGGTTCCGGCTACCGCCGGGCGACGACGGCAGGTTGGCGGTGCGCGGCCCACTCCCGGACGTCGGCCATCTCACCGGCGCGCCCGGATATATCGTCGTGCACCCCGCCGCATCGGTACCGGCTCGTCAACTGTCCCCGGCGCGCTCGGCGGCCGTCGTCGCCGCGCTCGCGAGCGCCGGTTACCGGGTGGTCGTCACCGGCGCCGCCGCCGACCGGCCGATCACCGGCCCGGTGGCCGGTGGTCACGCCGTCGACCTCGGCGGCGCGACCACCCTGCCCGAACTCGCCGCGGTACTGCGGGACGCGAGCGTCGTGGTGGCACCCAATACCGGGCCGGCGCATCTGGCCGCGGCCGTCGGATCACCGGTCGTCTCCCTCTTCGCGCCGGTGGTCCCCGCGGCCCGGTGGGCGCCCTACGGGGTGCCGGTGTCGGTGCTCGGCGACCAGGACGCAGCGTGCCGGGACAGCAGAGCGCGGGAATGCCCGATCGCCGGACATCCGTGTCTCGAGTCGATTTCCCCGGACGACGTCGTGCTGGCGGTGAAAGAACTCAGTGCAGGCGGGTGCACCGGTCTGCGGACAGGAGGTGTGTCGTGATGGAGGAACATTTCGCGGCGCTGTGCAAGGCACTGCAACGCACCAGTTCCCACGCGCCGGAGATCCACGGGTGGGGACGCGAACTGGCCACGGTGTTCCGCGCCGGCGGGCGGCTGCTCGCGTGCGGTAACGGCGGCAGCGCGGCCGAGGCCCAGCATCTGACCGGGGAACTGGTCGGCCGTTTCCGCAACGAGCGACGACCGCTGTCGGCGATCGCGCTGCACGCCGACACCTCCGCGGGGACCGCCATCGTGAACGACTACGGGGAGCACGAACTGTTCGCCCGGCAGGTCCGCGCCCACGGCCGGCCCGGCGATATCCTCGTCCTGTTGTCCACCAGTGGCACCAGTCAGAATGTGGTGGCCGCCGCGAAAGCCGCGCACGATATCGGCGTCACCACCTGGGCCATGACGGGACCGGCGCCCAATCCGCTGGCCGCCCTGTGCGATCGCGCCATCGCCGTGCAGGCGCCGAGCACCGCCACCGTGCAGGAAGTGCATCTCGCCCTGGTGCACACGCTGTGCGCGGCGCTCGACGAAGCATTGGGAATTCCGGCGTGAAACCGCTGATCGTCCTCGGTGACAGCCTGCTCGACGTCGATGTCGAAGGCGACGCGACCCGGTTGTGCCCGGAGGCGCCGGTTCCCGTGGTCGATGTCCGGAGCAGGCGGTTGCGGCCGGGGGGCGCCGGGCTGGCCGCGATCCTGGCCGCCCGGTCGGTGGCCGAGGTCGTGCTCGTCACCGCGACCGCCGACGACGACGGCGGTCGCAGCCTGCGGCGGCTGCTCGACCCGGAGGTCGAGGTGATACCGATGGCGCTGCGCGGCGAAACGGTACGCAAGACCCGCATCCGCGCGGGCGGTCAGTCACTGGTCCGGCTGGACACCGGCGACGGCACCGCGGAGGCCGGTCCGCTCGGCCCCGCGATCGTGCGTGCCCTGCGCGCGGCGGGGGCGATCCTGGTCGCCGACTACGGACGCGGGGTGGCCGCGCACCCCCGGATCCGCCGGTTGCTGACCGAACTCGCCCCCTCGGTGCCGGTGGTCTGGGACCCGCATCCGCGGGGGCCGGCACCGGTACCGGGTGCCGCGCTCGTCTCGCCGAATATGAGCGAGGCGCGGCAGTTCGCGCCCGGGTACGCCGAGCCGGACGAACTGGCGAAGGTGCTCCGCGACGAGTGGACCGCGGATTCCGTGGCTGTCACGCTCGGCGCCGACGGGGCCGTCCTGGCCAACGGTAAACGACTGGCCACGGTGCCGGTCCCCGCCGAGGTCCGCCCTGGCTCCGCCACCCACGACACCTGCGGTGCGGGCGATCGGTTCGCCTCGGCCGCGGCGGCGGCCCTGCTGGATGGATCGACGGTGGCCGAGGCGGTGGATCGGGCGGTGGGCATCGCGGCCGGATTCGTCGCCGACGGTGGCGCGGCGGCGTTGTCGCGCAGCGACGCCCGCGAACCCGCGAGCACCGCCCGCACCGAGAGCGCCGGTTCGGCGTTCGAGGTGGCGGCGGAGGTCCGGGCGCGCGGCGGCCGCCTCGTCGCGACCGGCGGCTGTTTCGATCTGCTGCATCCCGGTCATGTCAGCCTGCTGCGCCAGGCCCGCGCCATGGGCGACGCGCTGATCGTCTGCCTCAACTCCGACGACTCGGTACGGCGGTTGAAGGGGCCGAGCCGTCCGATCGTCGCCGAACGCGACCGCGCCCGGCTGCTCGGCGAACTGGCCTCGGTCGACGCCGTCACGATCTTCGACGAATCCTCCCCGGCCGCGCTGCTGGAGCGACTGCGCCCCGATGTCTGGGTCAAGGGCGGTGATTACGCCGAAGCGGATCTGCCCGAGGCCGGCGTCGTCCGCCGGCACGGCGGTGAGATCGCGCTGATTCCCACGGTCCGCGGCTATTCGACAACTCAGCTGGCCACCCGGTCCCGCGGCTGACCCGAGAACGAAGGAGTGCGATGCGAAACCCTGGAAACATCCTGATCACCGGCGGCGCTTCCGGCCTCGGCGCCGCGGTCACCGCCGCAGTGCTCGAACACGGGGGCCGCCCCCTGGTGATCGACCGGGACCAGCCCGAGACCACCGTCGATTTCGTCCGGGCCGATCTGGCCGATACCGCCGCCGCCGACAATGCCGTGCGCGAGCTCCTCGACACCGCCGGCGGCCGGATCGACGGTGTCTTCACCGCCGCCGGAACCGACGCCTGCGGGCCGCTCGACCAGGTGCCCGCCAAGGACTGGGAACGGGTGGTCCAGGTGAACCTGCTGGGCACGGTGGCCGTGGTCCGCGCGGCGCTGCCCACCCTGCGGCAGCACCGGGGCACGGTGGTCACCTGCGCTTCCACCCTCGGCCTCCGCGCCGCGAGCGATGCGACCGCCTACTGCGCATCGAAGTTCGGGGTCATCGGCTTCACCCGAGCGCTCGCTGCCGAAACCGCGGGGGAGGTCGGGGTGACCCTGCTCGTCCCCGGCGGAATGCACACGGCGTTCTTCGACGGGCGCGCCGAGAAGTACAAGCCGCCACCGGACGCGAAACTGAATCGGCCCGCGGATGTCGCGAACACGGTGCTGTTCGCGCTGGGCCAGCCGCCCGGATGCGAAGTCCGCGAGCTCGTGGTCTGCGCCTCGGAAGAGGGGTCGTGGCCCTGAGCGGCACGATTCTCGTACTGCGCGCGCTCGGCCTGGGCGATCTGCTGACCGCGGTGCCCGCACTACGGGCGCTGCGGGCCGCCTGTCCGGACGACCGCCTGGTGCTGGCCGCGCCGGAACCACTGCGCGGACTGGTCGACCTCATCGAGGCGGTGGACGAGCTGCTGCCGACGCCCGGGCTGGGTGCGCTGCGCCGGCCACCCGAACCGCCGCGCCTGGCGGTCAACCTGCACGGCCGGGGCCCGGAGAGCATCCGTGACCTGGTGGCGACCGGGCCGGGCGCGCTGCTGACCCACCGTCATCCCGATTTCCCGGACCGGGGCGGACCGGCCTGGCGCACCGACCTGCACGAGGTCGATCGCTGGTGCCGGCTGCTGGAGTACGCGGGCATCCGGGCCGATCCCACCGCACTCGGGCTGCGGCCGCCGCCGGTACCCACGCCGGTACCGGACGCGGTCGTGATCCACCCGGGCGCCGCCTATCCCGCCCGGCGCTGGCCACCCGAACGTTTCGCGCGCGTGGCCCGTGAACTCGCCGCCGACGGCCGCCCGGTGGTGGTCACCGGTTCCCCCGAGGAGGTGCCGCTGGCACAGGCGGTCGCCGGCCGGGCCGGGCTCCCGGACTCCGCGGTGTACGCGGGGCGTACCGATGCGGCCGGGCTGGCCGCATTGGTTGCCGGTGCGGCGCTGGTCGTCTGCGGCGATACCGGTGTCGGGCATCTCGCCACCGCGTTCGGTACGCCCTCGGTACTGCTGTTCGGGCCCACCTCGCCGGGCACCTGGGGTCCGCCGCCCACCGCCGAGCGTCATATCGCGCTGTGGGCGGGGCGTCTCGGCGATCCGCACGGGAACCGTACGGATACCGGGTTGCTCATGGTGCGACCCGAACGTGTGCTCGGCGCCGCGGCCGAGGTCATCGGAAAGGGAGCACACCATGGGTAGCCGTGTCGGGGTGGTCGGCGCCGGATATGTGGGACTCACCAGTGCCGCCTGCCTGGCCCACCTGGGTCACCACGTGATCTGTCTCGACAACGACGAGACCAAGATCGAACAACTGCGCGCGGGCCGGGTGTCGATCGTGGAGCCGGGGCTACCGGAACTGGTCCGGGCGGGACTCGACGAAGACCGGCTCGTCTTCACCACCGACCCGGAGTCGCTGGCCGAGGCCGAAGTGGTCCTGCTGTGCCTGCCCACCCCCAAGGGTGACGGTGGAGCAGCCGATCTGGGTGTGCTCGACACCGCTCTCGCCACGCTCTCCACCGTGCTGCGCCCGGACTGCACCCTCGTCACCAAATCCACTGTGCCGGTGGGGACGGCTGCCCGGCTCGCGGCGCGCCACGGCCGCGCCGGAGCAGCTGTGGTGAGCAATCCGGAATTCCTCCGGGAAGGCCGTGCGGTACAGGATTTCCTGCGGCCCGACCGCGTGGTCATCGGCGCGGCGGAGCAGGACGCGGAATACGCCGACCGGGTCGAAGAGCTCTACGCCGGAACGGGTGCCACGGTATTGCGCTGCGATACGGCCGGCGCAGAACTCGCCAAGTACGCCAGCAACGCTTTTCTGGCGGTGAAACTGTCGTTCGTGAACACGCTGGCCGAATTGTGCGAACGCGTGGGCGCCGATATCACCGAGGTCACCGGCGCGATGGGGATGGACGACCGGATCGGGCCGGATTTTCTCGCGCCCGGACCCGGCTGGGGCGGCTCCTGCCTGCCCAAGGACACCCACGCCCTGCTGCGCGCCGCGGAATCGGCGGGCGTGGACTTCGCCATCCTGCGCGACGCCGTGCGCGCCAACGACCGGCAGCACGCCATGGTGCTGCGCAAGGTGCGGCGCGCGGTCACCGGCTCGATCGACGGTTCACTGGCCGGGGCCCGCATCGGCGTACTGGGGCTCGCGTTCAAGGCCGGGACGGGGGATCTCCGCGACTCCCCCGCGGTCGCGGTGGCGCGTCAGCTCTGCCGGCACGGCGCCACGGTGACGGCCTACGACCCGTGCGTCCCCGACAGCACTCCCGGCCTCGATCCGGTACAGGTGGTGGACGACCCGTACCTGGTCGCGGAGGGCGCGGCCGCGCTCGTGATCCTCACCGAATGGCCCGAATTCCGCGCTCTCGACTGGTCGCGGTTGAAGACCCGAGCCGACCGGGCGATCATCGTGGACAGCCGCAACCTGCTGGACCGCGACGCTCTCCACGGAACAGGTTTCGAGGTGGTGGGTATCGGTACCGGCGCCGACTGACCGCGCCGATATCGCCGGCCCCGGTGCGCCCGGCCGGTTTGCCGGTATCGGGCTCGGGTAGGGCGACGATATGACCGGAGGTGTCACCGATACCGAGTCCACCGCGGAAGCGGCGGTCCGGGCCGCGGCCCTGCCGTTGCCCGGCGGAGTGCCGACCGACGCGGAATTGCTCGATTTCGTGGGCGGGGCCCGGTACGTATTGTTCGGCGAGGCCACCCACGGTACTGCCGAGTTCTATGCGACCCGCGCGCGGATGACGCGTACCCTCCTCGATCGCGGCGGTTTCCGAGCCGTGGCCGTCGAGGCCGACTGGCCCGACGCCTACCGCGTGAACCGGTATGTGCGCGGTCGGGGCGACGATCGCGACGCGGTGGACGCGCTGCGCGGTTTCACCCGGTTCCCGATGTGGATGTGGCGCAATACCGTCGTCCGCGATTTCGTCGAATGGTTACGCGAGCACAACCGCCGGGACCCCGGACGTGCCGCCGGTTTCTACGGGCTCAATCTGTACAGCATGTTTCGCTCGGCGGCGGAGGTGATCGGCTACCTCCAGGGGGTCGATCCGGCGGCCGCCGACCGCGCCCGCGAACGCTACGCATGCTTCGATCAGCACCTCGACGAACAGCGTTACGGTTACGCCGCCGCGTTCGGCGCCGGGCAGGACTGTGAGGACGCCGCGGTCGAGCAATTGGTGGACCTGCAGCGAATTACTACCGGGCAACTGCCCGGCGACCGGCCGCTCGATCCGGACGAGCGGTTCTATGCCGAGCAGAACGCCCGCCTGGTCACCGCGGCCGAGCAGTACTACCGCGCGATGTTCGGTACCCGGGTGGATTCGTGGAACCTGCGCGACGCGCATATGTTCCAGACATTGACCGCGTTGGG
Organism: Nocardia fusca NBRC 14340; assembly: GCF_001618425.1. Lineage (GTDB taxonomy): Bacteria > Actinomycetota > Actinomycetes > Mycobacteriales > Mycobacteriaceae > Nocardia > Nocardia fusca. The sequence continues at coordinate 155,401 of NZ_BDCU01000016.1, forward strand.
CGACCATCTGCGCCGGGATCACCCCGACGAGGCGAAAATCGCGGTGTGGGCGCACAACTCCCATCTCGGCGACGCGCGGGCCACCGAAATGGGCGCGGCCGGCCAATGGGATCTGGGACAGCTCGTCCGGGAGAATCTCCCCGGCGTGGCGCGGATCCTCGGCTTCACCACGCACACCGGATCCGTGCTGGCCGCCGCGGAGTGGGACGGTCCGCCGCGAGTGGAACGGGTGCGCCCGTCGCTGCCGGGCAGTGTGGAAAATCTCCTGCACCGGGCGGGTGGCGACCGTTTCCTCCTGCGATTCGATCGCGAACCGGTGCCCGAACACCTGCGTTCGGCATTGCTCGAGCGCGCGATCGGGGTGGTGTACCGACCGGATACCGAGCGGCAGAGCCACTATTTCCATGCCCGCCCCGCCGACCGGTTCGACGCGCTCATCCATGTCGACGAGACCACCGCGCTCGCACCCTTGGACCCGGTCACTCGGCCGGGGACCGAAGAGCCCGGCGAGACCTATCCCTTCTCCGTATAGCGAGCCGGCGCCGGCCGACGGGACAGGTCCGCCCGGGTTCGGCAGATGGACCGGGCCGGGGCGCCTCGGCGGCACGACTCCGGCCCGGCTGCTGCCCGGTTTCTCAGAAGATCGCCTTGCTGACCGAGTCCGGGCCGTCGAAGGACCGGTCCGGTAGACCTCCGAGGACGTCGAGCACATCCGCGTCGGCTCCGTTCTTCTTCGCCGTGGAGACGAGGCCGTCGCGATCACAGGGATAATCGACCCCGGACAGGTACTTCTGCACCTGCACAGGACTGATCTGGCTCATACTGCGCTCCCTTGCTCGAAACTGTTGTCGGCACGGCGATTCGACTCGCCGCGGTCACGAACTCTGCGCCGGCCCGCCCGGCCGGCACCCGGTGCTCCGCCGCCGAGACGATCAGCTCAGACGGCGGGCGAGTAACGCCTTCGCCTGCTCGGCACCCTTACGGCTCTCGCCCTGCGCCCGCCGGAAGAATTCGGCGAGCTCGGTATCACCGGCCCGCTCGGCGTCCTGGCTGTAGACCTCCATACGCAGTGCGTTGCTCAGCGACGCCTCGGCGAACCAGAGCAGGTCGTAGTCCTTGTCCTTGGTTCCGGTGATCTGGCCGGTTTCCTGATCGATCGGCATATCTCCCGCACCTCCTGAACCTTGTTGCCGATGACGGCTGCTTGCCGTCACCCGGCCGCCTACCCGGGGCCGGTCCGGGCAAACACCCTTGCGCCGCGGGAAACGGCGCCGTGCCCGCGACTCGCCGCGTCCAGCGGGGAACCCCGGCGCGTAGGGTGAGGAGAGACGGGTTCACGTTCGCCTTGAGATTCCAGGGTCGACCCGGCCACGATGCCGTAGCGCATCTCGACTGATCCAGGTCCTCATGAAGCCATTCAATTCTTCCGCTGTATTTCTCGTTCCCGCTGCACCGCTGCCGTCCAGATCGCCCGGTGACCAGCTGACATTCCGGACTCTTCGGCGCGGCGACATCGTCGTGCTGGCCGCCCGCGGCGAAGCCGACGCGTTCACGCTGGCCCTGTGGCGCCGGAAGGTGCGCGAAGCGGCCGATAGCGCTGCCACCGGAGGTGGAGCGCTGATCATCGATGCCACCAGACTCGGTTTCCTGTCGTTGCGCACACTGGAGGCATTGGCGGCCGACGCGGCGGATTACCGTCGCGACGGCGTGGAGATATGCCTGGTGACCGGTAACCCGAGGCTCGCGCGTCTCGCCGGCACGGACCCCCGGACCGCGAGCCTGCCCATCCGCGCCACCGTCGTCGCGGCGGTAACCGTACTGCGGCCTCCGCCGGAGACCGCGGCCCCGCGACCGGGCCGATTTCGAGCCCCGCCCATCAGCGGGGACGAGCCGGGCATCGACCGGTCCGCCTATCCGGCCGGCGAGATAATTCCCGGGGACGCGGCCGGTCTCCCGGACACCGTGATCGGTTCGGCCATGCCGCGCCGCCGGTAATTCACAGTCCGTCCGCAACCGGCCGAAATCGCGGCCGCCCGGACCACCGTCCTCGCCCCCGGCACCCACAGCCCGGCGCCGGCCCCCACCACCCCGGCGTCACACCCCGTCGGCGCCTCCCCTGCCGGGAACTGCCAGGGCCTGTGGTCCGCGGCCGGGGCATCCACGTGGCCCGGTCAAGCCGATGGCACCATCGCTTCCCCCACTGCCGCCACGGCGAGTTGCCCACTCGGCGGTAGCTCGGGCCGGGAGTGTGCGGCGTCGTCCGGGCCCGACTGTGCACCGGCACACAATCCTTCAACCACGCTGAAGGAACTGCTAGGCTTCAGCTCACCTGAAGGTCGAGAGGGAGCTGTCCATGCACAACCTGCTGCTGTCGGTCCATGTCCTGGCAGCGATCGTTTTCATCGGGGGCTCGGCCGTGGCCACCAGTCTGTTTCCCCGCTACGCGCCGGTAGCGGGAACCGGCGGCACGACACCGGAACGTCAGCACGCCGTCGCCGCCGTCCTGCACCGGATCACCGGCACCTACGCTCGGCTCGGCCTGACCGTCCCCGCCGTCGGCATCGTCCTCGCCACGCTCCAGAACCGCATGGGTGAAATCTGGATCACCATGGCGATCGTTCTCACCGCGTGCGCCGCCGCGATCATCATCACGACGATCCACCCGATGCAGCGCCAGGCGCTCGAGGCGCCCGACGACGGGCGGCGACTGCGCACCCTCGGCATGCTCACCGGCGGTTACAACGTGCTGTGGCTCATCGACGTAGTGCTCATGATCGTGCGCCCCGGCGCCGCCTGACCCGGCACGACCGGCGAGAAGGTCACCGTGCCCACCTCCCGACGATATGAGGACGAACTCCCGTGAGCATCCGCCACTACCTGTACCGCGCACCCTCCCTCTCCGCACGAGAGGCGATCGACGCCGTCCGCGACGGCGCACTGATCGTGGATGTGCGCCGGCAGTTCGAATGGAATCGCACCCACATTCCCGGCGCGGTGCACCTACCACTCGAACAGTTGACCGCAGAATGCGAACAGTTGCCCGACGATCGGCTTCTGATCACCTTCTGCACCGGCGGACTACGGTCCTACGGCGCCGCGAATCTCCTCGTCGAACACGGCTTCGAGGCCAAGAACATGTCGGGCGGCCTGGTCGAATGGCGTGCCGCCGGTGGCGCACTCGAGGCAGGTGGGCGACCGGACCGGTGACGGCCGCCGGGTCCGGATACCGCAGGGTGCGCGGCGTCGAGACCCTGGACACCCAGCCGTGACAACTCCGATTGTCAGCAATCGGACGGCCAACGCTTTCTTACCGCGTACGGGCCGGACCCATTGATATCGGTTCCAGCGCATGTGGATGGGCGCCGCGAATATCCCCGCCTTCCACGGGCCGAACTGCCAACATTCCGCAAATACCGGAACTGCGGATTCTTTGTCAACGGTGGTTAAGTTCTCGTTGATCGTCTCCTCCCACAGCCCGGAAAGTGATCGAATGTTCTGTACCGGAGGAGAGAAGTAATATCGTCCGGGCCCGCGCCCAGGAGGTTGTCACCGTGACCGAGACCAGCGGCGCCACGCTGCGTCCGTCCGCACTGGACCGGTTGGTCCAGCTCGACGAAAACGAGGCACTGTCCGTCGAAGATGTGCGGTCCGCGGCGCGCGAGCTAGGTCTGGCCGAGGGGCAACTACACCAGTGGCTGACAGTCCACAGAGCGCGGCGCACCCCGCACGCGCCCCAGAAGGTACCCGAAGCCGCCACTCGCATAATGGGTTACCGCGACGCCGAACCCCAGGACCGGGCCGCCGACGTCGTACTCACCACCGGTGACGACGCACTCCCCCGGATTCCGGACAGCGATGTCACCACATTCCGCGCCGACGCGCACCGCGAGCTGACCGCGCCGGAATTCGCCCGTCTCGACGCGGTCTACACCGAAGGTATCGACGCGACCTGCCGCTGGCTCGCCGCGCGCACCGGCCGTCCATGCGTACACCACCCGGGCGGCACCGCCGCGGCGATACCGTTCGGTGAACCCGGAACCGCCGGATACTTCTGGGATCGTTCGCTGTCGATCACCCGCCCCGGGCTGCCCGAGGCGAACCACCCCAGCGACCGGCGCGAAATCCTCGGGCTGTACCGGTTTCTCGGCGAGCTCGTCTGCGGCAGCCCGGGCCGTGGGCACACCGTGGCCCGGCTGCGCGGGGCACAGGCGGGCTTCCTGCTGCACGGTATGCGGCTGAACCTGCCGCCCGACCTCAACTACTCGGTGGGCCCCGGGTTGACCACCGCGTGCGTCGAGGACGGCACCCTCGCCCGGATCCGGGCGCGCGCCACGAACCCCGTCGACGCGGCAGCCCTCGCCACGGCGTTGTGTACCGGCGCCACCACGGTGGAACTCGGTTCGGTGCCGTGTACGGGACTCACCCGCGACGGACTCGTCTTCACCGGGCCGATCGGTTACGCACAGCCCGCCGACCTTTACGTATGGGTTCTACCGGGTTCGGTGCGAGCGCTGTTGCACGAGGCCCGCGCGCACCAGGAAGCCCGCCCGGAGCCCGTGTCGAAACTGTTCGCCGGCGGCATCGGCGGTGCCGGTCGCCGCCTGCGCCAGACCGCCGCGCGTTGTGCGGTGACGATGCCGGAACTCCATCACTGGCACCACAGCTGGATCCGCGGGGCCGGGTTGCTGCGGGGGGCCGACTCGCCGGAGCCCGTGTACAACACCGATCTGTTGTTCGCGCTGCGGCTCGCTCCGAATCCCGCGCCGCCGCGACCCCGTTCGGTCTGATACCGCGGCGGGACGGTTCCGGGCGCACGGGGAGTCACCCGGACCATGGGCCTTCCGGCACCGGTAGGGAGCCGGTGGTGTGCGCGGGTATGGAAGGCACGGCGGGCCCTCCGCGCCCGGGGAGGACTGTCGACAGTGCCCCGAGCACATCGGCCGTCTGGTCCGCGGGACCACCGCGGGTGTGCGCGGCCACCGTGAAACCCGGGCCGAACGACGCCGAGGCGACTTCCTGCGGCGGGGCATCCGACCAGCCCCATTTGGTGCCCTGGACGCCGGGCAGCGTGGCCGTACCCCAGTTCTGTTCGGTGCCGTCGGCGGCGCGGGGTGCGGCGGTGGCCATCCAGGACAGGATCGGGGAGGCCGGATCGGTACGCAGTTTGGCGTCGAGGAAATCGGCCACATCGGCGGTACTGGTGGTGGAGCTGCCCCAGTTCGCGCCCGGCCGGGTTTCCGACAGCCCGTATTCCGCGGCGACCATCGCGATGGCCCCGGGATATTTCGCCGCCACCGCGTCGGCGGCGGCATCGTCGGAATACCGGATCATCCGCTCACCGTGGGCGAGGTCACCGGCCGAACCGTCACCGTGGCGCAGTGCGTAATCGGTGAGGTAGAGCTTGGCCAGCGACAGCGCGCTGCGCACCTGATGCTCGTCGGCGGTGCCCCAGCTCAGGCCGGTGAGCGAACGGACCGAGATGGCCGTGCGCCGCGCGGGCTCGCCCGCGGCGGTGGGTGGGACCGGGTCGGGTACCGGCGCCGCCTGCGCGACAGGCGGACCGAGAGCGCAACAGGTGACGAGTGCGGCGAAGGCAAGGGCGCGGTAGTCCATGGCCTCTCCCGGCGTCGGTGCGGGCACGGTCGGCCCGCGTCATCGACCACTTTCCCTGGGGCACGGAGCACAAACTCCGGTCACGACTCATCGAGGTAACAGTCGGGAGACGGTAGATCCGCCCCGGCACTCCGCCGGACCGAACGGCCCGGTCCTCCGGCCCCTCGATCGAGCCCGGTTTCCCGGCGACCCCCGATCAGGTCCAGTTTTCCGGCGACCCCCTGATCAGGCCTGGTTTCCCGGCCCTCGGGTCAGACCCGCCCGGCCACCGCCACCGCCACCGCCGGCGCGCCGGCCCGCGGTCGCCGTGCGGCACCGCACAGGAGTGCCGCCACCACACACAACCCCGCGGCCACGAAGAAGGCGAGATCATAGGAACCGTGGGCGTCGCGAATGAAACCCGCGCCGAACGCGGCCACCGCGGCACCGAGCTGGTGCGCGGCGAAGACCCAGCCGAACACCACCGGAGTCGAGGCACCGAACCAGCTGCGGCAGATCGCGATCGTCGGGGGCACGGTGGCGACCCAATCGAGACCGTAGAAGACGATGAAGACCCACGTGCTCGGCTCAGCACTCGGGGAGAGCAGCGCCGGCAGCAGGAGCAGTGACGCCCCGCGGCCGAGGTAGTAGATCACCAGCAGTACGCGGGGATCCACGCGATCGGTGAGCCAGCCGGAGAAGACCGTGCCCGCGACGTCGAAGATCCCGATGGTCGCCAGCAGCGACGCGGCCACGGTGACCGGCATACCGTGATCGTGCGCGGCGGGTATGAAATGCGTGCCGATCAGTCCGTTCGTCGTCATCCCGCAGATGGCGAAACTGCCCGCGAGCAACCAGAACGCGGGAACCCGGGCGCCCTGCCCCAGCCCGGCCAGTGCCGCCGTGAAGGTGCCGCCCGGCAGCGGCTCGGCGGCGGGCTCGGATTCGCCGCCGTAGGCGGTGAGGCCCATATCGCCGGGACGGTCCCGGATGAACAGCACGACCAGCGGGATCACCGCCAGCGCCGCGAGGGTCACGATGATCGAGGCCCAGCGCCACCCGAACGCATCGGTGACCCCCGCGACCACGGGCAGGAACACGAGCTGGCCCGTCGCGCTCGCGGCGGTGAGCACCCCGGTGACCAGCCCGCGCCGGGCCACGAACCACCGGGTAGAGACGGTCGCGACGAAACCCATGGAGAGGGACCCGGTACCGAGCCCCACCAGCACACCCCACAGCAACACCAGCTGCCAGCTCGCGCTCATGACCGTGCCCACACCGGTCCCCGCGGCGATCAGCAGCAGCGCACCGGTGAGGATCGGACGCACGCCGAATCGGTCCATGAGCGCGGCGGCGAACGGGGCGGTGACGCCGAACAGCACCATGTTCACCGACATCGCGGCGCCGATCGTGGCATGCGACCAGCCGAATTCCTGGTGCAGCGGGGTCATCATCACACTCGGTACCGCCCGGAACCCGGCGGCGCCCAGGATCGCCACGAAACTGACGCCCGCGACGATCCAGGCGAAATGCAGGCGTGGTCGCCGACCGGCGCGCGCGACCGCGGCGCCGGGATCGATCTTCGTCATCACGATGATCAGATTCCCGTAGCCGCCGCCGCGCCACCAGTGGCAGAATCGACAATATGCGTGAAGATCGTGCCAATGGCGGTTCTCCCCGGCGCCCGCATACCGTCGCCGTGCTGTTGCTCGATCCGGTGGTCGGTTTCGACGCCACCATCCCCTCCCTGGTGTTCGGCGAGGCCACCGACGAGGACGGCAACCCGCTCTACCGGGTCGTGACGTGCTCCCTCGACGCCGCGCCCGTACCGGCCACCGCGGGATATTCGATGGTCGCCGCGGCCGGGCCGGAAGCGCTCGCCACCGCCGATACAGTGATCCTGCCGGGCACCAGGTACCGCGCCGCCCGCTCCGGCGGCGAACTCGGCCCCGCCCTCGCCGCGGCACTGGCCACGGTGCCCGCCGGAGCCCGGATGGTGTCCATCTGCACGGGCGCTTTCGTGCTCGCCGCCGCGGGGGTCTTCGACGGCCGCCGCGCCACCACCCATTGGCGCTACGCCGATGATTTCCGCCGGCTGTTCCCGGCGGTCGAACTCGACGAGACCGTGCTGTTCGTGGACGAGGGCGCGGTGCTCAGTTCGGCGGGCCTGGCGGCCGGAATCGATCTGTGCCTGCACGTCATCCGCCGCGATCACGGCGCCACCGTGGCCAACCGGGCCGCTCGATACTGCGTCGTACCACCCTGGCGCGAGGGCGGGCAGGCCCAGTTCATCGAACATCAGGTGCCCGGCCCCGACGACCTCAGCACCGCCGCGACCCGGGCATGGGCGCTGACCCGGCTGGCCGAGCCGCTCGGCGTCACGACCCTCGCCGCGCACGCGCGGATGAGCCCCCGTACCTTCAGTCGCCGGTTCCGGGCCGAGACCGGGCTGTCCCCGGGCGCCTGGCTCCGCGACCGCCGGATCGATCTGGCACGGGAACTGCTGGAGTCGGCGGATATCCCGGTGGACGAGGTCGCCCAGCGGTCCGGCCTCGGATCACCGGACAACCTGCGCCACCATATGCGGCGCGGTCTGGGGATGTCGCCCTCGGCGTACCGGAAGACGTTCGCCGGCCCCTGATCCGGCGCCCGCACCGCCCAGGGTTCGGCCCGCGGCGATCGCGGCCGTGAACCACTGGATCACCACGGTCGACCTTTGACGCGGCCGGGCTCAGGCCGGATGACCGGGCCGCAGGCCGGCGACATCGTGGAGGCGCAGCACGGTCGGCGCGGAGACCGGGGCCTCGGCGTCCTCGGGCGCCAGCACCAGGCCGACGTGGTCCCCGAAATCGTGCCGGGTGAGGATGCGACCCCAGAACCAGGCCACGGCGTCGAGCAGGATCGGGACCCCGTGCGGGCCGGAGCGCCAGCGGCACCGGTCGAATTTGTCGATCTCGTCACCGGTCTGCGTGCCGAACAGCACCGCGAGTTCCGCCTGGCGCGCACCGACCAGGTGCACGGCGGCGAACTCCGCGCCCCGCGCGACCCGGAAGGTGTGATTGGTCTCGGACAGGCAGACCAGGAACCGGGCGGGGTCGATCCCGACCTGGGACGCGAATCCGACCAGGCACCCGGACCGTTCACCGCCCGCGGCCAGGGTGACGATGTACACGGGGGCGTCGGCGGCGGCGACCAGATCGTCGAAGGCGTCGGACTCGGAGCGTGTGTTCGCCGGCATATGCCGTGTATATCAGGACGGCCCCGCCGACAGGACCGCCGTCAGTAGTAGACCGGGCCCGGGACACCGCTGCCCACCGCGACAGCGTCGCCGCTGATCGCGATACTGCGCGGGGATGCCAGGAAGGTCACCTCGCGGGCATCGACCGTCACGTTCACACCGGCGGGGCCGAGTTCGTCGGCGAGGTTCTCGGTCAGCGCGGACACGCTGATATTGCGCACGGTCTGGGCGATCGAATGGGCCTGCCGGGCACCGAGTCCGCTGGTATTGCCGGCCAGTTCTCGAAGCCACGCGCGGCGTACGGGCGGGGGGTACACCGGCCGCACCGCACTGCGGCCGGCGTATCTCCGTGCTCAGCGGGGACGGAGGAGGCCGGCCTGCGCTTGGAGGGCGCGGGTGGCATTCTCCAGGTCGCGTGGTTCGGCGATCGTGGTGTTGCGCTCGTAGGTGACGCCCGCAGGCACGTCGTCGCTGCCTTGGGGGTCGGCGTCCCAGAAGTTGTCCCGGTAGACGACGTTCTCCAGTGGCGGCGTGACCTGCAGGACTGCGGTGCTGTCGGCGCGCATGACGACGTTGTTCTCTATGGTCGCCCAGGAGACGCCGTATGCGTCCCCGGATGAGTTGCCCGGTCATCGGGCTCAGTGCGACAGCCTCGGCAGGTGGTGCCGTGCCAGCCAGCACCCGGGAGATCGTGCGGGGACGGGCATCTGCCGAATCGGCACCGATACAGAACAGATAGCCCTATGGTCCGCAGGTGGGGTCACGCGGTAAATCCGCCGTCTATGTTCAGGCTGGAGCCGGTGATGTAGGCGGCATCGGGACCAGCGAGATAGGACACGAAGGCGGCGACTTCGGCCGTGGTGCCGTATCGGTCCAGTGCCATGACGCCGAGCATGCTCGGTGCGGCGGGCCCGGCGGCCGGGTTGGCGTCGGTGTCGATCGGGCCGGGCTGGATGTTGTTGATGGTGATGGCACGTGGCGCCAGCTCGTGCGCGAGACCGCGGGTCAGGCTCGCCAGCGCGCCCTTGGTCATGGCGTAGATCGATTGGCCGGGGAACGGTGTGCGGTCGGCGTTGATACTGCCGATGTTGATGATGCGCCCGCCGTCGCTCATATGTGCCAGGGATTCGCGAATGGCGACGATCGCGGATCGGACGTTGATCGTCAGCATCGCGTCGATATCGCCCATCTTCAGGTCGACGATCGGGGCGAAGGTGCCGACGGCGGCGTTGTTTACGAGGATGTCCAGGCTGCCGAAGTGGTCGACGGTCTGCGCGACGGCGGCCTCGACATCCGGCTCGTGCAGGCTGTCGGCGTGGATCGGGTGTGCGGTGCCGCCCGCCTCGTCGACCGCAGCCGCCACGGCCTGCGCCCGCTCACCGGAGCGGGCGTAGGTGAACGCCACTTTCGCGCCGTCTGCGGCCAGCTTGGCGACGATACCGGCGCCGACTCCCCTGGACCCCCCGGTTACCAGCGCGGTTTTGCCTTCGAGTGGTCGTGTGGTCATGTGCGGTGCCCTCTCGACTAGATATTGAATGACCACTCAAATACACAGCGCTCCGGGCTGTTTGTCAAATTTGAACGATCACTCAATAATTGGTATCGTTCAGTCATGGCCAGGCCGAGGAAGTTCGATGAGCAGGCCGTCCTCACTGCCGCGCGAGATACGTTCTGGCGCTGCGGTTACGCCGCCACGTCGGTTCAGGACCTCACCGACGCGGCAGGACTGGGGACGCAGAGTCTCTACGGGGCGTTCGGCAGCAAACACGACCTGTTCCTGCGGGTCCTCGACGACTACTGCGCCTACCAGTCCGCCGGGCTCGAGGCCGCCGTCACCGCGGACCCGAGCCCGTGGCACGGGATCACCTCCGCCGTCACTTTCGAAGACGGCGGTCGCTTGGACTTGCCGGCGCAAGGCTGTCTGATGGCCAACAGTGCTGCGGCTCTGAGTGCTCAGGACGAGGAGGTCCGGTCCCGCGCGTGCCGGGTCTACTCCGAGACTTTCGCACTGTTCACCCGGCAGATCACCCAAGCTCAGGAGCGCGGCGAGATCGACGCCGACATTGATCCGGAGGCGACCGCGCGTGCCTTGATCGCAGTCATGCAAGGGATCGAATTCCTGCACAAGTCCGGCATCGGCGAGGACGAGATGCGGCTCGCCAAAACCGCCGCGCTCGAAATGATCGAACGCTCCGTCGGGCGCTGACGGGCCCATCGACCAACGCTCGGGGTGTACCCACTCATGACAACGATCGGCATTATCGGTGGTGGGCCCGCTATGGCCTACGCGTGTGAAGCCGGCCCGGGGACGTCTCTTCTCCGCATGGATCAGCGCCGACTTGTCCTCGTTGGTTCGCGCTCCTGATGGTCGACGCCGGCGGACGGGCGGTGGGTGGCCGTCATTTCCGGCTGCGGGGCGCCCGCAACGCGTGGGAGGGCTTCGGTGGTGGGATGTGTGTCCTGTCCGCCGCGCGTGGCTTGTTGCGGCGGTTGTGATCGGTCGAGTCGGTGTAGTGCGAAGGCCGACAGTGCGCCGATGAGGCCGAGTCCGGCCCATACCGCCCAGTCCGCGCCGGCGGCTCGGGCGGCGCCGACGACGGCGCCGGTGGCGAGGTTGCCGGCCAGGATGCCGATGCCGACGATCGTGTTGTAGAAGCCGTAGTGGGTGGCGACCAATTTCCCTCCGGCGAGTGAGACGACGGTGTCCATTTCGAAGGGGAACACCGCGGCGGTGCCGACCGCGAGCACTGCCGTGGACAGCAGCAGCGCGATGATCGCGGCGGCGACACCGAATCGTCCGGGCCCGGGCACTGCGAGGAGCGGCAGGAACGCTGCGGCCAGTATCGCCATACCCACCGCGAGACTGCGTCCGGTTCCCCAGCGGGCCTCGAACCACCCGGTGATCCGCAGCTGGCCCGCCACGGCGACGATTCCGGAGACCACGAACAGTGCCGAGACCAGCACCTGCGCGCGCGCACCTGCCAGGTATTCGGCCTGGAGCGGTAAGGCCAGATACACCTGGAACGACAGCACATAGGAGCCGATCATCGTCAGCGAGAACCACAGGAATCGGCGGTTGGCCGCCACTGCGCGCCAGTCCTGCAGCACCGAGGTCTGTTCACCGGGCGTCTGCTCGCGGCGGGCGGGCAGGGCCGATAGCTGTGCGACGGTCAGGACCGCGAACACGACTGCTGCGGCTGCGGCGGTGACGCGGAAGTCGAGGAACATCAGAGCCAGGCCGACCAGCGGTCCGGCCAGGATGCCGGCTTGGTAGAAGATGTTGAACATCGCGAACGCTTCGACGCGGCGCTCGCCGGTGTCGGCGGCCAGATAGGCGCGCACGGCCGGGTTGAACAATGCGCCGGCGAAACCGGTAGCGGCGGAGGCGATCAGCAGCCACGGCAGGGTGGTCGCGAATATCAGCAGCGCGAAGCCGCCGGTGCGCAGCAGACAGCCCGCGACGATCAGGGGTTTGTAGCCGAGCCGGTCGGCCAGTGTGCCGCCGATGAGGAACATGCCCTGCTGGGAGAAATTACGGACACCGAGTACCAGCCCGACCGCCCACGCCGCCAGCCCCAGGGGTCCGGCGAGGTAGCCGGCCAGGTACGGCATCAGCATGTAGAAGCCGAGGTTGATGCCGAACTGGTTGATCATCAGCAGCCGCGCGGCGAGGTCGAAGCTGCGGAAGCTCCTCAGTACGGTCACGATGTGCTCTCTCCTGCCGAGTTGCCGGTGTGCGGGTCGATGATGGTGGTGGTGCGGGTCCACGAGTGCACCACCTGCTGGTCCGGGTGTGTGATGACACCGGGTTCGATCGGCGGGGTGGCGTCGAGTAGTCCGTACTGGCGGCAGTAGTCGTCGTTGTAGATGGTGTCGAAATAGCGGTGGGGACCGTCGGGGAATACTGCGGCGATCCGGGTATCGGCCGGGAAGGTGCGCGCGGCCCATCCGGCGACCAGCGCGACGGCCCCCACGCTCCAGCCGCCGGTCACGTAATGGGTACCTGCCAGGGCGCGGCAGGCCCAGACCGCTTCCGCCGGTGCCACCCAGTGCACTTCGTGGAAGGCGGGATAGTCGACGTTGCGGGGAAAGATGCTGGAGCCGAGCCCACGCATGACCCGCGGGCCGGCGGGCTGGCCGAAGATCGTGGACGCGACCGTGTCCACGCCGATCAGCTTCAGATCAGGATTGAATCGGCGCAGCACCCGCGCCACACCGGCCGAATGACCGCCGGTGCCGACAGCACACACCAGCACGTCGACTCTGCCCAGTTGTTGCGTCAACTCCAGGCCAAGGGATTCGTATCCGTCGACGTTGTCGGGGTTGTTGTACTGGTCGGGGCACCACGCACCGGGCTCGGCCGCCAGGAGTTCCTCGACACGGTCGCGGCGGGCCTGCTGCCAGCCACCGCTGGGGTGCGGCTCGGCCACCACCTCGACGCGGGCGCCGTAGGAGGCGAGCATGCGCTCCACAATCGGTTCCAGACCCGGATCGGTAACCACAGTGACAGGATGATGGAACACCGCTCCTGCCAGCGCCAGCCCCAGTCCCAGAGTGCCGCTGGTGGATTCGATGATGCGCGCCCCGGGCGCCAGGTCACCGCGCTGCTTCGCGCGCCGGACCATGTGCAGTGCGGGCCGATCCTTCATCCCACCGGGGTTGAACCCCTCCAATTTCGCCCAGAACCCGCGGCCGGTAGGCGCCAGCGGCGCCCCCACCCACAGAACCGGGGTATTGCCGACCAGCGAACTCGACTCCCGCACCGGAGCGGGCGGGTTGAGCACAGCCGCAGCAGACGCAGCGGACTTGCCGGACACGACGTTGTTCATGATCGTCGCTTTCTGTATCCGAACCGCCACACAGGCGGTTGAGACGGTGAGCAGGCAGCGAACACCGGCCGACAGCACACGACGGCCTGGCGCTGACCTGTCAGCGTCGGGAGATACAGAAATTCGTGAGAATGGCCTGCCCGTTCAACGCGGGTAAACCGGTACCCGGCGGCCCACGGATGCCCTGGGCGCCGCCGGTGAACATCACGGTCACCGTGGCCAGGGTGACCACGCCGATCAGCACCATCCACAGCAATGGCGCTACGGTCGCGCCACCGGAGGGCAGCAGCGACTTCTCGACGCAGAAGATCATGTGCTGATCACCGTGGTGACCGACAGGGCCGCTCATACCGTGCGGGTGATCGGTCTGCGCGCTACCGACGGACAACGCGGCCACCGCACCAGCGGAGTGGGCGTGGGCGTGCTCGTCGACCCGGTCCAGGGTGCAGTGCAGGATCGGGACGATCAGCAGCACCGCCATCAGCAGTAGCACCACCGACGTACGCCGTGGACCGGGCGATGTCTTCACCGCGGACCACTCGGATCCGGGCCGCCGCAGGCGGCCGCGGGCATACGCGCCGCTCACCCCAGGTGGTGCACCGGCGTCGCCGCGTCGGACACCGTCTGCGCGTCCGAGCGAAACAGCGGCATGTGCGAACATCCCGCTCACCTGCACCACCTCCTTGTCTTCATTGTTCTCGCGCTGCGGCCGGAGCGGCGGAGCAACACCGCAACGGTCGCGAAACAACGCAATCGTCACCGCCGCCCTCCCTCGCCATCCTGTGACCGAGCCACCGGTGGCACCCATGGGAGACACGAACGGGTATAGGGCGCCAAACCGGTGGTGAGCCGACAGTCGCATCGACCGCGAAGAAGCCACCCAGAAAGCCGTCGGTGTTGAGGCGTTCCGGCGGTGGATGGGCACCGTTGAGTTACTCGTGGACCTGAGTGTTCCTTGTGGGATGCGCGTGACCATTGTCCGCGTCGAGGCCCGCGAGCAGGCGCAGACCGTCCTCGGCGGGGCTGCCGGGGGCGGCGGATAGCACCAGCAGCTCCATACCTGTTTCGTTCGGGAGTGCGAAGTTCTCCTGGTGCAGTTCCAGCAGTCCGACCAGGGGATGCCGGTAAGCCTTGCGTCCATGTGTGCGGGCGCGCACGTCCGCGCGGGCCCAGAGGCGGCGGAATCGCTCGCTGCCCATTGCCAACTCGCCGATGAGCGAGGCCAGGCGGGGGTCCTCGGGGTATTTGCCGGCCGCCAGGCGCAGGTGCCCGACCACGTCGAGGGTGCATTTCTCCCAGTCCGCGTATAGGCCGCGCTCGGCCTCCTCGAGGAAGATGTGCCGGGCGGTGTTCAGGCCCGGCATCGACCGGCCATAGAGGAGTCCGGCGAGGCGGTTCCCGGCGAGCACGTCCAGGCGGTGGTCCATGATCAGCGCGGGTGCATCGGCGACCAGATCGAGGACGCGCAGCAGCTCCGGCCGGACCCGCCCGCCCGGTGCCTTCGCGCGCCGACGGCGCTGCCGGGCGAGCCGGTAGAGGTGCCCGCGTTCGGTCTCATCGAGGCCGAGGACGCGGGCGAGTGCGTCGAGGACCTGCGCGGAGGGCTGGGTCGCGCGGCCCTGTTCCAGGCGTACGTAGTAGTCGACGCTGACTCCGGACAGGTGCGCGATCTCTTCGCGGCGTAACCCTTCGACCCGGCGACGGCTGTCGGTGGGGATGCCGGCGGCTGCCGGGTCGACCCGGGAACGCCGGGTACGCAGGAAGCCCGCGAGGTCGTCCATGCGCCCAGTATGAACGACAGCGACGCCGACGAAGGTGGTCCTGTCGTTACCAGGAAGTCCAGTCCGATGGAAGATGCGCCCCTGAATGCCGGGCGCTGCGACAGCCAGGCTCGAAGGACCCCGATCCGAAGGAGTTCTGATGAAGACGCTGATTGTTTATGCCCACCCGGAGCCGAAGTCGCTGAACAACTCGCTGAAGGACCTCGCAGTGTCCACCCTGGAGGCCGCCGGGCATGAGGTACGGGTGAGCGATCTGTACGCGATGAACTGGAAGGCGGTCGTGGACGCCGCAGACTACGGCCCCGACGCCTCGAGTCCGCTGAAGGTCGCCCTGGACTCGGGCAGGGCCTTCGACGCCGGGACGCTCACCCCGGACGTCCGTGCCGAGCAGCAGAAGCTGCTGTGGGCCGACACGATCATCTTCCAGTTCCCACTGTGGTGGTACGCGATGCCCGCGATCCTCAAAGGCTGGGTGGACCGGGTGTTCACCTACCATTTCGCGTATGGGGTCGGCGAGCACAGCGACACCAAGTATGGTGAGCGCTTCGGTGAAGGCACCCTCGCGGGCAGGAAGGCGCTGCTGTCGGTGACCGCCGGCGGCCCTGAGTCGCATTACGCGGCCCGCGGTATCAACGGCCCCATCGATGATCTGCTGTTCCCAATCCAGCACGGCGTCCTTTACTACCCGGGCATCGAGGTGCTGCCGCCGTTCGTGCTGTACGGCACCGACCGGATGACCGACGATGCCTACCCGGACGTCGCCAAGGCCTGGGAGCAGCGCCTGCTCACCTTGGACTCGACCGAGCCGATCGCGTTCCGGCAGCAGAACTTCGGTGACTACGAGATCCCCTCGCTGCACCTGAAGGAAGGACTGGAGCTCGCGGGCCGCACGGGTTTCGGACTGCACGTGCGCGCCTAACCGTAGGAAGCCAGTACAGCTACCTGCGCAGGGCGATCCAGCCGAGTGCCATCTGGCCTGGTTGCCTGGCCTGAACGAAGTCGGCCACCGTCACGAAGTGCTCAGTCGGGACGTAGGCGGTGGTGACGCCGAGCCCGACACCACCGCGCTGCAGAATCCCCGGGCCCCGCTCGTCGACGGCGGCCACGGCATCCCGGTGGCAAGGGCCGCAGGCCCGCGGCAGTACCTCTCGAACCGGGCCACGCCGGCAGCTGTGCCACGGCTCCTATCGGTGGGCGGGTGCACCATCGAGAGCATGAGCGACGCGCTGTGCACATTGCCGTGGTTGGGGTCGTGCCCGATCGCGTGGTCACCGACCCGCCGGTCGCGGTGGCACGTCCGGCCGAGCAGCCGATCGCGGTAGCTCGACGGGTTCAGTCCGCTATGCGAGTGTTCTGGAAGCTACTGAACAGCCAGCCCCCATTGCTCCGCACGGCGACCCGGGTCTGAATGGATTTCGCGCTCGGATCCGGAGTCGTATCGGGTGGTACCGGACGCCCTGCCCGGGTGGTCAGGACGGCGGTGGCCGGTGCCGGAGTGCGCAGGCTCAGTATCTCCGGTTTCGGCATCCGGGTCCCTTTCATGAACCCGTTCAGTCCCTCCTGCACGGTCGGGGCGATGGCGTGGCGTCCCTGCAGGTATTCGCCGAATACCGAGACGAAGACGGCATCTTCGGTGAAGGTCGCGGCAAAGGCAGATCCGTCGCCGGCTGCCCAGGCATCGATCTGCGCCTGCAACAGGGCGTGTATTTCTTTTTCGACCTTCTTGTCGATGGCCACGATTTTCCTCTCTCGGTTATGCCCAACGGCTCGGTACAACGATGCCCGGACAGGCTCAGGGGCTCAATGACCTCCAAGGTCATATATCGACTGGGAACAGGTCCGGCCTGCCCCAAAGGCGAAAATCACCACTTCTCGACATCGTGGGCGGCCGCAAGGCATCCCGTGCGCAGGTGGTCCGCGCGCTCGCGCGCGGCAGGTCACCGGGCCCCGATGTGCCCGGAAACATCACGGCGATGAGTGTGTCAGCGGCCAGTGGAAACTCACCACCGGCGGCCACGTAGTGGGGAGCTATTGGCCGTCAAGGCAATCCCCCGCAACAGAGTGGGAAGTCCTCGGTAGCAGCTGTATGAGATGAGACGTCGTGCCGGTTCGACTTGACCTCAACCATGATCGAGGTTTGATTATCGAGGGATGAGCATTTTGTTCCACAACACCATGCGGATAACCGACGGTCATCTCGAACAGTTCGAGGAGGCCGTACAGCGGGCGGTTGCGTTCGTCGAAGAGCATGGCCCGCAACTGATGGTGCAGGTCTTTCTCGACGAGGACCGCGGGCTTGCACACAGTTTCCAGCTCTATCGCGACTCGGAGGCAGTGCTCGCACACTGGAAGTTGTCCGACCCCTACATCCAGGATGTGATGGAGCACTGCAGCATTCAGTCGTTCGAGACCTACGGCGAGATGTCCGACGAGGTGCTCGACGGGCTGCGTGCTGGACCCGTCGGCGAGGTGACGGTACGGCGAGCGCTCACCGGCTTCCATCATTCGGACGCCGGATCGCAATCTGCCGCGCCGACTCCGTGGTGACCCCGTGCGCTACCACCCGGATGCGGTGTCGCCGCACTCGTGTCGGTCGTTGCCGTGTTCGGCGTGCTCGCCCTGGCCGTGCATGGGCTCTTTTGGATCGTGCCGCGCTCGCGGTCGCCATCTACCTGCTCAGCGGCGCTGAGGGCCCTCGGCCGTAGAGGGCCCCGTAATCCTGAAACTGTCAGGAAGTGCAAAGTAGGGGCCAACGGCTCTCTGGTGGGTCGCTCTTACCGCAGTGCGGAATGCCGTACAACGCCACCGCGTCCCAGCCGACCACACCGATCCCGGATGATGACGGGTCCACGCCGAGCGCGGTATCCGCTCGCGCGGCCACGGTCGCCGATCCCGCTCGGGCCGATCCGAATTCCCGAGGGGGGCGGCGGCTTGCGCCGGACTGTCGCCCGGCCGCCGCCGCACCGGGCCCGGTACCGTGGATCAGGCGGCCGTGGTGATCGAATCGGCCTCGCCGGGCTCGGCCATCGCCTGTTCACGCAGGGTCCGCAGCGTTTTGGCGAGGATCCGCGACACCTGCATCTGCGAGATATCGAGCCGTTCGGCGATCTGCACCTGGGTCATGTTCGCGAAGAACCGCCAGACCAGGATCTGCCGCTCCCGCTGCGGCAGTTCCGCGATCAGCGGGCGCAGTGTCATCGCGTCCTCGAGCAGCCGGTAGCAGGGGTCCTCCCCGCCGAGCCGGGCCAGTACCGCCGGCGGCGAGACATCGTCGTCCTGGTCGTCGGTGGGGGCGTCGAGAGAGCTGCTGGTGTGCGCGTTACCGGCGATGAGCGCCCGGGTGACGTCGGTGAGATCGGCGTCGAGTTCCGCGGCGATCTCCCGCGCGGTGGGCATCCGGCCCAGCCGCTGGTACAGCGTCTCGGTGGCCGGGCCGATCCGCAGATGCAGTTCCTTGGTGCCGCGCGGCACCCGCACGGCCCAGGTGTGATCGCGGAAGTGGCGGCGCACCTCGCCCATGATGGTCGGGATGGCGAAGGACAGGAACGAGCTGCCCCGCGACCCGTCGAAGCGGTCCACCGCCTGAACCAGGCCCAGCCGTGCGATCTGGAGCAGATCGTCGAACGCTTCGCCGCGGCCGGAGAAACGGCGCGCGATATGTTCGGCCAGCGGCAGGCAGCGGTGCACGATCTGCTCGCGTAGCGCCCGCCGGCGCGGATCCTCGGGTGCGAGCGCCGCCAGTTCGGCGAAGAGTGGTTCGATATTGTCGTAGCTGTCGCCGGGGCCGGGCACATGGGCGGTACGTGACGCACCTTCTCCGGCGTGCCGGTCGGTCATGGCTTCGGTCGTTTCGTTCACCGGATGCTCCTCGGGCTTTCGCAAACCTCGTTGGTCGTGGGATACCCCCGCGACACGGTGATCGAAACGTGATCTGAAAATCACGCGAGTGTGAACCGGGCGCCGCCGGTGGCGGGCCGGGGCCGGGAGCGGTGTTTCGGACGGCCGAAAACGGTCATGCGCACCATGACGGGCGCCGTAGCCGGCAGACAGTCGTGCGGCGCGATCGCCCAGGCGAGAGAACGGAGGACCGATGACCATCCAGGACACCATCGCTCAGCTGCACCAGGACATCACCACGGCCGAGGACGCGGGTGACGAAGCCACCGCGGCGCGGTTGCGCCGGGAACTGGAAACCGCACTGCGTACCGCCGAGGACCCGGACACCGGGCAACAGGGCGCGCAATAGCGTGTCGGAAAACCGGCGGGGGCACCCGGCGCGGGTGTCCCCGCCGGCCGTCAGCGCGCCCGGGGCGCGACAGTGGTCGTGCAGAAGGTCTGGCACTGTCCGGGGGTGGGAGTCACCTGCGCCGGTTGCTCACCGAAATCGGCGGTGCTCACCAGGATCATCACCAGTAGCGCACCCCCGACCACCAGGCCGAAGATGAGCAGCGTGGGCCACAGCCAGGTCCGCATCGGCTGTTCGTCGGCAATCGGTACCACCGGCACCACCGTGCCCGCCGGGTTGATCGCGTCCTCGGGGTCCACCGGGTTCGCGGGATTCACCGGGCTCGTCGGGTCGAGTGGGTCCGCCGGATTGAACGGGCTCACCGAGCCGGGCGCGCTGCCCTCGTCTTCGGCCTTCACACAACACCTCCAGTGGGTCTCATGTGCCGGATACCCCGAAAACGGCTCCGCTCACGCCCAGTTCGCCGGGACCCGTCCAGATCAGGACGAAATGTAGATACTCCAGTCGGGGAAGCCCCACCGGCCGTTGCGCTCGCCGCGTTCGATACCACCGCCGTAGGTGCCGCGGCAGCCGATGCCGTTCCAGAGTTTGACCTTCCGGTCGGTGAGGTTGCGCACCGACACCCGGCCGACGACCCCGACCGCGCTGAGATCGATACAGCCGCTGGGGTTGTCGATGACCTTCTCCACCCGGCTCCCGCCGGCGACCCACCGGAGTGCGACCTGCCCGCTCGCGGCGTGCGCGCTACTGTCCACTGCCGATGTCACCGCTATCGCCATCGCGGCCGAACCCAGAGCCATCACGAAACGACGCATACGAGAACCTTCCTGAACGGGAGGACATCACACACGGAAACCGATCGGGCGCCGACCATTACAGCCGAACCGCCCCCGGTGCCCCCGCCGACGCGCCGATGTCCACACCGGAAAATGCGGGCCCGCTGGGTGTTCGGGCCGCACACCGCCGCGACTCCGCTGCCCGGCGTACCCTCTGACCAGCCGATACGAACAGGACAGCGGTCCGAGCTTCCGTCACCGCCGCGCGGAGCCCGCCAACACACCACCGGGTACACCACGGCTCGAACAACCCTTACCTCGACAAGAACTACGCCGGTGTCCTCATCGTCTGGGACCGCATGTTCGGCAGCTACGCCGAGGAGATCGAGCCGGTCCGGTACGGCCTGGTGCACGTTATCGAGACCCGCAACCTGCTGCAGGTGAACTACGGCGAGCTCGCCGCCATGGTCGGCGATATCCGGAATGCGCGCACCTGGACAGGTCGGCTCGGATACCTGCTCGCCCCGCCCGGATACCGGGAAGCTCCCGGTTCACCGGCCCCGGTCGGGCCGGACGCCGAGTGCGCCCGTACCGCAACGCGTGCCCACGTCGAGGCGGCGCTTCCCGCCGATCCGATCGCCCCGGATGCCATGATCGACCCCGCCGATGCGGCCGATGCACGCAACGGATCACCACTGGCCTCGACCGCGCGGTGACCGGATCGCCCACGCCCGGTGACGGCCGGAGCGGGCACGGGCCGTTGTCCCACCGCGACGCACACGACTCCGAGCCCTCGACGCCGGGTCAGCGCTTGCGCCGCCGGGCCCGTTCCAGTTCGACCGTCGCCGCCCGGACCGCGTCCCGGGCGGCGCGCTCGGCGTTGCGGGCGAATCGGTGCCGGTCTTGCGCCGCGGCCAGTTCGTCGCGCAGTTCGGCCAGCCGCGCGGTGGCGGCCTCGAGATCTTCGGCCGCCCGCCGCGCTTGCTCCTCGGCCGCGGCGAGGGTGGCGCGCGCGGCGGTTTCCGCGGCGCGGAGTTCTTCCTGCGCGCGCCGCCGGTCCGCCTCGGCGCGCACGTCACGCGCGCGTTCGCCCTCGGTGGGTTCGGCCGGTTTCTTCTTCCGCCGCGGCTGGGCCCCGGCTGTCTTCGGCTCCTCCCGGACCACGGTGAGATCCGGATCCACCGGACCGAAACCCGCATAGGTCTGCGCGGTGGCCAGCGTGCCGGCGCGGACCTGCTCGGCGATATCGGAATCGGCGAGCGCGGCCGTCAGCGTCTCGCTCACCTGACGCAGTACCGCCTCGGAAACAGGCCGGCCCTGGCCGGCGGCCACTTCACCCGCCCGTTCGGCCAATGCGTCCACCACCTGCCGGCGCTGCCGGGTCAGTTCGCGCAGCCGGGCACCGGACAGTTGCCGCTGCGCCGTCCGCAGCTCGGCGCCGAGCCGCAGCAGGGCGTCCACCTCGCGGGGTGCCGCACGCACCAGCGTGTTCACCGCCCACGCCGCCACCGTGGGTTTGCGCAGGGCCGTGATCGCCGCCGCCATGTCCCGATCCCCGGATTCCTTTGCCGCACCGGCGCGGGCGTCGCGCGCGGCGACGAACTCCGCGGGCGCCAGCCCGTACAGGTCGGCGGCGACTTCGCCCAGGCTCATACCGCCCGAGCCTAGCCGCGCAGGGCGTGCCGGGGCCGGTACGCGGGAGCTGGTCAGTGCGCCTCGATCGTGCCGCGGAGGATCCGCAGCAGGCCCTCGGGGTCGTCCCGCATCAGGTTGTGCCCACCGTCCTGGTAGAGGCCGACCGGCCCAGCAGGTACGCGGACAGGAAGGTGATGTAGGTGATGTACCCGGCCGCGAACAACGCGTAGGCCGGCACGGTCGAGCGCAGCGCGCGCCACCGCACGCGCCCCGCGCTCGGGGCGACCGGAACCGGTTCACCGCCGGCGGGCCAGCTCACCGCGGCGGCGACGGCCGCGGCGGCGGGCGCCGACCCGGCGGATCGCCTGGCCGCCGTCTTCGGCGCGCTGGGCGAGTAGTACCTCGAACCGGACTTCCGCGGCTGCGCCATGATCAACGCCGCGACCCAGCACTACGACCCCGAGGTCCGGACGATCACGGCCCGGCATCTGGACCGGTGCCTGGCCCTGTTCAGCGATATCGCCGTCCGGGCCGGCTCCGCCGCACCGGACGATCTGGGACGCCGGCTGCTCATCCTGATGGAGGGCGCGACCGCGGTGGCGGCACACCGGGGCCCGGACCACGGCCACGAACAAGCCTGTGCCGCCGCGCTTTCCCTCCTGAACACGGCCGCTCCCGCGCACGACGACTGACCGCCGCCCCGGCCGTACCGCGAATGCGACCATCCCGGGCAGCTATGTCGAGTTCATCGACCATGTCCTGCCCGTACTGCGCACCCCGCGGCCTCGCGAAGACCGGGTACGCCGAGGGGGCCCCGCGCCGGTAGGCCACCGGACGCGACCGGTTGCCCGCATCGCACCCGGCGGCGGCCTACCGGGGCGCGTTCACCCCGCGCTGAGCGGCCCGATGCGGCGGCGGTCTCGATCATGCGTCGTTTCCGCAGGTCGCGACGGCGACGCCGGGTCGGTTGATGAAAACTGTGGGAATGGGTGCGCCCACCACGGAGGTACCGGCCGCGCAACGGCATCGCAGGCTGCTGCGCAGTGGGGTGTGGTCGGCGTATCTGCTCGCGCTTCTCGTGGTCACCGTGCTCTTCGGCCCGCCGACGCAGCGGATCTATCAGGCGCTGTGGATTGTCGCGGGTATCGCGGCCTTCGCACCGGACCGTCCGTGGCGGGAACACGTACGCATTCTCGTCGACTGGGTTCCGCTGATCGCCGCGCTGGTCGTCTACGACCACACCCGCGGTATCGCCAACACCCTCGGGATGCCGCTGCGGGTCCACGAACCGGTCGCGGTGGAGCGCGCCCTGTTCGGTGGGACCCTGCCCACGGTGTGGTTACAGGAGGAACTGGACGGTGACGCCGGACGGCCCTGGTGGACCGTACTCACCGGCCTCGTGTACACCAGCCATTTCCTGGTGCCCTGGCTGATCGCCGCGATTTTCTACGTCCTGTCGCGGGAGCGCTGGTCGAAATATATGCGCCGGATCCTGCTGCTGTCCTATCTCGGTCTGGTGACCTATGTCCTGCTGCCCGCCGCGCCGCCCTGGTACGCCGCCCGCGCCGGGGTGATCCAGGGCGAGATCCACCGGAGCACCGGTTTCGGGTTCCGGCTGCACTCGGTCGATATCGGCGCGGACTGGCTGGCCGCGCACAGTAACCCGGTCGCCGCGATCCCGTCGCTGCACGCGGGCTTCGCACTGCTGGTCGCGATCGCACTGTGGCCGTCGGCCGTCCACTGGTGGTGGCGGGTCCCGTTGGCCGCGTTCCCGGTGGCAATGGGTTTCACCCTGGTCTACGGGGGTGAGCATTATGTGATCGATGTGCTGCTGGGCTGGGTGTACGTCGGGCTGGCGATCGGGCTGGCCACCGCCTGGGAGCGACGCCGCGCACCGGCCGGACCGGCCCCGGCGCCCACGGTCGCGGCACCGGGCGGTGACCGCGGCGGCTAGCCCGCCGGACGGCGGGACTCCCAGGGCGCCAGCAGCAGAGTGGCGGCCCGGCGCATATCGGCCACCGCCTGTTCCGCACTCAGCTGACCCGCCGTCGCCCAGGTCAGGATCCCGTAGGCGCACTGTTCGGCGAGCCGGGCCAGCTGCCGGTCCGCCTCGTCCGCCTCGCCGATACCGGCGGCGGCGAGGATGCGGTCGCGCAGCGTGGTGTCGACCGCCACCGGCCCGGCCGAGCGCACGGCATTCGCCGAGACCAGCATGGCGCGGCCGAGCAGGGGGCGCCGGAGCAGCCCGGTCACCGCCGATTCGAGCAGGTCGGCCACGGCGCCCACCGGATCGCCCGGTACCGCCTCCGGAACGGGCAGGTCCGCGACGGCCGACTCGAGTACGCCCGAGTAGAGATGATGTTTGGACGGGTAGTAGCGATACAGCGTCCCCAGCGCCACCCCGGCCGCCGCCGCGATATCGGACATCTGGACGTGTTCGAGGCCCTGGTCGGCACCGAGCCGGGCGGCGGCGCGCAGGATGGCGCGCCGGCGCTCGCGCTGGGGCGTGGTGGTCGGCCGGCCCGGCTCCCGGGGTTCGGCGATCCGCGGCACTGGATACCTCCGTTCGGAAAACTAGAATTGACTCTAGTATTTCCCTGCCGCCGGTTGTAGAACTGGGTGTGGCCCGATCCCGAATTCCGAACGGAGACCCAGCTATGACCCCAGTCGATCCCGGGCGCTACGGCCCGTGGGCGGTGATCACCGGCGGTTCCGAGGGCGTGGGCCGGTCGTTCGCCCGGCAGCTCGCGGAATCCGGTATCCACCTGCTGCTGGTGGCCCGGCGGCCCGGTCCGCTCGAAGACACCGCCGCGGAATGCCGGGCACTGGGGGTGACGGTCCGCACCCTGGCCGCCGACCTCGCCCACCCGGACGCCACGGCGGCGGTGCTCGACGCCGTCGCCGATGCCGAGGTCGGGTTGCTGGTACACAATGCCGGCGCCAACACCCACAGCGCCGCGTTCCTCGACGGTGATCCCGCAGCTTTCCAGCGCGTCGTCGAACTCAACATCACCACCCCGCTCGCGCTGATCACCGGGTTCGGGGGCGCGATGCGCGACCGGCGGCGCGGCGGGATCCTGCTGGTGGGTTCGCTGGCCGGCTATCTGGGATCGCGACGGCACACGGTCTACGGCGGAGTGAAGGCATTCGGCCGGATCTTCGCCGAAGGTCTCTGGCTCGAACTGCGCGAACACGGCGTGGACGTCCTCGAGCTCGTGCTCGGGGTCACCCGCACCCCGGCGATGCAGCGGGTGGGTCTGGACTTCGACATCCCCGGAATGCCGGTCTCCGAACCCGACGAGGTCGCGACGGAAGGTCTGGCGGCGCTGGGCCGGGGCCCGGTCCACATCATCGGCGCCCATGAGCGACTCGCGGCCCGGCGCAGCGACCCCGATCGCGCGGCGGCCGTGCTGGGAGCGGACCGGATGATGCGCCGGCTCATCGGCGCGACCGAAGACCCGCCGCGGTGAGAGTCGGGCTGTCCACCCCGATCGTGGTCCGGACGCCCGGTACGGCCTCGCCGTGGGAATCCGGGGGCGGCACCGCCGAACTCGTCCGGATCGCCGAACTCGCCGACGAACTCGGTTTCGATCATCTGACCTGCTCCGAGCACATCGCGGTCCCGGCGGCCGATATCGCGACCCGCGGTTCGGCCTACTGGGATCCGCTGGCGACACTGTCCTATCTCGCGGCGCGGACCAGCCGGATCCGCTTGGCGACCTCGGTCGTCGTGCTGGGGTACCACCATCCACTCGCGCTGGCCAAGCGTTACGGCACCCTCGATCGGCTCAGCGGCGGCCGGGTGGTGCTCGGGGTGGGCGTCGGCTCCCTGGAAGCCGAATTCGCCCTGCTCGATGCCGAATGGCCGGACCGCGGGGCCGCCGCGGACCGCGCTCTCGAGCAATTACGGGCCGCATGGGGGCGCCGGGAGGTCGGCGATTTCGTCGTCGACCCGCCCGCCACGTCGACCACGGCGCCGCTGTGGGTCGGCGGCCGCACCCGCCGCTCGCTGCGCCGGGCCGTGACCCTGGGTGTGGGCTGGGTGCCGTTCGGCCTGTCCGCGGACACGCTGGCGGCGCACCTGGCAGCGGTACCCCCGCCACCCGATTTCGAGGTGGTACTCAGCCCGGGCCGGGCCCTGGACCCGCTCGCCGATCCCACCGGCACCCGGCGGCGGCTGACCCGATTGCGCGATATCGGTGCCACCGTGGCCGGCTGCGCCCTGCGGGCCACCGATATCGACCACTACTGCGAGCAGCTCGCGGCGCTACACGAGATAGCCGCGCCGCTCTGACGACGGCGGCGGAAAGGAAAGCCATGGACGAGGATCGGTTCGCGCGTCTGGAAGCACGGGTCCGCCGGCTCGAGGACGAGGTAGAGATCACCCGGCTGCTCGCCTCCTACGGCCCGTTCGTCGATGCCGGGGCCGCCCCGGAGGTGGCGAATCTGTGGACCGAGAACGGTGAATACGATGTCGAGGGCTGGTCGATGCGCAGTCGCGCGGATATCCGCGCGATGGTCGAATCGGCGGCCCACCACTGCCTGATCGACGCGGGCTGTGCGCATTTCCTCGGACCTGCCCGGGTCGTCATCGACGGCGACACGGCCACGGCGGTCTGCGAATCACTGCTGGTGCGCCGGTACGACGACGGCTACCGGGTGTGGCGAGCGGGGGCGAACAGTTTCCGGCTCACTCGCACTCCGCAGGGCTGGCGGATCGCCCGCCGCGTCACCCGGGCCCTCGACGGGGGCCCGCAGGCCCGGGACCTGTTGCGTGCAAACCTCTCCGCGTCGGCGGACTGAGCCGCACGGCACCCCGCCGCACCGGGTCCCGGCACATGAGGTCCAGATTCGAGAAATCGGGCGTCAACGCGAGCTACAGGTCGCCGACCGCCTGAATCCTTTATCTGTTCGGGGCAATTCGCTCTGCTCGACGAGTGCGGTTCGGGCGTGGGGTGGTTGCACAGCGATACTCCGGCCGGCCTCGGTTATCGTTCCGGACCGGATACCCTGCAACCATTTCGATATGCAGCACCAGCTCGGCATCAGGGGTAGGCCTCCACGCTCAGCCTGACTCTTCTCCGGATGCTCCTCAACCCCCCATTACTGCGCGGTACTCGCGGTGGGGGCCTGGAATGTGCGGATCGCGGGCAGTAGTCGCCCGGCCTCGTCGGTCGTCTGCTCCAGGGCGAGGGCCGCGATATCGGTACCCGGAAGAACTTCCGGTTTGGCGATACCGGTCGGCGCATGGATATCGCTGACTACACCTCCCTCGCCGTGCATATAGGTAGCGAACTCCTGCGCACCCGAAGCACCGGGCTTGCTGCTGTTGCACGACAAAAGCACCATCGGCCGCTGCGGTCCGTCCGTGATCGCCCGGTGAAGATCTGGATGGCTTCGAACGAGGCGACCGAACGTCTCCCCGTCCACCACCACCTTCTTCCACACCGGGTTCTCGGCAGTACCGACATTGGCATCAACGCTGTAGCCGTGAAGACCCGCATGGGCATCGAGGTAGATGGGCGGAGTGCCGTTGCGCCGAACTGCCGCCCCCCAGGCCGCCTCTCGGGAATGGCCCCATTCCCAGATCGATCGGGAACCGCGTATCGGTAGCTCCCGGCGCACCGCCGGTGAGTATTCCGTGTCGGCCAACCGGTCCGACTGTGCCCACGTGCGCATGTACGCGCTCTCGGCGGCATCATCGATACCGGGCTGGGTGCTCAGCACTCGAAGCCCTCCGCCGCTCCGGTGAGGTTGCCATTCGCGCCCGACTTGATGCCCTCGACAGGTTTCTGAATCGCCCTGACGGCTGCGAGCATCAACTCCTGCAGTCGTCGGCTCATATCACAAAGTTTGCTCTCGACCTGTCACACGATCCAACCCCGGAGAGTCAGGGCCCCAGCACGAACCCGCACCTACCAGGCACCTTCGCCACATCCGCCCGGTTTTCGGCCACCACTACCGGAACCAGCACCAGCCGGCTGCTTACGTCAGGTGACACTTTAGCTCGGCAACTGGCAGGTCGAAGTCGCAGGCGTCACCGATTGCGCTGGCGCTGATGCCGGGAAGCGGGACGCCCGGGATCGACACCGTCGGCCCGCATCAACCGGGACAGGATCTCCGTGCGGGGTCCTTCGAACAGATCCGCGGGCGGGCCGAGTTCGGCGATCCGCGTGCGGTGCAGCACCACGATGCGATCGCAGCGAGCAAGCCGACCGCGTAGATCGTGGCTGATCGACACCACTGCCGCGCCGCTGCGGGCGCGGTAGTCGTCCAGCCGATTCAGGACGTGCCGGGCGGTGGGTTCGTCGAGCGCGGTGGTCACTTCGTCGCACAGCAGCAACCGCGGACCGGCCAACAGCGCCCGTGCCAGCGCGGCACGCTGCAGCTGCCCACCGGAGAGCCCGGCCGGCGGGCGTCCGGCCTGCGCCTCGTCGATTCCGAACTCCGCGAGCAGGTCCAGTGCGGCGAACCGGGCAGCCGTACGGGTCATCCCGCGCAGTCCGGTGCCTGTGGCGGCGACCTGATCGAGGACGCTACGGCGGGTGTCGAAGGTGGCCGCCGACTCCTGCCACACATATTGGATACGGGCGAGCTGTCGGCGCGACCTGCGCCGCAACGCCGGCAGCCTTTCTCCCCACGCCACGATCGCCCCGGCGTCCGGGCGGGTGAGCCCGGCGATACAGCGGGCCAGTGTCGTCTTACCCGCGCCCGACAGTCCGACGAGCCCGAGATGTTCGCCGCTGTACAGGTCCAGGTCCACGCTGTCCAGAACCGGGCGCCCGTGGCGGCGCACCGTCAGACCGTGGACACGCACGGCGGGCTCGGCGGGCAGGTGAGCGACCGCCGGTGCCGGGGAGACGTGGTTCGGTTCGATCGCACCGTCCGCGGTGAGTCGCCCGTCCTGTACGAACAGGACACGGTCACCCAGCCGTTCGACGGCGAACGAATCGTGGGTGATCAGCACCACCGCGGTGCCTGCCGCGCGCACACCGCTCAACCCAGTGAGCAAGGCGGCCCGCGCGAGCGGATCCAGTCCGGCCGTCGGTTCGTCGACCACGAGCACATCGGGGCGGGCCGCCAGCACCTGCGCCAGCGCCAGTCGCACCCGCTCGCCGCCCGAGAACTCGAACGGGTACTTCCGTAGCGCTTGGTCGAGTTCGCGGTCGTCGAGGTCGAAGGCCGCGGCGGCCAGGAGCCGGGCGATCCCCGCCCGCCGCTGCGGCCCGCGCAACCTGCCGCCACCCGCGCGCCGGTGCTGCAACCCGACCAGTTCGCCCAGGGCCGCGCCGATCCGGCGCGCCGGGTTGAGGGTGGATGCCGCGTGCTGCGGCAGGTACCCGACCCGGACTCCCGGGGCGCGGCGGACCGCGCCGGCCAGTTCGATCCCGGGTCCCACCGCATCGGCCAGCGCGGTCGCGATGGTCGTCTTACCCGCGCCCGACGGCCCGAACAACGCCACGATCTGCCCGGCCTCGATATCGAAACCGATATCGCGCAGGATCACCGCCCCACCGGCGCGGGCACTCAACGCGTGTACCGAGATCAGTGGCCGGTCAGCCATGGCCACCCGCCCGGCGCAGATCTCCCGCCGCGACAGCGCGCGGATCGGCGAGCAGATCGTCCACCAGGAGATTGGTGCCCACCACCAGCAACACGATCAACGCACCGGGCAAGACCACCGACCACGGCGCGATCAGCAGCGCGTCCTTGTTCGCCGCGACCGATACCGCCCAATCGGTGGAGGTGGTGTCGAATCCGAGTCCGAGGAAATTGGCGGAGGCGAGGAAATAGATCGCGGCGGTGAAGCGGACCCCGAAATCGGCCGCGAGCGGCCGCGAGATCTCGCGCGCCGCATAACTGCCGTACCGGAACGACCGGCTCTGCCCCTGCATCCGGAGCGCGTCCATCACCGGTCCGTGCACCACACCGGCCGCCGCCGCCCGGACGAAACGTGCGATCGGTGCCACCAGCGCCAGCCCGATCGCGCAGGCGATCACCACCGCCGAACCGCGGCCGCGCAGCGCCGCCACCATGATGATCAGCAGCGACGGAATACATAGCAGCACATCGATCGGGCGCATCAGCAGATCGTCGAGCCAGACCCGCGGCGCGGCCGCCGCGGCCATTCCGATCAGGAATCCCACCAGATATGCCCCGAGCACGGTCAGCAGTCCGGTCAGGAGAAAGGTCTGGCCGCCGGTGAGCGCGGCCGCCAGGACATCCCGCCCGAGCCGGTCGGTGCCCAGCGGCGACCATTCGGACGGACCGAACGGCGTCGCGCGTTCGGCCGGCGCGGCCCGGGCGAGCACGGGACCGGCGATCACGAATACCAGCGGTACCGCGATCAGCGCCGAGTACAACCACCGCCGTATCCTCATCCGCGCTGCTCCGCCGCCATCTGCGGATTCATCCGGTACCCCGCTATATCGATCAGTGTGTTGACCACGACCGCGAGCGTCCCGGTGACCGCGACGATCGCCAGTATCACCGGATCGTCCCGGTTGCCGATGGCGCCGATCAGTTCCGACGCGATACCCGGCACCGCGAAAACCGCCTCGACGATCAGCACTCCCGACAGCAGCCCGTCGCCGGTGCGGCCGAATTCCTGCATCGCCGGGGCGAGGGCGTTGGGTGCGATATGCCGGGCCAGCAGCGATACCCGGCCCACGCCCAGGCGGCGGGCCGCGGCGATATACGGCCGGTCCATTACATCTATGACACCGGCTCGCACCAACCGCACCAGCGGGGCCGCCACCCGGGCCACGGTGACGACCAGCGGCAGCACCAGATATTCGGGCCGGGCCGCCAGCGCGGCCGGATCGACGCCGAGGAAGGTCGCGGGCAGCAGATCGAGACGGATCGACAGGAAGGTCACCAGCAGGACCGCGAGGACGAAATCGGGGATCGAATCGAATCCGATACTGATCGCGGTGATCACGCGGTCGCGCGCCGAACCGGGGCGCGTTCCCGCCGCGAAACCCGCGGTCACCGCGAGGGGCACCAGCAGGACCAACGCCGACCCGGCGAGCAGCGCGGTGACCAGGAACGGGCCCGCGATCATGGTGCCGACCGGTGCGCCACTGGCATAGGAGGTGCCGAAATCCCCGCGCACCGCGGCGCCGAGCCAGTCGAGGAACCGGGTGACCGGTGCGACGTCGAGCCCGAGCAGGTGCCGGGCGGTCTGCTGCTGCGCCTCGCTCAGGAGGGTGTTGTTCTGGATATCGGCGGCATCGCCCGGCAGCAACAGCGACAGCACGAATACCAGGACCAGCAGGACCAGCAACTGCCCGGCGCCCCACCCGGCCCGGCGCAGCAGCAGTCGCGGCAACGGCCGTGAATTCCCGGCCATCGGGCCGCTACCGGATCCCGACCACGACACGGTCGTCGCCGTACTGCCAGACAGTCCCGGCCTCGGCGAAACCGGCGGCGCGCAGGAATGCGGTGTAGTCGCCGGCGGTGGGCCGATCGGTGACCGTGTGCTCGAATCCGCCGTCGCGCAGGCGCACCAGCTCGGCGAGTTCGTCGGCCGCTCCCACGGCCGCCCACCACGCCGCCCAGTCCTCGCCCACGGCCGAGCCCACCCGCTCGGCTCGGCGGGCGGTCAGCGCCCGGCCCAGTTCGTCCAGTCGCGGACCGTCCAGCCCCTCGTACAGATGGTCACCGTCGACGAAGACCCCGCCCGGCGGCAGTGCCCGGGCGCAGGTCTCGATCAGCGCGCGCAGCGGTGCCCGGTTCATCCAGTGCAGTGCCGTGGTGCTCACGAACGCGTCGGGGGCGCGCGCGAGATCCAGCGCGGCGAACCAGCCGGGCTCGCGCAGATCGGCGGATACGGTCCGCAAGCGCGGCGAACCGTAGACGGTGTCGGCCAGCGCCAGCAGCAGCGGGTCGGCGTCGACACCGACGACGGTGGCGCCGGGGATCCGGGCGAGCAACCGGGCCGCCAGGGTCCCCGGGCCGACGCCCAGATCGACGATCAGGGGATCCGGCCGGACGAGCAGTTCGGTCAGCACATCACCGATCACCTCGAACCGGGCCTCCCGGTCGGGCATGTAGTACTCCTGCTGGCGATCCCAGCGTTCGACCCAGTACCGTGCCCGCTCCGGATCGAGTCGCGCGGGGGTCATCGGGCCGACACCCCGTCGAAGCGCGCCCAGTCGTGCGAATTGGGTACGGCGGCCGGGAGCCGCCGGAACCGGTCACCGGCGGCGCTGTTCCAGTGCGTGGTGCCGAAGAACACGAAGCCCCCTCGATCGTGCAGTATTTCGTGCATGCCGCGGTAGAGCGCAGCCCGGCGGTCCGGATCCGGGGTGGCCTGCGCGGTCGTGTAGAGCGCGTCGAACTGCGGATCGGACCATTTGGTGCGGTTCTGCGGCGACCCGGTGAGCAGCCGCGAGGCGAAATGGTTGGGGATCGGCAGCGGCCCCGACTGTCCCATCGTGAGATGTCCCGTCCGCAGCGCGTCGGTGTAGTAACTGTCCTTGGAACCCAGCACCACGTTCACCCGGACTCCGCATTCGGCGGCCTGATCGGCGAACAGCCGGGCGGCTTCGACGAACCCGTAGGCAACGGGGGCGGTGAACAGATCGAAACTCAGCTCGCGCACCCCGGCCCGGCGCAGCAGCCGGCCGGCCTCGTCGGGGTCGTACTCGTGCTGCGGCAGATCGGCGTAGTACTGGTAGCCCTTACCGAAGACATCGTTGCCGACCTCCCCCTGGCCTTCGAACGCCACCTTCACCAGTTCCGGCCGGTCGACCATCCGCATGACGGCGCGCCGCACATCCGGGTGGTCGAACGGCGGCCGGTCGGTCTTCATGGCGAAGAAATGGATTCCGCTCCCGGGGGTGGACACCAGCGTGACGCCGGGGTGTCCCGCCAGCGTCCGCGCGGCCGACGGCGTGAGGTTGTCGGCGTAGTCGATCTCGCCGCCGCGGACCGCGTTCACCCGGGCGTCCGCCTCCGCGCTCACGATCCGCAGCTGCCCGATGGCGGGCGCGCCGTCCCAGTAGTTCTCGTTACGGTGCGCGGTGAACTGCCGGCCGGCCTCGAAGGAGTCGAAGACGAAGGGCCCGGTGCCCACCGGACGGGCGAAATCGGCGGCACCGTCCTGCACGATCTTGGTGCCGTACACCGACAGTGCGATGAGGAACTCGAACGAGGGCCGCTTCAGCACGATCTCGACGGTGCGGTCGTCGATCGCGCGACTGCCGGCCAGGTCCACCTGATCCAGTGAGGACGCGGCGATGAACGGACGCTGCGGCGCGGGCCCGAGCACCCGCGAGAAGGTGTACAGCACATCGCGTGCGGTGAACTTCTTCCCGTCGTGCCAGGCCGCGTCCCGCAGCTCGATCCGCCACCGGGTGCCGTCGGCATTCGGTTCGGCCGATTCCGCCAGCCGCGGGATCGGTGTCATCGAGCCGTCCACTTCGAACAGGCCATCGTAGACGGCCTTCATCCGGGCTTCGTCGATGAAGAGGGTGTTCACGCCGGGGTCGATCCCCTCCCCGGCGCCGGAGCCCTGGAAGGCGGCGGTGAACGTATCGGTACCGGCGGAGGAGCCGCGGCCACAGCCGAGGGTCAGCGCTCCCGCGGCCAGCACACTGCCGACCAGAAACGATCGGCGGCTCGACTCCGGTGGTGCACAACGCATATCCGACTCCCGTCGCGTCAGGCAGGCTCACGCGACGAAGACATGCGAAACGGACCGCTCGAGCGGTCCGTTCGGCGCATCGACCATACCCACGTGATCATGACCGTTTCTGGTTCATCCGCAGGTATCTGGCTGCGGCCCGCACGCGAGCCACACAGTTGCGGGACAGCGCCGGATTCGCACCGGACTTCCCTACGAACATCGGTCACATTACCCAAGCGCCCCGCGGGGGACCATCGTCTCGCCCACGCGATCCCCGTCCGGGGAGGTGGCGGACGGTACGGCCGCGCCGGGCGAATGCACAGCGTGTGATGCAGGCCGCCACCGGCCCACGTTTGCCGCCGGGTACCAGGTGGTAGTCATCCAAGGAAATGCTCTCGTCGTGGTTCGTTCCTCGCCAGGACGGTTCGGGACGGAGCGGCACAACGGGCAACAGGTGGCTAGGAGAGTCGGGTGTCGGTAGTTCTCGTGCTTCAGGCACGCGGTCTCGGTGATCTGCTCACCGCTGTTCCGGCATTACGTGCACTGCGCCGGGCTCGCCGCACCGATCATCTCGTGCTGGCCGCGCCGCACCGTCTGCGTCCCATCGTCGATGTGATCGCCTGCGTGGACGAGTTCGTGCCCATCGCCGATCCGCAGGGCCTGCGCTGGGACGGGCCGCCGCCGAAACTGGCGGTGAACCTGCACGGCGCCGGTGCCGCCCCGATCGTGCAGCTCGGCAAGACCGGGGCCGAACGTATCCTCACGTATCGGAATCCGGCCTTTCCGGAGATCCCGGCACCCGATTGGCAGCCCGACCACCATCCGATCGACCGCTGGTGTCATCTGCTCGAATTCGACGGGATCGGTGCGGATCGGCGCAATCTGGGCCTGGTGCCGCCGGTGGCGACCACCAGCCATCGCGACAGCGTGGTCGTTCATATCGGCGCGAGCGCGGCCGCCCGGCGCTGGCCCCCGGACCGATTCGCGGCGGTGATCCGGCATCTGCTGGTGCTCGGCCACGAGGTGGTGCTCACCGGTGACGAGAGCGACCGGGAGAACGCGCTGGGGATCGCGGCCCGGGCCGGACTGTCCGGCCAGCGGGTGCTGGCCGGTATCCAGAACCTGATCGAGCTGTCGGCGACGGTGGCCGAGGCCTCCGTGGTCCTGTGCGGTGACACCGGCGTCGCCCATCTCGCCACCGCCTTCGGCACCCGCACCGTGCAACTGTTCGGTCCCACGGCCCCGGGTCAGGGCGGGCCGCCGCGGCACCTGATGAACCGGCACGAGGTGCTGTGGGCCGGGCGAATCGGCGACCGTCATGCCCCCACCACCGATCCCGGCCTGCTACAGATCGGCTCGACCGAGGTGATCGCGGCCCTCGACCGGCAGCTGAGCAAACGCCGCGGCGAAGTGGGCGTGACCGGCAGTACGGCGTACCGCCGGGTCGGCTGAAGGGCCGGCGCTACCGGTCGTCCCGGTTCGCGGCCTCGCTGAGCGCGGCGGCGTAGGCGGCCAGGGCGCTCTGCCAGAACTGTTCGAGGTAGTCGCGGGCATCGCTGAGGCCGCGGGGGTCCAGTGAGTAGAGGCGGCGGTTGCCCATCGGCCGCATCATCACCAGCCGCGCGTCCCGCAGTACCCGCAGATGCTGCGATACCGCCGAGCTGGTGATCCCGACCTGGGCGGCGAGCTCTCCTACCGAGCGCGGCCCGGCGGGCAGCGCTTCGAATATCGCGCGCCTGGTGGGGTCTGCCAGGGCGATCAGCGGCGCGACTCTGTTAGCGACCACTGAAACAGTGTCGATCTTCTGGCACACTTCGGTCAAACTAGATCAATGTCTCACTTGCGCAGCTCGGGGGGCGATATTTCCGGTTCCGTTATCGGACGGTAATACGCGACCTGCGCTTATATGATCTCGTGACAGTTGCCACATAATTGCTGCCTCGGCGTGTCGGTCCCCTAACTTGTAACCATGCCCGTGACCCTTCCGTTACCTTTCCGTAAGCTCACGGTGTCGTCGATCGGCAGTCGCCCCATCACGACACAGGTTGTCGCCACCTCGACAGCCCTCTGCGCCGGTTTCGCCCTCTTCGCCGCGGGAGCCGATTCCGGTAACGAACAGATCACCCCGGTGGCCGCCACTTCGGAGGCGCCGGCCGACCCCGCCGACCGCGCACCCGCCGAGCGGCCCGCGATCTCGCACGACCCCGCCGCGTGGGCCCCGCATCAGGCCGCCGACGACAATCAGCCCGTTCCGGTGTCCTTCCCGTTCTTCGAGCCCCCGCGCCAAACCACGGTACAACCGGCCGACGGCGTCGTGTCCTCCGGCTTCGGGGCACGCTGGGGCACCAACCACAACGGCATCGACTTCGCCGCGAACATGGGTTCACCGATCCGGTCGGTCACCGACGGTGTCGTGATCGAGGCCGGCCCGGCCACCGGCTTCGGCCTGTGGGTCCGCGTCCAGCAGGACGACGGCAGCGTCGGCGTCTACGGCCATATGCAGGATATTCTCGTCTCGGTCGGCCAACAGGTACAGGCCGGTGACGTGATCGCCACCGTCGGCAGCCGCGGCCAGTCCACCGGACCGCACCTGCACTACGAGGTCCACCAGCCCGGCATCGGCCCGGTCGACCCGCTGCCCTATCTCGCCGGTCGTGGGCTCGTCCTGAACAACCCCGGCTGACCCTTACCCTCGGCCGATCCGACGGCCCCCGGCATACCGGGGTACCGGCCGCACACAGTCCTGTAGTGGGACGCGACGGCCGGACCCCCGTTCCTACCGTCGGAACATGTCCGCACTGCTCCCCGGCGTCCCGGCTTCCGGACGCCCCACGACTTCCGATCCATGTCGGGTGATCGGACGCCTGCACCGGCCATTGCTGCTCAGTTCCGCGGCAATGGCCGGTCTGGTGTTTACCGGCCTGATCGCGATGGTCGTCGACGACCGCGTCCTGCTCGGCGAATCGGTCTGGCTCAAACCGGTCAAATTCGGGCTGGCGTTCCTGCTGTACTCGCTGACCCTGGCCTGGCTGTTGTCGCTACCCCACCGCGGCCGGCGGGTGACCTGGTGGCTGGGGGTCGTGTTCTCCGTCACCGCGTTCGTGGACGTGGGGTTCATCGTGGTCCAGGCCGCGCGTGGCACCTTCAGCCATTTCAACACCGAAACCGACGCGGTCAACGAAATCGGGCAGATGATCTTCGCCTCGGGAGTCCCGGGTCTCTTTTTCGCGAATCTGCTGATCGCCGTGATCGTTTCGATACGTCCCGGCGCGGATCGGCCCACCGTGTGGGCGATTCGCGGCGGGCTGGCGATGGGGGTGGTCTCGATGGCACTGGGATACCTCATGGGTTTCACCGGGACCCAGCTCACCCGCACCGCGGACGGCCGGCTGGTCGAATTGGCCGCCGGGCACACCGTGGTCGACGCCGGAACCCGGCAGGCCGTCGGCGCACCGGACGCGGTGACGGGTATGCCGATCACCCACTGGAGCACCCTGGGCGGTGACCTGCGCATTCCCCATTTCGTGGGATTACACGGAATCCAGGTGGTACTGGCCGCGGTGGTGATCCTCGCCTGGTGCGCGCGGCGTTACCCCCGGCTGCGCCCGGTCCGGACCCGCAGCAGGTTGATCGGAGTGGTGATCCTGGCCTGGGGCGGTCTGCAGGCCATCACATTCTGGCAAGCGATGCGCGGACAACCGCTGCCGCACCCGGACACCGCCACCCTGCTCGCGCTGCTCGGCCTGGCCGTCGCGGTCACTGTCCTCGCCGCGGTGAGCGTCGGGTCCACTCCGGCGGTCGGCGGCGAGACGATCTCGCCGCCGCGCGCACAGCACGATTCGACGCAGGTCAGCGCAACCGTTCGGCGTCCCGGGCGAGTTCGACCAGAACCGCGCTGAGCCGCGCGAGCTCGTCCCGGTCGGCGCCCTCGTCGACCGCTGTCGCCACATCCTCGGCCGCGCAGCGCGCGGCGAACCACCGGTCGGCCAGGGCGGTGGCCTCGGCGGCACTGAGCACCACCGAATCGGCGGGGATCCCAGTGCCCTTCACATTGTTGCGATGCTCATAGGCGCGCTGGCGGCAGGACTGCCGGCAGTAGCGGCGCCGCCGCCCCGCTTCCGAATCCACTATTTCCCGACCACACCACAGGCACGACTCCAACCGGCGCGACATGACCCGACACCCTAATAGGAACTCTCGCAGCAGCACACACCGCACACCGCGCGGGGCCCCTCAGCCGAACCCCGTACAATTACAAGGCTTGGGAACGGAAAGACCCTGACGAACGTTGACATGAACAGGGCGCACGGCCTGGACCGGCACGAATCCCCGATTCGTGGCAGCACCAACGGCCCGCGCACGTGACCCGAACGGCCGGCGGGCGACAACGGCCGGCGAACGCGACCCACCAGGTCGCGGTAGCAAGACAACAAGGGGTCGACCCATCGGTTCGCACCCCGGCGCGGGTTTCGGTGCCCCGCAGCGGATACACCGTCGGTGTTTTCGCTCCGGTGTTCCGGAGCTCCGCGGCAGGGAACCGCGGACCCGCGCGCGGCAACGCGCCGACAACACAGAGAGGACCTGTACAGATGGCAGATCGCGTACTCCGGGGCAGCCGGCTCGGAGCGGTGAGCTACGAAACCGACCGCGACCATGATCTGGCTCCCCGCCGGATCGCCCGGTACCGGACCGACAATGGTGAAGAGTTCGATGTTCCGTTCGCCGACGACGCCGAGATCCCGCCGACCTGGTTGTGCCGCAACGGCCAGGAAGGTGTGCTGATCGAGGGCACCACGCAGGAGGCGAAGAAGGTGAAGCCGCCGCGCACGCACTGGGACATGCTGCTCGAGCGGCGCAGCAAGGATGAGCTCGAGGAACTGCTCAAGGAGCGGCTGGAACTGCTCAAGACCCGTCGCCGGGGCTGAGCCCGGACGACCCGAAGTGACATAGCAAGGACGTGCCCGCCGGATATCCGGCGGGCACGTCCTTTGTCATGGTCAGTGACTGGCCACCCGGCGGTACTGCAACAGCGCCAGCGGTATCGCGATCAGCAGAATGGCCGCCGAGCACAGGACCGAGTATTCGACGCAGTGTTCGGCCGGCCAGCCGGTAGCGGAAGGGAACATCGGTGGCGCGCTGTTGTGGAACAGTTTCCGTCCGGTCGCCGCGACCGCGGTGATCGGATTCCATTCGGCGATGGTGGCCAGCGGCCCGGGCAGGGTCTGGGCCGAGATGAACGCCGAGGAGATGAACGACAAGGGGAACAGCCAGATCAGGCCGGCGCTCTGGGCGACCTCGACGTTCGGGGCGAGCAGACCGGTGAGCGCGCCGACCCACGACATGGCGAAGGCGAACAGCAGGATCACCGCGTAGGCGAGTACGGCCTCGGCCAGGCTCCCGTTGATGCTCCAGCCGACGATGTACCCGCACACGGTCATCACCACCAGGCTGACCATGCTCACCACCAGATCGGAGAGCGTGCGCCCCATCAGCACCGCCAGCCGCGACATGGGCAGCGAGCGCATCCGGTCGATGATGCCCTTCTCCAGGTCGCCGGCCAGCCCCACGGTGGTGAACGCGGCACTGAAGGCGACGGTCTGGGCCATGATCCCGGCGATCAGGAATTCCCGGTACTGGCCACCACCCAGCGAGGCGCCGAACACGTAGGCGAACAGGAAGACGAACATCAGCGGCTGCACCGTGGCCGTGACCAGCAATGTCGGCACCCGCATGATGGTGATCAGGTTGCGATGCGCGACGATCGCGCTGTCGCGGAAGAACCGCATACGCGGTTCGGTGGACTTCGGAATCCGGTGCGAGCCGGGCGCGTGTGGCAGTTCCGCCTCCGTCTCATCGGTCGGGCCGGTGGTTTGATCGACTGCCACTTCTGCGGTGCTCACGACATGATCTCCTCGGGGACGTCACTGGTTTCCGGCTCGGATTCCGCCGCTGCCGGGGAGCCGGTGATGGACAGGAAGACATCGTCGAGGCTGGGCCGGTGCACCCGGGCGTCGACGACGTTCACGTCTGCGTCATCGAGCCGGCGCAGGGCTTGGACCATGGTGCGGGAGCCCTCACCGACCACCACCGACACCTCGTCGGCGCTCGCCTCGTGTGCGGGTTCGCCGATTCCGATCTCGGCGAGGACCCGCAATGCGGGCGCCGGGTCCTGCCCGGGGCTCAGTGTGACGGTGAGCCGGTCCCCGCCGATCGAGGATTTGAGTTCGTCCGCCGAACCGCGGGCGATGACCCGGCCCTTGTCGAGCACGGTGATCTGATCGGCCAGCCGGTCGGCTTCCTCGAGATACTGGGTGGTCAGCAGGACCGTGGTGCCGTCGCGGACGAGTTCGCCGATAACCCGCCACATATCGTTGCGGGCCCGCGGATCCAGCCCGGTGGTCGGTTCGTCGAGAACCACCACGGGCGGACGGGCGACCAGGGCACCGGCCAGATCGAGGCGCCTGGTCATCCCCCCGGAATAGGTCCCGGCCCGGCGGTCCGCGGCATCCTCGAGCCCGAATTCCCCGAGCAGTTCCCGGGCCCGCGAGACCGCGCGTTCGCGCGACATCCCATAGAGCCGCGCGACCATCCGCAAATTCTCGTAGCCGGTGAGATTGGCATCCACCGCCGCGTACTGACCGGACAATCCGATGAGTTTGCGGGCCGCCGCCGGATCGTGCAGGACGTCGACATTCGCGACCCGGACGGATCCGGCATTCGGGCGCAGCAGGGTGGTGACGATCCGTACAGCGGTGGTCTTACCCGCGCCGTTGGGACCGAGCAGCCCCAGTACCGTGCCTTCGGGGATTTCGATATCGACCTCGTCCAAAACGCGGACGCGGCCGTAGCACTTCACCAGACCGGTGATCTGTACCGCGGGCTTCACCGAGCGTTCTCCTTCGTTTCGATACCGGGCTGCGCTGTCGTGGCCGCCCCGCGCAGATGTTCCCGGAGCACGGGTCCGAGCACCGCCAGGGATTCCGGGGTCGTCATCTCCGCGTGTGTGCACGCCAGTTCCCGGGCGTGCACGGCACCGGTGACGAAGCCCTGCCAGGCCTCCGGGCGCCGATCGGGCGCGGCCAGGTTCACCGGGTCGGCGCCGGCGGCGAAGAACAGCAGATCGCCGTCGAACACACCGGGCCGGAAACCATTGGCCTGGACGGTGCCGTCGGCGTAGCCGGCGTACAGCCGTTCCAGATGGTCCACCGTGAGTGCCGCGAACGGGCCGGGACGCGACCGCAACAGTTCGGCGGCCTCGGCCAGGGTCGGTTCCGTCCCGTCGGCGACGAGGTCGCCGCCGAATTCGCCGAGGATCTCGGCGACACCGGGCACGGCTTCGGCGGCCAGATCATCGGAGAGCCGGTAGCTGTCCAGCATGGTGAGCAGCGCGACCTCCTCGCCGGCCGCTTGCAGTCGCACGGCGATCTCGTGCGCGATCAGACCACCAAGCGACCAGCCGAGCAGCTGGTACGGCCCATGCGGTTGCACGGTCCGGATATGGGCGATGTAGTGCTCGGCCGCTTCGCCGATCGATCCGAATCCCGGTTCACCGCCGGCCTGCGGTGCCTGCAGACCGTAGACCGGCTGGTCGGCGGGCAGTTCGGCGAGCAGGCCGGCGTAGCACCAGGACAACCCGATCGCCGGATGCACACAGAACAGCGGGGGCCGGCCGGTACCGGTGCCGGGGCGCAACGGCAGCAGCGGAGCCAGCGCCAGCTCCATGGCATCGGCGACGGTACCGTCGCCGAGCCGGGCAGCCAGCGCGGCCGGGGTGGATTCGCCGAACAGCAGCTGCATCGGCAGGTCGTACCCGGCCTCCCGGGCCCGGCCGACCACCTTCGTGGCGAGCAGCGAATTACCGCCCAGCTCGAAGAATCCGTCTCCGGCGCCCACCCGGTCGACCCCGAGAACCTCCGCGAAGATCTCGCACAGCGCGGCCTCCACCGGGTTGGCGGGCGCCCGGTAACCCTCCGCGGCGGTGAACACCGGTTCGGGCAGGGCGGACCGGTCGAGTTTGCCGACCGGAGTGAGCGGCAGCCGGTCGATCAGCATGATCGACTGCGGAACCATGTAATTGGGCACCAGTTCGGACACATGCGCGGTGAGTTCGGCGGCGGTGGCGCCCGCCGCGGCCTTCACATACGACACCAGGGCGGTCGCGCCCGCGGCCGTGCGATGACCGGCGGTGTAGGAGAACTCGACCGCCGGATGCCGGCTCAACGCCGCGTCGATCTCGCCCAGTTCGATCCGGAAACCGCGGATCTTCACCTGATGGTCGGTACGGCCGACGTATTCGATATCGCCGGGGCCGCCGTCGCGCGCCGTGCGGATCCGCACCAGATCGCCGGTGCGGTACATCCGCTCCCCCGGTTTCCCGAAGGGATTGGCCACGAAACGCTGGGCGGTGAGCCCGGGCCGGTCGTGGTATCCGCGGGCGAGCGCACCACCGGCCAGGTACAACTCGCCGGTGACCCCGAGCGGCGCCGGGCGCAGCCGGGCGTCGAGAACCATGGCCGCGACACCGCGGATGGGTTCACCGATCGGGATCGGACCACCCGGTACCAGCGGCGGCGACATGACGGTGACGATGGTGGTTTCGGTCGGACCGTAGACGTTGTGCAGGTTGCGGCCCGGCGCCCAGCGCGCCACCACTTCGGCCGGGAGGGCCTCGCCACCGACCAGGACGTGCTGGAAATCGGTGACGCCTTCCGGGTCCACCGTCGCCAGGGCCGCCGTGGTGATGAAGGCGTGGGTGATCCGTTCCGCGATCAGTACCCGGGCCAGTTCCGCACCACCGACCACTCCCGGCGGGGTGAGCACCAGGGTGGCCGCACCGCCGAGCGCGAACAGCAGGTCCAGCATGGCGGCGTCGAAACTGGGGGTCGCGAAGTGCAGGATGCGACTGTCCGGCCGGACATCGAAGCGATGGGCCGTCTCCGCCGCGAAATTGGAAAGTCCGCGATGGGTGACCACCACGCCCTTGGGGGTTCCGGTGGAACCCGAGGTGTAGATGACGTAGGCCGGGTTGTCCATCCGCAGCGGGGTGATCCGGTCCGCGTCGGTGAGCGGAGCGCTGGACGCCCGCAGCACCTGTTCGCGGACCTCGGCATCGTCGAGGGCCAGCCAGTGGGCTCCCTCGGGCAACTGCTCCCGGTATTCGGCCAGGGTGAGCCCCAGGGCCGCGCCGGAATCGGAGAGCATATGGGCGATGCGCGCGGCCGGGTAGCCCGGATCCACCGGGACGAAGGCGGCGCCGGTCTTGGTCACCGCCAGGACCGTGGCGACCGATTCGGCCGTACGCGGAATACCGAGTGCCACCAGTGTTTCCGGACCCACCCCGTAGCCCACCAGCACCCGGGCCAGCC
Source organism: Nocardia fusca NBRC 14340 (assembly GCF_001618425.1). Taxonomy (GTDB): domain Bacteria; phylum Actinomycetota; class Actinomycetes; order Mycobacteriales; family Mycobacteriaceae; genus Nocardia; species Nocardia fusca. The sequence goes on from NZ_BDCU01000016.1 coordinate 198,495, forward strand.
GGTTGCTCCAGCGGTCGAGGGCGTCGTAGGTGATCTCCACGCCCGCACCGGCCAGCGCCACCGCCTGCGGGTCGACGTTCGCCGCGGCGGCGAAGACCTCGGCCAGGGTGCACGGCTGGTCCGGATCGGCGCGACGCAGCGGCGCCAGCGCCGACCATTCCGCGGGGTCGAGCAGTTCGAGGTCACCGATGACCACGGCGGGGTCGGCGGCGATCGCGCCGAGCAGCCGAACCAGGCGGCGGCCGAGCCGGGCCGCTGTCGGTGCGTCGAAGAGATCTCCGCTGTAGTTCACCGCCACGCCGATACCGTCCGGCGACCGGTCGGCGCCGCGGCATTCGGTGAAAGTGAACTGGAGATCGAATTTGGCGATACCGGCGTCGATATCCATCGCCTCGATGCTCAACCCCGGAAGTTCCAGGGTGCGTACCGGTTCGTCGCGCACCGACAGCATCACCTGGAAGAGCGGGTGATGCGCCTGGGAACGGACCGGGTTGAGCACCTCGACCAATCGCTCGAACGGCAGATCCGCGTGCCCGAACGCGTCGAGATCGGTATCGCGCACGGAATCGAGCAGATCGGTGAACCGATCGTTGTGGGCGACCGGGGTCCGCAGGACCAGCGTATTGACGAACATGCCGATCATCCGGTCGAGTTCGGGCCGCCCACGGCCGGCAACCGGGGTACCGACGGCGATATCGCCGACGCCGGTCAACCGGTGCAGCAGCACCGCCAGCGCGGCGTGCAGCACCATGAACAGGCTCACATCGTGGCGCGCGGCGAGACCGCGCAACTCCCGGTGTATCCCGGCGTCCACCCGCTCTTCGACGGTGCCGCCCCGGTAGGAGGGCACCGGTGGACGCGGGCGGTCGGCAGGGACGGCGAGCAGTTCGGGCAGGCCCTCCAGCCTGGTGCGCCAGTAGTCGAGCTGCCGGCGGATCGGGGAGGTGGGATCGTCCTCGCTGCCGAGCAGTTCCCGTTGCCACAGGGTGTAGTCGACGTACTGGAGTTGCTCGGCGTCGACCTCCGGCCGGGCGCCGAGCCGGATCGCCCGGTAGGCCGTCGCCACATCGGCGGCCAGCGGTTCCAGCGACCAGCCGTCCATCGCGATGTGGTGCACCACCAGCACCAGGATGTGCTCGTCCGGCGCCACCACGAACAGCGCTGCCCGCAGCGGGATCTCGGTGGACAGATCGAATCCGGGGGTGATGAACCGTTCGATCGCCGCCCCGTGACCCGCGTCGCCGGCCACCGGTGTATGCAGCGTGACGGCGGCGTCGGCCGCGTCGAGCACCCGCTGCACCGGCTCCCCGTCGATCTCCGGGAAGACCGTCCGCAGGGTCTCGTGCTGTTCCTGCACCCGGTACAGCGCGCCGCGCAGCGCCGCGTGATCGAGTGGACCGCGCAACCGCAGCACCACCGGGATGTTGTACGCGCCGCCCGCGGTGTCCGAGCCGCCGAACCGGTTGAGGAACCACAGCCGCTGCTGGGCCGGGGACAGCGGAATCCGCTCGGGCCGCACCCGGCGCACCAGAGCGGCCCCGGTGCCGGCGGATTCCCCGTCGAGCCGGGCCGCGAGTTCGGCGACCGTCGGGGCGGCGAACACCGCCCGCACCGGCAGTCGAACTCCGGTGGCCGCGTCCAGGCGACCCACCAGCTGGGTGGCCAGCAGCGAGTTGCCGCCGATATCGAAGAAACTTTCGTCCGCGGCGGTGACTGCGACGCCCACCAGTTCGCCCATGATCGCGGCGACCCGGCGTTCGGTATCCGAACCGAGCGCACGACCGCGGGCGGTGGGCAGGAGCCGGGGTTCGGGCAGCACGGCGATATCCAGTTTGCCCACCGGGGTGAGCGGGATCTCGTCGAGCAGCGTGAACGCGGTCGGAACCATATGCCGCGGCAACCGGCTGCTCAGATGGTCGCGCAGTTCCTCGGGTTCGGGACGCCGCGCGGGATCGGCCGGCTGGACGTAGGCGACCAACCGGTCCGAATCGCCGAGCCGGCGCACCTCGGCATGGGCGAAGTGCACCGCCGGATGCGCGGTGAGCGCGCCGGCGATCTCGCCGAGCTCGATCCGGAAACCGCGCATCTTCACCTGGTTGTCGCTGCGGCCCAGATAGCGCAGCCCGCCGTCGCGGGTCCAACGCACCACGTCGCCGCTGCGGTAGAGCCGGGCGCCGGGCGGGCCGTAGGGGTCGGCGACGAACCGGGCCGCGGTGAGCCCGGACCGTCCGTGATAACCCCGGGCCAGCCCCGGACCACCCAGATACAACTCGCCTGGGACCCCCGCGGGCACGGGTCGCAGCCGTTCGTCGAGCACCAGGGCTCGGCTGCCACGGATCAGGTCACCCAGCTCGGGCGGGTGACCGGCGGCTACCGGCGTCACCGAGACCACGACAGTGGTTTCGGTGGGTCCGTAGACGTTGCACATCCGCCGGCCGGGCGCCCAGCGCGACACCAGCTCCGAACCGACGCGTTCGCCGCCGACCATGAGACCACGTAGCGCCGGCAGTGGCCAGCGTTCGTGGTCGATGGTGGCGAGTGCGGCGGGAGTGATGAAGGTGTGCGTGATCTCGTGGCGGGTCATGAATTCGCCCAGCTCGTCACCGCCGTACACCTCCGGCGGCACGATGACCATGGCGGCGCCGGCCCCGATCGCGAGCAGCAGGTCCAGGACCGCCGCGTCGAAACTCGGTGACGAGAAATGCATGGTGCGCGCGGCCGGGTGCACCGCCAGCCGGTCCCGGAACTCGTCGGCGAGATCGGCGAGCGCACCGTGGGTCGCGATGACGCCCTTGGGTTTACCGGTGGACCCGGAGGTGTAGATGAGATAGGCCGCATCGGTGATCCGTATCGGGCGCAGCCGGTCGCCGTCGGATACCGGGCCCGCGGCCTCACCGCCGATCTCATCGCGGCCGGCGGGGGAATCCAGCAGCAGCCAGTCGATCTCGCTGCCGCCCGCCGCGCGCAGCCGTTCGGCGTGGCCGCTGCGGGTGATACCGACCGAGCAGCCGGAGTCGGCGAGCATATGCGCGACCCGCTCGGCCGGATAGTTCGGATCCACCGGGACGAAGGCGGCTCCGGATTTGGCGACGGCGAGCATGGTGGTCACCGAATCCATCGACCGGGTGAGCCCGAGGGCGACCTTGTCGCCGGTACCGAGTCCGCGCCGGATCAACGCGCGCGCCAGGCGGTTGGCGCGACGTTCGAGGTCGGCGTAGGTGAGTACCGTCTCGTCCTCGTACAGCACCGGGCGCGGGCCGTGGGCGAGCGCGGTGGCACCGAACAGGGCGCCCAGGGTGCGCGGGATCCCGGGGGCGGGGCCGCGGGCCGGGCACAGGGTGTCGCGTTCGGCATCGGTGCGGGTGTCGATATCGCCGACCGGCACGGTGGGCCGGGCGCCGATCGTGGCGAGCACCCGCAGGAAGCGGTCCGCGAGCGTCTCGACGGTGGCCGCGTCGAACAGTTCGTCGGCATAGACGAATTCGAGGTCGCCGTCGCCGAGGTCACCGGCGCGCAACTCCAGATCGAACTTGGCGCGCGCGATATCGAGCGGGGCCGCCCGCACCACCAGCCCGGGCAGTTCCAGTTCGGGCACGGGGGTGTCCTGCACCGTGAGCGCGACCTGGAACAGCGGGTGGCGCGCGGTGGCGCGCGGATCGTGCCCGAGCGCGGCAACCACCTGTTCGAAGGGGATATCGGCATGGGCGAGGGCGGCGAGTTCGGTATCCCGATCCCCCCGCAGGAGGTCGGTGAACGGGCGGGCCGGATCGACCGGAGAACGCAGCACGAGCGTATTGACGAACATCCCCACCAGTTCGCCGAGCCGTTTGTCCGTGCGTCCGGCGACCGGGGTACCGATGGCGATGTCCCGGCCACCGGTGATCGCCCGCAACAGTACCGCGAGCGCCGACCGCAGCAGCATGAACGTGCTCACACCCTCGGCGTGGGCCAGGTCCACCAGGGCCGTGCGCACCGGCTCCGGAATACTGCGGTGGACCGAGGCCGCCGTCTGCTCGGGTTCGGCGGGGCGGGGCCGGTCGTAGGGCAGGGGTAGCTCATCGGGTAGGCCCGCGAGCTGGTCCCGCCAGTAGCCGAGCTGGCGAGCGGCGAGGCTGTCCGGGTCGGTCTCGCTACCGAGGTGCTCCCGCTGCCAGAGACCGAAGTCGGCGTACTGCACCGGCAGTGGTGACCACTGCGGCGCGGCCGCGGCGTGGCGAGCCTGGTAGGCCAGCGCCAGGTCGTGGATCAGCGGCCCCATCGACCAGCCGTCGGCGGCGATGTGGTGCAGTACCACGCCGAGCCGGTAGCGATCCGCCCCGGTGCGCAGCAGTGTCGCCCGCAACGGTGTTCCCGCGGTGAGATCGAAACCGGTGGTGGCCGTTACCCGGAGCGCGGCGTCGGCTCCGGCGTCATCGGTCTCCTGCGGCTCCAGAGTGGGCAGTGCCCACGCGGCGGGCAGGATGCGCTGCTGGGCGCCGTCACCGTCGGCGGGGAAGACGGTGCGCAGGATCTCGTGCCGTTCGACGATATCGCCGAGCGCCGCCCGCAGCGCGGGGACGTCCAGCGCACCGTCGATATCGAGAACGAACGCGATGTTGTAGGCGCTGGACTCGGGAGCGAACCGGTTGAGGAACCACAGCCGCTGCTGCGGCAGCGACAACGGCAGCCGTGCCGGCCGCGGATCGTAGGCGGCCAGCGGGACCCGGGAGGTGGCCGGAGTCCGCAGCAACTGTTCGGTCAGCTCCGCGACGGTGGGGGCATCGAACACCGTGCGGACCGGCAGGTCCACCCCGAACCGGTCGTAGAGTTCCCCGACCAGCCGGGTCGCCAGCAGCGAGTTGCCGCCCAGGTCGAAGAACGGGTCCTCGGCGCCGGTCACCGCACAGCCCAGCACCTCCGAGAAGACCTCCGCGACCCGGCGCTCCGCCTCGGTGGCGGGGGCGCGGGAGGCGCTGCCCGTGTTCAGGAACACCGGTTCGGGCAGCGCCTTACGGTCCAGCTTGCCCGAGGGCGCCTTCGGGAACTCCGGCAGCACGGTGACCGCGTCGGGGACCATGTACGCGGGCAGCTGCCTGCGTACGGCCGCCCGGACCGCGGCGGGATCCACTGTGCTGTCGGCGACGAGATAGGCCGCCAGCCGCTGCCGGGCGTGCGCGTCGGTGTGCACCACCGTCAGTGCCGACCGCACCCCGGGTTGGCCGCGCAGTACATGGTCGATCTCCGACAGTTCGATCCGGAAGCCGCGCAATTTCACCTGATCGTCGGCGCGACCGAGGAACCGCAGCCGTCCGGTCCGGTCGGCCACCACCAGATCGCCGGTGCGGTACATCCGTTCACCGCGCCGCCCGTACGGGCTCGCCACGAAGCGGGCCGCGGTCAGGCCGTGCCGGCCCAGATAGCCGCGGGCCACGCCGGGGCCCGAGACGTACAGCTCCCCCGGAGTACCGGGCGGTACCGGACGCAACCGGGAGTCCAGCAGGAACAACCGCATACCGCGCACCGGATGGCCCAGCGGCACCGGGCGGCCGGGCCGCATCGGGCCGGATACGGTGGCGGCCACCGTCGCCTCCGACGGGCCGTACATATTGTGCATGCGATACCGGTCGGCCCAGGCCGCCACCAGTTCGGGACTGCACGCCTCACCGCCGACCATCACACTGCGCAGCTGCGTCGGCCCGGAGGGGTCGACCGTGGCCAGTGCGGCAGGGGTGACGAACGCGTGCGTAACGGCTTCGGCCCGCAGCAGCTCGGCGAGTTCGGCACCACCGTAGACATCCGGCGGCGCGATCACCACGGTGGCCCCGCAGACGAACCCGAGCAGCAGTTCGAGCACCGAGGCATCGAAACTCGGTGAGGAGAAGTGCAGGGTGCGCGCGGCCGGGGTGACGCCGAACAGATAGCACTGTTCGGCGGCGAAGGAGGACAGTCCGGCGTGGGTGACGACGACGGCCTTCGGCGTGCCGGTGGAACCGGAGGTGTAGATCAGGTAGGCCGGATGCGCGGCGCGCAACGGCGCGATCCGGTCGGCATCGGTGATCGGCGCCGCGGAGACGGCGGCACAGTCGATTTCGACATCCGGCGAGCCGAGGATCAGCCACGATTCCACGGCGCCGGGCACCTCCGCCAGCGCCGCGACCTGTTCCCGGCCGGTGACCCCGAGCCGGGCGCCGGAATCGGTGAGCATATGGGCGATCCGATCCGCGGGATAGCCCGGATCGACCGGGACATAGGCGGCGCCGGTCTTGGCGACCGCCCAGACCGCGGTGATCGCGTCCAGACCTCGCGGCAGCGCCAGCGCGACCACGGTTTCGGGTCCGGCCCCCTGGTCGATCAGCAGCCGGGCCAGCCGGTTCGCGCGTTCGTCCAGTTCCCGGTAGGTGGTGTCCAGTCCGCGGTAGCGGACGGCGACCCCGTCGGGGTCCTTGACCGCCGACCGGCCGAACAGTTCGGCCAGCAACACCGGCGGTTCGGCGGGTCCACCCGCCAGCGGAACGAGGTTGGCGCGCTCACGCCGCTCCAGCACCTCGATATCGCCGACCGGCCGCCGGGGGTTGCCGACCGCCGCGTCCAGCACCGCGACGAACCTGCGCGCGATCGCCGCGACGGTCCGCTCGTCGAACACATCGTTCGCGTAACCGATTTCGGCGTGCAGTTCACCGCCGGCATTGTCGTCGTGGATCTCGAGCTGGAGGTCGAATTTCGCGATGGCCCCGTCCAGCGGCAGGATCTCGGTGCGCACCCCTGGCAGCTCCAGCTCGAGTTCCCCGGCGTTGTCGTAGGACAGCATCACCTGGAACAGCGGATGACGTGCCCCGGAGCGCTCCGGGTTCACCATCTCGACCAGCCGCTCGAACGGAACATCGGCATTGGCGAAGGCGTTCAGATCGGTTTCCCGGACGATATCGAGCATCTGGTCGAAATCGGCGCCGGGATCGACCTCCGTGCGCAGCACCAAGGTGTTGACGAACATCCCCACCAGTTCGTCCAGCGCGGGATCGGTGCGGCCCGCGATGGGGGTGCCGATCACGATATCGGTGCTACCGCAGATACGAGCCAGTAGCGTGGCCAGCGCGGCGTGCACCACCATGAACATGCTCGCCCCGCGCGCGGCCGCCAGTTCCGCGGCCGCGCGGCGGGTTCCGGCCGGGATGGTGAACGAGACCCGCCCGCCTCCGGTGGAGCGGTGGGCGGGACGCGGCCGGTCCAGCGGAAGGTCGAGCTGATCGGGCAGCCCGGCCAGTTCGGCCCGCCAGTGGGTGATCTGCCGGCTCAGCGCGCTGCCCGGATCGGATTCCTCGCCGAGCAGTTCTCGCTGCCACAGCGCGAAATCCGCGTACTGCACCGGTAGCGGAGTCCACTGCGGCGCCCGGCCGGCGACCCGTGCCTCGGCCGCGGTGGTCAGGTCCCGGGCCAGCGGCGCGACCGACCAGCCGTCTCCGCAGATGTGATGCAACACCAGCACGAGTACATGGCTGTCGTCGTCCAGTGCGTACAAGGCGACCCGGACCGGGAACTCGGTGCGCAGATCGAACGGCCGGGACACGAACTCGGCGGCCAGACCGGTGATCCGGGCGCTGTCGGCTTCGATCACCTCGAGCGAGAGCCCGGCGTCGGCGGCCGGATGGACCTGCTGGTAGGGGCCCTCGCCGGACTCGGGGAAGGTGGTCCGCAGGCTTTCGTGCCGCTCCAGCACGTCCAGCAGCGCGGCCTGCAACGCCTCGATATCCAGGATGCCGTCCAGCCGGACCGCGAGCGGCATGTTGTAGGCGGCGGCATGCTCGGCGAAGCGGTTCAGGATCCAGAGCCGCTGCTGCGCCGGTGAGAGCGGGATCCGCGCGGGCCGGACCATCGGAACCAGTTGCGGTGAGGCGAGGTCCGGTTCGCGGACGGAGAACCGATCGGTCAGCTCGGCGATGGTGCCGGCCTCGAACAGATCCCGGATGGTCAGCGCGGTACCGAGCGCGGTGTTGATCCGCGCGACCGCGCGGGCGGCCACCAGCGAGTTGCCGCCGAGTTCGAAGAATCCGTCCTCGATTCCGACCTCGGGCACGCCCAGCAGTTCGGCGAATATCGTGGCCAGGGCTTCTTCCACCTCATTGCGCGGCGCGGTCCGGGCCCGCTGTTCGGTGGGGCCCGGGGCCGGCAGCGCCGCCCGGTCGATCTTGCCGTTGCTGTTCAACGGCAGTTCGTCGAGCACGGTGACCGTGGCGGGCACCATGTAACCGGGCAGCGCGCGGGCCAGCTCCGCGCGGACCGCGGCCGGTTCGAGAGTCGCCCCACCACGCGCCACCACGTAGGCCGCGAGCCGGTCGCCGGCGGGGGTGCGGTGGGCGACGCAGACCGCGCGGGCGATCCGCTCGTCGGCCAGCAGTGCGGATTCGATCTCGCCGAGTTCGATGCGCAACCCGCGGATCTTGACCTGGAAATCGGTGCGGCCCAGATATTCCAGTACCCCGCGGCGGCTTCCGGCGGACCCGAGTTGCCAGCGGGACAGATCGCCGGTGCGGTACATCCGCGCGCCCGGTGTGAACGGATCGGCCACGAACCGTTCGGCGGTCAGCGACGCCTGGCCGCGGTAGCCGCGCGCCAGCTGCACACCGGCCAGGTACAGCTCCCCCACCGCGCCCGGCGGGACCGGGTGCAGCGCCGCATCGAGTACATAGGTGCGGGTATTCCACACCGGCGAACCGATCGGGACGGATTCGGGGTCCGGCGGGCAGTGCCAGTAGGTCACGTCGACCGCGGCCTCGGTGGGCCCGTACAGGTTGTGCAGGTCCGGGCCCGGCAGCGCGGCATGGAAATCGCGCACGGTGGCCGGCGGCAGCGCCTCACCGCTGCAGAACACCCGGCGCAGCGACGCGCAGTCGCCGACCTCGGTATCGGTGACGAAGACCGACAGCATCGAGGGGACGAAATGTGCTGTGGTGATGCCTTTCTCGCGGATGACCCGAGCCAGGTAAGCCGGATCGCGGTGTCCGTCCGGGCGGGCAACCACCAGCCGGGCCCCGGTCTGCAGCGGCCAGAAGAATTCCCATACCGAGACATCGAAGGTCGCCGGGGTCTTCTGCAGCACGGCGTCGGTGTGGTCGAGCGGGTATTGGTGCTGCATCCAGCGGAGCCGGTTCACGATCGCCTCGTGGGTGATGCCGACTCCCTTCGGGGCGCCGGTGGAACCGGAGGTGTACAGCACATAGGCCAGATGGTCACCGCGCAGCGGCGAGATCCGGTCGGCATCGGTGACGGGCGCGGGATCGAAACCGGAGAGATCGGCGGTGTCGACCGCGAGCAGTTCGGCATTGCCGGGCAGTTCGAGGCCGTCGCGGATGGCGACCAGCAGCGCGATCGGACGGGCCCGGTCCACGATCCCCGCCAGCCGCGCGACCGGATGCTCCGGATCCAGCGGAAGGTAGGCGGCACCGGTCTTGATCACGGCGTACATCGCGACCACCAGCTCGATACTGCGCCGCAGGCACAGCCCGACCACCTGCTCCGGTCCGGCGCCTGCCGCGATCAGCTTCCGGGCCAGGCGGTTCGCCCGGGCATCGAGTTCCCGGTAGGTCAGCGCCGCCCCCTCGAACTCCACTGCCACGGACTCCGGCCAGTGCCGCACCCGGTCGGCGAAAATCCCGGCGAGCGTGCCGGTGTGGACCTCGGCCGCCGTATCGTTCCAGGTGTGCAGCACCTGGCGCTGTTCGGCGTCGGTGAGCACGGGTAGCTCCCGGACGGGGGTGTCGGCTCCGGTGGTGAGGAAACGGTCCAGGAAGCCCAGGAACCGGCGGTGGTGGGCGGCGACCTCGTCGTCGCTGTAGAGCAGCGGGTTGGCCTCGAAATCGAGATGGACCCGGCCGCCGTCACCGTTGTACAGGTTGACCGAGAGATCCTCGACCGGCCCGGTGGCCAGAATATGGACCGACACCTCGCATTCGGCGAAGTGCAGCGGCTTGCTGAACAGCATGATGTTGATCATCGGGCCGAAGAAACCGCGGGTGTCGCGTTCGTAACCGCAGTCGCGGCGGATATCGTCGTGCCGGTAGCGCTGGTGCCGGAGGGCGCCGGTGATCTGGCGTTCCACTACCCGTACGACATCTTCGACGGTGGTCCCGGGCTCGAAGCGGATCCGCAGCGGCACCACATTCGACACCACTCCGGCGGAACGGCGCAGCGATACGGTGGTGCGCGCGGATACCGGCAGGCTCAGTACCACGTCGTTCTCCCCGGTCATGGACCGGACGTAGCAGGCCATGGCCGCGGCGTACAGGATCGGATCGGTCGCGTTGCGTTGCGTTGCCGCCGCCGCGACGGACGCCTCGGTGGCCTCGCTCAGGACCGCGGTGGCGAGCCGGCGGCCCGCGTCCGCGGTGGCCGGCGGATTGGCCACGGTGGACAGACTGACGACCTCCCCTACACCGTCGAGGATTTCGCTCCAGTAGGCGCGGTCGTTGGTGAACCGCTGTGTATTCCGGTACTCGCGCTCCCCCTCGTACAGCTCGGCCAGCGGGGTGGCGCGCGATACAGTGGGTTCCCGGGACTCGTGGTAGGCCGTATAGATCTCCGCGGTGCGGACCAGCGCGTTCATCGCCGCATAACCGTCGATGACGATGTGGTGGGCCCGGGAGTACCAGATGTAGTCGCGATCTCCGGTGCGCAATACGGCATTGAAGACAAGCGGGTCGTGGTCGAAGTCGACCGGAGTGCGCGCGTCGTTGTTCATCCAGGCCAGGGCCGCGGCGTGCGGGTCCGGCTCGGACCGCAGATCCAGTCGCGCCCACCCCGGTCGCGCCGCCGGATCGACCACCTGATGGGGGACTCCGTCGATCTGGACGATGCGCTGGAGGCCGACCTCGGTCTCCACGCCGAAACGCTCGATCGCATACAGCAGCAGACCCGGATCGAGATCACCGTGGAACTTCACGTACTCGACGACGACAAGAGGGATCTCGGGCTGAATCCGCTGGGCGTACCACATCGCTGTCTGTGCGGGTGTGAGCGGAAACGGTTCGGCCGAAACTTCCGCCGACGAACTGCTGCTATCGACCCCGGTGGCCGACGATCTCATCAATCACTCCGTTCTACAGCTCGACACTCCCCGAACAGCCCGCAACCGGCCTGTACCGGCCGTGGGGTGTGATTCACGACTGGTTATTCGGAGCATCACGGTGAATGGATTGCAGTCGAAACCGAATGGTTACCTGGATCCGGAACAGCTATCGGACCACGGTGTCCGATTTCCGGCACGCTGGTGACGCCGAGACGCGGAAGATCACTTCACTTCTGACCCGGCGGGGCCGGGCGTTGCCTAGATACTACGCATAAAGGGCTCGCGTGCTTACCCATCGGTATCACAAAGTAAACACAGCGCAAATCGGAAGGACCGTCGACAGCCCGCGCGCCATCACGGACTCGCCGGTGGCGACGGGAATCCGATTCGGCGGTCAGCCGGACACGGGCGCCGTGGAGGTCTCGGCCGGTCCGTGAGCGACTCGCCGCCGGACGATCGAGAGCACCACACCGGCCGCCGTCACGAACACGGCGACCAGCTCCGGCCAGGGCCCCAGCACCGTCGCCGGGGTGTGCGAATCACGCAGCGGCACCTCGGCTACCAGCGCCTCTGGTGTGAACAACGCGCTCTCCTGCCGCACCGTGCCGTCCGCGGCGATGAGCGCGCTGACCCCCGAGGTGGCGGCCACGACCAGCGAGCGCCCGTGTTCGACAGCCCGCACCCTGGACATCGCCAGTTGCTGGTATGTCATTTCACTGTCGCCGAAAGTCGCATTATTCGTAGGGACCGCGAGCAATTGTGCTCCCGAGTGCAACGAATCTCGGAAAGCCCGGTCGAAAGCGACCTCGTAACAGGTTGCGACCCCGATTTCCGTACCTGCGGCCCGAATTGTTCCGTCTCCGTGACCCGGGACGAAGTATCCCGCCCTGTCCGCATAGTCCGAAAAGAGCCGGAAGAATCCGCGCATCGGCAGGTATTCGCCGAAAGGCTGTACTATTTTTTTGTCGTGACGGTCCCCCGGGCCGCTTTCCGCGGTCCACACCATCACCGAATTCGTCGTGGTGCCGTCCCCGTTGACCAGCACCGCTCCCACCAGAATCGGCGCCGAGATCCGCCGGGCCGCCCCCGCGATGAGCGCGGCCGCGTCGGAATTACGCAACGGGTCGATATCGGAGGAATTCTCGGGCCACACGACCACATCCGGCGCCGGAAACAGACCGCTCGCCACCTCATCGGCCAGTTGTTCGGTCCGGCGGACATGATTGTCGAGCACGGCCCGACGCTGCGCATTGAAATCGAGGCCGAGACGGGGCACGCTGCCCTGGATAGCGGCCACGGTGATCGTCCGGTCCCCCTCGAGCGGACCGGGCAGTGTCGCCCCGAGCCCGAGCCCGGCCGCGGCCAATAGCACGCAGGTCGCCGCGGCGGCCGCTGTCGCCACCCGGCCACCGCGCCCCGCGGCGCTGTCGCTCGCCGAATCTGCGCGGCCGTCGGCGCCGGTCTCCTCCGCACGGCCCGCAGCGGCGCTCCCGGCAGCACGGCTCGCTGCTCCTCGGGGCCCGGCGCTCGCCGCAGCCGGGCGCGCACCTGCCTGCCGGAGCAGCCCGAGGACCACGGCGGCCCCGCACGTACCGCTCAGCGCGACGACGAAGCCCACCAGTGGCGCGCCACCGTAGGCGGCCAGCGGCAGGAACCAACCGTCGGCCTGGCCGAAGGCCAATCGACCCCAGGGAAATCCACCGAACGGGAAACTCGACCGGCCCCATTCGGCCGCGGTCCAGGCCAGGGCGAGCCACAGCGGCCATGCCGGCAGCCGACCCAGTATCCGGCCGAGCACCCCGAACAGGCCCAGATACCCCGCGCACGCGGTGGACAGCGCGAGCCACGGCAGCGGGCCCACATAGATCCCGGTCCACGGCAGGAGCGGAAGGAAGAAACCGAGGCCGGCGAGGAAGCCGTAGCCGAAACCGGCCCGCAGGCGGGGCCCGCTGCGCACGACCAGGGTCAACAGCGCGATCCCGGCGGGGGCGAGGAACCACCACGGCCGCGGCGGGAAGCTGCCGAACAACAGGACACCGGCGAACACCGCGGCCACCGACCGCACCACCACCGGGTAGCGGGCGAGCCCGCCGGTCCACCGGATCGCCGGCCCGTCACCCTGTTTCACTGCTGCATCCTGTTTCGCTCGAGCCGAGATCACGCCTGGTAGATGGGGACACCGTCGCGCACGGTGCGCAGACAGCGCGGCAGGTCGGCGTCCGGGGCCAACGACGGCAGTCCGGGGACCCGGGAGCGGGGGTCGGTGGACCAGCGCTGGACCGTATCGGTGGGCGCGGCGACCACCAGCTCACCGGCCTCCCATATCGCGTACGACGCGGGCGCCCCGGGCACCAGGGTCCCGGCGACGCCGTCGCGCACGCCGCCCGCCCGCCACGCGCCGCGGGTGGCGGCGGCGAAGGCGGCCCGCGGCGAGAGACCGTGCCCGGGGGTGCGATGGTGCACGGCCGCGCGGACCGCCGCCCACGGGTCGAGGGCGGTCACCGGCGCGTCCGAGCCGATGGCCAGCGCGACACCGGCCGCCGCCATGGCGGCGAACGGGTTCAGGGCCGCGGCGCGGGTGGCGCCGAGTCGTTCGGCGTACATTCCGTCGGGTCCACCCCAGGCCAGATCGAACGCGGGTTGCACACTGGCGATCACACCCCAGGCGGCGAGGGCCTCGATCTGTGCCGCGTCCAGCAGTTCCGCGTGTTCCACCCGATGGCCGCGCGCGGCCACGGCCGGACCACCGAGTTCGGCGACCACCTGACCGAACCCGGCCACGACCGCGTCGAGCGCCGCGTCGCCGATGGCGTGGAAACCCGCTTGGACGCCCGCCTCGGTACAGGCCCGCACATGGGCGGCGATATCCCCGGCGTCCAGGTAGGAGACCCCGGTCCCGGGGTCGTCGGCGTACGGGTCGCGCAACCCGGCGGTATGCGAGCCGATGGACCCGTCCACGAACAGGTCACCGGCGAGCCCGTGCGCCCCGAGGTCGGACAGCAGGGTGCGCGCCTCGTCCGCGGTGCGCACCGCCTGACCCCAGTAGGCCCGCACCTGCACACCGTGCTCGAAGGCGAGCAGTTCGCGCAGATCGGTTTCTCCTTCTATATCGGGGCCCGCACATTCGTGCACGACCGCTACCCCGTGCGCGGCCGCGGCGTCCAGCGCGACCCGCCGGGCCGCGTCCCGCTGTTCCCGGGTGAGCCGGGCCCGGGCCGCGGCGCGTACGAGATGGTGGGCGGCGGCCCGCACCGGCTCCCCCGGGGCGAACCCGGACGCGGAACGCAGCCCCGGCACCTCGTCCAGCAGCGCCGAGGAGGCCACCGCGGAATGCGCGTCCACCCGCGCCAGATACACCGCCTGCCCGGGCCGGGCGGCGGCGTCCACTTCGGCGACCGTCGGGGGGCGGCTCTCCGGCCAGCGGGTCTCGTCCCAGCCGTCGGCGAGAATCGCGCCGTCGGGGTGACGAGCAGCGTATTCGGCGACCAGTTCCAGGCAGTGAGTGAGCGAACGGGCGGCGGAGAGGTCGAGGCCCGCGAGTTGCAGGCCGAGCGCGGTGGTGTGCAGATGGGGTTCCACGAAGGCGGGGGTCACGAAGGCGCCGTCGAGCTCGACGACCTCGGCATCCGGGTGCAGGGCACGTCCCACGTGGTCGGCGCCGAGCCATACGACGACACCGTCGGTCACCGCCAGGGCGGTGGCATCGGGCGCACTCGAACTGTATATCCGGCCTCCGACCAGCAGCTGCGTACTCACGAGAGTCCAGTCTGCCGCACCGGTGCCCGGGTGGCGCGGGCCGGTCCGGGCGTGAGCGGGCAGGGCGGGCCCGCGGCGGCACCGGATCACCGGGACCAGGGTGGACATGGCGGTGGTTTTCCCGATCCCGGCCGGGGAGATCGCCACCGGCCGGTGAACCGCTGTGTCAGCTGTTCATGCCGCCCGCGAAGGGCATCCGCTGCCAGTGGTCGACAGCCGGTTCGAGGTACTCCATCAGCTCGGGCAGCTGCGGCACCAGCGTGAGGGTGGCAACTACCCGCAGCATGCCCACAGCGTTGACGAAGCCGAGAACCTCCGCGTCGAGTTGCCTCGTGCCGTTACGCCGCGCGCCGCGGTTGTAGGCGGACTCGTGCTCGGGTCCGAGGGCGGCGAGGTCCCATTCGACGGGCCCCAGCGTGACCAGTTCGAAGTCGGCGTAGAGGTCCCCGTCCGCCCCGGAGAAGATATTCGCGGGTGGGGAGTCGCCGTGGATCGGCTGGAGGCCGACACCCGGGAACCGCTCCTGGAAGGCCGGGCGTGAGCGCACGAAGGGTTCCAGGATGTGCCACTCGCGGCGGGCGCGGTCCAGGTCGGCCGCACCGATCAGGGTGGGATGCCGGTCGAGCCGGGCAAGGCTTTCGGCGATGAACTGCGGTTCGGCCGCGGACAGAAATCCCAGGCTGCCCGGATAGGGGCGCATTGCCGCGTGCAGGTCGGCGACGCTCTCGGCATTCGCCACATAGTCGGGTTCCTTGTTCCGGTCCCGCGGGACGAACGACCACAGTGTCATCGAGAAACCATCGCGTTGCACGGGTTCGGGCGGCACGAGCGGGCTGGGCGCGATCACGGGAACGCCCTGGTCGGCGAGCCAACGTGTGACATCCAGCTCATCCTGCTGGCGGCGCGCGAGGACGGTGAGGTCCTCCGGGTGCGGCAGGACGGTGGGAATCCGGGCCACAACCGGCGCGGGCGCCAAGTGGACGACCACAGAGAAGACATCGTGGAGAACTGTCGGATCGGTGACGGTCAGGCCGAGCTCACGCCCTGCCGCGACGGCGGCGTCGACGGCGGCGGAGGTGCGACCGGCGCGCTGTCGCGGTGTCAGGAAGGTGGTCATGGCTTCATCGTTTCAGCGAGGGATCCGGGCAGCTACGCCATATCCGATGTTCTCCGCGCGATTACGCTGACTCCATGACCAACACGCTCGGTGCGGTCGGTGCCGCCGACTACGTTCTGCTCACCACCTTCCGCAAGGACGGCACCCCGGTGCCGACACCCCTGTGGGCGGTGGCCGAGGACGGCAAGCTCTACGTCTGGACCGTCACCGACAGCTGGAAGGTGAAACGGCTGCGGCGCAACCCGGAGGTGACGCTGCAGCCGTGCGATTACAAGGGCACCCCGCGCGGTGCGGTCGTCCACGGCACCGGCCGGGTCCTCGATGCCGACGGCAGCGCGCTGGTCCGCCGGCTGATCCGCCGCAAGTACCGGCTCACCGGGCCACTGGTGGTGTTCGGCAGTGTCCTGCGCCGCGGGAAGTCGGGCACCGTCGGCATCGAACTCACCCCACGCGCCGAGGCGGCCGTCCCGGACTGACGTCCGGATACAGTCCGGTCCAGACGGGGTTTCCCGAGCGCCACCGCCCGGGTGCGACAGGTCAATCGGCTTGTGGCCGTAGCCATTCCTCGAGGTCGTCTGCCGCGCCGAGCTCGGCGGCGAGTTCGGTCCGTTCGGCCTCGGTCAGTCCGAGCGCCACCAGATCGGCGCGGCGCTCGGCGGCCTTGTCCGGGTTTCCGCGCGCGACCGCGAGTTCGGCCAGCGCCGCCAAGGCGCGCGCCCGGTCCAGCACACCGGCCGCCGCGCCGTGGCGGCGCAGCCCGGACTCGAGCGCTCGTTCGGCGGCCTTGTCGTCGTTCTTGGAATCGCGCAGGATCCGCGCGTTGTCGAGCACACGGGCAAGACCGGACAGTTTCGCCGAACCGCCGTACTCCATTTCCATCGGCTCCGTGCGCGCGATATAGATCACTCGGTTGCCGTCCGGGTCGATGAGGCTGAACCTGGTCTGGCCGGCGCGGAAGCGGGTGATCCGCCCGGGACCCTGCGTGGGGATCCGCCCGAACCGTTCCCGTAGCGCGGCGCCGAAGTGGCGATGCCGGTCCGCGACGTCGTCGACCATGACCAGACAGCCCGCCTCCTCCCTTGCCGCGTGTCCCGCGGGAGCGGAGGTGAAGTGGATGTCGCAGTCGTGCGCCGAGATCGCGCCGTAGACATATGGCTTCGTCTGTTCGTAGGTGACCGTGTAACCGAGCACCCGGTAAAAGTCGAGCGTGCGGGCCAGATCGTGGGTGGGCAGCACCGGTACCGCGGTATCTCCCATGAGAACCCTCTCAATAGTCAAGTTTGACTACGCGAGGCTAAGCCGCGCGGCGATCGGAAGTCAAATTTGAGTACCGTACTGTTCCGGTAACGGAAGGAGCGACGATGGCGGCGGTGCGGTTGCTGGTTCTGGGGGTGGCGCGGCGGCAGCAGCCGACCCACGGTTACGCGGTGCGCCGCGAACTGCTGTCCTGGCGCGCCGATACCTGGACCACTGTGCAGCCCGGCTCCATCTATCACGCCGTGAAACAGCTCACCCAGGAGGGAAAGTTGCGCACCCTGGGGACCGAGGAGGGCGGGCGGGGGCCGGGCCGAACCTTGTTCGAACTCACCCCCGCCGGCGAAGCGGAGTTCCTGGAGCGGATGGACGAGGCGCTGACCAGTGTCGACATGGAAGAACTCGGCGCCGGCATCGCGTTCATGGACGCTCTGCCGCGCGCCCACGTGATCGCGAAACTACGTGAACAACGCGAGGGCAGCCGCGCGATCCGCGACGACCTGCGGGCCATGGTCGGCGACTATCCGGGCCGCTACGAGCCTCCGCACGCCACCGATCTGCTCGAACTGTGGGGCGGCGTCTTCGACAATCTCACCGGCTGGACCGCCGGTGTGCTGGACCGGCTGGAACGAGGCGAGTACCGGATGGCCGACGATTCCTAGATCCGGTGCTGTTCCGCCGGCGGAAGCCGCTTTTCCAGGACAGTGCTCGATTGCGGTCGCTCGTCGGTGTACCACTCACTCACCACGACACCGTCCACGACATCGGCGTCGATCACCGTGGGCCGGTACGGCGCGGTCGCCGCGATCTTCGCGACCCGGCGCGCGGCCAGCGCAGCGAGCACCGGGCGGAACAGCGCGCGGGTCGGCGGGATGAGCATCAGCAGCCCCACCACCGAGGTGACCAGGCCGGGAACGAACATCAGCAGGCTGCCCGCGCCCACGAGCGCACCATCGGCGACCGCGGCGCCCGGGGTGATCTCACCGCGCGAGGCGCGGCGGAACTGTTCCCCCACCCGACGCCACTGCGAACCGAGCAGCAGCATGCCCGCGGCGGAGCTGGCGATGAGCAACAGGATGGCGGAAACCGCGCCGAGCCAGGTGACGGCGGCGGCGAAAACGGCGATCTCGACGACGAGATAGACGAGGAAACCGAGGACGGGCATGGGCGAACCTTTCGGTCGGGCTGCCCGTACAACGAACGAGATGTCCGAATTTCTCCCGAGGCCGTGGATTGCCCGGGTCCCGCCTGCTCAGCCGCCCGGACGCACCACGCCGGTTTCATAGGCCAGCACCACCGCCTGCACACGGTCACGCAGACCCAGTTTGGTCAAGACCCGGCCGACGTGGGTCTTCACCGTGGCTTCGGACAGGAAAAGCTGGCCCGCGATCTCGGCGTTGGACCGCCCGGCGGCGATCTGTTCGAGTACTTCGCGTTCGCGGGCGGTGAGCACCTGCAGGATCTCGGGGTCGCGCGAGGGCGTGGGTTCTTCGGCGATCAGCCGGTCGAGGAGGCGTTTGGTGACCTTCGGCGACACCACCGCGTCCCCGGCCGCGACGCTGCGGATGGCCGAGATCAGGTCTTCGGGCGGGGTGTCCTTGAGCAGGAACCCGCTCGCACCGGCGCGCAGCGCGCCCAGGGCGTGTTCGTCGAGGTCGAAGGTCGTCATCACCAGGACCCGGGTGCCGTGGTCGGCCTCGAGGATGCGCCCGGTGGCGGTGACGCCGTCCACGACCGGCATCCGGACGTCCATGAGCACCACGTCGGGGGTCAGCTCGGCGGCCCGGGCGACCGCGGTGGCGCCGTTGTCGGCTTCGCCGACCACCTCGATATCGGGGTGTGCGCCGAGCACCATCTTGAGTCCTACGCGCATGAGTTCCTGGTCGTCCACAACGAGCACGGTGATCGGCACGGATTCCAATGTAGTGGCGGCGGCCGCCTATTCCCGATCCGGTGCGGACAGCGGAATCCGCGCGTACACCCGCCAGGCGCCGTCGGGACGGCGCCCGGCCTCGAGACTGCCGCCGAGCACCGCCATCCGTTCGCGCATCCCGGCCAGGCCCAGGCCGCTGCCCTGGATCCGGTCCTCGGGCCGCACCGGGACCCCGCCGGAGTCGACGACCTCCACCTCGATGTGGTCGGCGTGCCGCCGCACCCGCACCCATGCCTTGGGGTGGGCGCCGGCGTGCCGGAGGGTGTTGGTCAGCGCTTCCTGCACGATGCGGTGCGTGCCCAGACTGATCTCGGGCGCGACACCGTCCAGTTCACCGGCCAGTTCCAGTTCGACCGCCAGGCCCGCGTCCCGCATCAGCTGCACCACCGCCGCGAGCCCCGCCGTCCCGTGCTGGGGGACTTGGTCGGGGGCGTGTTCGGTGCGCAGCAGCGCGACGGTGCGGCGGAGTTCGCGCAGTGCCTCGCGTCCGGTCCCGGCAATGGTGACCAGCGCCTGTTCGGTGGTGTCGGGGTCGGTGCGCAGGGCGAAGCGCGCGCCGTCGGCCTGAACGATCATCACGCTCACGGCGTGCGCGACCACATCGTGCAGTTCCCGGGCGATCCGGGTGCGCTCGGCCGAGACCGCGTCGTGCGCACGGCGTTCCCGGTCGGAGTCGGCGACCGCCAGCCGGGCCGCCACCTCGGCGTCGTAGGCACGGCGGGCGCCGGTGAATTCGCCCAGCGCCCAGCACAGCGCGAAGAACACCGACACGAACGCGAGATCACCGGCCCGGAATCCGCTGAGCAGCGCCATCCCGTACGCGGCATCGGCGACCAGTGCCAGCACGTACCAGAGTCCGGCGCGCCGGCCGACATAGGCGACCAGCGTGTACAGCATGACCCCGTGGCCGATCAGCGCGGCGTGCCCGGTGGGGTCGCCGACGAGGTAGCCGATGGTGGTGGCGCAGATCGACAGTGCCATGAAGGTCACCGCCATCGCTCGCGGATAGATGCGGCGCAGCACGATCGGGAGCGGGATGAGCACCGAGAACACCACGAAAGCGGCGAGGTGGGTGCTGTCGCGGGCCATGGCGAGGTCGAATACCAGCAGCGCCGCCGCGAGCGCGGAATCCGCGACGACAGGGTTGTCTCGAAGCCACAGAATGAACCGGCGCACCCGCCCAGCCTAGGAGGCTGCCCCCGGCCTGGATCCGTGAGCGGGTGATCTCCACCCGCGGACCGTCTGGTTTGCTTGGCCGGTGGATGTGACCGATTGGCTGATGCTGCTACCGGCCGCGGCCGCCGCCGGCTGGGTGGACGCCGTGGTGGGCGGTGGCGGTCTGATCGTGCTGCCGACCCTGCTGCTGGTGGCCCCCGGCCTCGCCCCGCAGACGGCACTGGGCACCAACAAGCTGGCGGCGGTCGCGGGCACCGCCACGGCGGCGGCCACCTTCGCCCGGAAGGTTCCGCTTCAGTGGCGGCTGCTGATACCCGCCGCCGTGCTGGCGGCGATCACCGCGGCGGCGGGCGCGGCAGCGGTGGCGCTCATCGACCGGGACCTGTTCATCCCGATCGTGCTGGTGGTGCTGATCGGGGTGGCGGTCTTCGTCACGGCCCGGCCCTCGATCGGGATCACCCTGGCCACCCATCCGCCGTCGCGGCGCAAGGTCGTCCTGGTGGTGGCGCTGGCCGCGGGTCTGGTCGGCGCCTACGACGGACTGCTCGGGCCCGGTACCGGCACCTTCCTGATCATCACCTTCGCCACCCTGCTCGGTACCGAGTTCGTCCGGGCGGCGGCGATGGCGAAAGTGATCAACTGCGGCTCGAATATCGGGGCGCTGATCTATTTCGGTGCCACCGGGCATGTGCTGTGGGCACTGGGCGCGGCGATGGCGCTGGCCAATATCGCGGGCGCCGTACTGGGTTCGCGGATGGCGCTGGACCGCGGCGCGGAGTTCGTGCGCGCGGTACTGCTGGTGGTCGTGGTGGCCATGGTGATCCGGCTGGGCTGGCAGCAGTTCGGCTGAGCGCACCGCCCGTGATCCGGCGCGGCGGACTAAGTTGTGCAGGGTGACGGCGACAATCTCCACCGAATCGGACGGCCTACCGTCCGGGCACGATATCGATCCGGAGTTCGCGGACCTGCCGCTGGCGGCGCTGGCGGAGTCGGCGCTGGCCACGGCCCGCGCGGCCGGGGCCGAGCACGCCGATCTACGGGTGCACCGATTGTGTACGCAGACACTGCGGTTACGTGACGGCCGGGTGGAGGCACTGACCGATACCGTCGAACTCGGGTTCGCGGTCCGCGTCATCGTCGACGGCACCTGGGGTTTCGCCTCGCACGCGGCGCTGACCCGGGAGACCGCGGCCGAGGTCGCGCGGTCCGCGGTGGCCGTGGCGACCACCCTGCGCGACCTGAACCGGGAACGCGTCGAACTCGCCGACGAACCCCGCTACGACAACGCCCGCTGGATCTCCGACTACCGGATCGATCCGTTCACTGTGGCCTCGGCCGACAAAGTGGCGCTGCTCCAGGACTATTCCGGCCGGCTGACCGCCGCCGACGGCGTCGACCACGTCACCGCGTCACTCCTGCAGGTCAAGGAGCAGACCTACTACGCGGACACCGCCGGTTCCTCGATCACCCAGCAGCGGGTGCGCCTGCACCCGCAACTGGAGGCGATCACCGTCGACACCGCCTCCGGCGCGTTCGAGACCATGCGCACCCTGGCGCCCCCGGTCGGCCGCGGCTGGGAGTACGTCACCGGCGCCGACGAGGTCTGGGACTGGGATACCGAACTGGCCCGGATCCCGGAATGGCTGGCCGAGAAGGTGAAGGCGCCGACCGTCACCGCGGGCCCGACCGATCTGGTGATCGACCCCACCAACCTGTGGCTCACCATCCACGAATCCATCGGTCACGCCACCGAGTACGACCGCGCGATCGGCTACGAATCGGCCTACGCCGGGACCTCGTTCGCGACCCCGGATCTGCTGGGTACGCTGCGCTACGGCACGCCGATCATGCACGTCACCGCCGACCGGGTCCAGCCGCACGGGCTGGCCACCGTCGGCTACGACGACGACGGAGTGGCCGGTCAGCGCTGGGATCTGGTGCGCGACGGGGTCCTGGTGGGTTACCAGCTCGACCGGGTGTTCGCACCGCGGCTGGGCCTGGACCGCTCCAACGGCTGCTCCTACGCCGATTCCCCGCACCACGTACCGATCCAGCGGATGGCCAATGTCTCACTACAGCCCGATCCCGACACCGATACCAGTACCGCGGAGCTGATCTCGCGGGTTGCCGACGGCATCTATATCGTCGGTGACAAGAGCTGGTCGATCGATATGCAGCGCTACAACTTCCAGTTCACCGGGCAGCGTTTCTTCCGGATCCGCAACGGGGAGCTGGCCGGCCAGTTGCGCGATGTCGCCTATCAGGCGACCACCACGGATTTCTGGGGCTCGATGGAGGCGATCGGCGGACCGTCGACCTGGCAGCTGGGCGGTGCGTTCAACTGCGGTAAGGCGCAGCCCGGCCAGGTCGCGGCGGTCAGTCACGGCTGCCCGTCGGTGCTGGTGCGCGGTGTGAACGTCCTCAACACCCGGACGGAGGCAGGACGATGACGGTGATCGGTGCGGGTGTGCTGCCCGCGGGTGCGGTGGTCGAGCGGGCCCTCGGCACGTCCCGGGCCGACGAGGCGATCGTGATCGTCAGCGACGAGTACGAGGCCTCGCTGCGCTGGGCCGGCAACTCCATGACCACCAACGGCGCCTCCGTCTCGCGGCGCTGGTCGGTGGTTTCGGTGTTCCGGGACGGGCCGCGCTCGGCGCGCGTCGGCAGCGTGGCCTCGACCAGTGTCGACCCCGCCGATATCGCGGCCGTGGTGCGGGCCAGTGAGGAGGCCGCCCGATCCGCCGAACCGGCCCGCGACGCCATGCCGCTGCTCGATGCGGACGCGGTTCCGGCAGCCCCGGATTGGGAGCAGGCTCCGGCCGTCACCGGGATCGATGTGTTCACCGGGCTCGCCGCCGATCTGGCCACCGGTTTCGACGGCGGCGACCGGCTCTACGGTTTCGCGCACCATCAGGTACAGACCACCTGGCTCGGGACCTCCACCGGTGTCCGGCGCCGCTACACCCAGCCCACCGGGTCGATCGAGATCAACGGTAAACGCGGCGACGGCGCGGCGCCGGCCAGTGCCTGGGTGGGCGCGGGCACCGCCGATTTCACCGATGTGGACACCCCCGGCCTGCTGGCGGAGCTGTCCCGGCGGCTGGACTGGTCGGCGCGGCGGGTGGAACTGCCCGCCGGACGGTACGAGACCCTGCTGCCGCCGTCGGCGGTCGCGGATCTGCTCATCTACATGTACTGGTCCATGGAGGGCCGGGGCGCGCAGGAGGGACACACCGCGTTCGCCGCGGCGGGCGGTACCCGGGTCGGTGAGAAGCTCACCGATATCCCGCTGACCCTCTTTTCCGATCCCGAGGCCCCCGGATTGCAGTGCCTGCCGTTCGTGGCCACTCCGGCCTCGTCGGAGACGGTATCGGTCTTCGACAACGGGCTGTCCGCGCCCCGGGTGGACTGGTTGCGCGACGGCGTGATCGCCGATCTGGTGTATCCGCGCGCCACCGCCGCCGACTACGCCGCCTCCCCCACCGTCCCGGTGCAGAACCTACTGCTCACCGGCGGCTCCGCGACGACACTGGACGAGATGATCGCGCGCACCGAACGCGGTTTGCTGCTCACCACTCTCTGGTACATCCGGGAGGTCGACCCGGCCACCCTGCTGCTCACCGGTCTCACTCGCGACGGTGTGTACCTCGTCGAGAACGGGGAGGTCACCGCGGCGGTGAACAACTTCCGGTTCAACGAGAGCCCGCTGGACCTGCTACGCCGGGTCACCGAGGCCGGGGCCACCGAACTCACGCTGCCGCGGGAATGGAAGGACTGGTTCACGCGCACGGCCATGCCGCCGCTGCGTATCCCGGACTTCCACATGTCGTCGGTGAGCCGGGCGACCTGAGCCGCCCGGTCACGCGGCCACGGTCAGCACGCGGGGCCCGTCGGCGGTGATCGCGACGGTGTGCTCGGAATGGGCGGTGCGGGAGCCGTCGGCCGAGCGGATGGTCCAGCCGTCGGGATCGGTGACGATCCGGTCGGTGGTCGCGGCGAACCACGGTTCCAGGGCGAGGGTGAGGCCGGGCCGCAGCCGGAAGCCGCGGCCCGCGCGTCCGGCGTTGGAAACGTGCGGGTCCTCGTGCATGGTCCGCCCGAGCCCGTGACCGCCGAACTCGGTGTTGACCGGATAGCCGTACGCACCGGCGACAGCGGAGATCGCCGCGGAGATGTCACCGATCCGGTTACCCGGCTGCGCGGCCTCGATCGCCGCGGCCAGTGCCTCCTCGGTGGCCCGCACCAGGCGCAGATCCGCGGCGGCGGGTGTGCCGACGATGACGGTGGTGGCGGCGTCGGCGACCCAGCCGTCGATACTCAGCGCCAGGTCCGCGGTCAGCACATCACCGTCGCGCAGCGCGTAGTCGAAGGGCAAACCGTGCAGAACGGCGTCGTTGACCGACAGGCAGACCGTATTGCGGAACGGACCGCGCCCGAACGAGGGCGCGTAATCCCAGTAACACGACACCGCGCCCCGCTGCCGGATCCGTTCGCGCACGATCATCTCCAGCTCGAGCAGGTTCACACCCACCGCCGCGACCGCCCGCAGTTCCGCCAGGATCTCGGCCACGAATGCCCCCGCGACGCGCATCCGCTCGATCTCCTCGGGCGATTTCAACTCCACCATCACAACCTCCACAGCCAATGGTATTTCTATACCGTCATTGCGGTACATTAATACCACTCTTTAGAGTGGAGTCATGGTCCGCCTGCCCCTCACCGCCTCCCAGATCGACGCCGGCCGCCGCCTCGGAGTCCGGTTGCGTACCGCCCGCGACGGGCGCGACCTCGCCGAGGTCGCGCGCGCGGCCGGCATCTCCCCGGAGACCCTGCGCAAGATCGAGACCGGTCGCCTCCCCTCCCCGGGCTTCGGCACGGTCGTCTCGCTGAGCCGCGTCCTCGAACTCCCCCTCCAGGAGCTGGCCGAGATCTGGACCGCGGACAATCTCGCCGAATCCGCCTGAGCGGCCCGGAACTGCCCGGGCACCCGCCCCTTTGCCGCCTTCCGGCACGCGCTTACACCGCACCGTCACGCCCCGGACCGTCGCAGCCCTCGGCAGACCACCGCAAGGGCCTCGTCGAGGACGGCCCGCGAGCGATCGCACCCCGGAAAGGTCCGCGAGCGTGCCGGAAGCAGCAGGTGACCGACCTTCGAATCGAGCCGGAGATCGGGCCCCGGGCACACCCGCCGGGACCTACGCGCCGTCGTCGCGGACAGGACGGTAGCCCGCGAATTCCCACCGCGCGATCCGGCCGATCGCACAAGCCAACGCAGCCCAGGTCGGACGTTCCAGATCACCCAGAAAATCCTGGACGTACCGGCGAATCCCGGCCGTATCGACACGGTCGAGCACGAGCGCGCGATCGGCCGGGCGGAACCCGCACCCGCCCGCACCCCCGGCACTGCCGCCCGAGGCCCGGACGACGAGATCGAACGCCTCCTCCCCCACCTCATCCACCGGGCCGATCATCAACTGCACCAGCACCTCGTCGGCCGCGCACACAGCATCCGGATCCGCGAGATCGACATCCGGACTGTGCATCCCCTTCAGTTCCGCTCTCATCACTCCTCCTCGACTTCCAGATGCGCGTTGCTCTCCCAGTGCCGGCCGGTCTCCGACCGCGACTCGTAATTGGCCTCCACGCCCCGCCCGGACGGTTTCTGCTGGGGCGGACGGTACTGCCGCAATCCGTCTTCGCTGACCCAGCGATGGGTGTTGCCGTAGGGCAACCGCCTGGCCTCGGCCCCGACCCAGGCCAGACCGGCGGCGTCCGCCTCGGCCCACCCGGCCCGGCCGATACCGAAATTGCCGGCGCCCGTCCCCGCACGGTGCACGATTTCGACCACCCGCCGCCGGTCCGGCCGAGCCGGTGCCGGCTTTTCCCCGTCCCCCCGCGGGATCGCGGCGGCGCCCCCGCCCGTAGCCTCCGCACCGGCCCGCCGCCCGGCGGCGGCCGGCCCGTCCCCCGGGATGCGCCCCGCTCCCGCCGCGTCCTCGGCCACCAGCCTCCCCGGACCGGCACCGGTGCCGAGTCCGATCAGACCGTCGACTTCGGCCCGGACCTTCTGGACGTAGGCCTGGACATAGCCGGACAAACGGTTCGCGAATGCGACGTACTCGTGCGGGACCCGCGACACCGGCAGCCTCTCAGAAATCCGAAACGCCGTTGAGTCTATTTTACGGTGTCGAATCGATACTCACCGGCTATCGATACCGGTAGAAGCCCTGGTGACACCGAGCCAACAAGCCGATCGGCGGTCACCGAAGTGATCAGCCGCGCCCGGGATCCCGGGCGAAACGGATATAGGCGCCGACGACCTCGGAGCAGACCCCGTCGCCCACCGTGAGCGCCATACTGCTCGAGACCGGGGCGGCCTCCGGATTT
The DNA here is from genome assembly GCF_001618425.1 of Nocardia fusca NBRC 14340. Lineage (GTDB taxonomy): Bacteria > Actinomycetota > Actinomycetes > Mycobacteriales > Mycobacteriaceae > Nocardia > Nocardia fusca. Next base: position 225,156 of record NZ_BDCU01000016.1, read on the forward strand.
CTTGCTGCCCCGCACCGCGACCATGCCCCGGCCGGGGCCGAGCCGGCGCGGCACTCGAACCGACTCGACAGTGCGCGGAACCGGAGTTGCGAAACGGACACGGCGGCGGACCGCCTACCGTGCCACCTATGGGGTTTCGAGATACCGATGCCGCGCGCGAACCAGGCGAGCGGATACCGGGGCAACGCGCCGGACGCGATCGCCGCGTCCGCGCTGCCGAGGCGCGAGCGCACCGTGGTACAAGGTGGATTCGGCCGGCGGTCGTCCTGCTCACCGGCCTACTCGTATCCGCGTGCACCGGGGAATCGCCCGCCCCGGCGGCAACCGACGATGTCCTGGGCGCCGTCGTGCACGACACCTTCACGGCGTTACGCGAGGCCCACGATATTCCCGGTATCGCCGTGGGGCTGGTCCACGGGGACCGAACCCGGCTCTTCGAGTTCGGCACCACCGCGCCCGGCGGTGATCACCCGGTCACCGAGCAGACGATCTTCGAGATCGGCTCGGTCAGCAAGTTGTTCACCACGTTGCTGGCCGGTTCCGCCGCGGCCCAGGAGCGGCTCGACTTCGGCGACACGCCCGGCCGGTACCTGCCGCAGCTGCGGGATCACCCGATCGACAGCGCGCGGCTCAGGGATATCGCGACATACACCGCGGGCGGTCTGCCGCAGCAGTTCCCCGCCGAGGTGACGACCGAGGACGAGATCTGGCGCTACTTCCAGCAGTGGCGCCCGACATACCCGGTGGGGACCACCCGCGTCTACGGCAATCCAGGTATGGCCCTGCTGGGGCAGGCGACCGCCGCGGCGCTCGGCCGCCCGTTCGAGGACGCGATGCGTGCCGAGATACTCGAGCCGCTCGGCCTCCGGCACACCTACTTCGATGTACCGGAACCCGAGCAGGACAACTATGCCTGGGGGACGGCGCAGTCGGGCGCTCCGGTACGGGTTTCTCCCGGTCCGGGAGATACCGAAGCCTACGGATTGAAGACGACCGCGTCCGACCTGCTGTCGTTCGTCGCGGCAAATATGGACAGCCGGCGCGCTCCGCTCGCCCTGCGTGGACCGCTGGATGCGACCCGGCACGGCTACTACCGAGTCGGCTCGATGACACAGGCCCTGGGCTGGGAACGTTTCGACCACCCCACCTCACTCGAGGCGCTCCAGGCCGGTAACTCGGCCGAAATCGTCAACCGGCCCCAGCCGGTGGAACCGGCCGCGGCCGCATCCGGTCCGGCGTTGTTCGACAAGACGGGGTCCACCGGCGGGTTCGGCGCCTACGTCGTTTTCGTACCGAGCCGGTCCCTCGCCGTCGTCGTCCTGATGAACCGGAACATCCCGATACCCGCCCGGGTCGCCGCCACCCACCGGGTCATCGAAGCGCTCGGCTCCGCGTAGCGATCACCGGCGGTGTCGCCCGCGAAGCCTGAACTCCTCAGTGCGACCGCGCGGGTCCACCGGCGTCGAGGGCGCCGTCCAGCCGCTGCCAGGCGACGAGCGTGATGACGGCCATGGCGCCGAATGCCGTCCAGAACGGTCCGGTGAGCCCGGTCCAGCGGGCCAGGAAACCCCCGAGGACGGTGCCGGCGGCGACCCCGGTGAAGTCCAGGAGGTTGTGCACACCGGCGATCCGGCCCTGCAACACGTCCGGAACCAGGCGTGCCTTCACGGTCGAGACCACCACGCCCCAGATCGTCGCGTGCACACTGAACAGCGCCAGCGCTACCCCGGCGACCCAGGCGCTGGTGGTGAGCGCCAGCACGAGATGGGTGGCGGTCTCGATCAGCAGCCCCGCCCGGAGCAGCGCGGCGGCACCGAACCGCCGTTCGAGCCGGGCCGCCCCCGCCGCCCCGACCATCGCTCCGGCGGCATGGGTGCTGACCAGCAGGCCGAACCCGATTTCGCCGAGGCCGAGCCGCTCCCGGGCGTAGAGGACGAAGGTGGCGAAGGCCGCGCAGAACGGGATCTGCACGAGCCCCATCGTCACCATCAGTACCCGCAGCGGACTGTGCCGCCGGATCCAGTCGACCCCCTCGCGGATATCGCCGAGCAACCCACCGGGTACGCGGGGCGGTGACGAGTACGGGCGCATGGTGGCGGCGATCCATGCCGCCAGGACGAACGCGGCCGCGTTGACACCGAAGGGCACCGCCGCCGCGGTCGCGAACAGATAGGCGCCCAGGGGTTTCGCCAGCCACATATTGATCACCGAGAAGGTCAGTCCGAGGCGGGCGTTCGCCTGGGCGAGCAGGTCGGGCGCGACCACGGCGGGCAGCCGGCCCGCCGCCGCGGTGTCGGCGAGGGTTTCGCCGGCACCCAGCATGAACAACAGGCAGTACAGCAGGGCGAGGGAGACCGTATCGGTGGCGATCGCCACGGCGAGTACGCCCACCAGCAGGGCCCGGGCCAGATCGACCACGACGATCAGGCGCCGGCGATCGATGCGATCCGAAATCGCCCCACTGAGCAGCGCGAACAGGAGCCAGGGCAGTTGCTGGACCAGCCCGGCACCGGCGATGGACACCGGGTCGGTGGTCAGCGTGGCGACGAGCAGCGGGGCGGCGACGGCACCGAAGCCGTCGCCGAGGTTGGATACCGCGCTGGCGCCCCACAATTTGTGGAAGTCCGCGCCGAGGCGCGCGGTGACAGAGGCAGGCAAAGGAGAGCTCCTTGCGAAGGGCCGGAAACAGGGTCCGTATGCCGCTTCGGAGCGCGCTGTGGGAACAGACCTACGCCGAAGCGAGGACCTTGGCCGTACGCATGGGGAACCTCCTCTGCCGGTGCCTCATTGTCCGGTATCCATCCGCGAGGGAACAACCGATTTACCCATGACCGCGCCCGCTCAGTGATTGCGTTTGGAGGTGGTGGGTTTGCTGGGCTTCTTCTTGCTGTTGTTCGTGCCGTCGCTGTCGGGCTCCCATTCGTAGCCGGGAGTTCCGTTCTCGCAGTAGGAATCGGCGACCTTGGTGTCGGTGGCGTCGAATTCGCACCAGCGGTCGCCGCTGCAGGCGACCGAACCGAAGCCGGCCGCGAGGGTGATCACCACGGCGCCGGTGACAGTGCGCAGACGGGTGCCGGAATACATGTTCTCTCCTGGTTATTCGTGGGAAGGGCGACCGCGCGGTGGCGAATCAGGGGGTGAGCCGGAGGCGGGCCACGACGGCGCGATGGTCCGTACCCGCGAGGGTGAATGTACTGATGTGCTCGGTGGTGCCGCCTGATACCAAAATATGATCGATACCGATCAGCGGGCCCCAGGTTCGGTCGGCCGGATAGGTGAGCAGCCTGCCCGCACCGGCCTGTTCGGCGGCAGCGGCGAAATCGCCGCTCACCAGGCGACGGAAGGCCGCGTGGTCACTGGTCGCATTGAAGTCGGCGCCGACCACCGCCGGCCCCGGCGATGCGCGCAGGATGGTGTCGACGGCGCTCATCTCCTTCGCCCAGACAGCGGCGTCCACGGTCGGCGGGATCGGGTGGAAGGCGTGGATCGCGACAGGCCCGAGGGCGGGATGGGTGAGCGTCGCGGACAGGTTGCCGAGCACGAACTCCTGGTGGCGCATCGGATCCGACAGCGGGAACCGGCTGTAGATACCGGTACCCCCGCCGCCGGACCCCGGGTCCAGATAGTTGTACGGGAGCAGAGCGCCGAGACCGTCCGCGGTCAGGGCATCGACCGCCTCGGGCGTGAGTTCGTCCACGGTGAGCACGTCGACGCCGCGTTCCCGGACCGCGGTCACGAGCGCGGCCGTATCCGCTTCGCCGAACAGCAGATTCGATTGCAGCACGGTCAGTTCGGCGCCGGTCGCGGCGCGGCTGTCCGGAACGAACAGTGGCAGCTGGGTCCACAGCACACCGGCGAGCACGATCACCGCCGCCGCGGCGCTGCGCCATCCGCGCGCGGCCAGGAACAGCAGCAGGGCGGCCACGGCGCCCAGCATCAGATACGTCGCGCCCGCGGCCAGCAGGATCAGTTCCCGCCGCTGCCAGCCTCCGAGGTGAAGGGCCAGGCCGAAGGTCCCGGCCAGCAGCGCACACCACCCCGCGCCGAGCAGCACCCGGCGGACAACTCCGTGCGTCATACCCGCAAACCTATCGGCCGCGCTCGAGAAAACCTTGCGAAGTCCTTGCGGGGCGGTGGAACCGCAGCGGGGCGCCTACTCCCGGTCGCCGGTCAGAACGCCCCACCGGCATCGATCTGCTGGGTGGTCCCGGTGATGCGGCGGTCGTCGTCGGCGACCGGTGGCCTCCACCAGGCGGACCGTCTCCGCGAGGTCGGCGGCATCGGCCAGCGGATACGGCACAGTGGCGACCTCGGCGGTGGTGTCGACGGCGATGATATCGGCGCCCGACCCCGTGCCATCGCCCCGGGCCCGGTCGAGGCGACGAAGAGCGATTCCCGCTGTATCCAGCAGAATTCACCGCCGACCCGCACCGGGCCTACCAGGAGATGCGGTCAGAATCTGGAACCCCTTCTGCACGGCCATCGCCGCGGCAGCCTGCAGCACACGCGTTTTTCCCACACCGGGATCACCGACGAGCAGCCGAGCCCCGCCCCGAGCCGCAGCCCCGTCGAGGAAGTCCGACAGCTCGGTCAGCTCCCCACCGCGGCCGACGAGTTCTCCGCCGTCGTCAGCGCCCGACGTATCCGCGATCAACACGTTGGTCACCGTCCTTCACGCGGCCACCGCCTGCGGCCGAACCTCACATTCCACGCCCGCGACGCAGGTCACGTGCCCGTCTCGGCGAGTGCTCATAGTACTAACTCGCCGTTGGCTGCACACGGTGGCGAGCAGCCGATCCGCTCGGCAGGTGGTGGGTCCGCTAAGTGCCGGCCGCTGTCTTCCCGTGCCGGCAGCACTACCGATTCCCTGGTCCGCGAGCACAGGGCAGCGCCGGCCTGCGCGAGCGCACCCGCCACTCGCTCCCCGTCGCGGCGGCAGGGGAAGCGATTGCTCGGTGGCACGGACCGGATGTGCATCGGCGGGCTCGGCGACTGCACCACGCGATACAGTGCCCTGAACGGGTGACCGGTCCGGGCCCGGGAGTGGAGATGAGGAGCCGCACATGGGCGTCGTTCGGCCACGGTCGCGCATCGATGGAATTGCGGGCCCGGAATTCGATCCGGAAGCGCGGTGCTGAGGTGCCACTTCGGGTGGCACTCGCCGACGACGACGTCCTGTTGCGAGAGGCTCTGGCAACTCTGCTCACGAGTGCGGGCATCGAGGTGATCGGTCAGGCCGCAGACGCCCCTGGCCTTCTCGCCGTCGTCACCGCCGGACGCCCCGACCTCGTGGTCGTCGATATCCGGATGCCGCCGACCCACACCGCAGAGGGCCTCGACGCCGCGCTGCGGATCCGACGTGAGCATCCCGAGACCGCGATCCTGCTGCTCTCGGCGCACGTCGAGGTCGATCACGCACTGGAATTGCTCGATGGCGGAAAAGGGATCGGCTACCTGCTCAAGGGCCGAGTCACCGACGTCGCCGACTTCGTCGACACCGTGCACCGCATCGCGAACGGCGCGTCGGTCATCGACCCGGCCCTCGTGCACGAACTCGTCGCCGCCCGGCGCCGCGACGACCCGCTCGAGGCACTGAGCAGCCGGGAGCGCGAGGTGCTGGCGCTGATGGCCGAGGGTCTGTCGAACGCGGGGATCGGGCGACGACTGTGGATCACCGAGGGCACGGTCGAGAAGCACGTGCGCAGCATCCTCACCAAACTCGACCTCGCCGATACCGCCGACGACCACCGCCGGGTACGCGCGGTGATCATGTTCCTCGACGCGGCCACGTGAAGCGGGGATCGGACTCATCGCCCGCCCCCGGCCAGGAGCTGCCGGATCCGGTCCACCGACAACGCGAACTTCGGCACGAACCCCAGTGCCGAACTCGCCTCGATCATGTCGGCGAACTCCTCCTCGTCATGGGTGGACATGAGCACGACCGCGGGCTGCGAATCGCTCGACCGGACATGCAGGGCATCGACGACGTCGAACCCGCTTTCTACGCCGAGGTCGATATCCACCAGCGCGAGGTCCGGGCGCGTCGTGCCCGCTACCTGTACCGCGTCCTCCAGGGAGGAAACCGTACCGACCACTGCGATCCCGCCCGCCTCGAGCATGCTGCGCGCACTGGCGCAGAACGTGGGGTTGTCGTCCACTATGAGGCAGCGCACCGGGTAGGGGTCGTTCACACTGTCGAGCGTGTCAGAAAGCACCGCCCGGGACATGCACGCTAGCCGGAATATCGACCGCGGATCGCGATGGGATCGCGTCGCCGCCGTGGTGCTGCGGCCCACGTCCCCGCCGTTGCGCTGGGGTGTGGCGACCGCGGCGGTGCTGATCGCGGCCGAGGTCGGGATCGTCCATCTGCTCAAGCAGGTCTCTCCGGAGAACGCGTTCGGCGCCGTTTTCCTGTTCGGGGTCCTGGTGGTGTCCGCGGGCTGGGACTTCCGCCTCGCGGTGGCGACGTCGGTGGCCAGCGCGGGTGCCTACACCTGGTTCCACGTCCAGGAGAGCAGTGAGAACAGTTTCGTGCCCGCCGTCGTCGTGTTCCTCGTGCTCGCGCTGCTCACCAACCTGCTCGTCGGGCAGTCGCGCCTGCGGGCGCTGGACTCCGAGCAACGCCGTCTCGAGGCCGACCTCTCGGCCGCGCTGGCACGCACCGTGCTGCGCGCCGCCGACCGACGCGCGGCGCTCGCCGCGGCCGGCGCGCGGCTGTCGGAGGTGCTGGAGTTACCGCCCCCCGGGGCGACGCTGGGCGAGGCCGACGCGGCACCCGGGCCGGGACAGCAGCGCATCCCGTTGTTCGACGACGACCGCCCGGTCGGCTCCCTGGCGGTCCCCGTCGATCTCGCCGCTGCCGAGCGCCGCCGGGTCGAGCGGATGGTCCCCGGTCTCGAGGCGCTGCTGGCCGCGGCCCGCGATCGCGAACAGCTCTATGCGCGGACCGGCGCGCTGGCGCGTCAGCAGGCCGCGCTGCGTCGCGTCGCCACCCTGGTGGCCGCACGAGCGGACCCCGGCGAGGTGTATCCCGCCGTCGCCGCCGAACTGGCGGACGAACTCGGCGCCGAGCACATCTCGCTGGTGCGGTTCGACCCGGACGGCTCCTGCGAGGTGCTCGCGGCGCGCGACGACGCGGCAGCGGGAGGCGCCCCCGTCACCGGGGAACGGTTGCTACTCGGCGGGACCAATGTGTCCACCCAGATCGCCGAAACCGGGGAGATCACCGTGCTCGACTACGCCACGGCGAGCGGCCCTATCGCCGATCGCCTGCACGAGCGGGGTATCCGCCGCGGCATCGGCGTGCCGATCACCGTCGAGGGCCGAACCTGGGGCGCGATCATCGTCGGCGCCACTGGGCGCCCCGCCGCATCGGATCTGCGGCTGCGCCTCGTCGACTTCGCCGACCTGGTCGCGACCGCCGTCTACAACAGCGAGTCCCGGACCGCTCTCACGCGCTCCCGCAAGCGGGTCATCGCCGCCGCCGATCAGGCCCGGCGTGCCATCGAGCGCGATCTGCACGACGGCGTCCAGCAACGGTTGGTGGCACTCGGCCTCGACCTGCGCGCCGCCCAAGCCACTGTCCCCGCGGACCAGCCCGCGCTGCGGCGCCGGCTGGACGCCATCGTCGACTCGCTCTCGCACGTCCATACCGACCTGCAGGAGTTGTCCCGCGGTATCCACCCCGCGATCCTGTCCCGCGGCGGGCTCGCGCCCGCGCTCAAGGCGCTCGCACGCCGCTCCTCGGTGCCGGCAGTACTGAACGCCTCGGTGGCCGGCCGGTTGCCCGAGCCGGTCGAGGTGGCCGTCTACTACGTCGTCGCCGAGGCGCTGACGAACGCCGCCAAGTACGCGCAGGCCGGTGAGGTGGTCATCTCGGCGCACCTGGACGGTGACTGGCTGCTGCTGTCGGTGACCGACGACGGCGTCGGTGGCGCGCGCCCGGAGAACGGATCCGGTCTGGTCGGCCTGCGCGACCGGGTCGAGGCCGTCGAGGGCGAGTTCACGGTGGTGAGCCCGGCGGGTGGCGGGACCACGGTCGGCGCGCGCATCCCGGCCGCCGGCAGGCGGTCCGTTACCGGGTAGCCGGTAACCGGAAATCCCCGCCAGCGCCCGGCCGGGATGGGTGTCAGCGGCGACGACATCGCCCGCGGCGCGGACGAACCTGGAACCCAGCAACCCACAGGCTGGCCAGGAGGACACCGTGCCCTACATCACCACGACCGACGGAACCGAGATCTACTACACCGAGCAGGGCACCGGCCGTCCGGTGCTGCTCAGCCACGGCTGGCCGCTGTCCTCGGACGCGTGGCAGGTCGAACTGAAGCTGCTCGCCGACGCCGGATACCGGGCCATCGCCCACGACCGCCGCGGTCACGGCCGCTCGGCCAAGACCGCCACCGGCAACGACATGGACACCTACGCGAAGGATCTCGCCGAGCTCGTCGACGCCCTGGACCTGCGCGACCTGGTGCTGATCGGTCATTCGACCGGCGGCGGCGAGGTCGTGCGCTACGCCGCCCGGTACGGCAACGGGCGGGTCGCCAAGATCATCACCGCCGGCGCCGTGCCGCCGCTCATGCTGCAGACCCCGGACAACCCGGAGGGCACCCCGATCGAGGTGTTCGACGGGATCCGCGCCGGCGTGCTCGCGGACCGCTCGCAGTTCTACCAGGACCTGGCCGAATCCTTCTTCGGCGCAAACCGCGAGGGCGCGCAGGTGTCGCAGGGCGCGAAGGACGACTTCTGGCGCCAGGGCATGCTGGTGAACCTGTCCGCCGCCTACGACTGTGTCAAGGCGTTCTCCGAAACCGATCAGACCGACGACCTGGCTGCGATCGAGGTGCCGATGCTGATCGCGCACGGCGACGACGACCAGATCGTACCGATCGCCGCCTCCGCCGAGAAGGCCGCCAAGCTGGTGCGCAAGGGAACCCTGAAGGTGTACCCGGGGGCGCCGCACGGCATCTACGGCGCCTACCAGGAGGCCCTCGACGCCGATATCCTCGCCTTCATCGCCGAGTGATGCCGAACCGAACCGGACAGTGAGGGGCAGCCGTGGAAACCCCGCGGCACCCCGACCACGACGAGCGTTGTTGCCACCCTGGTCGGAGGAGAACGATCAGGCCGACACCGCCGCAGCTCGGCCCACGGTGAAATCGGTGGCGCAATGTCGGCGCTGCCCTGGATGGCTCCGGTCCCCGCGGTCGATCGCCGAGGGGATCGGGCCGACGGCGTGGTCCGAGGTCCCGGTGGAGGAACTGGTCCGGCGCCCGGGGCCGCTGCGCCGAACCTGCGGGGGCGAGGGAACGAGCTATCGAGCGACCAGGTCGGGTGTGGAACGACCGGGAACCGGGACGAACCGCGGGATGTACCGGAACATCACCCCGGCACCGGTCACCGAGACCACTCCCAGCGCCGCCACCGCCACGCCGAGCGCTACCACGGTGGCCGCGGCCCCGGCGGCCAACGGCCCGAGGAACATGCCGAAATCGTGGGTGAGCCGCCAGGCCGCCAGGAATTCCGCGCGAGTGGCGGCCGGGGCCACATCGGCGCCCAGGGTCATGATCACGCCGTTACCGAAACCATTGCCGATCCCCATGATCACGGCCACCGCGCCGATGGTCCACACATCATGGGCCAGCGGCAGCAGGAAATAGGACAGCGCGATGATCAGCAGCGACGGCACCGCGATGAACCGGCGGCCGTAGCGGTCCATCAGCTGCCCGGCCGGATACGAACACAGCAGGTCGAACGCGGCGCCGATACCGAACACCAGCGACGCCGACGCGGCGTCCAGACCGATATGGTCGGCCCACAGCGGAAGCGCCGCCTCCCGCGATGCGCGGGCCGCGCCCATGAGCAGCGATCCGGCGCCCAGCGTCGCCAGCAGCCGCCGGTGCCGGCGCAGGATCGTCCCCAGCGAGACCCCTCCGGCCGGTGCGTCGTGGGCGCGCGGCGGGTCGGGCACCCGCGACATCAGATAGCCGGACACGATCACGCCGGCCAGCTGGACGGCGAAACCGCCGCGGGTGCCCATCCCGAGGATCATCAGCGCGCCCGCGAAGGGGCCGATGAGGAAGCCCAGCCGCCACATCAGCGCGAAGGTCGCCATGGCCCGGGCCCGCATCTCGACCGGGACCACCTCGGCGAGATAGCTCTGCCGGGCCAGCCCCCACACCGCGTTGGACACCCCGGTGAGCAGGGCGCCGACCGCCAGCACCGCGGGCGTCCAGGCCAGCAGCGACAGCAGCACCCCGGTGGTGCCGATCAGCGATCCGGCGATGATCGAGCGCCGCTCGCCGAACCGGGCGACGACCCGGCCCGCCGGGAGATCGCCCAGTACCGCGCCGAGCCCGACGAGGGCCACGATCACCCCCGCCACGCCCACCGAGGCGCCCAGATCCCGGGCGGTCAGCGCGATCACGGGGGAACCGGCGCCCTGACCGATCCCGAACACCGCGGACGGGAGGAAGACGGTGGGCAGCAGGGGGCGCAGCGCTGTCCAGGTGGATGTCATCCGTTCGGCTCGGCCGCGCCCTATCCGACCACCTTGCCGTCCGGTCCGGCATTCTCCGGATAGGTGCCGTTGGCGTAGGGGTTGAACTCGTTGGTGTAGAGGTCCTTCGCGGTCAGCTTCCCGCTCTCCACCTCACCGTTGCGGACCAGCCAGTCGATCCACAGCTGGATCTCCTGCTCGCGCGTGACGCCACCGGGCCCCGCGACGCCGGTGCTCTTCCAGTAGTTCGCCTTGTCGGGGCTCTCGCCTTCCCGTCCGCGCCGCGTGATGATGTCCTTGAATTTCGCGATCACCTGGTCGCGCGGGGTGGTCTGGGCCCAGCGGATCGCGCGGGCGGTGCCCTTGGTCAGATCGGCGACGGCGTCACGGTTTCGGGCCAGGAAGTCGTCGCGAACGATGTAGGTGCCGTAGCTGAACGCACCGAACAGGTCGCCGTCGGTGAACAGCGGCCGGACTCCGCCCCGGGACACTGCCTCGTCCCGCCAGATATCGAACAGCGCGACCGCATCGATCTGCCCCTGCCGCAGCGCCTGTTCCGCATTGACCGGCGGCACCACGGTCAGCTCCACCTTGGCGATCTCATCGTTGGACAGACCCTGCTGGGCCAGCCACTCACGGGCCACGAACTCGTGGTGCGCACCGAGGGTGTTCACGCCGAACTTCTTGCCGATCAGATCGCGGGCACTGCGGATCGGGCTGTTGTCCAGCACGTAGTACCCGGTGAAATTCTCCTTGTCCGAGCCGTAGTAGCTGATTACCGACGTGATCGGGGAACCCGCGGCGGCGAGTTTCACGACGGCGCCGTTGAACGCGCCGCCGATATCGGTGGCACCGGTGGCCGCGGACTGGATGTCTTGTGGGCCGCTGGTCGTATTGCCGACCCAGTCCAGCGCGACCTTGTCGAAATAGCCCAGATCGGCGGCGAGCTCGGGATAGGTGACCTGACTGGCCCAGCCCTGGTACCGGATCAGCGTCCTCCCGTCCTCGGTCGTCCGGGCTTCCGACGAGGTACCGCACGCCGACACCAGGGAGACGGCCGCGAGCAGCGCGAAGAGCAAGGCCGGCACACGTTTACGCATGCCGTGATCATGACGACGCCGGCCGTCGGCGACGAGATTTGCACTACCCGCGATTCCAATCGTTGTCCGCCGGGTGACCCCGGGTGCAGCCTGGCATTCGTCACTGTGACCCGCGCTGCGCCGAGGTGGACGCGGTCGTGGAATGAGGGATTCGAATGACGGATGTGCACGAATTGAGCACCGATGTTCTCGTGATCGGTGGTGGCCCCGCCGCCACCTGGGCGGCCCTGCGCGCCGCCCGCGCCGGCGCGCAGGTGGTGCTCGCCGACAAGGGGTACTGCGGGACCAGTGGCGCCACCGCCTCGGCAGGCACCGGCGTGTGGTACGTCCCGCCGGACCCGGAAGCACGTGAGGCCGCGATCGCGAGCCGCGCGGGCCTGGGCGGCTATCTGGCCGATCGGCGCTGGTCGGAGCGGGTCCTCGACGAAACCTACGAACGCCTGAACGAACTCGCCGAACAGGCCCGCTTCCCGTTCCCGGTCGGACCGGACGGGAAGCAATTGCGCAACGGACTGCAGGGCCCGGAGTACATGCGGCGGATGCGGATCCGCGTACGCCGTGCCGGTGTGCGGATCCTCGACCACAGCCCGGTCACCGAACTGCTGGTCGACGCGACGGGTGCGGTCGCGGGGGCCGCGGGCTATCGACGTCAGGCCCGGGAGAGTTACCGGGTCCGGGCCGGTGCGGTGGTCCTGGCGACCGGTGGTTGCGCTTTCCAGTCCAAGGCGTTGGGTTGCGATGTGAACACCGGCGATGGCGCGCTGTTCGCGGTCGAGGCCGGGGCCGAGTTGTCCGGGATGGAGTTCTCGAACGCCTACGGCATCGCGCCGGAGGGGACTTCGGTGACCAAGACGGCGTTCTATCATTTCGCCACCTTCTACCGCGCCGACGGCAGCGTGCTCGAGGGGGCCGGCGGCCGCAACCGCTCCCCCATCGCGGCGGAACTGTTGCGCGACAAGGTTTTCTGCCGAATCGATCAGGCCGATGAGCCGGCCCGGGCCGCCATGCGTCGTGCCCAGCCGAATTTCTTCCTGACCTTCGACCGGCTCGGCATCGATCCATTCACCGAGAAGTTCCCGATCACGCTGATCGCCGAGGGCACCGTCCGCGGCACCGGCGGAATCCGGCTCGTCACCGACGAATGCGGTACCAGTGTGCCGGGCCTCTACGCGGCCGGTGACGCCGCGACCCGCGAACTCATCTGCGGCGGCTTCACCGGCGGCGGCAGTCACAATGCCGCCTGGGCGATCTCCTCGGGCACCTGGGCGGGCGCCGGCGCCGCCCGGTACGCCCTGTCGCTCGGGGCCGGTGCGGCGGGCCGCCGGGTGACGGGGATCGGCGACGTGGGCGCCCGGCCCGAGGGCCGCCGGACCGAGCACGACCCGCGGCAGGTGGTGACCGCCGTTCAGCGCGAGGTCCTGCCCTACGACAAGAACTATCTGCGGCGCGGCAGCGTGCTCACCGAATCGCTGACCACCCTGGACGCGCTCTGGTCGGAGATCCGCGACTCCTTGGGCGGCGACGGCGCGGAGCGGGTGCGCACCCGGCAGGCCGCGGCGATGACCGCGCACGCCCGCTGGATGTATCGGGCGGCCCTGGCCCGCACCGAGACCCGGGGCATGGCGAAACGGCTCGATTTCCCCGACCAGGACCCCGCTCAGCACCATCGGCTGATCACCGGCGGGCTGGACCGGATCTGGGTGCGGCCCGAACAGGCCACGATCCCCGCGGCGGTGGCGTCGTGATCGAACTCGTGTCCGCGCAGCGCTGCATCGCCTGCGACAAATGCATCGCGGTATGCCCCACCAATGTTTTCGACCGCGGCGCCGACGGTATCCCGGTGATCAGCCGGCACGGCGACTGCCAGACCTGCTTCCAGTGCGAGGCGAACTGCCCGGCCGACGCGCTGTTCGTCTCTCCGCGCACCACCCCGGAACCGGAATCCTCCGCGGCCGGAGATCAGGAGGAGTTGGCCCGCAGCGGGCTGCTGGGCAGCTACCGCGCGCAGATCGGCTGGGGCAAGGGCCGCAAACCCGGCACCCTGCGCGCGGTCGGGCCCGCGCTCCAACCCGACGGATCGCCGCTCACCAGCTGATCGACCGGCATACGGGCAGATTCCCGGCGGCCGCGACGATTACGGTACCGGGCCGCGGCCGCGGGGGCGGTCGGCTACCGCGCGTCCGTACTCGCGGCGATCGCCTCGCTCTGGATCCGCTCGAATTGCGCGCCCATGGCCTCCGCCAGCGCGGTGGCCGCCGAGAGCGGACGCACCATCACCATGAATTCGTCGATCTTGCCGTCCGCGTCGAAGTGCAGGAAATCACAGCCGGTGAGCCGCTTACCCGCGACCGTCGCCTCGAAGACGAGCGCGTGGTCGCGGCCGCCGGGGTCGGCGATCTCCCGGATGTAGCGGAAATCCTCGAAAACACGCAGCACACCGCGGAGAATGGCCGCGGTGAGGGGTTTACCGGGGTAGGGCTTGAACGCCACGGGACTGGTGAACACCACATTATCGGCCAGCAGTGCCTCGATGGCGGCGGAATCGCGCTCCTCCACGGCCTTGCGGAACGGGTGCATCGGATACCTCGCCTCATTGATCGGCAGTGCGGATCATCATAGACAGAACGGGACGACGCGCCGACCGCAGCAGCACATGAAAGACGCATCACGCGGTAGCTCAGCGACTTTCGCCCTGCCTGCACGTATCGTTGACAGAGTGCCCGGAACAGGCCTGGACCTAACGATAGCGCGGGTATTGCAGCGGGTCGGCAGCTCTGTCGGCGACGTCGCTCGGGTACTCCACCACGACACCTCCACGACAGCGCGGCGCCTGAACGTCGGCAGGACCACGCTGGCCCACAGCGACCGCAACCATCTGCCCAACTCTTCCGACAGTACGCATATCAAGCCTGCTTCGCACTACTCCGGCATCTACCCGGGCAGATGGAACCAGCCTCCCGTGCGCCGTGTCGAGAATGCCCCTGCCCTGATCGCGGACGAGCTCGAGCGGATTCATCGCGCCGGAGACAAAGCACGGTGGGCGAACTATGACCCCAAGTTGTTCCGCAAGGGCTATCGAACCTTGGAGAACTGGTTGAAGACCGAGGGCCCACTCGCGCCGTTGAGCGAGCGTTTCGGCCTGAATTGCTGGGAGATGGTGGCGTACGCGGCCGCGCGTACCGGAGTCCTGGACAAGCATCAGTTGCGTGAGCTGCTCGAGTTACAGCGACGTCCGGACGGCACGTGGGATGGGGCCCACCTGGATATGTGGCTCAACCGAATGGGTGACTGGCTGATCCCGGAGGGACGCCAGGTCTACACCGGGGCTCCCGACGGGCCACGACCGCAGCGCGGCGATATCGTCATGTGGGGGCGCAACGCAGAGCATGTCGCGGTCGCCACCGGACGCACCGGGCCGGATGGCTCGCCGGAACTCTATTCCTCCTGGTACCTACCGAAATACCCCCTGGACTGGGATCCCGAGACCAGATCCTTCTCGCAGGTCGTCGATGCGGTGCAGATCACCACTGTCGATGAGCTGACCAAGGGTATGTATGCCCTGAGGAGCCCGCACGGCCGACGCTATTACGACCCGGATGTTCCGTTCGAAATCGTATTCGGTCGCGGCCGGTGGTGAACCGTGGAAGCCCGGACCCACCGCCGTCGACCGCCCGCCCGACCTCGACTATCGGGGTCCGGAACAGCAAGCTCGGTCCGGCACGTGCTACCGCTGCGTGATCGCGATCCCGACCGACCCGTCCGCTCCGCGCAGCAGTTTGTGACCGCGGATCATGACCTTTCCGATCAACCCGTATTTCCGGCCCACGACCTCCCGGGCGCGCTCGGTGCCCGCCGCGTCCAGGATCTCGGCGGCGCCGGGAAGCACCTCGCCACCCTGCGTACGCCCACGGTTGTCCGAGATCTGCAGGGTGACCTCGGGGTTGCGGCGGATCCGCTTGACCTTCCAGGAGGTCGGGTTCGTCCACACCAGGAGGCGGTCGCCGTCGGGCGCCACCCAGACGGGGGTCCCGACGGGCGAGCCGTCCTTCTTATAGGTGGTCAGCGAAACATATTTGGCCTGCGCCAGCTGGTCCCAGCTCATTGCTACACGGTAGGCCGACAGCGGTCGCGCGTCACGGATTGCGGGCCGGGATTTCCTCGGCCGCCGGTTCTTCGCTGCCGGCCGGTCGTGGACGGGCCCGCAGGACGAGCGCGCCGAGGAGGGCGGCCGCCGCAGTGAATCCGGCACCCACCCACGCTCCTGTCGACATCGCGTCGGTGAACGCCATCTTCGCGACCTCGGAGTATCCGAGTTCGAATGCCGCGCCGATGGATTCCCGGGCGGCCGGGGGCGCGTCGGCCGGCATTCGCGCGGTGAAGACGCCGGCCAGCACACTGCCCAGGATGGCGATACTCAACGCCATACCCACCTGCTGCAGAGTGTCGTTGAGGGCCGCGCCGACGCCCGCGTGCCGCAGCGGTATGGCGTTCATGATGGCGGTGTAGGCGGCCGGTCCGGCCAGGCCCCCGCCGATCCCCATGACCAGCATGCCGGCCAGTACCCACAGATAGCCGGCGCCGATGGCCAGGATCGCGAAGGCGGCGGCCATGACCGACAATCCCGCCACGACCAGCGTCTTGTTCGCGAGGTTCTTGCCCAGGGTCGCACCGAGGCCGTTGCACACCGCGCCGGCCAAGGCATAGGGCAGCAGTGCGAGACCGGCTTTCATCGGCCCGTAGCCGAGGACGAATTGCAGGTACTGGGTGAGCATCAGCATGACCGCGCCCATCCCGAACACCATCAGCAGCACGGTGGCGCAGGTGCCGGTGAAATCGCGGTTCGCGAACAGTCCCAGGGGCAGCATCGGATGCTCCTGCCGACGCTCCCACAGCACGAAGGCGGCGGCGGAGACGACCGCCAGGATCAGCATCGGGAGGTTCCATTCGCGCTCGATGATCAGGTACACGGTCGAGGCGAGCGCGACAATCGACAGCACCACCCCCAGCGCATCGATCGGGCGCTGTTCACCGGTGGTCTCCGGCATCAGCACCAGGGCGGCGGCGATCGCCAGCACGGCCACCGGAATGTTCAGCAGGAATACCGAACCCCACCAGTAGTGCTGCAGCAGCAGACCGCCCAGCGTCGGACCGGCGACGATACCGAGGATCGACACCGTGGACCAGGCGGCCAGCGCCATCCGGCGTTCGCTCTCGTCGAAGGTGGTCATCAGGATCGACAGCGTCGAGGGCATCAGCAGGGCACCGCCCACACCCATGACGGCCCGGGCGGCGACCACCTGCCAGGGTTCGGCGGCCAGGACCGCGGCCAGTGAACCCACCCCCAGCACGATCAGGCCGAGGATCAGCATCAACCGGCGGCCGAACCGGTCGGACAGGCTGCCCGCGGTGAGCAGCAGACCGGCGAAGACCAGCACGTAGGAATCCAGGATCCACTGGATATCGGAAGGTGTCGCGTCGAGTTCCCGGATCAGCGAGGGGATCGCGATGGTGAGCACAGTGCTGTCGATCATCAGCACCAGCAACGCGAGGCACAACGCGGCGAGGATCAGCCATCGGCGGGGATCTCGTACAGTGTTCGATTCCACTCGCACAACGTACGACAAAATCGAACACTGTGCGAGTGCGGTTAGGATCGAACTGTGACCGAGCAGTTCAGAAGTGTGTGGACCCGTGCACCCCGCCGGACCAGGACCTCGGGCCTGAGCCGCGACCAGATCGTGCGCGCCGCGGTGGCCGTCCTGGACGCGGAGGGTCTCGACGCGCTCAGCATGCGCAGACTCGGCGCCGAACTCGGGGCGGGCGCCACCAGCCTGTACTGGCACGTCGCGAACAAGAACGAACTTCTCGAACTGGCCCTGGACGAGATCTGGGGTTCGATCGACGACGGCGGGCTGGAATCCGCCTCCGGCCTGCGCGAACTGCTCAGCACCTTCGCCTACAACTTCCGCGGTGCCCTGCTGTCGCATCCGTGGTCGGCGACGCTCATCGGCCGGATACCCAGTGTCGGCCCGCAGGCCTTCCGGCTGACCGAGCGGCTGCGCCGGGCGTTCACCGAAGCGGGTTTCCGGGGCTTCGACGTCTACCTGGCCAGTGGCACCGTCACCAGTTTCGTCCTCGGCCAGGTCGTGCCGCTGATCGCGATGGAGAAGGCCCACGGCGGCCCCGTGGACAGTGGCCAGGTGATGCGCATACTGGACGAACTCAGCGTCGACTATCCCCAGATGCGCGCCGATTACCGGACGCTCATGCCCGAGGATTCCGCGGTAGGCAATGCGCTCGGCTTCGATTTCGGGCTGCTGTGCCTGCTGGACGGGTTGGAGGCCCGGCTGCGCGCCCAGCAACCCGCGCCGCCCACGGACGTGGACGAATCCCACCACCGTCGCTGACGCCCGACGAGCCGCAACCGGCAGGCCGGCGCAAGCGCACGATCGGTGGCCTACGACACACAGCTGCTCTGTTACGGAGTTCGAATCGCCGGCGTCTTGTGTTCGTCCGTTTCACGACGAAACAAGGAGCCGACCATGAGCGAGCAGACCACCGGCAGGAAAGTCGCACTGATCACCGGCGCGAACAAAGGGATCGGGCGGGGGGCCGCCGAACAACTCGCTGCGCTGGGTACGACTGTCGTGCTCGGCGCCAGAGATCCGCGGCGGGGTGAGGAGGCCGCGGCGGCGCTGCGCGCGGCGGGTGGTGACGTACATGCTGTTGTCCTGGACGTCACAGACCCGGCCGGAGTCGCGGGGGCGGCGGAACAGATCGGGGATCGTTTCGGCCGTCTCGACGTGTTGATCAACAATGCCGGAATCACCGGCTCCGGACAGATCTCGCCGCAGGACGCCTACGATCAGGTACCCAGTACTGTCGATCTGCAGATGGTCCGGGCGGTGTTCGAGACCAATGTGTTCGGGGTGATCGCGGTGACCAACGCGATGCTGCCGCTGTTGCGGCGGTCGCCGGCGCCGCGCATCGTGAATGTGAGCAGCCATGCCGCCTCGCTGACTCTTATCAGCGATCCGGACGGGCCTTTCGCGGGACTGTTGCCCTCGGCCGCCTACAACCCCTCCAAGTCCGCGCTGGCGGCGCTGACCGTGAACTACGCCAACGAACTGCGCAAGGACGGCTTTCTCGTCAATGCCGCCTGCCCGGGCTACGTCGATACGGACAGCAACAACCACACCGGGTTCCGCACGGTCGCGCAGGGCGCCGCGGTGCTGGTGCGCCTGGCCACCCTCGGCGTCGACGGGCCGACGGCGGGCATGTTCGGCGATGAGGGCCCCGTGCCCTGGTGAAGACGGGTCGGCCGATTCGAGAGCCCGCACAGGGCGGGCTCTCGATACCATTCCGGTGATCTCCCGGGGCTTGCGGCCGAGGACGTTTCTGTCCGCAAGCCCCACCGAGACCCGGTCGGAGGATACCGACCGGCAACGATCGAAATCCCGTATGCCATGGACGGAGATCTGTGACCGACGAAATGTTCCTCGCCCACGTCGCCGGCCGGTTGGCCGGCCTGCCGACGGTGCACGCGGTCACCCTCGGTGGATCACGCGCACAGGGCACCCACACACCGGACAGCGACTGGGACTTCGCCGTCTACTACCGGGGCGCCTTCGACCCGGCGGATCTGCGCGCCGTCGGCTGGGCGGGCGAGGTCTCCGAGGTCGGCGGCTGGGGCGGAGGCGTTTTCAACGGCGGAGCCTGGCTCGTGATCGACGACCGGCACGTAGACGTCCACTACCGTGACCTCGACGTCGTCGAACACGAACTCGCCGAGGCCCGGCAGGGTCGCTTCCATTGGGAGCCGCTGATGTTCCACCTCGCGGGTATCCCCAGTTACCTCGTGGTCGCCGAACTCGCCGTCAACCAGGTACTGCACGGCACACTGCCCTGCCCCACCTACCCGGGTGCACTGCGCCGCGCGGCTCCGCCGATATGGCGGGATCGGGCGACCATGACACTGCACTATGCGCGAAACGCATACGTCCGACGCGGACAGGCGACAGAAGTCGCCGGCGCGCTGGCCACCGCCGCCGTACAGACGGCACACGCGGTGCTGGCGGCTCGCGGTGAGTGGGTCACCAACGAGAAGCGACTACTGGAACGTGCCGGGCTACGGTCCGTCGACGAGATCGTGGGCGGGCTGACGACCGACCCGGCGGTACTCGCCCGGGCGGTCGACGCGGCCCGGGAGCTGTTCGTCACCGTGTCGGCGGGCGACGCCGCCTGACCGTCCTCGGGTCACGATGCGGTCTCGGCAAGATCGAACATCACATGTTCGGCAAGATCGGTTTCCCGGGATGCGTCGGCGACCACGGGGCTTCTAGGCTCGCGGAGGGCC
This sequence comes from Nocardia fusca NBRC 14340, assembly GCF_001618425.1. GTDB lineage: Bacteria > Actinomycetota > Actinomycetes > Mycobacteriales > Mycobacteriaceae > Nocardia > Nocardia fusca. Next base: position 245,110 of record NZ_BDCU01000016.1, read on the forward strand.
GCCACTCCCCCCGTGACCAGACCGCGGCCCGCCCGGCGCCCGAGCGACGCCGACCGCTTCGACCGGCCAACGGCGTGCCGGCACCGCCAGGGCGCCCCGAGCGCCGACGACTCCGAAGGACCCACTGTGAAAAAGACCGTCCTGGCCGCCGCTGCCGTCGTTCTCCCGCTCATCTCCGCCACCGCCGCCGGCGCCGAACCGGTCCCGGTGATCCCCGAACCGCCGATTGCGGCCGAGCAGGATCCGGTGCCTTCCGGACCGCTCGGCACCACGTTCCCGGTCCGTACCGGCGGCGATATGGCCGTGACGATCGCCCCCGCCGACGCGGTGGTCGAGCCGCGCGCCGACGGCCGGCGGGTGCTGGTCTACGACCTGACCGCCGAACAGACGGCGGGCAACCCCTACTTCCTGCCGACACTCGACCTGCGCATGGTGACCGCCGACGGGACGACGGTGTATCCGCTCACCGATGTCCCCGGCGAATACCCGGCCGGGTTCCTCGAGCCGGGACAGCCCCGCCACGGGCTGGTGGCCTTCGGCATCGACCAGCAGCAGACACCGGACCGGATCATCTTCGCCACCAGCGACTATTTCGTGCAGAGCAGCTGGACCCTCTGACCCGTCCCGGCGGCTACTCGAGTTCGCCCTCGGTCTCCAGGTACACCTGGCGCAGCCGATCCAGCGTCTCCCGCTCGGGGCTCGCCCACATCCCGCGTTCGGCCGCCTCCAGCAGACGTTCGGCGATACCGTGCAGCGCCCACGGATTGGATTGCTCCATGAACTTGCGGTTCGTCTCGTCGAACACATAGCTCTCGGACAGCTTCTCGTACATCCAGTCGGCGATCACATCGGTGGTCGCGTCGTAGCCGAACAGGTAGTCCACCGTGGCCGCCATCTCGAAGGCGCCCTTGTAGCCGTGCCGGCGCATGGCCTCGAGCCAGCGCGGATTGACCACCCGGGCCCGGAACACGCGCGTGGTCTCCTCCGACAGCGTGCGGGTGCGGACGGCATCCGGGCGGGTGCTGTCGCCGATATAGGCTTCCGGATTCTTCCCCGTCAGGGCACGCACCGTGGCGACCATCCCGCCGTGGTACTGGAAGTAGTCGTCGGAGTCGGCGATATCGTGCTCGCGGGTATCGGTGTTCTTCGCGGCCACCGCGATCCGGCGGTACGCGGTACGCATATCGTCGGCCGCCGGGGCGCCGTCGAGGTCGCGCCCGTAGGCGTAGCCGCCCCAGGTGGTGTAGACCTGCGCGAGATCGTCGTCGGTGCGCCAGCTCTTGGAATCGATCAGCTGGAGCAGCCCCGCGCCGTAGGTGCCCGGTTTCGACCCGAAGATACGGGTGGTGGCCCGGCGCTCGTCACCGTGCTCGGCGAGATCGGCGCGGGTGTGGGCGCGGACATAGTTGGTCTCCGCGGGTTCGTCGAGGTCGGCCACGAGCCGGACCGCGTCGTCGAGCAGCGCCAGCACGTGCGGGAAGGCGTCGCGGAAGAATCCGCTGATCCGTACCGTCACGTCCACGCGCGGCCGGCCCAGTTCCGCGGGATCGATCACCTCGAGGGTGGTGACCCGGCGGCTGGCCTCGTCCCAGACCGGGCGCACCCCGAGCAGAGCGAGTACCTCGGCGATATCGTCACCGGAGGTGCGCATGGCCGAGGTGCCCCATACCGACAGACCCACCGAGCGCGGATATTCGCCGTGGTCGGCCCGATAGCGTTCGAGCAGTGATTCGGCCATGGCCTGCCCGGTTTCCCAGGCCAGCCGCGACGGTACGGCCTTCGGGTCGACGGAGTAGAAGTTCCGGCCGGTCGGCAGCACGTTGATCAGGCCGCGCAGCGGCGAACCACTCGGGCCGGCGGGGATGAAACCGCCGTTCAGCGCGTGCAGTACGCGGTCGATCTCGACCCCGGTCCCGCGCAATCGCGGCACCACCTCGGTCGCGGCGAACCGCAGCACCGCGGCGACCGCCGCGCGATCTCCGCCGGCCGTTTCGAACAGTTCCGCGTGCTCGTCGACGAGCCCGTCCACGGCCTCGGGGGCCCACCCGGTGGCCTGCAACGCGACGATCAGTTCCCGGGCGCGCGCCTCCACCGTATCGACCCGCTCCCGCGCCTCCCCACCGGATTCGCTGAGCCCCAGCGCTTCCCGCAGCCCCGGCACCGACACCTCCCCGCCCCACAACTGCCGGGCCCGCAGCATGGCCAGGACCAGGTCGACCTCGCCGTCACCGGCCGGAGCGCGGCCGAGAATATGCAGGCCGTCGCGGATTTGGACATCCTTGATCTCGCACAGCCAGCCGTCGACGTGCAGCAGCATATCGTCGAAGGATTCCTCGTCCGGGCGTTCGGCCAGCCCCAGATCGTGGTCCATCTTCGCGGCCCGCATGAGCGTCCAGATCTGCTGCCGGATGGCGGGCAGTTTGGCCGGGTCCAGCGCGGAGATGTTCGCGTGCTCGTCGAGCAACTGTTCGAGACGGGAGATATCGCCATAACTCTCGGCACGCGCCATCGGCGGGATCAGATGATCCACCAGGGTGGCGTGGGCACGGCGTTTGGCCTGGGTACCCTCCCCCGGATCGTTCACCAGGAACGGGTAGATCAGCGGCAGGTCCCCCAGGGCGGCATCGGTACCGCACGCCGCGGACATGCCCAGGGTCTTGCCGGGCAGCCACTCCAGGTTGCCGTGCTTACCCAGATGCACCATCGCGTCCGCGCCGAAACCCCCGGACGCGGGCTCGGTGGACAGCCACCGGTAGGCGGCGAGGTAGTGGTGGCTCGGCGGGAGATCGGGGTCGTGGTAGATGGCGACCGGGTTCTCGCCGAAACCGCGCGGCGGCTGCACCATGAGCACCACATTGCCGAACCGCAGGGCGGCGATGACGATTTCGCCACGCGGGTCGGCGGAGCGGTCCACATAGAGCTCACCCGGGGGCGGCCCCCACGCCTCGACGACAGCGGTGCGCAGCTCCTCGGGCAGCGTGTCGAACCAGGCGGTGTAGACCTGGGCGCCGATCCGTACCGGGTTGCCCTCGAGCTGTTCGGCGGTGAGCCAGTCGGGATCCTGCCCACCGGCGGCGATCAGCGCGTGCATCAGCGCGTCGCCGTCGCGTTCCTCCAGGCCCGGGACCTCACCCGCGGCGCCTAGATCGTATCCGGCGGCACGCAATTCGGTGAGCAGCGCGATAGCGCTGGCGGGCGTATCCAGCCCGACGGCGTTACCGATACGGGCGTGTTTGGTCGGGTAGGCCGACAGCATGAGTGCCAGGCGTTTGCGGCCGGCGGGGATATACCGCAGCCGTGCGTGCCGCACCGCGATCCCGGCGACCCGGGCGGCGCGTTCGGCGTCGGGCACGTAGGTGGACAGTCCGTCCTCGTCGAACTCCTTGAAGGAGAACGGCACCGTGACGATCCGGCCGTCGAACTCCGGGACCGCGACCTGGGTCGCCACGTCCAGCGGGGACAGCCCGTCGTCGTTGGCCGCCCACTGCGCGCGGCCACTGGTCAGGCACAGGCCCTGCAGGATCGGTACATCCAGTTCGGCCAGCGCGCCGATATCCCACGCCTCGTCGTCACCGCCCGCCGCGGCCAGCGCCGGTTTGCTGCCGCCCGCCGCCAGCACGGTGACCACCAGCGCGTCGGCCTGCCGGAGAGTGGCGAGCAGGTCGGGCTCGGCGGTACGTAGCGAGGCGCAGTAGACGGGCAGCGGTACCGCGCCGGCGTCCTCGATCGCACCGCACAGCGCGTCGATATAGCCGGTGTTCCCGGCCAGATGCTGCGCCCGGTAGTAGACGACGGCGACCGTCGGTTTCCCGGCCACCGGTTCGGGATACCGCGCGGCGCGTTCGAGCCGGCCCCAGGCGGGCAGCTGCACCGGTGGTTCGAACCCGTGCCCGGTGAGCAGGACCGTATCGGAGAGAAAGTGGTGCAGCTGGCGCAGATTCTGCGGTCCGCCTGCCGCCAGGTAGTTGTGCGCGTCGGAGGCCACGCCGACCGGTACGGTCGAGCACTCCATCAGTTCGGCGTCAGGGGCCATCTCGCCGCCGACCGCGACCACCGGCACCCCGCTCGCCCGCACCGCGGCCAGGCCGTCCTCCCAGGCGCGCTTGCCGCCGAGGATCCGCACGATCACCAGATCGGCGCCCGCGAGCAGGCCGGGCAGATCCTCCACGAGCAATCGGGCCGGATTGGCCCACCGATACTCGGCGCCACTGGCGCGCGCGCTCAGCAGATCGGTATCGGAGGTGGACAGCAGCAGAATCACAGCGATGACCTTCCTGGGTGACGCGCCCGTGGGGGGTTGTGTGCTCGCCGGAGAGGGTCTGGCTGTGTCAGTGGCGCGACCGCACCGGAGTTCCACCGGTTTCCTCGTCACCCGTCGAGCACCCGGATGCTACCGCGAACACTGGGGGCGTCTGCACCACACCGGCGGGCGGCCGCCGAACGCCTCGGTGTAGAGGTGTTCGAAGACGGCCCCGGGTCAGTGCGTAGCCGCAGCGTCTGGCACGGAGCATTGTGCACCCTGGAGGCGCGCTGCCCGCCGGGTGCAGTAGCCCCCGCCGATCCTCCCCCATGTGCGCGCTCTCGAATCTTTCGAAGGCTGCACGCGACCACCTCAGTGGAATAGAACCGAACTCTGCGCGCGTTCCGGCCCGACAGTGCCGGAACGCCTCCTCGACCGCCACACGCCAGGTGGTCGTTCCCGTCGTCGAAACCGAGGTCCATGACCGATCGGGCCGACTCGTCGCGCAGATCATGCCGACCCGGGCGGTACAGGTAGAACGGTAGGCGGTCGGGCGGCTACCGATCGAGTCGCGAGACCTGTTCGGCGGCCTGCCGGACGGTGGCGAGAACCTGCTCGGCGATTTCGTCATATGTCAGTTGTTCGATACCCGGAGAAAATCGCAGCCCCACCAGACGGCCGCGCATATCGATGGTAGCGAGAATGCACCTGTCGGCGGACGCCGCACTCACGGTGGGCTCATTGCGCACAGGTTCGGTCCCGGCGATTGGGCGCAATTCCTGCCGGTGTCCGCCCGGCGCGCTCTCGGCATTCGAGTCCATATTGCTGTCGATCCTTTCCCCATCGAGCGATATTCCTGTCGTCCGACGCTGAATTTCCACTGCGTCGTGTATGGTCACGAACTCGTTCGACATCAGGGCTTACACGCTCAGGCCGAATGCGAGAGGCCGAATACCGTCGAGCAAGGCTGACGATTCCCGATCGTCGCGCCCGCGCCGTCGCATCCGTTACTCACGCAACCGCGAAAACCGCTGCCGCCACCCACATGTCGAATTCTCCGATGCCGGCGCCAGCGAGCTGTCCGGTCGCGCGCAATTGCTGAGCCGTTCCCTGTGCCGGACCCAGTTCATACGGTGGTCCGTGGAATGTCAATCGGCCGAGTGCCGCGAACCGAGTTACTTACATATTCTTGAGAATGCACCGAGCGCGGGCTTCGCTGCCCATCGGGGAAGCGGTGCGCCGAAGAGGCGTTTACCTGCATTTCGGTGAGTGCAGAATCCTATTTCCTTCTCCCTCTGGTCCCGGAATGGACAGATATACGCCCCTTCGGCGCTAATAGAATGGACAGTGGAACCGAGAATCAGAACACTTCGGGGGGTCGGCAGTTCGGCCCGTCGCGATGGACCCGCCGCGACAAGACCACCCCCACCCGCCGGCCCCGATCAGGACGACCACAATGAACGCACTCGATCCCGCCGGCGCTCATCGACGAGTCCATGACCGCCCAGAGGGGGAACAGGACTCACCTCGACCACGAAGCGCACCGCGACAGCCTTTCCCAGCAGCGGAACCCTGATCCCGGGCGCGTTCGCCGCGAAGTCGAGCGGCGGCGAATCGGATACGGACCTTGCCTCCGGAACCAAGTGCCGAGTACAAGCCGGCAAGTAGGCTGGAGCGGCAGATGACCAGGCCTTCCGTCGGGCAGAGCCCGAATCCCGGCGCGACCGTCGTGCGCGTGGATACGACAGCGGCCGCGGACCGGTCGACCGGCGCGTCAGCCCGCCGGTTGCATACTCGGCACCCGGCTCCCTCCCCGCACCCGATCGATCAGTGCCGCCGGATCCGCGGGGATCTCGGCGCCGCGCCAAGCGATGTACTGGTCCGGCCGTACCAGGATCAGTGCGGCTCGGAGCCGTTCGGCCGCTGCAGCAGAGGGGAGATCGACGACCTTCAGCGGCACCTTGCGTTCGGTGGAAGCCTCCAGAATCTTCTCGACACTTACGGAAGTGCTCCATCGATCGGGCGCTGAGCGAACTGGCCCGTGGGACGGTCGGCGACCGGTCGGATTCCTCTACCAGGAGACACGGCACTCCGCGCCGGCCCAGCTCCAGAGCCAAGGTCATCCCGACCGGCCCACCGCCTGCGATGAGCACTGGTATGTCGTTCACCGGCCGGCCTCCACCCGCATCGAGCCCACATCACGGGGTACGAGTTCCATGACCGCCATGGAGCTGTAGGACGCCGTCGTCTGCACTCGGTTCAACGTCAGGTCGGCCGCAGCGAACAGCTGCTCGAACTCGTCGCGGGTGCGTTCCCGCCCGGTGAGCGCGGCCGGCATCATCAGATCCAGCGACCACACATAGTGCGGCGTATTCGCGGGTGGCGCAATTGTTTCCGCGACCAGTATGCGGCTCTGCGCCGTCATCGCCGCGCGGCAGCGGCGCAGGATGCGCACGCACTCGTCGTCGTTCCAGTCGTGCAGAATGTGTTTGAGAATGTAGAGATCGCCTGCGGCGGGGGCGGATTCGAAGAAATCACCCGGTACGGCGCTCCACCGGCCGGCCAACTCCGGGGTATCGAGCATATGCGCCTCGAGCACGGGCTCCCGGCCGAAGAGAACACCCGTGGCCAACGGGTTCCGAGCCAGGAACAATGACTTCGCGAAGAATGTGCTGGGTACCGCCGAATCGGCACCTCGGCTCTGCGTCGTCACCGGCCGCGCGCGGAGCAGTCGATGACGGCGGTCTTTTCGGAGCATCAGCAATACTGCCGCTCTCCAGTGGGTTCGGCACCGAGACCAGCAGTTCTTTGCAATCCCTTCGTATTACCACCGGAATGCCGGACCGCTGCCGATGGACGGAGCCGGCCTCGATAGCGGGCTCACCATCTCCGCACCACCCCGCATGGATGCTGCACCTGTTCGATACCGCCCGAAGGAATCTCGTCGTGGTCGCGGTCGTGGCCCCATATCGTTGTCGGTGTTCAGTCGGCAACCATCGCCGGACGTTCGCTGTGGATATCGACATCGGCCATCAGCTCGGCGATGAAGTCGACGGGACGCATCGTGGCGGCCCGCGCGCGTTCGCCACCGGTGATGGGGATGACAGTGATGATGCGTACGCTCTCCTCACCGAGGTACAGACAGTCCGGCATGTTCGCGGCAGCAGGCCCGGAGAGGAACACCGCCCGGCAACCGGGAAAAGTGGGGAAGTCCGTGTCGATGCCGAGGGTGTGCCCCCAATCGAGCCGGTTTCCGGTGATCCACGGATGCGCGGCTATATTCGCCAACTGCTGTGCCACAGCCTCTTCCTCGGCCACGGTCAGACCCCCGCGACGCGCGAGCCGAAGCTCGGCGCGTCGGCTGTCGCCGGGAGCGTCACCGGCCGGCATCGGCTCGATGGACATGCCGACAGTGATCAACGACGTCATCGGATCGCGGTCACGGGGACGGCGGACCAGCACGTCGAGGCGATCGATCGGGCCCGGACCACTGAGATAGGTGTACCCGTCGTCCTCGGGGCCGAAGGTGTCGTGCAGTGCCCGGTGGACATCGCGCAGCAGAGCAGGAGCAGTCATGATCATCCGTTCCGTGTCACGGAACCCTTTCGCTACACCGTGGAAACCGGGCACCCGAGCGAACCCTCGAATGACCGGCGGTGTTCGACGATAGGGCCCGAAGCACACTCGAGCCCGCCCATCGAGCACGATTCGACCCCTACTCGAGCCGCGGGCCCCGGTCGCGTCCGAGGCGTACGAACAGTGCGAGCCGACTCCGCAAATGACCGAGGCCGCTCCCCCGGAAACGGCCCACACAGGTAGGACGTTCGCGGCGGACCGGTGGCCGGGCGATCGATCGCTTCGACGCGCACCTATCCTGGGGAGGTCATGGCTCGTACCGAACCCGATTCCTGCCCCGGTGTCCTGCGCCTGCACGAGGCCGCCGACGGCCCGCTGGCCCGGGTCCGGGTACCGGGCGGGGCGCTCGCACCGGAGCAGTTACAGGCCCTCGCCGCGGCCGCCGGCGAACTCGGCGACGGGAATATCGAACTGACCTCGCGCGGCAATGTGCAGCTGCGCCGGGTCCGGGACGCGGACGCGCTCGCCGAACGGCTGGCGGGCGCCGGGCTGTTGCCGAGCCGGACCCATGAGCGGGTCCGCAATATCATCGCCTCGCCCCTGTCCGGCCGGGTCGGTGACCACCCCGATATCCGGCCGCTGGTCGCCGCTTTCGACGCCGGGCTGCTCGGTTCGTCCCGGCTGGCCGAACTCTCCGGCCGGGTCCTGTTCACCCTCGACGACGGCCGGGGCGATGTGAGCCCGCTGCGTCCGGATATCGGTCTGCACCTCCTCACCGACAACCGCTGCGCGCTGTTGCTCGCCGGTGCGGACAGCGGGATCAGGATCGCCACCGCCGACGCGACCGAGGTGCTGCTGGCAGCGGCACACGGATTCCTCGAACTGGCCGCGGGTCAGTGGCGCCTGCACGAGATCGAGGACGGCGCCGCACGGCTGGCGACGCTGCTGGGCCTCGGTCCCGGCCCTGAACGTCTGGCACTCGCGGACTCGGCCGACCTGCCGATCGGCTGGCTGCCCCAGCACGACGGCCTGGTCGCGCTCGGCGCCGGGGTCCGGCTGGGCTCGCTGCCCGCCCGCACCGCCGAATTCCTCGCCGCCGTCGAACGCCCCGTGCTACTCACCCCGTGGCGTGGTCTGATCGTCACCGATCTCGAGGAGTGGCCGGCCGAACAGGTCGTGCGGGTGCTGGCGCCGATGGGCCTGATCTTCGACGCCGCGTCGCCGTGGCTGCGGATCACCGCCTGCGCCGGGCAGCCGGGCTGCGCCAGATCGCATACCGACGTGCGTGCCGACGCGGCGGCCGCGATCGAATCAGGCCGGACGGATCTCCCTGATGCCGCGGTCCCGGAAGCTCCGATCCCGGCCGCCTCGATCACCACAGCGGGGCGGCAGCACTGGTCCGGTTGCGAGCGCCGCTGCGGCCGGCCCGCTGCGGCGGTCACCGAGGTCACCGCCGGCCCCGAGGGGTATCTGGTGCGACCGCCGCGCACCTGAGCCGCCGTACCGCGGAGTGCCGGGACTCCCCCGGCGGACCGTCCCTACTGCTGCTGTGACGTCGAAGGCTTTTCGATGGGCCGCGAACGACGGTCCCCGTCGTCCTGTTTGCCGTGGCTGGCCACCAGGAGCACGACGATCAACAGTCCCATCACGGCCGCGACGGCCAGCGAAGCCGAGGGCTTGCGCAGTTGCTCGGTTTCCTCGCGCACCGACATCTCCTCCGGAAACAGCGGAACGGGTTCGACGGCGCGGCGCTCGGGTGCCGGGCATCCGTTCGACCGATTCGAATTCCCGGTGATGAACGACGATCTGCCTTGCGGCTCCTGAACTGTGAGCATGCGGAAATCGTATCGACGTCCGACCGGCAGATATCCGGAAACTTCCCGGTAATGGGAAATTAACTTCGCCTCAATGCGATAGTGGCCCAGGTCACGTATGCGCCGGTCAGGGGCCCGGAGCCGGGATCGGCAGGCACGCAAGGCAAATGGAGCCGGTGTGACGTAGGGTACGCTGTCCCGCCCCGCTGGGCGTTGTGTCGCAAACCATAGGTCAGCCGGCCTGTACGCGCCGGATTCCCGAGTAGGCGCGGGGCGCGTACCGCAGTCGATCGGGTAACAGCGGCCAGACTGTACGCACCGCCGTCGCGAACACCCCGAACAGCTTCTGGTCCACCGCCGTCCAGCGCAGGTCCAGGATCTCGCGGGCACGTTCGGGCATGAGCGCGTTGGCGAGCCAAACATTGAACGCCATCACCGGTCGCCAGATCACCGACCACACCGGTTCCGGGACACCGGGTAGCGCCGGGATCCGGGTGCTACCGAGCCGGAGCGCGAAATCGGTGGTGGCGTTGGCCTCGAGCACCTCGTCGATGGTGCGGTGCCAGTACTCCTCGAACTCGGCGTAGTTCGCCACCAGCACCCGGTCGGACAGGCCGTACATCCGCCACCAGGTGATGCCCTCGGCGATCAACCGATCCTTCTCGGCGGCGGTGAGGGGGGTCCCGAAATGCTCATTGAGGGCGATGGTGAGCTCGACGAAGGTCGCGTGGGTCCACCAGTACACCTCGGGATTGAGCGCGTGGTAGCGCTCCCCACGGGAGTCGGTGCCCTTCAGCGGGCGATGGTAGTCACGCACCCGGGCCGCCTGCGCCTCGTTGTCGGCGTCGTAGATCATGCCCTGGATCTGCGGCAGGGAGCGGATGAGGCGGTCCCAGGGGTCGCGGAAGAAGTTCGAATGGTCCTGCAGGGCCGCGCCCACCGCCGGATGCATGTTCTGCAGGATGCCGGTGCGGCCGAGGAACAGCATGTTCCGCAGATCTCCGGCGTACTCCCAGGTCAGCGACCCGGGCCCGATCGGTGCCCCCACGAGACGGGATGTGGCGGCGGTATCCGGAGCACCCACGATCTGACCTCCTTGTCGAACGGCGCGAAACTCTGAGACGAATAGTAGGTCATCATCTCAGTTTCTCGTCGCCACGGGTGGCGGACATCTCGCCGACGGATTCCGCGGCGCCCGGCGGCATCGTGTCGTATCGTCGTCTGGACTATTGTCCATACACTTGTGCATACAGCCGGGCCCCGCTACTTCACGAGCCCGGAGCGGTAGGAGAAAGCAGGTTCACCGATGAAGACCAAAGGCGCTCTCATCTGGGAATTCGACCAGCCGTGGCAGATCGAGGAGATCGAGATCGGCGATCCCCGCAAACACGAGGTCAAAGTCCAGCTGGAAGCGGCCGGAATGTGCCATTCCGACCACCACCTGGTCACCGGCGGCATTCCGATGATGGGATTCCCGGTACTCGGCGGGCACGAAGGTGCCGGCATCGTGACCGAGGTCGGCGAGGGCGTCGAGGATCTCGCGGTCGGTGACCACGTCGTCCTGTCGTTCATCCCGTCGTGCGGGAAATGCAAATCCTGTCAGGCGGGTCTGCGCAATCTGTGCGACCTCGGCGCACTCCTGCTCGCGGGCACCTCGGTGACCGACGGATCGTTCCGGATCCAGGCCCGCGGCCGCGACGTCTACCCGATGGCCCTGCTGGGCACCTTCTCCCCGTACATGGTGGTGCACCAGAGCTCGGTGGTGAAGATCGACCCGTCCATCCCGTTCGAGGTCGCCTGCCTGGTCGGCTGCGGTGTCACCACCGGGTACGGGTCGGCCGTCCGCACCGCCGATATCCGGCCGGGCGAGGACGTCGCGATCATCGGCCTCGGCGGTGTGGGTATGTCCGCCTTGCAGGGCGCGGCCCATGCGGGCGCCCGCTACATCTTCGCGGTCGACCCGGTGCCGTGGAAACGCGAACAGGCCCTGAAGTTCGGGGCCACCCACGCCTACGCGACCATCGAGGAGGCGACCGCCGGCTGCGCGGAGGTCACCTGGGGCGGTATGGCCAAGAAGGTGATCGTGACCGTCGGCGAGGTGCACGGCGAGGACGTCGACAGCTGGATGGGCATCACCGCCAAGGCCGGCACCTGCGTGCTCACCGCCATGGGCAGCCTGACCGAGAACAAGACGACCCTGAACCTGGCCATGCTCTCGCTACTGCAGAAGAACCTGCAGGGCACCATCTTCGGTGGCGGCAATCCGCACTACGACATCCCGCACCTGCTGTCGATGTACCAGGTCGGCAAGTTGAATCTCGACGATATGGTCACCCGGCAGTACCGGCTCGAGGACATCAACGACGGCTATCAGGACATGCTGGCCGGCCGCAATATCCGCGGCATCATCCGCTACACCGACGCGGACCGCTGAGCCGCCCGGACCACCGGCGCCGGCCTGCCACGCGATCGGATAGTGACGAGGAGGACGTGTGAGCTACCGGGTCGTGCAGTGGGCCACCGGATCGGTCGGCCGGGCCGCACTGCGAGCCATCATCGATCACCCCGAACTCGAACTGGTGGGGTGCTGGGTGCATTCGCCGGACAAACGCGGCCGTGATGTCGGGGAGATCCTCGGCCGGGCGCCCGTCGGGGTGCGGGCGACCGACAGTCTCGACGAGATCCTCGCGCTGCCCGCCGACGCTGTGGTCTACGCGCCGCTGCTGCCGCGCACGAAGGAGGTGGCGGCACTGCTGCGGTCGGGGAAGAACGTGGTGACGCCGGTCGGCTGGTTCTATCCCGACGACGAGCAGGCCGAACCGGTCCGGCAGGCCTGCCTGGCGGGCGGGAGCACGCTGCACGGCACCGGGATCGATCCCGGCGGGGTCACCGAGGTGTTCCCGCTGATGTTGTCGGCCATGTCCGCGGCAGTCACCTTCGTGCGCGGCGAGGAGTTCTCCGATATCCGGACCTACGGCGCGCCCGATGTGGTGCGCCACATCATGCGGTTCGGTGCCACTCCCGCCGAGGCCGCTGCGGGCCCGATGAGGCAACTGCTCGACGGCGGCTTCCGCCAATCGGTCCGGATGATCCTGGACACGCTGGGTTTCGGCGGGAACCCGGAGATCCGCACGGTACACGAGACGGCGGTCGCCACCGCGCCGATCGAATCACCCATCGGCACCATCGAGCCCGGGCAGGTGGCCGGCCAGCGCTTCCACTGGGAGGCGGTGGCCGGCGGCGAAACCGTCGTGCGCATCGGGGTCAACTGGCTGATGGGCCAACAGCATCTCGACCCGCCCTGGACCCTCGGGGCCGAGGGCGAACGGTTCGAGATCGAGATCGACGGCGACCCGGGCTCGTTCGTCACGATCCGCGGGTGGCAGTCCGAACCCGGCGACCCGCCGGAGGCCGAGAATCCCGGGATCGCCGCGACGGCCGCGCACTGCGTCAACTCCGTCCCGTACGTCTGCGCGGCCGAACCCGGTATCCGCACCTCGGTCGAGCTACCGATGGTGGCGGGCCGGGCCCATCCGCGGTTCTCGCGCGGGTCGTAGACGAAAACGGCGCGCGCCGCTAGGCGCGTCGCAACGCCAGGACGGGGATGGTGCGGAAGCCGGCCGCCTTCTGCTCGTATTCGGCGAAGCCGGGATAGCGGCGGGCCTGTTCGCCGTAGATACGGTCGCGCTCCGCGCCGGTCACCTCGGTGACCGTGACGGGGTAGGTCTCGGTGCCCCGCTCCACCGTGGCCTCCCCGGCCGCGGTCAGGTTGCGATACCAGTCGGGATTCGTCGGCGCACCCGCCTTGCTGGCGAATACGTAGACCAGGCCGTCGGGATCCTGTTCATCGGCCAGGTACATCATCGGGGTCACCGATTCGCGTCCGGTGCGCCGGCCGCGATGGTGCACCAAGGCCAGCGGGGCACCCTCGAAAGGCCCGCCGACCCGGCCCTCGTTGGCCCGGAATTCCGTGATGATCCGGTCGTTCCAGTCGTCTGCCATACCCGGCATTATGCAGCGGACCAGCGGCCGGGCACATACTCCGGGCCGCGCGGCGGGTCATCACCGGGCCGGCTGTCACACTACGGACCATGGCGTTCACCGACGACCCCGACGGCGACCGGTTCTTCGCGCTGCGCACCTTCCGCGCCGACGGCGCACCGGTCACCACCGCGATCTGGCTGGCCCCGCGGACGGCCGCTGGTACGGATACACTCCCGCTCGCTCCTGGAAGGTCCGCCGGATCGAGCGCGATCCCCGGATCGAGGTGGCGCGCTCCACATTCGACGGCACCCCGACCGGCGCCTGGCAGCCCGGCACCGCACGCATCCTGCCCGCGCACCGATTACGCGTCGCGCGACATGCCATGACCACCAAATACGGTGTGGCATTCCGGATCTTCGTGCTCGTCACGCTGCTCGGCCGTTTCCGCCGCCACGGCGGACGCGCCGTCGGCCTGGAAATCGAGCTGGCGGGCGATCTGCCCCTGCTCCGCCGGTGAACAGCGACGCACGGACCCTGGGAAAGTACTGGGTGTCCGCGACGATCACCGCGGCGCGGCGGTCAGCGGAGGCACAGGGGCGTGATGTCGGAGCGACCACCGGTGGTGGGCGAGCTCAGATACATACAGGGTGTCTGACCCGCCGCGCTGATGGCGGACTTCACCTGGTCCCAGGCCCGCGCGCCGAGAGCGGCCGAGCGGGCCAGCACGAAACCCGACAGGCGGCTCGGGTCGGTTACCAGCGCCCAGGAGTAATCGGGGGCCAGCGCGGTGACGATGTAGTTCGTCGGGCCGTCGAGCATGTCCTGACCCGGCACTCCGGGGAAGCCGACATGTAACTGCGCACCGGTCACCGGGTCGTTCACCTTCGCGGTGCCGCGGATCTCGTTGCGGCCGCCCGCCCAGGTGGTACAGGAATTGTGCACGGCGACATTGCCCTGCGGGTCGAGCGTGTACTGCGCGCGGGTGTCGCGTGCACAGTCGAGATTGAACGGCTGCGGTACCGCGGCGAGCTGGTTCCAGTCGCCGAGGTACCGGTTCAGGTCCAGTGCGGGGACCGGGGCGGGGCCGGGCGGCAGCGGCGGCTGGGCGACCGCGCCACCGGCAGCCAGGGCACCGAAGGTCAGCAGGGCGGCCACGAGGCCGGTGGTGCGGCGAACTGCGTGATGTGCTGTCACGAAAACTCCTCGCATTCGGCGGTGTGTGACCACTCCAACCAATATAGATGCATAATCGATGCGTACTGATTCGGCGCAGGAGAATAGATGGTAGCTATGGGATTCCTCCGATTCGCGGGAGCGGCCACGGCGTGTTCCGGACCGGCCGTGGCGATCCGCCCGGCGGTGCTGCTGCGGCCGTGCGGCCGGGACGAGGACGATCCCACCCGCCCGCCGCGCGCCGACGCGGACGACCGCCTGCCGGGATATCGCCTCGGGGCCCGGGACGGCCCTCGCCCCGACCCCGGCCGCCCTGCGGGTGGCCACGGGCTCCCGGGTGCTCTCCGACCTGTCCGACGCCGCCCTCCTCGCCGCCGCGCTGCGCGACCGGCCGCAGCGCACCACGGCCGTCGCGGTGGCCACCGGCCGGGCCCTGCGGTGTGGCGCGGCGGGCCCGACCGCGACGCGGACCCGGTGAACACGGCCGTACGCCGTCGGCGCCCACGCCGAAGTTCCGGGTCCGCCTCGGGCGGCGAATCGGAACAGGCAGAATAAGACGATGCCCGACGGTTCCAGCTCCGCCTCCGACGCGGCCGGCTACACCGTCCGCGCGGTCGCCGAGCGGCTCGGTATCCCGACCGCCACCCTGCGCAGTTGGAACCGGCGCTACGAGATCGGCCCCACCGGGCACCGGCCGGGCACCCACCGGCTGTACACCGAAGCCGATATCGCCCAGCTCGATCGGATGCTCGGACTCATCCGCGGCGGCGCCACCCCGGCCGGTGCCGCGGCCACGGTGCGCGCCCCGGCCGTCGCCCCCGGCGACCTGTCTTCGCTGGTGACCGCCGCCTTCGCGCTCGACTACCGGTCGGTGACAGCGCAATTGGCCGGCGCGCTGCGAACCTACGGCGTGACCGACACGTGGGAACGACTGTGCCGCCCCGCTTTCGCCGAGATCGTCGCCCGCCAGCTGGGCGGCGAGGGCTGTATCGATGTCGAGCACCTGCTCTCGTGGTGCATCACCTCGGCGCTGCATCGCAACAACCCGCCGGACCGGCTGCGCCCGCGGCCCATCGTCCTCGCCTGCACCGGCGGCGAATCCCACGCGCTCCCCCTCGAGGTGCTGCGGGCAGCCCTGGCCGAGCGCGAGATCGGGGCACAGATGCTCGGAGCGGATGTGCCCACCGCCGCCCTCGCCGACACCCTGGCGCGGCTGGACCGGCCGGCCGAACTGGTGCTGTGGTCGCAGCACGAGTCGACGGCGCTGACTTCCAGCGTGCGGGCGGGCACCGACGCCGGCGCGCGGGTCTTCGTCGGCGGCCCGGGCTGGGACGCGGTCATCCTCCCGGCGGCGGTCGAACGCTTGGCGAGTCTTCCCGAGGCGGTCCGGCGACTCGGCTGAGTCCGGTCCCGCCCACTCTTTCACCCCACCCATCCGGGCATCCCGGACCCGGCGAACCACCTCGCGGCCGCGTGGCCCGACGGCCCGTGAACCGGCGCCCGGGTCGCCATCGACCACAAAACGATGCATACTCGATGCAGAGAGGCGACCGGTGGTCGCCGAGCGGAGGAGTGCGATGGTCGAGCAGGGCAAACCGGACCGGTCCGGGCGCCGGGTCGCGGCTGTGGCAGAAGCGGTTCGATGGGTATACCGACGAGACGAGCGCGCTCGGCTTCGCCCCCGTGTTCCAGCGCATGTGGCAGTTCTGTCCGGCCTGTGCCGGGGCGGGCTTCCGCAGCGGCCATCCGGATGCCGAGCAGTTCGTGCCGACGAGACGAGACGAGGTGTGATCCGATGATCCGTACAGTCGACGCTCTGCTCGACCGGACGATAGTGCCCGGCTACACCCGCCTCGGCTACCACCTGCGCAAGGTCTCCTGGACCAGTGACGACCCGCCCACCGATGCCCTGCACGGCAAAACCGCCCTGGTCACCGGCGCGAACTCCGGAATCGGCAAATCGATCGCCACGCGCTGCGCGGGCCTGGGCGCCCGCACCGTGCTCGCGGTCCGGGACGCGGACCGCGGCGAGCGGGCCCGCCGGGAGATCCGCGACGCCGTCCCCGAGGCGCAGGTGGAACTCGAGCTGTGCGATATCGCCGAACCCGGCAGTATCGATGCCTGCGCCCGGGCCTTACGCGAGCGCCACGGAGCGCTGGACGTGCTCGTCCACAACGCGGGCGTACTGCCCGGCGAGCGCACCGAGAACTCCGCCGGACACGAGCTGGCCCTGGCGACCCATGTCCTCGGCCCGCTACGCCTCACCGACCGGCTCGCTCCGCTGCTGGCCGCCTCCGGCGACGCCCGCATCATCTTCGTGGCCTCCGGCGGGATGTACACGCAGCCGCTGCCGTTCCGAGATCCGCAATATCGCCGCGGCGAATACCGGGGCACCACCGCCTACGCCCGCACCAAGCGGATACAGGTGGCGTTCGGGCCGCTGCTGGACGGACGTCTCGCCGATCACGGGGTCAGCGTGCACAGTATGCATCCGGGCTGGGTCGCCACACCGGGGATCACCGCCGCGCTCCCCCGCTTCGGTTCCGCGCTGCGCCCGGCGATGCGCACCGCCGCCGAGGGTGCCGATACCGCGGTCTGGCTGGCCACCACCAGCCCGGCGCCGCTGTCGGGTCATTTCTGGCACGACCGCCGCATCCGTGACGAACACTATCTGCGCCACACCCGCTATACGGAGGGCCATCTGCTGTCGCTGTGGGAGTACTGCCTCGACGCGGCGGACGTGCCGTTGCACCCGCCCCGACCCCCGATCCGCCCGCGCCGCGCATCCGCCGGGCCCGGCGGATCCGGCAACCGATGAATTCCGCTCGCCCACGCCGTCGTTCACAGTGAGCCCGCGTGGATCTCGTTGCGAGAAGGAGTCCCGATGCCGGATACCGATCACGACCCCGCCGCCCCGCGGCGGCTGACGCAGCACCCGACCGTCCAGCGGATGGCCGGCCGTGAGCGCGAAAAACCCGACCCGGTCCTCGCCGCCGACCGGCTGCGCGAGATCTGCCTCGCGGCCGGCGCCGATGATGTGGGGTTCGTCGCCGTCGAGGATCCGCGGGTGGCCGACGAACTCGAGCACGCACGGGCGATCCTGCCCGCCGCGCGCACATTCGTCTCGTTCTGTGTACGGATGAACCGGGACAATCTGCGCAGTCCGCAGCGCAGTCTCGCCAATACCGAGTTCAATCACGCCGACGACGAGACCAACGTGGTGTCCCGCCGGATCACCCGGGCGCTCCAGGACGCCGGTTACCGCGCGGTCTACCCCGCCCCGGGGTATCCGATGGAAGTGCAGCAGTTTCCCGGGCGTATCTGGGTGATCGCGCACAAGGTCGTGGCCGAGGCCGCCGGGCTGGGCGTCATGGGCATCCATCGCAATGTGATCCACCCCCGATTCGGCAATTTCATCCTGCTCGGCACCGTGGTCACCGACGCGGTGATCGACACCCCGAGCACGCCGCTGGATTTCAATCCCTGTCTCGAATGCAAACTGTGTGTCTCCGCCTGCCCGGTGGGAGCGATCACCCCGGACGGGGGTTTCGATTTCCAGGCGTGCTACACGCACAACTACCGGGAATTCATGGGCGGCTTCACCGATTGGGCGGAGACGGTCGCCGACAGTGCCGACCGCGACGAATACCGGCAACGGGTCACTACCGGGGAATCGTTCTCGATGTGGCAGAGCCTGTCGTTCAAACCGAACTACAAGGCCGGCTACTGCATGGCCGTGTGCCCGGCCGGCGAGGACGTGATCGGCGCCTACCTCGACGATCGCCGAGCCCACCTCGACGAGGTGGTCCGGCCGCTGCAGAGCAAGACCGAGCCCGTGTACGTGCTACCCGGTTCGGCAGCCGAAGAGCATGTCGCGCGCCGCTTCCCGAACAAGACGCCGCAGCAGGTCACCAATGGTTTCCCGGATGAGGTCAACGATCTGCTCGACCAGATCGGGCCGCGCCCGCGCGGCGGTGCCGGCGGGACCGCGTAAGCCCGGTCCGCGCCACCGGTACGACGGGTGCCGCTCCGGCAGCGTTGTCCGCGAGAGGTCGAGGCGTGACGCCGGCTGCGGGGGCGGTATTCGCCGGATATCGGATCATCCGGCCGCTCGCTTCGGGTGGTATCGGGCGCGGTGTATCTCGCGCTGCATCCGCGATTGCCGCGGCAGGAGGACGCGGTGAAGCTGCTCGACAGTGCGCTCGGTGCGGATGCCGAATTCCGGGCCCGGTTCCGGCGCGGCCCCGCTGTGACCCGGGCGCCCCGGTCACCGAGGCCCACCCGCACCGGCCCGGCGCGCTCGGCCCGGCATAGGGTGTCCGCATGTCCGACACGCGCACCAGCTACGTCACCGACGCGGCCGAGATCTACCGCCGGTCGTTCGCGATCATCCGAGCCGAGGCCGAGCTGGACCGGTTCCCGGCCGATATCGCGCAGGTCGTCGTGCGCATGATCCACGGCTGCGGCCAGGTCGACCTGGCCGGGGACGTGGTGTTCACCCCGGGGGTGGTGGCCGCGGCACGCGCCGCACTGCGCGCCGGCGCGCCGATTCTGTGCGATGCGAACATGGTCGCCTCGGGAGTCACCCGGACCCGGCTGCCCGCGGACAACGAGGTGCTGTGCCTGCTGCGGGACCCCCGGGTGCCGGAGCTGGCGGCCGAACTCGGGACCACCCGGTCGGCGGCGGCGCTGGAATTGTGGCGGGAGCGGCTCGACGGCGCGGTGGTGGCCATCGGCAATGCGCCGACCGCGCTGTTCCACCTGCTGGACATGATCGCCGCGGGCGCACCGAAACCGGCCGCCGTGCTCGGGATCCCGGTGGGCTTCGTCGGCGCGGCCGAATCGAAGGACGCGCTCGCCGCGAGCACGGGCGTGGAGTATCTGACGGTGCGCGGGCGGCGCGGCGGAAGCGCCATCACCGCGTCCGCCCTGAATGCGATTGCGAGCGAAGTGGAATGACGGTGGCTACGGGAAAGCTGTGGGGGGTCGGGCTGGGCCCGGGCGATCCGGACCTGGTGACGGTCAAGGCGGCCCGGGTGATCGCCGAGGCCGATGTGATCGCGTTCCACAGTGCCCGGCACGGCCGCAGTATCTCGCGCGGTATCGCCGAACCGTACATGCGGCCGGGCCAGCTCGAGGAACACCTGATCTACCCGGTCACCACCGAGACCACCGATCATCCCGGCGGTTACCAGGGCGCGATCGACGAGTTCTACGCCGCGGCGGCCGAACGGCTGGCCGCGCATCTGGCGGCGGGCCGGTCGGTGGCGCTGCTGGCCGCGGGGGACCCGCTGTTCTACAGCTCCTATATGCATATGCATCGGCGGCTGGCCGACCGGTTCGAGGCGGAGATCGTCCCCGGGATCACCTCGGTGAGTGCCGCGTCGGCGGCCCTGGCCACTCCCCTGGTGGAGGGGGAACAGGTACTGACGGTACTGCCCGCGACCCTGCCCGCCGACGAACTGACCCGCCGCCTCGCCGACAGCGAGGCCGCCGCGATCATGAAACTCGGCCGCACCTACCCGGCCGTCCGCAAAGCGCTCGCCGACTCCGGCCGCCTCGACCGCGCCTACTACGTCGAACGGGCCAGCACCGGACGCGAACGGGTGCTTCCCGCCGGAGAAGTGGACGACGCCCAGGTGCCGTATTTCGCGATCACCATCGTCCCGGGCCCCGAACCGACCACCCCGGTCCCCGCCCGCCCGGATCCGGCCGCCGCCGAACCGGTGGCCCGCGCGGCGAGCACCCCGGCGGCCGAGATCGCCGCGCCGAGTGGTCTCCCGGGCGCCGGCGAGGTGGTGGTCGTCGGCCTGGGCCCGGGTGATACGCGCTGGACCACCCCGGAGGTCTCCGCCGCGCTCGCCGCCGCAACCGACCTCGTCGGCTACACCACCTATATCGACCGCGTCCCGGCCCGCCCCGGTCAGCGGCGGCACAGCAGCGACAACCGGGTCGAATCCGAACGCGCCGCCATGGCCCTGGACCTCGCCCGCCGCGGCGGGCGGGTCGCCGTGGTCTCCTCGGGCGATCCGGGCGTTTTCGCGATGGCCGCGGCCGTCCTGGAGGAATCCGCGGACCCGCAGTGGGCGGGGGTGCCGGTGCGGGTGCTGCCCGGGATGACGGCGGCGAACGCGGTGGCCAGCCGCGTCGGCGCCCCGCTCGGACACGACTACGCCACGATCTCCCTCTCCGACCGCCTCAAACCGTGGGACGTGGTGGCCCGGCGCCTGGCGGCGGTGGCCGCGGCCGATATGGCCATTGCCGTCTACAACCCGGCCTCGAGTAAACGCACCTGGCAGGTGGGCGCGATGAAGGACATCCTGCTGGCGCACCGCGCACCGGACACCCCGGTGGTGCTCGGCCGCGATGTGGGCGGCCCTGGCGAATCGGTGCGGGTGCTGGCACTGGGCGAACTGGAACCCGCCGAGGTCGATATGCGGACCCTGCTGATCATCGGCGCCTCCACCACCACGGTCGTCGACGGCGCCGGCGCACCGCGGGTCTACACCGCGCGGCGCTACAACGCCTGAGCCGAACCCATCCGATAGCATTCCACTATGGAATAGCGACGGTGGAAGGATACGTGGTGAACGGCAAACAGAAACGGCCGCTGAACTCCACGGCCGCCTCACTTCTGGGTTTTCTGCACGAGGGGCCGATGTCGGGCTGGGATCTGGTGACGCTGGCCCAGGACCGCATCGGCGATTTCTGGACCATCACGCAAAGCCAGGTCTACCGGGAACTCGCCACCATGGACTCGGCGGGCCTGGTCGTCAAGGGCGAGACCGGTGCCCGCGAACGCACTCCGTACCGCATCACCGACGCCGGCCGCGCCGAATTCGCCGAGTGGATCGCGCGCGACCCGAGCCCGGAGACCATCCGGTTCCCGCTGCTGCTCACCCTGCATTTCGGCGGTCACCTCGAACCGGCGCATCTGGCCTCGATCATCGACAACGCCCGCAAGGTCCATCAGGAACGACTGGACCGCTACCGCGCCGAGGAAGCGGGCCCGGATCTGTCCCCGCACACCCGGGCGACGCTGGAATTCGGTATCGGATACGAGCGCGCGGTCCTGGACTGGTTCGACCGACTACCCGAACTGCTCGGTTCCTGAACGCGCAGTACCGATTACGTCGGGCGATTCGGCCGGTTCCGGAATCGCCTGTCGGCACGACCCCATATCGCTCAGTCCTTTCGGCCCGCCCGCCCGCCGGTATCTTCCGCGGACCACTCGGACAGCACCTCTCGTACTTGCTCGACCGTGGCCACTACGGTGACCCCGGCGGGCACGGGCGGCCGGTCCACGACCACCACCGGAATGCCGGCGGCGCGCGCGGCGGTGAGCTTCGCGGCGGTCGCCGCACCCCCGCTGTCCTTGGTGACCACGACATCGATTCGGTGCCGGGTCAGCAGTTCCGATTCCTCGGCGACCGTGAAAGGCCCTCGGGCCAAGAGAATTTCGTGCCGCGGGGGAAGTTCACCCGCGGGCGGGTCGATGGCCCGGATCAGATACCAGGGCCGGGTATGGTCAGCGAAGGCCGCCACCCCCTGACGGCCGATGGTGAGCAGTATCCGGTCCCCCAGTCCGGCGGCGGTGTCCGCGGCGGCGACCAGATCAGGGACCCGGTACCAGCGATCGCCGGGGCCGGCGGCCCAGCCCGGACGGCTCAACCGGATCATGGGCAGTCCGAGTCGCGCGGTGGCCCGCGCGGCATTGGCGGTGATCATCTCGGCGAAGGGATGGGTGGCGTCGACGACGAGATCCATCCGGTTGTCCGCCAGCCATTCGCGCAGCCCGTCGGCACCGCCGAATCCGCCGATCCGCACTTCGCCCGCGGGCCGGATCGGCTCGGAAACCCGACCGGCGAGCGAGGACACGATCTCGTGTTCTCGCTCGCCGGTGAGCAGCCGGGCGAGTTCCCGGGCTTCCCCGGTGCCGCCCAGCAGCAGAATTCTCAGGGTTGGCCGCTGAAGTAGGCGATGGCCGAATCCAGCAGCGGCGGACCGCCGGCGACCGCGAGGCCGATACCCGCGCCGATGATGGCGCCCGGAATGAGGCCGACACCGAGGAACAGGAAGCCGATACCCGCGCCGATGGCGGCGCCCACGGCCGCACCCAGCGATGCCCGCTGCAGTTCGCTCATGAACCATTGCTGGGCACCGATGAACTGCGCCTGTGACGGCGCGCCCGCGACCGGAGTGGCCCGCGGGGTCAGCGTCAGCCGGCTGTTGCCCTCGTCGATGGTGGCGGCGACCGCGACCACCTGGCCATTGGTGGCCTGGGTGAGCGGGATACTGGTCAGCCGCTCCCCGGCGGCGTTGCTCAGCACCACCGCGTCGTTGGCGGCGTCGAGACTGAACGCACCGCCGGAAACCGTGGTGACCAGCGACTTTCCGGCTTCGGCCAACGCCAGGGTGTAGTCCACGCCGCGATCGTGACCGGTGACCTCCGGAACCGCGTTCTGCTGCTGCTCGACAGCGGGCGCCGTCGGAGCGGGCGCCGCGTAGCCCGTGCCCGCGGCGATACCGGTGGCCGCTGCCGCCATGATCGCGGTCGCGGCGAACTTCTTGTATTTCACTATCGATCTCCCCGTCACGCGCGAATCCGCGTGACCCGCGCTAGGAACCCCCGTGACCTTACTCCCGATGCCCTATTCGTCCATTCGTGTTGTCACATACGGGAAGTCCCGCCGGCCCAGCACCCTTCACCACCGACCATTGGGTCACCGGCAACTGGGGCCGCCATGTGGTGAAACGCCCCAGCGGTTCCCCGCGGTAGACCTGGAAGCGGCGCAGACCGCCGCCGTGCGCGGCGGACCAGTCCAGCAGCAGCGCCTCCGATTCCGCGGTGACCGCGTTCGCCACCAGCCGCCCGCCGGCGGGCAATCGAGACCAGCAGTGCTCGAACAGCGCGGGCGTGGTGAGTCCGCCACCGAGGAAGATCGCGTCGGGATCGCCGGCCACCGCATCCCCGGCGAGTTCGGCCACCGCCTCGCCGCGCACCTCGATACCGGGTACGCCGAGCGCGACGGCATTGGCGGCGATCTGCGCCCGGCGCCGCGCCAGGATCTCGAACGTGACCGCCCGGCAGGCGGGATCGGTACGGCACCATTCGATGGCGATACTGCCCGAACCGCCACCGATATCCCACAGCGTCTCCCCAGGTGCGGGAGCCAGCGCCGCCAGGGTGAGCGCCCGGATCTCGGTCTTGGTGAGCTGCCCGTCCCCGCCGTAGGCGTCGTCGGGCAGGCCGGGCAGCCGGGTGAGGCGGGGGCGCCCGGGTTCGCCCGCCGCGGTGACGGCGACGATATTGAGAGGGTCGCCCGCGGGCTCCCGCCAGGTGGCGGCGGTCCCGGACACCAGGCGTTCGGCGGGCCCGCCCAGCTGCTCCAGCACGGTCAGCGCGGAGGGGCCGAACCCGTTGCACCGCAGCAACTCCGCGATCCGCGCCGGGGTACCGGCGTCGGCGCTGAGTACGAGGAGCCGCCGCCCGTGGGCCAGTTCGGGCAGCAACCGCTCCAGCGGCCGGCCGACCGTGCTGACGATCCCCACCTCGGCCACCGGCCAGCCCAGCCGGGCACACGCCAGCGAGACCGCCGACGGTTGCGGAAACACCCGCAGCGCGCCGGGCCCGAGCAGCCGGGCGAGGGTGACACCGATCCCGTAGAACATGGGATCGCCGCTGGCGAGAACCCCGAGCCGGGTTTCCCGATGCTCGGCCAGCAGCCCGGGCAGCGCGGGGACCAGCGGTGCCGGCCACGGTTCCCGCCGCGCGCTCACCTCGGCGGGGAGCAACGCCAGCTGGCGCGCCGAACCGAACAGCACCGCGCAGTCGCGCAGGGCCTGCCGGGACCGGTCGGGTAGCCCCGCCCAGCCGTCGGCGCCGATACCCACCACCGGAATCGGGGGCCCCGCCCAGGAGAGCGCGGGGTCGGCGGTCACCGGGGCAGCCGCCGCCAGACGGCCTGCGGCAGCAGGCGCATCCCGAAGAACACCGGGCGCAGGATTCCCGGAATCCACACGCGCGCCGAGCGGCGGCTCAGCGCGGTCACCACCGCGGCGGCGACCTGGTCCGGCGTGCTGGAGAACGGCGCCGGGCTCATTCCCTCGGTCATCTTGCCCACCACGAAGCCCGGCCGCGCCAGCAACAACTGCACCCCGCTCCCGTGCAGCGCGTCGGCCAGGCCGGAGGCGAATCCGTCCAAGCCCGCTTTGGCGGATCCGTAGACATAGTTCGCACGCCGCACCCGGACCCCGGCCACCGAACCGAACACGACCAGCTGACCGCTGCCGCGGGCCCGCATCTCGTTGGCCAGGACGGTCAGCACACTGATCTGGGCGGTGTAGTCGGTGTGCACCACCGCCAGCGCGTGGGCGGGGTCGGCCTCGGCGCGGGACTGATCGCCCAGTACCCCGAAGGCCAATACCGCGACCCCGATCGGCCCGTAGTCGGCGGCGATCTTGCCGAGCAGGGCGGGATGGCTCGCGGTGTCGTCGGCGTCGAACTCCACCGGATGCACCGCGGTCGCGCCGGCGGCGGTGAGCGCCGCGGTCTCGGCGTCCAGATCCTCACAGCGCCGGGCGGCCAGTACCACCGCCCGCCCGGGCGCGAGCCGCAGCGCCACCTGCAGACCGATCTCACTGCGTCCACCCAGCACCAGCACCGTGCCCGGGTCGATCCCTCGTGTTCGACGCACAACCATGCGCTCAGTCTGTCATCCGCACGCGGCGGTGTGCGGAACCGGGAGACGTGCCGGGGGCGCGCGGCGACCCGCTACGGTCGATCCATGACGCTGCGTACTGCCGAATTGTCCCCGGCGGCCGTCGAGTTCCTCACCGAACGGCATCTGGCGACCCTCACGACTCTGCGGGCCGACGGCACCCCGCACATGGTGCCGGTGGGCTTCACCTGGGACCCCGACGCCGGGCTGGCCCGGATCATCACCGACGGCGCTTCGGTGAAGGCCCGTAATGTGCGCCGATCGGGTTATGCCGCCGTCGGCCAGGTGGATGGTGCGCGCTGGCTGACCCTGGAGGGTCCGGCGGTCGTCCTCGACGATCCGGCCGCGGTCCGCGAAGCCGAACGGCGCTACGCCGAGCGCTACCGGGTGCCGCGGGAGAACCCGACCCGGGTGGTGCTGGCCATCGAGGTCCAGCGGGTGCTGTGCGGGGTCCGGTTGCGCGAGGCCTGAACGCCGGGCCGGCTATCTGTCGGCCGGCAGGACGGTCAGTCCGTGCGGGCGCTCGTTCATCGCCACACAGCCGTCCTCGGTGACGACGACGATGTCCTCGATCCGGGCACCCCATTCGCCCGGGAAGTAGATCCCCGGTTCGATACTGAACGCCATTCCCGGCCGCAGTTCCAGATCGTTGCCCGCGACGATATAGGGCTCCTCGTGCACCGACAGGCCGATACCGTGCCCGGTCCGGTGGACGAACGCGGGTCCGAACCCGGCGGCTTCCAGCGGTTCGCGGGCGGCCGCGTCCACGGCTTCGGCGCGGACACCGGGCCGCACGGCGGCCACGGCGGCGGCCTGGGCGCGTTCCAGTTCGGCGCAGCGCGCGGCGATCTCCGGATCGGGTTCGCCCAGCACATAGGTCCGGGTGGAATCGGAGTAGTAACCGGGCTCCACCGGGCCGCCGATATCGATCACCACCACGTCACCGGCCTCGATCCGCCGCTCCGACACCTCGTGGTGCGGGTTGGCGCCGTTGGGCCCGCTGCCCACGATCACGAAGGCGGCCTCGGTATGGCCCTCGGCCACGATGGCGTCGCTGATGTCCTTGCCGACCTCGGCTTCGGTCCGCCCGACCCGCAGGAACTCCCCCATCCGGGCGTGCACCCGGTCGATGGCCGCGCCCGCCCGGCGCAGCGCCGCGATCTCGGCGTCGTCCTTGATCATGCGCAATTCGCGCAGTACCGGGGTCGCCGAGACCGGAAGCCCGCTGAAACTGTGTGCCAGCGGCAGTAGATGCAGCGCGGGCATGGAATCGGCCACCGCGACGCGGGAGCCGATGTGCAGCGCCGACCGGACCAGCTGATACGGATCCACCCCGTCCACCCAGTCCAGGACCCGCAGGCCGAGTTCGTCGACCGCGGACTCCTGCAGTCCCGCCACCTCCAGTTTCGGGATCACCACCGAGGGTGTGGCCTTGTCGGAGGTGATCACCAGACAGGTCAGCCGTTCGAACGACTGGGCCGCCGATCCGATGAGGTACCGCAGGTCCGGGCCGGGGGTGATGAGCAGGGCGTCGAGATGGGCGTCGCGGATCAACTGGACCGCCCGCTCCACTCGCTGCCCGTAGACCTCCGCCGCGAACCGTGACTCCGTGTGCGCGCTCATGACCTCGAACCTACCTCGCACCCGGGGGGCGGCACATCGGATACGTCGGTGGGTCCTTGTAGATTCACCGGGTGACTACGACCGAATCCACGCCGCGTCCCCTGCTGCTGCTGGACGGCGCGAGTCTGTGGTTCCGGGCCTTCTACGCGATCCCGGACAAGATCACCGCGTCCGACGGCCGGTCGGTGAACGCCCTGCG
Organism: Nocardia fusca NBRC 14340; assembly: GCF_001618425.1. Taxonomy (GTDB): domain Bacteria; phylum Actinomycetota; class Actinomycetes; order Mycobacteriales; family Mycobacteriaceae; genus Nocardia; species Nocardia fusca. The sequence goes on from NZ_BDCU01000016.1 coordinate 272,440, forward strand.
CGGGTTCACCGATATGGTCGCCTCCCTCGTCACCAGGCATCGCCCCGCCCGGCTCGTGGTGTGCCTGGACCTGGACTGGCGGCCGAAGTTCAGAGTGGATCTGGTACCCACCTACAAGGCCCATCGTCTCGATACCTCCGCCACGGCCGCACCGGGCGCCGAGGAGGTACCGGACCGGCTGACTCCGCAGGTCGACATGATCCTCGAGGTGCTGGCCGCCGCCGGTATCGCCACGGGCGGCGCGGAGGGCCTGGAAGCAGACGATGTCCTGGGCACCCTGGCCTCCACCGAGCTCACCGACCCGGTGATCGTGGTCAGCGGCGACCGGGATCTGCTGCAACTGGTCCGCGATACCCCCGAACCGCCGGTACGGGTGCTGTACGCGGGCCGCGGGCTGGCCAAGGCCGAATTGTTCGGGCCGGTGGAGGTCGCGGCGAAATACGGCGTCCCGGAGCGGAACGCGGGCCCGGCCTACGCGGATATGGCGACGCTGCGCGGGGATTCGTCGGACGGGCTCCCGGGCGCCGCGGGGATCGGCGAGAAGACCGCCGCCACCCTGATCAGCAGGTTCGGGTCGCTCGAGGCGCTGCGGGCGGCGGTCGACGATCCCGCGGCCGACCTGGCCCAGGGTATCCGGACCAAATTGCGCACGGCCGCCGACTATCTGGACGCGGCGGCGCCGGTGGTGCGGGTGGTGCGTGACGCCGATGTGATCCTGTCCCGGCCCGACACCTTGCACCCCATGCCGGCCGATACCGACGCGCTGCGGGAACTCGCCCGCGCCTACAACGCGGAGAGTCCGGTCGAGCGGTTGATCACCGCGCTGGCGAACTGCGCCTGACCGGGCCGCGACAGCGAAAACCCGCCGGAGGGCAGCGTCCGGCGGGTTCGTCCGGCGAGAAGATCAGCTCGGGCGGCCGACTTCGTAGGTGCCGTCGTCCTTGGTGATCTTGATATTGACCTTCTTGGCCTCGCCACCGACCTTCAGATCGCAGGTGAACGTGGCGTCCACCGCGACCTCTTGGCCCGCGGGGCACTGGACATCCTTGACGTCGTCGATTCCGTAGGAATCCGCGAGGACTTTCGCCACGCCCGTCTGCACGGCGGCCTGATCCAGCTGGTCCTTGGCAGTAAGGGTCAGGATGCCGACGACCGCGCCGACGACGAGCACCACCGCCAGCACCGCCACCCCGATGATGAGTCCGGTTTTCTTACCACCGCCCGACGGCTGCTGCTGACCGGCCCACTGCTGCTGATTCGGCTGCCCCCACTGCTGCTGCGGCTGCTGCCCCCACTGCTGCTGATTCGGGTCACTCCACTGCGGCTGCTGCTGATTCGGGTCGCCCCACTGCTGCTGGGGCTGCTGCCCCCACTGCTGCTGATTGGGATCGTTCCACTGCTGCGGCTGGGGCTGCTGCGGTTGCGGTTGCGGCTGGCTCCACTGCTGCTGCGACGGCGGGGCGGGCTGCCACTGCTGACCACCCTGATCGCCGCCCCACTGCTGGGTGGGCTGCGCCTGCTGCGGGTCGGGTACCGAAGGCTGCGCGGGCGGCTGGTTCCCCCACTGCGGCGCCGCGCCGGGCGGCTGCTGCCCACCCCAGACCTGGGTGGGATCGTTACGTCCCTCCCCGGTGCCCGGGGCGTCGTTCGGTCCGTACGGCCCGCTCATCTGGTTGCCTCCACTCGCATTGTCCAACACACGGTAGCCCCCCGCGTGCGGTTGAAATCAAATCACAATCGATGGTCTCACGCTGCGTCCACCGCGACGACACCACGCCGGATCGCCCGGACGGCCTTGGCCGCGGTGGCCGCGACCTCGGTATCGTCTGCGGTGGTGTGGATCTGATCGAGCAGATCGATCACCTGCCGGCACCAGCGCACGAAATCCCCGGCCGACAGCGGTGTGCCCTGATCGCCGCTGGCCAGCAGCGAATCCACCAGTGCGTCACCTCGTGCCCATTTGTAGATACCGCCCACGAACCCGAGGTCCGGTTCGCGGCTGGGGGCCAGCCGGTGCTCGGACTCGTCGTTGCGCAACCGTGACCACTCGGCGATGGTGTCGGCGACGGCGCGGCGGATCGGCGCGGTCGGTCCGGTGGCGCCGAGATATCCCCCCTCCGAACGCGATTCGTACACCAGAATCGACACCACGGCCGCCAGTTCGGCCGGGCCCAAACCGCGCCACAGCCCCTGCCGCAGACATTCGGCCACGAGCAGATCGCTTTCCGCGTAGATACGGGCCAGCCGCCGCCCGTCCGCGGTGACCTCCCCCTGGTGTACGAAACCGCGTTCCTCCAGCAGCCCGACGATCCGGTCGAAGGTACGGGCCAGCGAATTGGTGGTCGTCGCGACCTTCTGCCGCATCGACTCGGTTTCCCGCGCCACCCGGTTGTAGCGCTCCCCGACCCGGGCCAGCTGCTCCCGATCCGGCCGGCTGTGGGCGGGATGCGCCCGCAGCGCCCGGCGCAGGGCGCCCAGTTCGGCATCGTCGGCGCCCGCGGCCCGTTTGTCCCGGCGGGGGCGGTGCGGTGCGCTGATCCCGGTGCTGCGCAGCGCCGAGGCGAGATCGCGGCGGGTCCGCGCGGTGCGATGGTCCACCCGGCGCGGCAGTCGCATCCGGCCCAGCGGCTGGGCGGGCACCGGGAAATCGGCGACCGAGACCCGGCCCGCCCATTTGTCCTCGGTGAGCACCAGCGGGCGCGGATCACCGGGGGTGGCGTCGGGTTCCAGGATCACGGCCAGGCCCGCCCGGCGACCGGCGCCGATGGCGACCACATCACCGCGGCGCAGTTCGGTCAGGGCGGCGACACCGGCGGTCCGCCGGTCGGTGCGGGTCTGCTGGTTGAGCTGTCGTTCGCGCTGTTTGATACGTTCCCGCAGGCCGAAGTACTCCAGGAAGTCCCCGTCCTCGCCGCCGAGCTGGGCGGCGAGTTTACGCAACTGGCTCTCGTTGCGTTCGATACCGCGGACCAGGCCGACCACCGACCGGTCGGCCTGGAACTGGGCGAAGGAACGCTCGAGCAGCAGCCGCGCTTCGTCGGCGCCCAGCCGGTCGATCAGGTTGATCGACATGTTGTAGCCGGGCTTGAAGGAACTGCGCAGCGGATAGGTGCGGGTGGAGGCCAGACCGGCGACCGCGCTGGTATCGACCTCGGGCTGCCACAGCACGACCGCGTGGCCCTCCACGTCGATACCGCGCCGGCCGGCCCGCCCGGTGAGCTGGGTGTATTCACCCGGGGTCAGTTCGGCGTGGGTCTCCCCGTTGAACTTGACCAGCCGCTCGAGCACCACGGTGCGCGCGGGCATATTGATCCCCAGTGCCAGCGTCTCGGTGGCGAATACCGCTCGGACGAGGCCTTTCACGAACAGTTCCTCGACGGTGTGCCGGAACGCGGGCAGCATCCCGGCGTGATGGGCGGCCAGGCCGCGGTGCAGCGCCTCCCGCCACTCCCAGTATCCGAGCACCTCGAGATCGGCCCGCGGCAGTTCGCCGGTGTGCTTGTCGATGATCGCGTCGACCACCTCCGGATCCGCCGCGCCACCCAGATCCAGCCCGGAGCGCAGGCACTGGGCCAGCGCCCCGTCACATCCGGCCCGGCTGAAGATGAAGGTGATCGCGGGGAGCAGGCCCTCTTCGTCGAGCCGGGCCAGTACCTCGGGCCGGGGCAGCGGCCGGAAGAACCGCCGGGGGCCGCCCCGCCCCCGCGGACCACCCCACCCTTCCATCCGGTCGGCGCTCTCCCGCTGTTTGATGTAGCGAACCAGATCCGAATCGACCAGTACCCGCTGGTCGGAGGATTCGCTGTCGAACAGGTCGAACATGCGGCGCCCGACCATCACGTGCTGCCACAGCGGCACCGGCCGGGTCTCGTCCACCACCACCGCGGTGTTACCGCGCACGGTTTCCATCCAGGCGCCGAACTCCTCGGCATTGGACACCGTGGCCGACAGGCTCACCAACCGCACTTCCGGGGGCAGATGCAGGATCACCTCTTCCCAGACCGCGCCGCGGAAGCGGTCGGCCAGGTAGTGCACCTCGTCCATCACCACATGGGACAGGGAGCGCAACGCGTCGGACGAGGCGTAGATCATGTTCCGGAGCACCTCGGTCGTCATCACCACGACCGGGGCGTCGGAATTGATCGACTGATCGCCGGTGAGCAGACCCACCTGGTCCCGGCCGTACCGCTCGGTGAGATCGGCGAACTTCTGGTTCGACAGCGCCTTGATGGGCGTGGTGTAGAAACATTTCCCGCCCGACGCCAAGGCCAGATGCACGGCGAATTCGCCGACGACGGTCTTCCCGGCGCCGGTGGGCGCGCAGACGAGTACCCCGTGTCCCTCCTCGAGGGCGGTACAGGCCTGGCGCTGGAAGGGGTCCAGCTCGAATGTCAGCTGGACGGCGAACCGGGACAGTTCGGCGGTCAGCGACGCGTTCGGTGTCACGGCTCCGAGACTAATCGAGGAATCCGACACCGGTCGCGCCGATAATTTCCGGGACGGAGCCCGCAGCGGTCAGAGTGTGTCCGAATAGTCCGTGGTCGGGCGACCGGTCCGCTCCGGGGCGGGCACCGTATCGGCCGACGGGATGGGCGTGGCCGGATCGACCGAGGTCGGCGCCTCGATCCGCGAGGCCTCCTCATCGTCGAGGGAGCCCAGCCGGTGCGCCTCGATCCGGGCCCGGCGCCGGTCGTTGAACCGGGCGAACTGCACCGCGAACTCGAACAGCACGGTCAGCGCGAGCGCCAGTGCCAGCATGGAGAACGGGTCCTGCGGGGTGACGATCGCCGCGAACACGAACAGGCCGAAGATGATGCCGCGCCGCCAGGCCTTCAACTTCTCGTACGGCAGTACCCCGATCAGGTTGAGACCGACGACCAGCAGCGGGGTTTCGAAACTGACGCCGAAGATGATCAGCAACTGGATGATGAAACTGAAGTACTGGGAACCGCTCAGCGCGGTGATCTGCACATTGTCGCCGATACTGAGCAGGAAACTCAGCGCGTGCGAGATGACCCAGTAGGCCAGCACCGCGCCACCGACGAACAGGAACGAGCCGGTCACCACGAAACCGACCGCGTATCTGCGTTCCTTCGGATACAGACCCGGTGTGATGAACGCCCACGCCTGATACAGCCAGACCGGGCAGGCCAGCACGACGCCGGCGGTCAGGCCGACCTTCAACCGGAGCATGAACTGCTCGAACGGTGCCGTGGCCAGCAGGCGGCACTCGCCGTCGGGCGACAGCGAGGCACGCGCCGAATCGGGGAGCGAACAGTACGGACCGCGCAGGATCTCGCCGAGGCTCTCCAGCCCGAAGAACGAATGCGCGTACCACAGGAAACCCACGATGGTGGTGACCAGCACGGCCGCCAGCGAGATCAACAGCCGGGTGCGCAACTCCCGCAGATGGTCGACCAGGGACATGGTGCCGTCGGGATTGGTCCGGCGCTTGCTGTGCCGGGGGTCGAACGGAATTCGCATGGTGTGTGGATGCCCTCGTATCAGCGTGCCTCGCTCCGCTCGGCCTGCGGCGCTGCCCGGTGCCCCGGCGATACTCCGCCCGGTATTCGGTCAGGGCCCGGCCGGCAGCGCCGGGTCGACAGCGTCGTATCGGGGTCCGGGTGTGCCCGGAACCGGGGATACGGGCTCAGAGCGTTTTCGACTCGCTCCGCGTCTCCGTCGCCGGCGGCGCCGCCTCCCGGCCGGCCGGCAGTTCCGGAGCGGGCTGCGCGGTCGCGGTGCCCGCGGGCTTGCCGTCATTGTGCATCTCGCTCACTTCGCTCTTGAAGATACGCAGCGACCGGCCGAGACTGCGGGCCGCGTCGGGCATCCGCTTCGCGCCGAAGAACATCACGAACAGCGCCGCGATGATCAGCCAGTGCCAGATGCTCAGACTGCCCATTGTGGTTACCTCCCAAGACTGTGGTCTTTCCGATGCTACCTGGCCCAACGGCGGCATCGAACCCAACCTGGGGCAGATGCCCGCACGTCACACGCCGGTGGCGCACTGTTCACCAGCGCCTCGGGTGGTCGCGGGCGCGCGGAGTGTCCGCCGGTTGTCAGGCGGGCTCGCCGAGTCCCGCGGCCGCATACGCCGCCAGGGCGGCATCGGAGCGGTCCCGGACCGCTGCCACCAGATCGGGCGGGCCCAGCACGGTCACCCCGGATCCGAACCCGAGCGCCAATCGCGCCATCCAGTCCAGTGTGGCGAAACGCATGGTCGCCTCGATACTCCCGTCGGCGTGCACCGCCACCCGGTGCATCGGATACTGGTCCAGCACCCAGCTGTGATCGGCGGTGATCCGCAGTCGCGCCAACGGGACCGCGGGATCGTCCTGGAACAGATCCAGCCCCGCCTCCGTATCGCGCGCCTCCCGCGGCGGGCGGGCCGGTTCGTCGAGTTCGGCCGCCGATTCGATGCGGTCGAACCGGAACAGTCGCACCCCCTCGGCCTCCCGGCACCATGCCTGCAGATAGCTGTTGTCGTCGACGGCGACGATCCGAATGGGATCGACCACCCGGTCCGACACCACATCGCGGCTGGCCGAGTAGTACTCCAGCCGCAGCGCCCGGCGCGCCGCCACCGCGGACCGCACCGTGGTCACCGCCGGCGCCTCGGCGGGCAATTCGCCGACCGGAAGGGCCTCCGTGTCCTCGGCCGGCACCGCGCCGGAGATCGCCGCTTCGAGTTTGGCGATGGCCGAATGCGCGGCGGTCGGGTCCACCATGCCCGGCAGATCGACGATCGACCGCAGCGCCACCAGCACCGCCGTCGCCTCGATCGAGGTCAGCCGCAACGGCCGCTCGATCCCCGCGGTAAACGTGACCTGCACACTCTCCTCCGAAAAGGACAGATCGATCAGGTCACCGGGACCGTAGCCGGGCAGCCCGCACATCCACAGCTGATTCAGATCGGCCATCAACTGCTTGGTCGTGACCCCCAGATCGGCCGCGGCCTCGGCCGCACTGATTCCCGGATTGGCCACGAAATACGGAACCATGTTCAACAGCCGCGACAGGCGCGCCGACAACCGCGTGCTCACAACGCCACCTCCGTCCGGTCGATCACCGAACGCAACCGCGCCACCACATCGGCCCGCAACTCCGCCGGTTCGAGCACCAGTGCATCGGCGCCCAACCCGGTGATCAACCGGGCCAGCCATTGCTGCGATCGGATCGGCACCTCGAGGACACTGCCCGGCCGGCCACCGACGGTCCGGCTCCCCACCACCTCGCCGATCCGGCGCAGGTCCCGGCCCCGGCCCTGCGCCACCCAGATGGTCGCCGACCCGGTGACCGGCGCACTACCGGTCACCCTGGTCACGATCTCCCGCAGATCCGTCCCGGCGGGGGGATGCACGGCGTTACGCGGCCCGTACGCGGTGATCTCCTCCCCGATCCTTGACAGCCGGAAAGTCCGCACCGCATCCCGATCGCGATCGTGCCCCACCAGGTACCAGCGCCCCCGCCAGGTCACCACCCCCCACGGCTCGACGTCCCGCATCAGAAACGGCGCGTTACTGGCACCGCGATGCTCGAATCGCACCGCCTGCCCGGCATCGATCGCCGCGAGCAACTTTCCCAGCACCGGCTCGGACCCGCGCGTGCGCGCCGGTACCGCCGGAATGGCCGCGAACGCGGTATCGGTCTCCACGTGCACACCCCCCGCCCGCAATTTCAGCAGCGCCCCCGCCGCGGCCGCCGCCAGCTCCGGCGACTCCCACATCTGCAGAGCCACCGCCACCGCCGCAGACTCCTCGCTGGTCAGATCGATATCCGGCAGCTCATAGGCGTCCCGGTTGATCCGGTAACCCTCCACCGTCGAAAAACGACCGGACGGGCCCACCTCGAGCGGTATGCCCAGATCCCGGAGCTCGTTCTTGTCCCGCTCGAACATCCGGCTGAACGCCTCGTCGCTGGCACAGTCCTCATAGCCCGCGACGCTCTCGCGGATACGCTCCGCAGTCAGGAACTGCCGAGTCGACAGCAGCGCGATGACCAGATTCATCAGGCGCTCGACCTTGGATATCGCCACCCGAGCAGGATAATGCAGTGTCTATTTGCGGCGCCGCCGGTCGGGGCCTTCGTGACCCCGACCCCTGAGGAGAGAGCATCCGGAGCGGACGGAAGGTACGGCGGGTCCTCGGACGTCGCCTAGACCTCGGCGTTGTGCTCGTCGGTGACGAGTTCGGCGGGAACGCGATAGGTCTCCTGGTCTGCGGTCGACCAGACTTTCGGCCGATCGGCCAGGTAGTCGCGAACCGCCGGGGAGAAGTCGACCTCGTCCAGCTCGTCGTGGACGACTTCGAACCACGCGGTGTTCTCGACCCAGAACCGGTACAGGAACCGCTCGAAATCATCGGCCACCAGGATCAGCACGGAGTTCAGGTGTGCGACGGACGGTACAGGTCCCTCGTCGCAGTACCGTTCACCGGCGGCGACGACCTGGTGGGTTCCGTCGGACAGCATGTGCAGGTACCACAGAACACAGTCCTGTGAATCGGCGAGAAACCGGACGAGGCGGTCGCCGTTACCGAACGGACCGGGGATGGTCGCCTCACTCACGTCCCAATAGCAGTCGGTGCACGACGGGATGGCCTGTTGCAGCTCGGGTCGGTCGAAGAAGGTGGCGAAAACGGCCGGGACCTGGCCCCGCAACGCTTTCGGTAGCGAATCGGCGCCGACGCTCGCACGGACCTCGTCCGGTACCAGCCAACCGAACGTTCCGTCGAAAATGCGATCGGGCAATGCCGGGAGCTGCTCGACCGCGTAGTGGTCGTAGGTGCCGTCGCACAGGCGATAGGGGCCGAGATCGGTACCGATCCAACTCGTCCGAAGATCCATAGGGCGCACGGTAGCGTCGAGCACCGACACGCTCCGGTGTACGAGAACTCACGCGACCGATCCCGTAGGCATACCAGCGCGGTGCGAGTTCGGCGGGATCGGCGCAAGACGACCCCGGCGCCGACCGGACCGAGGTCCGATCGGCGCCGGGGACGACGATCTACATCGATGCGATCAGGCGATCCACCCGTTCGTCCACCGAGCGGAACGGGTCCTTGCACAGCACCGTACGCTGGGCTTGATCATTCAACTTGAGGTGGACCCAGTCGACCGTGAAGTCCCGGCCGGCCGCCTGGGCGGCGGTGATGAAATCACCGCGCAGTTTCGCCCGGGTGGTCTGCGGTGGGGTGTCGACGGCGGCGTCGACCGCGTCGTCCTCGGTGATCCGCTTGGCCAGACCCTTGCGCTGCAGCAGGTCGAAGACGCCGCGGCCCCGTTTGATGTCGTGGTAGGCCAGGTCCAGCTGGGCGATCTTGGGATCGGACAGCTCCATGCTGTAGCGGTCCTGGTAGCGCTGGAACAGCTTGCGCTTGATCACCCAGTCGATCTCGGTGTCGACCTTGGCGAAATCCTGCGACTCCACCGCGTCCAGGGTGCGGCCCCACAGATCGACCACCTGATCGACCTGCGGATCACGGTCCCGGTTGCGCAGATGCTCCACGGCGCGGGTGTAGTACTCGCGCTGGATGTCCAGAGCACTGGCCTGCCGGCCGCCCGCCAGCCGCACCGGACGGCGGCCGGTGAGGTCGTGGCTGACCTCGCGGATGGCCCGGATGGGATTGTCCAGCGCGAAATCGCGGAACGACACCCCGGCCTCGATCATCTCCAGCACCAGGGCGGCGGTGCCGACCTTGAGCATGGTGGTGGTCTCGGCCATATTGGAATCGCCCACGATCACGTGCAGACGCCGGTACTTCTCGGCGTCGGCATGCGGCTCGTCCCGGGTGTTGATGATCGGACGCGAGCGGGTGGTCGCCGAGGAGACGCCCTCCCAGATGTGCTCGGCCCGCTGCGACAGGCAGAACGTGGCCGCCTTCGGCGTCTGCAGCACCTTGCCGGCCCCGCAGATCAACTGCCGGGTCACCAGGAACGGCAGCAGCACGTCGGAGATCCGGGAAAACTCGCCGGCCCGTACCACCAGGAAGTTCTCGTGGCAGCCGTAGGAGTTGCCCGCCGAATCGGTGTTGTTCTTGAACAGGTAGATGTCCCCGCCGATACCCTCCTCCGCGAGGCGCTGCTCGGCGTCGATGAGCAGCTCCTCCAGTACTCGCTCCCCGGCCCGGTCATGAGTGACCAGCTGGACCAGGCTGTCGCATTCGGCGGTGGCGTACTCCGGATGCGAACCGACGTCGAGGTAGAGCCGGGCACCGTTTCGCAGGAACACATTGGAGCTGCGCCCCCAGGAAACGACCCGGCGGAACAGATACCGGGCCACCTCGTCGGGGCTGAGCCGGCGGTGTCCGTGAAAGGTGCACGTCACACCGAATTCGGTCTCGATCCCCATAATTCGTCGCTGCACACTATCGAGGTTACAGCGCGGAGAGATTCCTGCGGGTCAGTGCGGAAAACCCGATGTATACGGCTTGGCAACGATTGGGTCGGCGATCGTTCTGTGCTTGTTCGCCGGGGCGGGCCGGGGTCCTGTTGACCCGGCCACGAAGGCGACCATCCGGAGTCGACGAAAGGTCCGTGCACAGGGGCGTCGAGAAGACATTCGCCCGGGGGCCGGGCAGGCCGACGGCGTTGCCGCGAGCACTGTCGCCGAGCCGCAGCCGGCCGATCCCGGATACAGAGACGGGTCGCGCACCGTTATCCGGTGCGCGACCCGTGTACTCTGCCGCGATTCCGACCGAACGCCTCAGTCGGGGTTCCCTCCGGTGTCCGGCGCGTCGGAGCCGGAATCACCGGTCGAGCCCAGCAGCTCTTCGAGGGCGGTGCGGCCGATCCGGCGGAAGGCCCGCCGCGGGCGCGCCTGCTCCAGGGTCGCGACCTCCAGCGAACCGAACCCGAGGGACCGCTTGTCCTTGTCCGCGCCTTCGCTGGACTGCAGCGCCGAGACCGCCGTGCGCAGCGCCGCGGCCAGATCCAGGCCCGGCCGGTAGGACTCTTTCAGCGCGCTGACGATGGGTTCGGTGGTTCCGCCCATCACCACGTACTCGCGCTCGTCGACGATCGACCCGTCGAACGTGATCCGGTAGAGGACCGACTCGGGCTCCTGCTCCGGATAACCGACCTCGGCGACGCAGATCTCCACCTCGTAGGGTTTGAGCTGATCGGTGAAGATCGAGCCCAGTGCCTGCGCATAGGCATTGGCCAGCGCCCGGCCGGTGACATCGCGACGATCGTACTGGTAGCCACGCAGATCGGCTTGCAGGATGCCGCCCCGGCGCAGATTCTCGAATTCGTTGTACTTGCCGACGGCGGCGAAACCGGTCCGGTCGTAGAGTTCGCTGACCTTGTGCAGGGTCGCCGACGGATTCTCCGCCACGAACACCACACCTTTGTCGTAGGCGAGCACCACGACACTGCGGCCCCGGGCGATACCTTTGCGCGCGAGCTCGGTCTTGTCGCGCATGATCTGCTCGGCGGACGCATACAGCGGCAGGGTCATGCCCGGGCGCTCCCTTCCTCTGCGGCCTGACGGTCGGCGGCGATACCGCGCGCGATCTCCTCGAGCCGGGCTTCGGCCACCTCGACGGCGCCGTCGTCATCGATCACGATCGCGGTCGGGTAGATCCCGCGCAGCAGATCCGGCCCGCCGGTGGCGGTATCGTCGTCGGAGGCATCCACCAGGGCCTCGACCGCGATACGCAGCGCGCGGTCGACGTCGATCCCCTTGGAGTACAGCTTCTTCAGCGAGGTCCGCGCGAACATGGAGCCGGAGCCGACGGCGGTGAACCCGAACCGCTCCTCGCTGCGCCCGCCCACCACGTCGTAGGAGACGATGCGCCCGGCCCGGTCCGGATCGGTGGCCTGCTGGTCGTAACCGACCAGCAGCGGCACCACCGCCAGGCCCTGCAGGGCGGCCGGCAGGTTGTCACGCACCATCTTCGACAGTTTGTTGGCCTTGCCGTCGAAGGTGAGGGAAACGCCTTCGATCTTCTCGTAGTGCTCGAGTTCCACCGCGAACAGGCGGACCAGTTCGATGGCCATGCCCACGGTCCCGGCAATACCGGTCGCCGAGTAGGTATCGGTGATATGGACCTTCTCCACATCACGACCCGCCAGCAGATTGCCCTGGGTGGAGCGCCGGTCACCGGCGATCAGGACACCGCCGCGATAGGACACCGCCACCACGGTGGTGCCGTGCGGTGCGATATCCCCCGCGGCACCGCCGCCGGGATTTCCGGCGGCGGTGGGCTGGCTCAGGGCGTCGAATCCGCTACCCGGCAGGAGATCCGGGGCGTGTTGACGCAGATGTTCGGAAAAGGATGAGAGGGCGTACCCCAGTTGGAGACGCAAGGGGTCACCTGCGGTCACTGGCCACCTTTCTGCACGTAGGCACGAACGAAGTCTTCGGCGTTCTCTTCGAGCACATCGTCGATCTCGTCGAGCAGGTCGTCGGTGTCCTCCGCCAGCTTCTCGCGCCGCTCCTGACCCGCGGCGTCTACGCCGTCGACGCCTTCGTCATCGTCGCCGCCCCCGGCGCGTTTGGTCTGCTCTTGTGCCATCGCAGCCGACCTCCTCTGTTTCCACCGACCGGCCGCGCTCGCGTACCGGACGAATCGTGAGCACCCCTGTGCTCGTTCTTCAACACTACCCAGCCGGGACGACACGTAGTCGGATTACGTCCCACCCCGGTGGCCGCGAGCTCCCGGAGCATTTCCGGCGAACACTCAGGTGGTGAGCTGTCGCACCAGGTCAGCGGCGGTATCTACCCCGTCGAGGAGCTTTCCGACATGCGCTTTGGTGCCGCGGCGGGGCTCCAGGGTGGGAATACGGACGAGCGAATCGCCGCCCAGGTCGAAGATCACCGAGTCCCAGCTCGCGGCGGCGATATCGGCGCCGAACCGGCGCAGGCATTCCCCGCGGAAGTACGCCCGGGTATCGGTGGGCGGTTCGGTCATGGCGTCGAGCACCTGTTGTTCGCTGACGAGCCGTTTCATCGACCCGCGGGCCACCAGCCGGTTGTACAGGCCCTTGTCCAAGCGCACATCCGAGTACTGCAGATCCATCAGATGCAGTTTCGGCGCCGCCCAGCCCAGGCCCTCGCGGCTGCGCATCCCTTCGAGCAGGCGCAGCTTGGCGGGCCAGTCCAGCAGGTCGGCGCATTCCATCGGATCGCGTTCCAGCAGGTCCAGCACCATCGACCAGTTGTCGAGCACATCGCGCACCCGCTCGTCGTCGTCGCCCTGCTCCTCGACGAACTTCGCGACCCGTTCGTGGTAGAGCCGCTGGATCGCCAGGCCGGTGAGTTCCCGGCCGTCGGCCAGGGCGACCGTGGCGCGGAGAGTGGGGTCGTGGCTGATGGTGTGGACCGCGGTGACCGGGCGGGCCAATTGCAGATCGGACAGATCGGCGCCGGATTCGATCAGGTCCAGCACCAGCGCGGTGGTGCCTACCTTCAGATAGGTCGACATCTCGGCCAGATTGGCGTCCCCGATGATGACGTGTAGCCGGCGATACTTGTCGGCGTCGGCGTGCGGTTCGTCGCGGGTGTTGATGATGCCCCGTTTGAGCGTGGTCTCCAGCCCCACCTCGACCTCGATGTAGTCCGAGCGCTGAGAGAGCTGGTACCCCGCGTTGTCGCCGGACTGCCCGAGCCCGACCCGGCCGGACCCGCAGATCACCTGCCGCGAGGCGAAGAACGGTGTGAGCCCGAGAATCACCGCGTTGAACGGGGTTTCGCGGCTCATCAGATAGTTCTCGTGGGTGCCGTAGGAGGCGCCCTTACCGTCGACATTGTTCTTGTACAGCTGCATCCGGGGTGCGCCGGGAACGCTGGACGCGTGCCGGGCGGCCGCCTCCATCACCCGTTCACCGGCCTTGTCCCAGATCACCGCGTCCAGCGGATCGGTGACCTCCGGCGCGGAATACTCCGGATGCGCGTGGTCGACGTAGAGGCGGGCGCCGTTGGTGAGGATCATGTTCGCCGCGCCGACCTCGTCGGCGTCGATCACCGGCGCCGGACCGTTCATCCGGCTGAGATCGAAGCCGCGGGCATCGCGCAGTGGCGACTCGACCTCGTAGTCCCATCGGGTGCGCTTGGCACGCGGCACCCCCTCGGCCGCGGCGTATGCCAGAACCGCCTGGGTAGAGGTGAGGATCGGGTTGGCCGACGGCTCGGTGGGGGTGGAGATTCCGTATTCGACCTCGATACCGATGATGCGCTGCATGAGTTCGAGCGTAGGCGACGGACGGCAAATCATCCGTCGAGTGGTACTTCCGGCCGATGCCGTGGCGTAGCCCGCGACCACATGCTCTGACCATGACCCGCACCGTCGCCGACCCCCTCGCCCCCGGACCGAATCCGCCGCGCCCGCCTCGGCTCGCGGCACTGGATGTGCTGCGCGGAATCGCGATTCTGGGCACCCTGGGCACGAATGTCTGGATCCTGACCGACCCCGAGGGCCTGAGCGGATATCTGCACCGGATCTCGCTCTCCCCCACCGACAGCTGGATGTGGGCCGAGAAGGTGCTGCAACAACTGGCCCAGGGCAAATTCCTGGGTCTGCTCACGGTGATGTTCGGTATCGGCCTGGCCATCCAGCAGACCTCGGCCCGCCGGGCGGGGCGCCCCTGGCCGGGCGGATACCCCTGGCGCGCCGCACTGCTGTTCCTCGACGGCCTCCTCAATTTCCTGCTGATCGCCGAGTTCGACGTGCTCATGGGGTACGCCGTGACGGCGGCGATCGTCGCGTTCCTGCTCACGCGCAGCGGTCGGGCACAGGGCCGGTGGCTCTACGCGATGCTCGGCGTGCACCTCACCCTGATCGCGCTCTACGCCCTCTCGCTGGTCCTGGCGGAGCCCTCCGCGCCACCGGAGCGGACGCCGCTGTCCCCGAACCCGTACGCCGACGGCTCGTTCTGGGATCTGGTGGTGTTCCGGGCCGAGCACGCACTGGCGTTCCGCGCCGAAACGATCGTCATCCTGCCGCTGTCGATCGTGTTGTTCCTGGTGGGCGCTCGTCTGTTCCACGCCGGTGTGTTCCTGCCCGAAGGTGCGCGCCTGCGGCGCCGGCTCCTGCTCGTGGGTTTCGGCGTGGCCGCGCCGATCGACCTGCTGGCCGGTCTGGCCGGCGGCGGCGACCTGGTGCTGATCACCCGCTATGTGGTGGCGCCGGTGGTCGCACTGGGCATCCTGGCGCTGGTCGCCGAGTTCTACGTGCGCCGCTCCCACCACACCGGTTTCGCCGGACGCCGGCTGAGCGAGATCGGCCGGGCCGCGCTGAGCTGCTACATCCTGCAGAACCTGGTGGCGTCGATCCTCTGCTACGGGTGGGGGTTCGGGCTGGCCGCGCGCTTCGCCCCGGAAGCCCGGGTGCCTTTCACCGTCGCTGTATACGTGACCGTGTGCGCGGTGATCGCACTGTTCGCGCACTGCTGGCTGCGCCGGTTCGAACGCGGTCCGGTGGAGTGGCTGTGGCATTCGAGCTACCGGCTCCTGAATCGGGCATAGCCGCCGTGCTGCGCTGATACACCCGCCACAGTGAGCAGACACACCCGGTCGCGGTACTGCTCCGCGCCCGGGTAGCTGCCACCATTGACCCGGCCGTAACGGCAGACGACCGGCCCGTGCACCCGGGCCGGGACGCAGCTTCGACGGAGGACACGATGGGGACCGACAGCACCGGCGACGAACCCGGCGCACACGCCGTACCGAGCGAGGAAGGCGATACCGACACCCGCGCCCGGGTCCGGCGTCGTATCCGTATCTGGGCCGGTCCGATCGTGGTGGTCACGCTGCTGATGGCGCTGCTGTCGACGATGTATCTGGGCTATGTCGTCAACCCGGAGAAGAATCTGCACGATTTCCCGATCGCGCTGGTGAACCAGGACGATGGCGATATCCGCGACGGACAGCAAATAGATATCGGTGACCAGATCACCGCGGCGCTCACCGAGCGCGTCCCGGCGGACAAGGTGGATCTGCGGGTAACCGGCATCGGCGAGGCCCAGCGCCTCCTCGACAACGGCGAGGTCTACGGCGCGATCATCCTGCCCAGCGATCTGTCCAAACGTCTGTCGATCCTGGGTGCGGGCAGTGTGGTGCCCGGCGATATCCAGCAGCCGATGATCACCGTGGTGACCAACCCGCGTACCGGGACCTTCGCCACCCAGATCACCCAGCTCATCGCCCGGCAGGCGCTCACACAGGTGAACGCCGAGGTCGGCAGGCAACTCACGGCAACGGTCGACAGCGAACTGAGCTCCGGCCCCGGGGGCGGCGCCCAGCTCTCCGGCGCGTCCCGGCTGATGCTGGCCGAACCGATCGATGTGCTCATCGAGCAGTACCGGCCGCTTCCGGACGGGACCGGGCAGGGCCTGTCCGCGTTCTTCTACACCTTGCTGGTGGTGCTGGCCGGTTTCACCGGCGCCATGATCGTGCACACCATGGTGGATTCGGCGCTGGGTTTCGTTCCCACCGAGTACGGGCCCTGGTTCGTGCACCATCCGACCTCCCCGCATTCCCGGGTCCGGACCCTGCTGCTGAAGTGGGGGGTGATGGCCGTGGTGGCACCGATCGCCTCGGGGTTGTTCGTCGGTATCGCCACTCTGCTGGACGTACCGCTCGAACACGGCCTGGCGCTGTTCCTCTTCGGCACCCTGGCGATCCTCGCGGTCGGGGTCACTGCGCTGTCCGTACTCGCGGTGTTCGGGTCGGCGGGTCTGCTGATCAACCTGATCCTGTTCATCGTGCTCGGACTGCCCTCGGCCGGCGCCACCATCCCGCTGGAGGCCACCCCGCACTACATGGCCTGGCTGGCCGCCTTCGAACCGATGCACCAGATCTACCTGGGTATCCGCGCCATCCTGTACTTCGACGCCCACGGCAACCCCGGATTGGCGCGCGGGGTCTGGATGAGCCTGGTTGGGCTGGCCATCGGCCTGGTTCTCGGTCTCGTCTTCACGATCCTCTACGACCGCAAGGGCCTGGAGCGCCGCAGCCACCGCTGAGCGGCGGCGCGGGTCCGGCCGGCGATACCGGCCGGACTGCGCAAGATCGGTCAAGCGCAGCGGCCGGCCGACCCGCCAGACTCGACGGGTGAGCAACCGACGGGACCGACTGCGGGAACTGCTGGACGCCGTTCTCGACGAAGACAACACCACGCTAGGGCAGATGGCCGCCGGCGCGTACGCCTCGCGTTACCACTTCGCCCGGCAGTTCAGTCGCGGTACCGGCGAATCCCCGGTGGGCCTGCGGCGGCGGGTGCTGCTGGAGCGCGCGTGCTGGCAGCTCGGCGGCGGCGCGGCCGTCACCGAGGTGGCCTTCACCGCGGGCTACGACACGGTGGAGGGGTTCAGCAGGGCGTTCACCCGCGCGTTCGGTCACCCACCGAGCGCGACCCCGCCGCTGACGGGCCGGACACCGCGCTGGCTGCCCGCAGCGAACGGAATCCACTTCCATCCGCCCATGTCGCTCTGGGTCGAGGGGGAACCGAGAGGACGATCCGATATGGACCCGACCGCACTGCTGCTGCACCACGACCTCGAGGACACTGCCCTCCTGGTGAAGGCGGCCATCGGGTTGACCGAGGAGCAGTACCGGCGAGCCCGGGGCAGCACCGGGACCGTTCTCCCCTGGGACGGCCCCGAGGACTCGATCGCCGCGGTACTGCACCATCTGATCCGCAGCAAGGAGTGCTGGTTGGCCTCGATCGAGGGAGCCGACACCCCCGCGGCCGGCGACGACGACCCACCCGCGCTCATGGCACGCCTCGACGAGGTAGGCCCCCGATGGCTGGATACGGTCCGCGAGATCGACCGGCGCGGCGGCTGGGGCGACACCCTGATCGATGCCCTGTGCGAGCCGCCGGAGAGTTTCGTCCTCGGCAGCGTGATCGCGCACGTGCTCACCTACTCCGCGTATCGCCGCCAGCTGGTGCGGTACTGGATACGCGTGACATCACCCGATGATGCAGTCGGCTGGGGCGACCCGATCGACTGGCTGCGAAGGAGAGAGTGAATGACCACCCCGGCGACCGGGCCCCGGACCGTCTACTACACGGCGAGCAGCCTCGACGGCTTCATCGCCACCCCCGACCACTCCCTGGACTGGCTGCTGTCCCGGGAGGCCGACAACGACAACGGCCCCATGGGGATGGCCGCGTTCATGGCCGGTGTCGGCGCGATCGTCATGGGCGCCAACACCTACCAGTGGCTACTCGACAACGAGAGTGCGCAACCCTGGCCCTACGAGGTCGCGACCTGGGTCTGCACCCATCGCGAGTTCGCTCCGCGCACCGACGGCGATGTGCGCTTCACCCAGGACCCGGTCGAACTCGTCCACAAGTCGATGACCGAGGTGGCGGCCGGTAGGAACCTGTGGATCGTCGGCGGCGGCGAACTCGCGGGACAGTTCGCCGATCGCGGCCTGCTCGACGAGGTGATCGTCTCGATCGCCCCGGTGACCCTCGGCGCGGGCGCACCGCTGCTGCCACGCCGGCTGGAGCTGCGGGTCGACGAGGTGGCGGGCAACGGGGAATTCGCCTGTGCGCGCTACACGGTGGTGGCACCGAACGGTTGACCCGGCGCCGGCGCGGTCGTCCGACGCGGCGACCGCGCCGGCCCGAGGAGCGCAGTCGGGCGACCCCACCCGCAACAGGCGCCCGGCTGCAGCAATCGCGCAGGTACGCAGAAGCGCACGGCCGAAGCGCACACGCAGGTATCCAGGAAGCGCACGGCCGGAGCGAACGCGGAGGTACGCAGAAAGCGCACGGCCGGAGCGAACGCGGAGGTACGCAGAAAGCGCACGGCCGGAGCGAACGCGGAGGTACGCAGAAAGCGCACGGCCGGAGCGAACGCGGAGGTACGCAGAAAGCGCACGGCCGGAGCGAACGCGGAGGTACGCCTATCCGGAGGAAACCGAGGCCGTCCAGGAGGCGAAGGCGCTGGGATTACGGGTCTGCAGCAGGACCCGGCCGGGCCCGACGAAATCGAAGACCAGGCCTTCACCGGATTTGAGCGACTGGAGGGAGCGGCCGGAGACCGCACGCCGGATGGTGAACCGGATGGCCAGGTCGTAGGCGACCACATGCCCGGTATCGATGGTGACCGGCTCGCCGGGCGCCAGGTCGATGACATCGATGGCCCCGAACACGCCGACCACGACTTCGCCCTCGCCCGACGCACGCAGGCCGAAGCCGCCCTCACCACCGAACAGGTTGGCGAAACCACCCCATTTGCTCTCCACCTGAACACCGGTCGAATTCGCGATCCAGCCCCCGCGGCTGATGAAATACGGCCGGTCCGGTCCGATCTGCAGAGCCAGCATGTCTCCGGGCAGCGACGGCGCGACATCCACCCAGCCACCCTGCTGCGGCGCGGTGAAGGTGGAGACGAAGAATGATTCGCCCGACAGCATCGACCGTTTCAAACCGGCCAGGATGCCGCCCTCGGCCTTGGCCTCCAGGCTCACTCCCGCCGAATGCGCCACCATGGCACCGGATTCCACGCGGACCGGCTCACCACCGGCGAGGACACACCGGGCCACCGTCGACGACGGGTTGTGCCGCAGTTCAACTTTCATGAGCCGACACTACCGCCACCGAGGGTGTGACAGTACGGTACCGGTGACAGTCCGTACCGGTGCCGTACGTGCGTTTCCGGGGCCGGAGCGGTGGCCGATCACCGCCGTCTTCGCGTGGCGAACGGCCGGTCGGCCCTCGACCGCCGGGCACCGGATGCCGGAATGTTCCGGCGCTTTCGGGGCGCCGGTCCCATCCGCTCCCCTTCGCGCTACGCCCCGGCAACCGCCGCGGGCTCAGCCCAGCGAATCCAGCGCATCCGCATCACGGGCGATGATCGCACGCCCGGCGGTGAACACGAGAGGGCGTTGGATGAGCCGCGGATGCTCGGCCAGCGCCTCGAGCCACCGGTCCCGGTCCGCCTCGGTCCGGCCCCACTCGGCCATCCCCAGTTCCTTCGCGATGTCCTCACCGGTGCGGGTGATATCCCACGGTTGCGCGCCGAGCCGGTCGAGCGCCGCGCGGAGCTCCGCGACGGTGGGCGGCTCGTCGAGGTACCGGCGGACCGAGTACTCGATTCCGGCTGCGTCCAGATGTGCCACGGCGGCCCGGCTCTTACTGCAGCGCGGATTGTGCCAGATCTCGGTTTCCGGAGTGTTCATGGTGGCGAGCGTAGCCCGCTACAGGTGCATCCATTCCGGCCACACCTGCGACCACGGCCCAGGCACGAGAGGCTACGCGGGTGGCGTAGCCGCGGTCCGACCACCGAGGTAGCCCGGCAACGACCGAGGCCGCGCCCCCAGGGGAGCGCGGCCTCGGTGACTGTGCCGGTTACAGGTACTGGCCGGTGTTCGACTCGGTGTCGATCGCCCGGCTGGCACTGGCGTTCTTACCGGTGACCAGCGTGCGGATGTAGACGATCCGCTCGCCTTTCTTACCCGAGATACGGGCCCAGTCATCCGGATTCGTGGTGTTGGGCAGGTCCTCGTTCTCGGAGAACTCGTCCACGATCGAATCGTAGAGATGCTGGATCCGCAGACCCGGGTTACCGGTGTCGAGCACGGCCTTGATGGCGTACTTCTTGGACCGGTCCACGATGTTCTGGATCATGGCGCCGGAGTTGAAGTCCTTGAAGTACAGGACCTCCTTGTCACCGTTGGCGTAGGTGACCTCCAGGAAGCGGTTGTCCTCGCTCTCGGCGTACATCCGGTCCACCACCCGCTCGATCATCGCGCGGACGCAGGCCACCTTGTCGCCCTTGAACTCCTCCAGATCGTCGGCGTGCAGCGGCAGCCCCTCGGTGAGGTACTTGGAGAAGATGTCCTGCGCGGATTCGGCGTCCGGCCGCTCGATCTTGATCTTCACGTCCAGCCGGCCGGGCCGCAGGATCGCGGGATCGATCATGTCCTCACGGTTGGAGGCGCCGATGACGATGACGTTCTCCAGCCCTTCCACGCCGTCGATCTCGCTCAGCAGCTGCGGCACCACGGTGGTCTCCACATCCGAGGAGACGCCGGAACCGCGGGTGCGGAAGATCGAGTCCATCTCGTCGAAGAACACGATCACCGGCGTCCCTTCCGACGCCTTCTCCCGGGCCCGCTGGAAGATGATCCGGATATGGCGTTCGGTCTCACCGACGAACTTGTTCAGCAGCTCGGGGCCCTTGATGTTCAGGAAGTAGGACTTCGCCTCCTTGGCATCCTCACCCCGCGCCTCGGCGATCTTCTTGGCCAGCGAGTTCGCCACCGCCTTGGCGATCAGCGTCTTACCGCAGCCGGGCGGACCGTAGAGCAGTACACCCTTGGGCGGGCGCAGCGCGTACTCGCGGAAGAGATCCTTGTGCAGGAACGGCAACTCCACGGCGTCGCGGATCTGCTCGATCTGGCGGCCGAGACCACCGATGTCCTCGTATCCGACATCGGGAACCTCCTCCAGCACCAGATCCTCGACCTCGGCCTTGGGGATGCGTTCGAACGCGAACCCGGCCTTCGTATCGACCAGCAGGGAGTCACCGGGCCGCAGCTTGCGGATCGGCGAGTCCGGATCGTCCAGATCGTCGGCCTCGGCGAGCCTGGACAGCGGGCCGGACAGCCAGACCACCCGCTCCTCGTCGGCATGCCCGACGACCAGCGCGCGGCGTCCTCCGTCGAGGATTTCCCGCAGCGTGCCGATCTCCCCGATCGCGTCGAACATCCCGGCCTCGACCACCGTCAGCGCCTCGTTGAGACGGACGGTCTGGCCGTAGGCCAGGGTCGCGGTGTCGATGTTCGGCGAGCAGGTCAATCGCATCTTGCGGCCGGAGGTGAACACGTCGACGGTCTGATCCTCGTACACCCCGATCAGAATCCCGTAACCGCTCGGTGGCTGACCGAGCCGGTCGACCTCCTCACGCAACGCGACGAGTTGCTGCCGCGCTTCTTTCAGGGTATCCATCAGCTTGGTGTTGCGAATGGTCAGCGAATCGATACGGGCTTCCAATTCCCGTGTGCGATCCGGTGAGTCGGCGAGTTGCCTCCGGAGTGCAGCCGCTTCGGCGCGTACTGCCTCGAGTTCTCTCCAGGCCGCCGAATCCGAATTCTCGATGGGGCTCATGTGCTGCTCCTCCCAGTCCCGGTCTATCAACGCTACCGGGCGCGGCCCGTTTGCGCTGTCCGACACGATTTCGTCGTGATCACATCTGGTCCGCGGCCATCTGCAGGTCACACCATGTTAGCCTCCCCTAACCCAACTATGGTGGGCATGCTCACCGACTAGCCGAAAGGTTGCCAGATATGCAACTTCCCGCACGGACACGGCGATTGTCCCGCGTCGCGGCGGCTACCGCCGCGGCCGCCGCCCTGGCGCTGGGCCTCACGGCCTGCGGGTCCGACGACGACGGCGGCGATACCGCCGCCGCCAGCAGTGTCGCGGCCACCACCAGCGCCGCGGCGCACGAGGACGATGACGACCACGGCGACACCGCGCCCGCGCCCACCGCGCAGAGCCTACAGTCCAACCTCGAGCAGATCACAAACCCGGACGTCCCGGTGGACGAGAAGGTGAAGCTGATCGACGACGGCGAGAACCGGCGGGGCCTGCTCGAGCAGCTCAACGCCGCCCTGCAGACCTATCGCGGGATCACCTTCCAGGTCGGTGAGGTCACCGTCGACGGGGAGACCGCCACCGGACTGACCACCATCACCAGCCCCTCCGGTCAGAGCGCACCGCCGATGCCGCTGACCTGGGAACACGAGGACGGCACCTGGCGGCTGTCCGATGCCAGCGCCTGCGTGCTCTTCGGGTTCGCACAGATTCCCTGCTCCCCCGCCTGACCACCACGGGCCCGCGGGACCACGGGGAGCCGGTGCTCCGGCTCCCCGTGGTCCCGCGACCGTCCGTAACGCCTCCGCTCAGCCCTTCGACGGCCGGCGCTGCGGTTTCGGGGTAACCACCCCCTCGGCGAGCCGTCGTGCGCTCACCAGGAAGGCCGTATGCCCCTGCATCCGGTGTTCGGGACGCACCGCCAGACCCACCACGTGCCAGCCGCGCACCATCGATTCCCAGGACCGCGGTTCGGTCCAGCACTGCTGCTCACGCAGGGCCTCCACCAGCTTGGAGAGCTGGGTCACCGTCGCGACGTAGACCATCAGCACCCCGCCGGGCACGATGGCCCGCGATACGGCCGGTAGCGCGTCCCACGGCGCGAGCATGTCCAGGACCACGCGGTCCACCCGCTCCCCCTCGTAATCGGCCACGTCACCGACGGTGAGCTGCCAGTTCGCAGGCCGTTCGCCGAAGAAACGCTCCACATTGCGGACGGCGTGCTCGGCGTGGTCCTCGCGGATCTCGTAGGACACGACCGCCCCGTCCGATCCCACCGCGCGCAGTAGTGAGCAGGTCAGCGCACCCGACCCCGCCCCCGCCTCCAGCACCCGGGCGCCGGGGAACATATCGCCCTCGTGCACGATCTGCGCGGCATCCTTGGGGTAGATCACCGCCGCCCCGCGCGGCATGGACATCACGTAATCGGTCAGCAGCGGGCGCAGGGCCAGATACGGCGTGCCGTTGTTGGAGTGCGCGAGGGTGCCCTCGTCGGCGCCGATCAGGTCGTCGTGGGCGATGGCGCCGCGGTGGGTGTGGAACTGTTTACCCGGTTCCAGCAGCACCGTGTACAGCCTGCCCTTGGCGTCGGTCAGCTGCACCCGGTCGCCGACGACGAATGGCCCGGTCCGTCTGGCCGTCATGGATCTCCGTTCACGATGAGGACTGCGCCCGGGCCGATCACCGGGCGCGGCACCGTGTCGGTGCCGCCGGATAGCCTGCCAGGTATGTCAGCGCCACCGAGCACGCCCCCGGCCGGTTCCGGCCTCGAACCGGCACCCGCCTCCGCCCGACCGGCGTTGTCCCCTTCGCGCGCAGCCGATTTCAAACAATGCCCGCTGAAATACCGGCTCCGCACCATCGACCGCATTCCCGAGCCGCCGACCCGCCAGGCGGTGCGCGGCACCGTCGTACACGCCGTCCTCGAAGATCTCTATGCCCTGCCGGCCGCCGACCGCGATCCCGACCACGCGACCGCGCTGGCCGAACCGGCCTGGACCCGGGTGCTGGCCGAACGCCCCGAAGCGGCCGAACTCCTCGCCGCCGGGCTCGACGTCGCGTCTTTTCTCGACGAGGTCCGCGCCCTGGTGCGCACCTACTACCGGCTGGAGGACCCCCGCCGGTTCGATCCCGAATCCTGCGAGACCCGGCTCGAGGTCCGGCTGCCCGACGGCGCCCCGCTGCGCGGTTTCGTGGACCGGATCGATGTGGCGCCCACCGGGGAACTACGCGTGGTGGACTACAAGACCGGCCGGGCGCCCGGGCCCACCCAGGAGACGCGGGCGCTGTTCCAGCTGAAGTTCTACGCACTCATGCTGCTGCGCACCCGCGGTGTGGTTCCCGCCCAGCTGCGGTTGATCTACCTGGCCGACGCCGAACTGCTCACCTACACCCCCGACGAGGACGAACTACTCCGCTTCGAACGCACCCTCACCGCTCTGTGGGGCGCGGTGCGCGCAGCCGGCCGGACCGGAGATTTTCCACCGAATCCGAGTTGGCTGTGTGATTACTGCGCCTACAAAAGCCTGTGCCCGGCATTCGACGGAACGCCCCCGCCCTACCCCGGCTGGCCCGCGGACGACGAACCCCCGGCCGAATCCTTCGCCGAATCGGTATCGGAATGAGACTGTATATATTGCCCCGCCTGCGGCGGGGCGGGTCGGGGCCC
>NZ_BDCU01000017.1 GCF_001618425.1 Nocardia fusca NBRC 14340
ACCACTGAGGCAGACCATCAGAAATAGACAGAAGGTGCACGCTGTCATGCGCCTCGACCCACCTGGGGAGGCTCACATCACTGTCAGTGCTCAATGGCCACCGATCCATGGACGGACCAACGGCACGCGCGCTCAGTCGCTGCGTCGGTCCAGAATGGGGCGGGCCCGACCACTGAGGCCGACCATTCGAGGAAGACAGAAAGGGTGCGTACAGATGTGCACCCTGCCCGGCCTGCGTAGCTCATAGCAGCGTGATCAGGGCCACCACGCAGGTCACCGGGCCTCTCGGCGCCGAGATGCGGACCTCGGCGCCGAGGCGGGGACAGACCGCGTTACGCCGGCTGATTCAGAACGCGCGGCAGGAGCGGATATCGGTGGCCAGGATGGCCCGGGCGCCCAGTTCCGCCAATTGATCCATCAGCTCGTTGCCCTTCTTCCGCGGCACCAGTGCCCGGACCGCCACCCAGCCGGGGTCGGCCAGCGGAGCGACCGTCGGGGATTCCAGCCCCGGAGTGAGTTCGGCGGCGCGTGCCAGCAGGTTCTTCGGGCAGTCGTAATCGAGCATCAGATACTGCTGAGCGAACACCACACCCTTGACCCTGGCGACCAGCTGGTTACGCGCCCGCTCGCGCTGGTCGGAGCCGGCCCGTTCGATCAGCACGGCCTCGGAATCACACAGCGATTCGCCGAAGGCGACCAGATTGTGCTGGCGCAGAGTCCGGCCGGAGCCGACCACATCGGCGATCGCGTCGGCCACCCCGAGCTGGATGGAGATCTCGACGGCCCCGTCGAGCCGGATCACCTCGGCTTCGATCCCGCGGCGCGACAGATCGGCCAGTACGAGGTTGGGATAGGAGGTGGCGATCCGCTTGTCCTGCAGATCCTCGACCTTCCAGTCCTGGCCCTGCGGGGCGGCGTAGCGGAAGGTCGAACCGCCGAATCCGAGCGAGAGTCGTTCGTGCACGGGCGCGCCCGAATCCAGCGACAGATCGCGGCCGGTGATCCCCAGGTCGAGTTCGCCGGAGCCGACGTAGATGGCGATGTCCTTGGGCCGCAGGAAGAAGAACTCCACCTGGTTGGCCGGATCGAGCACGGTGAGGTCGCGGGAGTCGGTGCGTTTGCGGTAGCCGGCCTCGGTGAGGATGGCGACCGCGGATTCGGAGAGTGCGCCCTTGTTGGGCACTGCGACGCGCAGCATGATGGTCCTTTCGGTCGGGGGAACGGTCGGGGCGTCTACAGATGTCGGTAGACGTCCTCCAGCCGCAGCCCGCGGCCCACCATCAGAACCTGTACCCAGTAGAGGAGCTGGGAGATCTCCTCGGCGAGCGCCTCGTCGCCCTCGTGTTCGGCGGCCAGCCACACCTCACCGGCCTCCTCCAGCACCTTCTTGCCCTGGGTATGGACGCCCGCGTCCAGCGCGGCGACGGTGCCCGACCCGGCGGGGCGGGTAGCTGCGCGATCCTGGAGCTCGGCGAACAGGGCCTCGAAAGTCTTCACGGCAGGTCATTGTTTCAGACCACCGCCGCGCGACTCCGCCCGAGTGGGCGCCACTGTGTCGTGGCACCCACTCGGGCGATCACACGAGTACCGCTCATGCTCCGGAGAGCAGGGTCTCCAGTTCGGCGACGGCGGTGCGCAGGTGCCCGGCGAACGCGTGCATCTGGTCGGCGACGGCCGCCGGGGTGGCCAGGTAGAGGTTCCACCGGTCGGGCAGCAGTACGTAGGCGATACCGATGCACTTCGGGCTGGTGGAGCCGAAACCGAAGTAGCTGATGTTCACCGACGGTGCGGAGCTGGTGCTCAGATAGTCGTCGCGCAGGACGGTCCAGCCGGGGCTGGAGTACAGCGGGATCGGGTCGGTGACGCCGAGTTCGGCGCCGCGGCGCCGCTGGATCCATTCGAGTTCCCACAGATGCTGTTCCGGCGCCGCACCGGACTGGCACTGTTTCGCCCGTTCCACGTGCGCGGTGGCGGCGGCGCGGGCAGCGGCCAGTTTCGCGGCGGTATCGGCCGCCGGGTCCGTCATGGTGTCGGCGAAGGTCACCATCTCCGGGGTCACCACACGCATCGCCTCGGTACGGCCGTTGCGGTACTGCCGGGTGGCGATGGATTCGTAGGTCGCGCCGGTGAGGCCTTTGCTGCGCCGGTGCGCGAGCTGGTAGCTGAGCTGCGCGAAGGCGTCCGGGGAGATACCGAGCTGCTTGGCCCGGGCGGTGCCGAAATCGGAGAACGAGACGACCGTGGTGGCATTGTCGGCGGCGTACTGCGCGAACGCCACCCCGGCCGCGACCACTTCGGCCTGCTGCTCCGCGTCGAGCCGGAACTCGATCTGCTCGGCCGGCGGCAGCCCCTGCCCCCGCGCCCCGGACCGCTGGAGGTGTTCGCCGACGGGCGTCTCCAGCAGGGTGTCGACGAAGGACAAAATGGTGGTGCCGTCCAGGCCGCAGTGTTCGACATTGATGCCGGCCCGGCCGTCGGCGAAGACGATGAACGAGACCGATTTGTCGAACCACCGGTTGGCGCTGTCACCGTGCAGGAGGGTGTCGGCGGCGTGCAGGTCGTCGCGCGGGGCGAAATCCTCGAGGCAGACGGCGAACAGCGCCGTTTCGACGGTGTCGAGCGCTTCGGCATTGTGTGGATCGGTCAGCAGCCGGGCGCGGGCGCGGGCCCAGTCGGCGCGCGCCGCGGTGGTCAGCTGTCCCACCGAGGTCCCGGCCGGGGCCGGCTCGGTGGCCGATTTCAGGATCGAGCGCAGACCCGCAGTCACATCCTCGAAGGCGTACGGGTCGCCGTCGGGTCCGAGAACGTCCAGCCGGAACATGGCTCCGCGGTGCAGTACGAGGATGTGGCGCGCGGTGGACGGGCCCGGTTCGGCCTCGCTGTAGGGCACCCGCACGGTGTCCTGTTCGAGACCGGGGATCCGGGTCTCGGAGAACAGGTACTTGTTCTGCCACATGGACAGGCGCTGCCCCCGCTGGGTGACCGGCGGGATCTCCTCCCGGTCCAGGGCCAGCTTGTAGTCGACCGCGGCGGCGACCAGCGCGGCGGCGCGCTCGGCCTGGTCGGCCGCGGTGGAACTCGCCAGCGCCGTATCGTCGCGGAACAGGAAGAAGAAGTTGGCGTTCAACGCGATCCGGTCCCGCCGGCCCAGGTAGCGCGAGGGCCAGAACCGGTCGAGCCAGCTGCCCACGCCCGGTGTCTCATCGTATTCGCGCAGCGCGTCGTGCAGCACGCGGCCGGGGCCGCCGGGGCGTAGCAGATCGGCCACGGCCGCCTCGGTGGCGGCCAGCTGCTCGGCGGTCAGCAGCGGTGTGCACCACTGGATGAAACGCGCGCAGCTGTCCTCGAGGGTCGGCAACGGGACCCTCGGGAGCTGGTCCTCGGCGGCGAAGGTGGGTTCGGTCAAGTCGTTCTCCGGTTCGGTCGTCGGTCGGCGGGTTGCGCCCGGCGGTCAAGCGATGGATATGGGCGCCGAAAGTGGCCGGGACACATAGAGATTGGCATACAGCCAACCCTCGTTCTCCAGGCCGGTGGTATCGATGCCGTTACCGGCCAGCGTACTCAGCACCTGCTCGCGCTCGGCCAGCGAGGCGAACCGACGCTGGGCGAACTCACCGGGCATCCGCCGGGTGTGGTAGCCCAGGGCCGCCAGTTCCGCCTCGATGGGTGCGAAACCGTACATACGCAGCACGAAATGGGCCATCCAGGGGCGTCGGTCGGGATGGGCGGTGGCGATCCGCACAATCGTCTTCTCGGTGACGTATCCGATACAGCCGGTCGAGACGACCAGGTCCGCGGAGGCGAGAATCGCGCGTTGCTCGTCACTGGGATCGGTGGCCTCGAGGTCGGCGTGCACCACGGCATCGAGCAAGCCCGCCGCGCGGGCGTAGTCCAGTGCGGGCGCGGAGGCGTCCATACCGAGGAACCGCACCCCGGGCAGCGCGTCGGCGCCGGCCAGCCGGGCGCGGTCGCGCGTGATCAACTCCTCCGTACCCGCCTCGGGGTCCGCATACGAGCCGGCCAACTCGGCGAGGGTGGTGTCCCAGCGCAGCAGGGCCGCGTTCACGCCGTAGGAGCACCCGATGTCCAGCACGCTGGGGGCTGCTCCCTTCGCCGCGCCGCATTCGGCGATCTGCCCCCGCAGATGCGGTTTCGCCAGTTCCGGAATGCGATAGTCCAGCTCCGACATCCGCGCATAGTAGCCGCGTGGATCGGGCCTCGAGTAGATGTCGTCGAAGGATGCTTTCCCGGTGGTGTGCAACGGAACTGGCACGGTGTGTTCCTCTCCTCGGGCGGTATCCACTCGATCGCGTCGATCAATCGAGCAGCCGGTCACCCCGGACGGCGTCGGCCGCGGCGAGATGATCGGGGAGCACCCGTCCGAACAGTTGACGGGTGCGTTCCACGGTGCCGATGACACCGGGACGGTCGCTGTAGGCGAAGATCGCCGTATGCCGCGCGGCCGCACCCGCCACCGGGGAGACCCGGTGCAGCGAGAAGCGGCCCTGGAAGAGTTGCAGATCCCCCGGGCGCAGTACCAGGCGCCGGATGAGGTGCTCGCCCGATCCGGACAGAACCGCGTGCACATCCGGCAGGTTCTCGGCCTGCGGGGAACGGATCCCGGGACAGTATTCGAAGACGCCGCCCGCGTCGGGGGTGGCGGTCAGCATGCTGACGGTGAACTCGTTGGTGTCGAAATGCCAGGGATGCGATTGTCCCGGGGAAACCACGTTCAGGACCAGCCCCGCCAGGGGGTCGGCGAATTCGTGCAGCCGATCCCGGTCGAAGCAGTCGGCCAGGAAACGCTGGAACAACTCGTCGGTGTAGAGCCGGTGGATCAGCGCATCGGCGGGTATGCGGTCGCGCGGCACGAAGGCGTTACCGCGTTCGAATACGATCCGGCCGGGATGGCCCTCGGGCAATTCGCTGTCGAGCGGGATGTTGTAGGCGTTGACCTGCTCGGTGCGGTAGTAGGCGTGCGGCGCCATCCGCTCCCCCTGCTCGGCGAGCAGGGCGTGCAATTCGGGCCGGATGAACTCGCGCAGGACAGTGCAGCCGTCCGCGGCGAGATCGGCCCGGGCCGCCGCCACCGCGGCACGCCAACCGGGAGCGCCGGGCTCCGCGAGCGGGTAGCGGGATGTGTCGACGATTGCGTCCAAGGTCACCGTGGCGGCCATAGCGATATTGTTATCGGACTGTCTGCGACACGCCCGGTGTTTGCCGGAGATAGCGGGTGAGTCCGGTCACGGACCGTTCGGTCTTGTTGTTCCGCAACATCGTTCGCAATCGCCGGTCGTCCCTGATCACAGCGGTGACGACGGGAAACGGCCGCGAAATGCAGCCCATCATCGGATGTTTGGCGCACGGACGCAATCGGCGTCGCATCGGAAACCGCCGAACCCGAAGGACACGAAGCGGTCTCGCCGCCGGACCGGGCCCGTCGCGGTGGTCGCCCGGCTACCGGACCGCGGCTGCCGGAAAACCGGCGGGTGTCCTGTTCCGGGAACTGTCCCGCATCCGGCCGGCCACGCGGAGGTGATGCAGATCACCGTTGAAGTTGACCTCGGGTCAGGGTGGAAGCTCGTCGCAGCGGCACCACGCCGAGGGAATACCACCGAGTCGAAGGACCGAACCACCATGTCCATCACCTTTTCGAACCAGAACGAGAGCACTACGCGGACCGGCGCGCACGCCGCCGCCACCGCGGGCGACGAGGCCGGATCGGCGACCGGCGGACCCGATCGTCCGGGGTTGCGGAAAGCGCTGGAGGAGATCGTGGCGTCCGGTTTCACCGGGATCACGGTGCGGGTGCACGATGAGCGGGGCGAGTGGGCCGGCAGCGCGGGGTTGGCCGAGCTGGGTGGTTCGGTGCCGCCGCCGATCGACGGGCACGTCCGGATCGGCAGCAATACCAAGACTTTCACCGCGACGCTGGTGTTGCAGCTGGTGGGTGAGGGCAGGATCGGGCTGGATGTCCCGGTGGTGGAGTATCTGCCGGAGTTCGGGTTCGACGCGCGGATCACGGTGCGGATGCTGTTGCAGCACACCAGTGGCCTGTTCAACTTCACCGGCGAAGTCCACGACGACGGAACGGTCGTGCCGGGAATTCCGATCCCCTACGGACCCTCGGGCCCGGCGTGGCCGGAAAACCGGTTCGGGATCTATCGACCGCAGAATCTGGTGGAACTGGCGCTGTCGAAGCCGGCGCGGTTCGAGCCGGGGGCGGGCTGGAGTTATTCGAATACCAATTACGTGGCGGCGCGGCTGCTGATCGAGAAGGTCACCGGACGCTCGCTCGCCGCGGAGATGCAGCGGCGGATCCTGGGACCACTGGGATTGTCGGGCACTGTGGTACCGGACGCCTCGCCGGAGATCCCCGAGCCGCACGCGCACGCCTACTACCGCTATGCGGACGCCGGAGCGGAACGGACGATCGATGTCACGCGGCAGAACCCGACCTGGGTCTCCACCGGCGGTGACATGATCTCCACCACCGGCGACCTGCACACCTTCATCGCCGCGCTGATGAACGGTGAACTCCTGCCGCCCACGCTGCTGGCCGAGATGTGCACCCCGCGTCCGACGGGTATCCCCGGGATGGCCTACGGCCTGGGAGTATTCGTCCAGGACACGGAGGGCGGCGGCACCCTCATCACCCACAACGGCGCCGC
Organism: Nocardia fusca NBRC 14340; assembly: GCF_001618425.1. Taxonomy (GTDB): domain Bacteria; phylum Actinomycetota; class Actinomycetes; order Mycobacteriales; family Mycobacteriaceae; genus Nocardia; species Nocardia fusca. The sequence goes on from NZ_BDCU01000017.1 coordinate 6,672, forward strand.
CGTCGGGCACGCGGCGCTGATGTACAGCACACCCGACGGCACCAGAATCCTCACCGCCGCGCTGAACTGCGTGGACGACCCCGGCCTCTCCATTGCGACAGCGTTTTCGAACGCCCGGCTCCGGCTCGTCGACGAGGTCTTCGGCGGGCCGGGGAATTCCGAGCCCGCCCGGCGCTGAGGACACCGGCCCCGGGAGCACGGTCGAGCGGCTCCCGGGCGACCGCCACTGCGGGCTCCACGACAAGGAAGGCTGAACGGATGAGGAACGGAGTCACGATCGGGCAGGCGGCCGCCTTCGTCGGCGTCACGGTGAAGACGGTGCGGCACTACCACAAGATCGGGCTGGTGGCAGAGCCGGAACGCGACAGCTCCGGTTTCCGGCGGTACGGATCCGCGGAGCTGTTGCGGCTGGTGCAGGCCCGGACGCTGGCCGCCGCCGGGGTGCCGCTGGCCGAGATCGGGCCGCTGCTCGAAGCCGACCCCGCGGGCTTCGTCACCGCGCTGGCCGGCGTCGAGCGGCAACTCACCGAACGGATCGAGGAGCTGGTCACGCGGCGTGACACGCTGCACCGGCTCGCCGACGGTGACCGGGCGCTGCTGGGCGACCGCGCGGTGACGTTGCTGGAGAGGATGACCCGCCTCGGCTTTCCCGCGGACGAGGTGGCGACCGCCCGTGAAGGCTGGGTGCTGGCGAAGGCCCTGGTACCCGACGGCTTCGACGACTACCTCGGCCACGTCGAGCTCGCCCTCGACGACCCCCGCTACGTCGCCCTGATCCAGCGCGCCGCCGCGGCCGCGGCCTGGGAACCGGACGACCCCCGCGTCGCCGAACTCGCCACCGCCGTGGCCGACCACTACCTCACTCACCCCGAACACCTGAAGATCGTCACCGCCCTGCAGGCACGCACCGATACCGCGGCGCGATACACCCTCATCGCACACCACGGCGAAGAGCAGACGCCGGCGGTGAGGCGGCTGGGCGTGCTCTTCGAGAACAGGCTCCGGACCGCCGGTATCCGGCTCCCCGCGCAGGACCACCGTCGAGCGCCACGCTGATACTGCCCGAGCCCGAGCTCACCGTCTCGCCGCGAGACGGTGACCCGCGCCACGGGTCGGTCGTCGACGACCGGAAGCCGGCGGAACTCAGGACGCCCCAGGATCACTGACGGCAACCGCGCGGCAGGTCCGCAGCACCTCGTCGAGGTCGGTAGGCGACAGCCCGATCAGACTGTCGCGGTGCACCCGCGACGGGTGCACCGGGACGGGGATCTCGCAGGGCACCACCAGCACCCCGCAACCCGCGGCCGCCGCGGCGGCCACTCCGGTGACGGAATCCTCGACGGCCACACAATCGCCGGGCTCGAGACCGAGCAGCTCCGCCGCCCGCAGGTACACGGCGGGATCCGGTTTCCCGTGCGGGACCTCGTCGCCGCAGACCGAGACATCGAAGCGATCGCGGCCCAGGGTCTCCAGAGCCAGCTCGGTCAGCGACCGTTTGGTGTTGGTCACCAGCGCGGTGGGCAGACCCGCGGCACGCACCATCTCCAGCGCCTCCACCGCGCCCGGACGCCACGGGATCGGCCCGCTCATCAGTTCCGTCACGCGCTGTTCCAGGAAATGTCCGGCCGCCGCCACGGCCTCGGGCTCCGGGGGCAGACCGAGTTCGGTGAACATGATCCGCAGCGCGTTCGCCCCGGACGCCCCGATGAGTGCGTGCCGGATCTCCTGGGTCATCTCCCGGCCCAGTTCGCGCGCCAGCTCCCGCACACCGATATCCCAGAGCTTCTCCGAATCGAGGAGGGTGCCGTCCATATCCCACAGCACTCCGGCAACCCGGTTCATAGGTACGGCCTTTCGTCGCGGTCGATCACATGCCTGTGCCCGGGAGACGACCCGGCACCCCGGCCGACCCTATCCGCAGCCCGGACGGCGGGAAGGTCCCGGGCGGCGGCTCACTGCAGTTGGGAGGCGGTGATCACCAGCTGTCCACCCTCGGGCACCACCTGGAACGACCGGTTCTCCGACTGCACCGAACCGTTGCTCATCGTGTAGGTGATGGTGGCGACGGCCGAGCCGGTGCCCGACGGTGTCACCGCGCCGATGCTGACGGCGGAGATGGTCGACCAGAAGCGCGTGTACTCGGCGTAGCCGCCGGTGGTGGCCTGATACGCGGGCGAGAGCTGGGACCAGGCGGCGGACGGATTGCCGGGCAGCAGGCCGTAGTACCCGCGGACGAACTGTTCGACCCGGGCTGCCGACGGCGGACCGGTTTCGGTGGTCGGCGGCGGTGTCGTGTTCGACGGCCGGGCGGTGGTTTCGGTGTCGGATTCGGCGGTTTCGGGGGCGAGCGCCTGTGACGTGCCCGGGGCGAGCGCGGCCGGATCGTCGGTGTTGTCACCGCCGAGGACATCCGCCAGCACCAGCCCCACAACCACCACCAGCATCAGCGCGGAGACAGCCGCCAGCAACGCCACACCGGTGCGTTTCCGGGAGCCCCCGGTCCCTGCCGGAGTGGGCCCGGACGCGGGCGGGGCGGCGCCGGTGCCACTCGCCGGGGCGGCCTGTCGCGGACCGCGGAAGGCCGGCGGGGTTGCGCCCGGCGGCGGCACCGGCACCGGGGCGGGATCATCCGGCGGCCGCGGGGTGGTCGCGGCCGCATCGGCGGGCAGGATCTTCGTGGCGGCGGGTGCTACCGGATCGACCGGTTCCGGTGCCCGCCCGGCGGCCACCTCCTCGAGCATGACCTGCGCCTCGTGCATGGTGGGACGGATGGCGACCTCGGTCGCCAGCAGGCGCATCAGCACCGGTCCCAGAGCGCCCGCGCCGGCGGGCGGTTCGACCTGGCCGCCGGCCACCGCGTGCAGAACCGCCAGCGGATTGTCACCGTCGCCGAACGGCGGGCGGCCGGTATGGGCGTGGTAGAGCGTGGATCCCAGGGCGAAGACATCGGAGGCGGGTATCGGCTGCTCACCGCGGGCGACCTCGGGGGCCAGATACGCGGGGGTGCCGGCCAGGAAACCCGTGGCCGTCACCGTCACATCCCCGGTGGCGCGCGAGATGCCGAAATCGGTGATCTTCACCGTACCGTCGTCGCCCACCAGCAGATTCGCCGGTTTCACATCGCGGTGCACGATACCGGCGTCGTGCGCGGCGGCGAGCGCGGCGGCCGCCTGGGCGCCGAGTTTGGCGACCTCGAGCGGGCCCATGGTGCCGTCGAGGTTCAACCGGCTCGCCAGGCTCGGCGCGTTCATGTATTCCATGACCAGCCACGGCTGGCCGTCCTCCTCGGCGACGTCGAACACCGAGATGGCGTTGGGGTGGTGCAGGCGCGCGGCGATCCGGCCTTCGCGCAGTGCGCGTTTGCGCGCTTCCGAGGTCTGCTGTTCGGTCAGGTTGGGTCCGAGCAGCACCTGTTTGACCGCGACGGTGCGCTGGAGCCGGATATCGAGTGCCCGCCACACCACACCCATGGCGCCGGTGCCGATGGGATCCGTGAGCCGATACCGTCCGGCGATCAGCCGATCCTTGGTCATCTCTGTCGTGGCCCCTTCTGTTCGCCGCCGAGTCTTCCAGCACTCCGCGCGTCACAGGCGGCTGCCTACGGCTCCGCTCCGGCCCGGCGCGCCCGAACTGCCCGACAACATTGTCGCGGCTTCTGATTCGGCGGTAACCTCAGCGGAAAGTCCCGGAAATCCTACGCTCCGGCACCCGGAAGCCGCGCGGGCAGTAGGGGTTTACCGACCCCGTTATACCTCGATCACCTGCGTTTTCGGTCTCCGACGGCGGTCCGGAGCGCCCGGACCGCCCCGCAAGTGACGACAATCACATTGCCCGCAGGTTTATCCGGGCTCAGACATTGAAGTACTTCGCCTCCGGATGCAACAGGACGAACGCGTCGGTGGACTGCTCGGGATGCAGCTGCAGTTCCTCCGACAGTGTCACCCCGAGCCGCCCGGCGTCGAGCAGGTCCACCAGTTTGGCGCGATCCTCGAGATCGGGGCACGCGCCGTACCCGAACGAATAACGGGCGCCGCGGTAACCGAGCGAGAAGTAGTCGGCGATATCGGCCGGATCGGAATCGGCGATCGCGTGGCCCTCCAGGGTGAGTTCCTCGCGGATACGCCGATGCCAGTACTCGGCGAGCGCCTCGGTGAGCTGCACCCCGATGCCGTGCACCTCCAGATAGTCCCGGTAGTTGTTGTCGGCGAAGAGCTGGTTGGCGTAATCGGCGATCGGCTGTCCCATGGTGACCAACTGGAACGGCAGGACGTCCACCTGCCCGGTCTCGCGGGCACGCTCGCGCGAGCGGATGAAATCGGCGACGCACAGGAACCGGTCGCGCTGCTGGCGCGGGAAGGTGAACCGGTGACGTTGCGGCGCATCGGGTTCCGGTTCGGTGAGCACCACGACGTCGTCCCCCTCGGACACCGCCGGGAAATAGCCGTACACCACCGCGGCGTGCTGGAGCACGCCCTGAGTACTGAGCTCGTCGAGCCAGGCCCGCAGGCGGGGCCGGCCGTCGGATTCCACCAGTTCCTCATAACTGGGGCCGTCACCGCCGCGCTGGCCGCGCAGCCCCCACTGACCGAGGAACAGCGCCCGTTCGTCCAGCAACCCGGAGTACTCGTGTACCGGGAGGCCTTTGATCACCCGGGTACCCCAGAACGGCGGCACCGGGACCGGCAGATCGGCGGCCACATCCGACCGGGCGGGCACCTCGACCGGCGTCTCGGCCGCCCGCCGCTGTTCGGCGATCCGGCGCGAGCGCTCGTGCCGCGCTTTGCGTTCGGCCGCCTTCTCGCGCGCGGCCACCGCCTCCGGGCTGTCCGGATCGGGACCGTCACCGCGTTTCTGCGACATGATCTCGTCCATCAGCCGCAGGCCCTCGAAGGCGTCCCGGGCGTAATGCACATCGCCCTCGTAGACGTCGGTGAGGTCGTTCTCCACATACGACCGGGTGAGCGCGGCCCCGCCGAGCAGCACCGGGAACTGGTCGGCGACGCCGCGGGAGTTGAGTTCCTCCAGGTTCTCCTTCATCACCACGGTGGATTTCACCAGCAGCCCCGACATCCCGATCACATCGGCCTTCTTGTCCAGGGCGGCGTCGAGAATGGTCGCGATGGGCTGTTTGATGCCGAGGTTCACCACCTCGTAGCCGTTGTTGGACAGGATGATGTCCACCAGGTTCTTGCCGATATCGTGCACATCGCCCTTGACCGTGGCGAGGACGACGCGGCCCTTACCGCTGTCGTCGGTGGCCTCCATATGCGGTTCCAGGTGGGCGACCGCGGCTTTCATGACCTCGGCCGACTGCAGCACGAACGGCAACTGCATCTGCCCGGACCCGAACAGCTCGCCGACGGTTTTCATCCCCGAGAGCAGGGTCTCGTTGATGATCTTCAGCGGCGGCACTTCCCGCATGGCCTCATCGAGATCGGCCTCCATCCCGGCCCGCTCACCGTCGACGATGCGCCGCTCGAGCCGATCGAACAGCGGCAGCGCGGCCAGTTCGTCGGCCCGGGAGGCGCGGGAGTCGGCCGTGGACACCCCTTCGAACAGCTGCATGAGTTTCTGCAGCGGGTCGTAGCCCTCGCGACGACGGTCGTAGACCAGGTCCAGGGCCGTCTCGCGCTGCTCGTCCGGAATCCGGCTCATCGGCAGGATCTTCGAGGCGTGCACGATGGCGCTGTCCAGGCCGGCCTGCACGCATTCGTGCATGAACACCGAGTTCAGCACCTGGCGCGCGGCGGGGCTGAGTCCGAAGGAGATATTCGACAGGCCCAGCGTGGTCTGCACCTCGGGGTGCCGGCGTTTGAGCTCCCGGATGGCCTCGATGGTCTCCAGGCCGTCGCGGCGCGACTCCTCCTGCCCGGTGCCCAGGGTGAAGGTGAGGGTGTCGATGATGATGTCGCTCTCGCGCAGACCCCAGTTACCGGTGATGTCGGCGATGAGTCGCTCGGCGATGGCGACCTTGTGCTCGGCGGTGCGGGCCTGCCCCTCCTCGTCGATGGTCAGGGCGACCACCGCGGCGCCGTGTTCGGCGACCAGGGCCATGGTCTGCTGGAACCGGGAATCCGGGCCGTCACCGTCCTCGTAGTTCACCGAGTTCACCGCGCAGCGCCCACCCAGATGTTCCAGGCCCGCGCGCAGCACCGGCGTCTCGGTGGAGTCGAGCATGATCGGCAGGGTGGAGGCGGTGGCCAGCCGGGACGCCAGCTCCGACATATCGGCGGTGCCGTCGCGGCCGACGTAGTCGACGCAGAGGTCGAGCATATGGGCGCCGTCGCGGGTCTGGTCCTTGGCGATATCCAGGCATTTCGCCCAGTCCTGGGCGAGCATCGCCTCCCGGAACGCCTTCGAACCGTTGGCGTTGGTGCGTTCCCCGATCATCAGCACGCTCGCGTCCTGCCGGAACGGCACCGCGGTGTACATACTCGAGATGCTGGGCTCGGGGTCGGGAGTGCGGCGCTGCCCGATCGGCGCCAGCCCGGTCTCGACCTCACGGACCGCCTCGGCCACCTGGCGGATATGTTCCGGGGTGGTCCCGCAGCAGCCGCCGACGAGGGCCAGGCCGTAGTCGGCGACGAACCCGCGCAGCGCGGCGGCCAGCTCTTCCGGGGTCAGTGGGTACTCGGCGCCGTGCGCGCCGAGCACCGGCAGGCCCGCGTTGGGCATCACCGATACCGGGATGCGCGCGTGCTGGGACAGGTAGCGCAGATGTTCGCTCATCTCGTCCGGCCCGGTGGCGCAGTTGAGGCCGATCAGGTCGATACCCAGCGGTTCGAGTGCGGTCAGCGCCGCGCCGATCTCACTGCCGACCAGCATGGTGCCGGTGGTCTCCACCGTGACGTGGGTGATGATCGGGATCCGGCGACCGGCCCGCTCCATCGCCCGGTGGGTGCCGGTGATGGCGGCCTTGACCTGGAGCAGGTCCTGGCAGGTTTCGATCAGTACCGCGTCGGCGCCGCCGTCGAGCATGCCGAGCGCGGCCTCGGTGTAGGCGTCGCGCAGGGCCGCGTACGGCGCGTGGCCGAGGGTGGGCAGTTTGGTACCGGGGCCCATGGAGCCCAGCACGTACCGCGGCACGCCGTCGGGGCCCGGCCCCATCTCGTCGGCGACCTCGCGGGCCAGCCGCGTCCCCTTCTCCGAGAGATCCCGAATCCGGTCGGCGATCCCGTAGTCGCCCAGATTGGGCAGATTACAGCCGAAGGTATTGGTCTCCACGGCATCGGCGCCGGCCTCGAAATAGGAACGATGGATATGCCGCAGCACCTCGGGACGGGTGTCGTTGAGGATCTCGTTGCAACCCTCCAGCCCGCGGAAATCATCGAGCGTCAGGTCCACGGCCTGCAGCATCGTGCCCATCGCGCCGTCACCGATCACGACACGCCTGGTGAGAGTGTCGAGCAACGTGGTATCGAACTCGGCGGAGCGGGAGGCAGACATGGATTCCAGACTAGTGCGCGCCTCTGTCACGGTGTCGCCCTGCTTCCTGCCCTGTGCGGGCGACCACAACCGGCGACGCCACCGACAGGCGCGAGGGGACCGATACTGCGCGCCGGTGGCGGCCCCGCCCCGTAGGCTGGCAGGGGTGAGCTCGAGTGAATCTCCGGTGGATCGGGAACTGCCCGCACTGCGTGACCCGGTGCTCGTTGCGGCCTTCGAGGGCTGGAACGACGCTGGTGACGCCGCAAGCGGCGCGGTGGAGCATCTGGAGTTGATCTGGGATGCGCGGCCGCTGGCCGAACTCGATTCCGAGGACTATTACGACTACCAGGTGAACCGGCCGATGGTCCGGCAGGTGGAGGGCGTCACCCGGGAGATCGTCTGGCCGGCGACCGTCCTGTCGGTGTGCTCCCCGCCCGGTAGCGACCGCGATGTGGTGCTGTTACGCGGTATCGAACCGAATATGCGGTGGCGGCGCTTCTGCGCGGATCTGCTGGAGTTCATCGATCAGCTCGGCGTGCAGACCGTGGTGATCCTCGGGGCGCTGCTCGCCGATACCCCGCACACCCGGCCGGTGCCGGTCACGGGTTCGGCCTACAGCAAGGACGCGGCCGAGCAGTTCGGCCTCGAGCAGACCCGCTACGAGGGGCCCACCGGTATCACCGGGGTGCTCCAGGACCAGTGTGTGAAGGCCGGGGTCCCGGCGGTGTCGTTCTGGGCCGCGGTACCGCACTACGTGTCGCAGCCGCCGAACCCGAAGGCGACGATCGCGCTGCTGCATCGGGTCGAGGATGTCCTCGATATCGAGGTACCGCTGCGGGAGCTGCCGCAGCAGGCCGAGGAGTGGGAGTCGACGGTGAACGAGATGACCGTCGCCGACGACGAGATCGCCGAATACGTGCGTTCGCTGGAGGAGCGCGGCGACGCCGCGATCGATGTGAACGAGGCGATGGCCAAGATCGACGGCGACGCTCTGGCCGCCGAATTCGAGAAGTACCTGCGCAGACGAGGACCCGGCGGCTTCGGGCGCTGAGGGGGTACGCCGGGCCGCCGGGTCCTCGGTTCAGCCGGCCACCGACCAGATGCGGGCGGCGGCGTCACTGGCCAGTTTCGCGATGAGCAGCTCGCGTGGAATCGTCTGGCCGGTGAGGTGATCGAGCGACGGAACCACCACGTGATGGGCGTCCGCCCGCTGGAGTTCCCGGGTCAGTTCGGCGAACGCCGTCCCGTCACCGGGACTCGATTCATGGAACGTCGCGGCGAAGCACAGTCCTCGGGCCTCGGCCAGCTCACGTAGCGCGGCCTCCATATCGTCACCGTCACCCGCGGCCAGATCGTCGCGTAAATACCCGTATACCAACGCTTCCACCCGAACCTCCTGAATCCTTCCCCACACGGGGGCGGGGAACCATTTCCTGCTCCGGGATCTCCTCCCCGCATTCGCGGGGGTGTTGCTTGAACCGGTACGAAGCCGGTCCTATTCGAGGATGACCCAACCGCGACAACGACAGAAGAGGTCATGCGGGGACATCTGAATGCCCTCTGGGGTCCACGGAAAGTTTGCTGGTGCAATACTGGCCGCGTGACTGCTGCTGAAGATCGTCCGCTGTGGGCCATCCGGATGCGCTCGGAACGCGATGCGCGTGGGTGGTCACAGGTGGACGCCGTCCGCGCCCTGCGCGCCAAGTCGTCCCACAATCTCCCGACCGACAGCACACTGCTACGCAATTGGCGGCGTTGGGAATCCGGTGAATCACGACCCGACGATTTCTACGCGCCCCTCATCGCGGCCACCTTCGACTCGGTGGCCGCGGCGTTCTTCCCGAAGGCCCGGCCGAGCCGCGATGACGAATTGCTCACCGCCACCGGCATGGACACGCTCGAATTCATGGGACGCCTTCGCATGTCCGATATTTCGACGGCCACCCTGGACGCGGTGCGGATCACCGCGCAGCGGCTGTGCTGTGACTACGCCTCCACCGATCCGCACGAACTCCATCTCGAGGCCGCGGGCTGGCTGCGCCGGATCGCCGCGCTGCTCGACGGCCGGCTCACCCTGGCCCAGCACAAAGAGGTCCTGGAGCTGGCCGGGTGGGTGGCGCTGCTACTCGGCTGTCTCGAATACGATCTCGGCCGGCGCAGCAGCGCCGAGGCCACCCGACGGGCGGCCCGGTCGCTGGGTCAGGAGGCCGGGCATGCCGAGATCATCGGCTGGAGTTCGGAACTGGCGGCCTGGTTCGCGCTGACCCAGGGCAATCATCGCGGGGTGATCCAGGCGGCCGAGGCGGTACCGGCGGAATGCACGGCCAGCGGGGTCGGTGTGCAACTGGCCGCCCAGCGGGCGAAGGCGTGGGCGCGGCTGGGCGATCGCACGGCCGTGGACGCGGCGCTGGCCGAGGGCCGCACCCTGCTGAACCGGCTCGGCCACCCCGACGATCTCGAGAATCATTTCGTCGTGGATCCGCAGAAGTTCGACTTCTATGCCATGGACTGCTCCCGGGTCGTCGGGGACGACGCGCGCGCCGAGATGTACGCGCAGGCGGTACTGGCCGACTCGGTCGCTCTGGACGGTTCGGTGCGCAATCCGATGCGGGTCGCCGAAGCGCACCTCACCCTGGCCGTGGTCGCCGCCCGCGGGCGCGATCTGGAACTGGCGGTGGCGCAGGGGCGGCGGGCATTCGAGGCGAAACGGCGGTCCCTGCCCTCGCTGCTGTGCATCGGCAGCGAGGTGGCGCAGGAACTGGTGGAGAACTTCCCCGGTGATCCGCGAACCCGCGCCTTCCTGGACGAGCTCCGGTCGCTGTCGGGCGTCTGAGCTACGTGGGCCGCCCACTCACCGGCTCGACATGCCACCACTGGTGGTCGAAGGGCCAGCACAGTCCGCAGGCCCCCGCGTCACCGGTGCGCGGCATCGGGGACCCGGGCCGGGCACGCGGCCCCCGGGAGGGTGGCGAGTTCGAAATGCCACCATTCGTTGTCGAAGGTCCGGCACAGCCCCCAGCGGTTGCCGTTGGCCTCCAGCCATGCGGCGCCCTCCCGGGGCGCGATATCGACGGCCCGGCCGGTGACATGGGTGGATTCCTCCGGGGGCAGCACCCAACGCCGGGTCTCCGCCGGGCTCCCGTAGGTGCGCAGCCCCTCCTCCCACATCGCCCGCTGCTCCTCGGGCGAGCGGTAACCGGAGTTGATCGTCATCGGCACCCCACGAGCGTGTGCCTCCTGTTCAGCCATGGTGTAGGCCAGGGCCAGCAGCGGGTCCAGGCCTTCGGTGCCCGCCGCCGCCACCTCGGTGAGCGGCGGGACCGGGAACGCGGGCGCGGCGGTGGCGGGCGCGGCGCCCAGTATCAGTCCGGTGGCCGCGGCGGCCAGGATCGCGGCCGTCACACCGGTGCGACGGGACAGGACGCGCGCGGAGTCGATCATGGCGACGATCCTATCGGCGACGCTCCACCGATTCCGCTGAAATATGAGCTGAGCTGCACAAACGTGACCCCGCAGCCATGTTCCTGTCATCTGTCGCCCAACCGGGTCCCCGCGGCGGCGAACCCCCTTGTCGCACTCCGCTCAACGCACCGACCGCAACCTCGCGAACGACGTAACTGTTGTCTTCCCGGCGGGTGGCCCACGAGCGCGACGGACGAGTGGTACGTCCCCGGCCCCGGTGACATGGACTCTCACCCCCAACGGGTGAGGAACCGGTATGCGACCGGCCTTAGGGTCGACCCGGAAGCGTACTCACCCTGATGAAGGAGCCGAGATGGCCGGTACGTTGACCGTCTGGAAGTTCCCCACTGCCACCGGTGCCGATACCGCCGTCTCGACATTGGAGGATCTGCAACGCCGGGAATTGATCACTGTGCAGGACGCGGCCGTGGTCAGCTGGCCGGCGGACGCGAAGAAACCCAAGACCCGCCAGCTGCACAGCTTGACCGGGCTCGGTGCACTGGGTGGCGCGTTCTGGGGCCTGCTGTTCGGGTTGTTGTTCTTCATCCCACTGATCGGTGCCGCGATGGGTGCGGGTCTGGGCGCGATGTCGGGGTCGCTGGCCGATATCGGTATCGACGACGACTTCATCAAGGAGGTGCGCGACAAGCTCACCCCCGGCACCTCCGCACTGTTCGCGTTGACCTCCGATGCCACGGTGGACAAGGTGCACGAGGCATTCCACGGCCAGTCGGCGGAGCTGGTCTCCACCAACCTGTCCCATGAGCAGGAAGCGAAGTTGCGCGAGGTCTTCGCCGACTGATCCCATGGAAGCCGACCCGGCCGGCCTGCTGCACGGCCCGCTGTTCTCCGCCCGGAACCCACTGGACCGCGATAACGCGGCCAGCCGGATCAGTGCCTACATCTACGGCAACATCCTCGTCCTCACCGCACTCGTGCCCATCGTCACCACCGAGAAACACCTCGGCATCCTCGTCGTCCTCGGCACGGCCCTGTCCACGTTCATCGCCCACAGCTTCGCCGAGACCGTGGCCCGCACCGTCCGCGAACAACACACCCCTACCCTCGGCGACCGGGTCCGCGCACTGCGCAACTCCGCACCGATCCTCACCTCCGCGGCCCTACCCTGTGCCATCCTCGCCGCCGGATGGCTTGACTGGCTCGCACCCCGCACCGCGCAGATCCTCGCGGAACTCGTCATCCTCGTGCGTATCGGCGGGATCGTCTTCGTCATCGGCAGACTCCGCGGCCGGCGGCCCACCCGCGCCACCGTGGTCACCGCGCTACTGCTCACTCTCGCCGCCGCCCTCGTCGTGATCGTCAAAATCGCGCTGACCCATTGATGCCGCGCCCAGAGGACGCCCGCGCACTGGCGGTCGCTTCGGTGCTGGAGGCGGTTGCGGCGTAGCCGGTCGTGCCACCACGGGTCGGGAAGTAGGCATTGTTCTCCAAGCTCGCCGCCGAGGTTCCGGAGATTACCGCCGTGGAACACCTCGGCACCCTGGTGTCGTGCTGGGCAGCGGTCATGGGGAGCGCATCGAACCGGGCCGGTGGACACGGGCAGTCTGTAACCATGAACAGCAGTGACCTCGCCCATATCGTTCACGAGGTTCTTCGGGCCGTCACCCGCGGCGAACCGGATGTCACCACGCTGGCGGCCTCGCTGACCGAACTGGGACTCGATACCGGCACGGTCGGCGATATCGTCGACCACGCGCGTCGCGACCGGGCCGAGGTCACCCGCCTACGGCGCCGCGAACAGGAGCTCACCGCGCTGTTCTCCAGTGCCCGCGATCTGGCCGAGGTGCGTGATATCGATGCGCTGCTGGCCAGGTTGGTGGCGCGCGCCCACGAGATGATGGGCACCGATGTGACCTATTTGTCGGAGTTCGACGCCACCACCCGCGACCTGCACGTTCGCAAGACGATGGGGGCGGTGACCCCGCAATTCCAGGACCTGCATGTCCCCGCCGGGACGGGACTGGCGAGCCGGATCGCCGATACCCGGTCGGCGCAGTGGGTGCCACGGTACAGCGAGTACGCGGGAGGCACCCATGAGCACACCATCGACGATGCCGTCTTCGCCGAGGGGATCATCTCCATCCTCGGCGTGCCCATGCTCTCCGACGGCACCGTACTCGGCGTGCTCTTCGCCGCGACCCGGCAGGAACACCAGTTCACCCCCGAAGAGATCGCGCTGCTCTCGGCTCTGGCCGACCACGCCTCGGTGGTGTTGCAGACCGCGAACATCCTCACGCAACTCCGGGAGTCGCAGGACCGCACTCGCGGCGCCCTGGAGAAATTGACCGCGCACCTGGAAGCGCGCGATCGGTCGAGCGCGGTCCACCAGGAACTCGTCCACGCCGTCCTGTCCGGCGGCGGCTTCACACAGGTCGCGCACACCTTGGCGGCGGCGCTGGACCGGCGGGTGACGATCATCGACGCCGATTCCTTCGCGCTCGCCGCCTCCGCGGCCGCGGACCAGGAGCATACGGCGGTGAGCCTGTCCCCGGATGTGCGTGCCGCGATAGCGCTGAGTCGTTCGAGCGGGCACTGCCGGTCTGTCGCCAAGAACAGATCGGTCGAGGTGGTTGCCGCCGTCACCGCCGGCGAACTCCACTTCGGGGCCCTGCTGCTCAGCCCGGGCAGCGTGGAACTCGGTCCGGTGGAGCGACGCACGATCGAACGGGCGGCTCAGGTCGCCGCTCTGCTGGCCCTGCAACAGCGGGCGGTCACCGACGCATCCCGCCGTGAGCGCGGCGAGCTCATCGCCGACCTGCTGCATTCATCGCGGGAGCGACGTCGCGGTCTGGACCAGCGGGCGCGCAACCACCGCCTGACGTTGTCCGAACTGCGCACGCTGCTCATCGTCGATGTGCCGCCGGCCCGGCGGGCCGGGGCCGAACGGGCTGCCGCGGGTTTCCTCGGCCGCGCCGGGTTGGTGGGTGAGCACGCGACCACCATCACGGTGATCGGATCGGCTGTCGATCCGATGGCCTTCGCGAACGATCTGCGAAGGCATCTCACCGGCACACTGGGGGCCCCGGTGCTGGTCGTGGCCCCGCCGCGGGCCGCCGCGCCCGACGAGCTCCCGGACCTGTTCCGCACAGCGCAACAGACAGTGCGCCTGTTGACCGGGCTGGGCATCGACGACCGCGCGGTCGCCACCGACGCCTACGCCCCGTACACCGTCCTGTTCGGCGCCAACCCGCAAGCCCTGCAGTCCTTCCTCGATCTCACCATCGGGCCGGTCGTCGACTACGACACCCGGCACGGCACCGATCTGCTCACCACGCTGCGCACCTTCGTGCGGCACGAGGCAAGCCCGACGAAGACCGCGCGAGCGCTGAACTACCACCCCAATACGATCCTGCAACGCCTCGACCGCCTCAAAGCCCTGCTCGGAGCGGATTGGCGCCAGGACGAACACCTATTCCGTATCTCGCTCGCCACTCGGCTGGACGAGTTGCGTTCGGTATCCCGGCCATGAACAGCAAAATGTGTCCTCAACACACTCAAACCGCCGGTTCATGTGGTCATCCCACATGTCGCGGGTTACAACGCGGTCGTACCGTCGGACCCGGCAAATGTTCATCGGGGCCGCGGATACCGCGCCCCGCGATGTGGAGGGCGGCGCAGTGACCGTGAACAGCAGGATTCCGGGATTCAAGGACTCGTCCGTCGAGCAGCGCCGCTCGGTGGTTTCCGAACGGACCGGGGTAGCTGTCGCGGAGCTGGACGTTCTCGAACCTGCGCAGGGCCTGGACACCGAGCATGCCGATCACATGATCGAAAATGTGATCGGGGTGCTGGGCATTCCCGTCGGCATCGCCACCAACTTCCGGATCAACGGCCGAGATTATCTGGTCCCCATGGCCACCGAGGAGCCGTCGGTCGTCGCCGCGGCGAGCAATGCCGCACGCATGGCCCGCGAGCGAGGCGGATTCTTCACCTCCGGCACCGGTCCGATGATGCAGGCGCAGATCCAGTTGCTGGACCTACCCGATCCCGAGACCGCGCGCCTGCGCATTCTGGAACAACGCTCGACCGTCGTGGACCTCGCCAACGAGCAGGACCCGACCCTGGTCCGGTTCGGCGGCGGCGCGACGGACCTACAGGTGCGCCTGGTGCCGACGCGAACCGGCACACATGTCGTCACGCATCTGGTGGTCGATGTGCGCGATGCGATGGGGGCCAACGCGGTCAACACCATGGCCGAGGCCATCGCGCCCCGGCTCGCGGCCATCGCCGGCGGGCGGCCCCTGCTCCGCATCCTCACCAATATGGCCGACCGGCGAATCGTGCGGGCCCGCGCCGTCTTCGACCGTGATCTGCTGGGCGGCGAGCAGGTCGTCGACGATATCGTGCACGCCTCCGCGCTCGCCGAAGCCGACCCATACCGTGCCGCCACGCACAACAAGGGCATCATGAACGGCATTACCGCCGCGGTACTGGCCTCCGGCAACGACACCCGCGCCGTCGAAGCGGGCTGTCACTCCCACGCCGTCGGTCCCGATGGGCGGTACACGGCTCTTTCGCACTTCGAGAAGACCGCCGATGGACATCTGTCCGGCACGCTGGAGGTGCCGATGGCGGTCGGTCTGGTGGGCGGAGCCACCAAGGCCCATCCCGTCGCGCGGGCAGCGATCAAGATCCTCGGCGTGGAGTCGGCCACCGAATTCGCGGAGGTCGTGGTCGCGGTGGGACTGGCCCAGAATCTCGGCGCCTGCCGCGCCCTCGCGGCCGAAGGCATCCAGCGTGGCCATATGAGCCTGCACGCCCGTACCGTCGCGGTCACCGCCGGAGCGCGCACCGCGGAGCTCGACGCTGTCGTCGCACAGCTCATCCAGGACAGGAACATTCGCGTCGAGCACGCCGAAAGGGTGCTCGCCGACCTGCGGAACCGGAGCTGAGGTGGCGCCCGACACCGGGGCCGTCCGCCGGCCCGCACCGCACGTCCACCGCAGGCCGGATCTGCCGGCCGCGGTCCGGGTCTACGAAGTCGGCCCCCGCGACGGTCTCCAGGCGGAAGCCACTGTGGTTCCGACACCGGTCAAAGCCGAATTCTGCCGGCGGCTCGCCGCCGCGGGGGTGCCGGCGCTCGAGCTCACGAGCTTCGTCTCACCGCGATGGATCCCACAGCTGTCCGATGCCGAGCAGCTGCTGGCCGTCCTGGACCTGCCCAGCGATATCCGCCGGGTGGTGCTGGCACCGAACCGCCGCGGGCTCGACAGGGCGTTGGCCGCCGGCGCCGCGGAACTCGCCGTATTCGTGAGCGCGACCGAGACCTTCGCGGACAAGAACCTGCACACCACCATCGACGGCGCGCTCGAATCCGCACGCCCCGTAGTGCGCGGTGCCGGAGCACAGGGGCTTGCCACGCGCGGATACATCTCGATGTGTTTCGGGGACCCCTGGGAGGGCGCTGTCGACACTTCGGCCGTCGCCGATATCGCCGAACGCCTCCTCGACATGGGGGTGGCCTCGATCTCGCTGGGCGACACCATTGGGGTCGCCACGCCCGGACACGTCCTCGACCTGCTGGAAGCCCTGTTCGACCGCGGTATCCGCCCGGAGATCACGGCGATGCATTTCCACGACACCTACGGCCAGGCGCTCGCGAACGTCTATGCCGCCCTGAGCGCCGGGATCACCGAGTTCGACAGCGCCGCCGGCGGCCTGGGTCGCTGCCCGTATGCCGCCGGAGCCACCGGAAATCTGGCCACCGAGGACCTGGTGTGGATGCTGCACGGCCTCGGAATCGCCACCGGTATCGATCTGGACACGCTCACCGCGACTTCCCGGTGGATGTCCACCGTCATCGGTCGGCCCAGCCCTTCGCGAGTGGTCCGCGCCCTCACCGCCTCGACATCCTGACCTGCCCGACCCCCTCGACGCCGACGGAGTACCCATGCCCACCCAACCCCCGCTGACCGCGGCAGTGCCACCGGTCGACCCGCCCACCGCAGAGCCGGCCTCCGGCCGCGAACATCCGCAGTACCTCGAGGTATGGGGTGATACCGTCGTCGGTCGCCACCTGGCCGTATCCGTGGTCATAGGCATCTGCGTGAGCCTGTCCGCACTTCTGCTGTCGGAGCGAGCATTCTCTTCGTTCGTGGCGAACGATTCGCTCGCCGACGCCTACGCGCTCCTCGTGGGGATCGCCGGATGTGTGATCGCCGGTCTGATCTGCGGGCGACTTTTCCGTCCGAAGCGGATCGTGGTCACCGAGGTGTCCGAAGACGCGGCCGTCGGCGAGGTCATCGCCGCACTGCGCGAGGAACGACAGGGGCTGGGCTCGCTGGACGATCTGCCCGCACACACCCGGCGTGAACTCGACGAACTCGGGTTGAGCCGGCGGTTCACCGAAGCCGAACACTCCACCACCGGGACAGTGTCATGAGTTCGATCCTCACCAGCGATATCGCGCTGGCCATCATGCTCGCCGTGGTCGGCGCAATCGTCTTCTCGTTGATCGGAATGGTTTCGGGTACCGACGAAACCGCGACCATCGCCCCGCTGACCCTGCTGGTGATTCTGCTCGGTGCTCCCCCGGCAGGCGTGTTCACATTTTTCCTCGCCGGAGCCGTGGCCAAACATATGACGCATGCGGCGCCGACCACACTCCTCGGCATACCCGGGGATACGATGGCGGTCCCACTCATGCGCGAAGCGCGGATGCTGCGCGCACTGGGCGTGCCCCATATCGCGCTCCGCAAAGCGATCTCCGCCGCTCTCATCGCCGCTGTGATAGCCGTCCCCGCCGCCGTGCTGTTCGCCGTGCTGCTGGCCCCGGTCGCCGATACGGTCCAGTCCGCCGCCCCGTGGTTGTTCCTGCTGGCCGCCATCGGCATCGCCTACGCGTCGCCCGGGAAATGGGCGGGCGTGCTCGCGCTCGTACCGTTCGTGGTCCTCATCCTCGGTCTCAAACAGCTCACGGCGTCCTACGATGTCTCACTCAACATCAGTTATTTCCTCGGCATCGCCGTCGGACCGCTCATCGCCGACCTCTTCTTGTCCTTGGGGCCACAGGGACGTGCCGAGATGGCGCGCAAGGAGCCGGCGACGGTATGGCTCGCACCCGACGTCAAGACCTGGAAGGGCTACTTTCCCAATCCCTTCCGGATCCTCGACCGTGGACAGACCGGCTATGTCGCGGCCACCGCCACCGTTTCCAGCGCCACCTTCGTTTTCAGCCCGGTCGCCATGACGGTCCTGATGGGCGAAGTGGTCGGGAGCCGCATCAAACACGGTTACCGCCGGCTCACTTCGGTGATCGCCGCCCGCAACGGCACGACCGAATCCACCTATATCGCCGAAGCCCTGATCCCCCTCATCGCCTTCGGACTGCCGCTGAGCCCGGTCGCCGCCGGGCCCGCCGCCCCCTTGTTCAACGCACCACCGGTTTTCACCACCGACGACGGCAACGGCAATATCGACAACCTGTCCACCGCACTCACCAGCACCGAATTCCTGCTGTACGGACTCGCTGCCGTCGCGGTGGCCGGCCTCATCGCCTACCCCTTCGCGATGAACTTCGCCCATCGGGCCGCGACCGTCGTCGTGCGGTTCGTAAGCCACGAAGCCATCATCGCCGCCTTCGCCGGACTCGTCGTGGTGATCAGCGTGTGGGAGGGCGGGATTCTGGGACTCGCCGTGACGCTCACGGTCGGTCTCGTGGGCGGCCTGCTGTGCCGGTTCTTCAAGATCCACGCCGGAGTGTTGTTCATGGGTTACTACGTCGCGGTACTGACGATCCCCGCGGCGCTCGCCCTCTGAGCTCGCCCGGCGCCAACCGGAACTGCCCCACCTGCGCGGACGCAGCGGGGGCAGTTCCGCTTTCAGTGCCCAGGCCACCAGAGCGCGACCGTGAGTCCCAGCAGACCCAGCATCAGGTGCACCAGCGCGAGATCAGCCATCCGGCGGCGGCCCCGCGAGCTCTCGGCCCAGCGACGGCCGCGCGATCCGGCTGGTCGCGTCCCGATTTCAGAGTGCCGAATCCGATTCCGGTAAGCGTTTCTTATTGCGTGTTTTCCCGATCGTCGTGAGCCGGAACAGCTGTCCAGCGCTGGGTTTTCAGCTAGCTTTGTGGGTTCACCGGCGGTAGCCGGGACGTCGGAAACGGGAGGTCCACGAATGGATCCGATAACGGTGGTGGTTACCGCAGTCGCGCTGGGTGCAGCGACGGGGCTGACCGAGACCGGGGCGCAAGCGGTGAAGGATGCGTACGCGGGGTTGAAGAGTCTGATCTCGCGTAAGTACGGCGATGTGGACGTATCGGGCGTTGAGCGCAAGCCCGACTCGGAGTCGAAGCGAGCATCGCTGGCCGAAGACCTCGAAGACGCCGGCGCGGCCGGTGATTCAGAGCTCGGTGAAGCTGCGGTGGTACTGCTGGAGGCCGTGCGGCAGCATGCTCCGCAGGCGGTAATCGGTGTCGACGTGGAAGGCCTGGTGGCCGCGGCGTTGCATATCTCCGATGTCGAATCCGCTGGTGACGGTGTGCGGGTAAAGAACAGCCGTATTGCCGGTACGGCGGAGATACGGGGCGTGCGCGCGAAACTCGGCGAGCCGCAGGACCCCGAATCGGCGCGGGCCTGAACCCCGGCACTCCCGCGCCTGATGCTCCGGCATCCATGGGTGGTGGACACATCGCCCTCACCGGGAACAAATTCCGCGACCTCAACATCTCGATCGAGCCACGTGATGAGCCACGGCGGTCGTTGCGTGACCTGGTCCGGATTTTCGGCGACACCGACCTCCCCGAGGTCGCGGCTGTGAACCCGTACCTGATGGGGGCAACGAGTTCGGCGTTCGGCGGTCCCGACACCTACGGTGGGCGGGACCGATATCTGGCGCGCACTGCCAACCAGGTCGATGCCCGGCTCGCCCGAGCGCTGACAGGTACCCGGATGGTGCTTGTGGTCGGCCCGTCGAAGGCGGGCAAGACCCGCACCCTGTTCGAAGCAGTCCATGCGTTCGAGCCAACGGCCCGGGTGCTGTGGCCGGTTCTCGACGGCCTGGAAGATCTGGTCGCCCACGAGCGAGTGAACAGCACCGATGACACCGTAGTAGTGTGGCTGGACGACCTGCACGAGTACCTGACAGGTGCCCGGCCACTCACCCCGGCGGTTCTATCGCGGTTGACCGCGCGCGCCGGACGCACGGTGGTGGTGGCGACGTTGCGGTCGGAGATGCGCGCCCAGCTCAAAGGCGAGGGAGAACTGCGGCGCGACACCCGCTTGCTGCTCGATCAGGCACTGTTGATCGACTTGGTATCCACCAGTGAGGACCCCGACGAGCAGGCCGCTGCCATCCTCGCCTACCCCGGCCAGATCTCGGCCGGATACGGCCTGGGGGAAGCACTGGCGGGGGCGCCGGAGCTGCTGGCACGCTATGACGACGCCAAAGCCACAGACCCGGTACAGCACAGCGTGATCGCGGTCGCGGTCGACTGGGCGCGTATCGGACGACCGGATCCGATCACCGAGCCCGTTCTCACCGATCTCACTATGCGCAGAATCCGAGTGAACCGGCCGGAGATCGACATCACCGGCGAGACGGTCCGTGCGGCGATCGCCGCTGCCCGTACACCGCCAACCGGGGCCGGGCGTGCCGCTGCGCTGCACACCGGCTTCCTCGATGGCGAGGGAACCCGTGGATACCGGCCCTTCGACTATCTCGTTGCCGCCGACGACGGACAAGATCACCGCCCCCCGCGCTTCATTCCGGACACCTTCTGGGAGGACGCGACTCAGGATGCCGACCTCGGCGTGCTGATATCGGTCGCGGACACTGCCTACACGCGCGCCAATACAACCAGCGCGCTCGCGCTGCTGCGTCGTGCGGCGATTATCGGCCATCTCGGCGCGATGGCCAACCTGGGAGTTCTGCTCTACGAGCGGGGCGAGTACGCGGAAGCGGAAACCTGGTACCGGAAAGCCGCCATCGCCGGCAACTCCGATGCCATGTACAACCTGGGTGTTCTGCTCCGCGAGCGGGACGAGGTCCCGGAAGCGGAATTCTGGTGGCGGACAGCCGCCGCCACCGGGTCCCCGCCCGCGTTGTACAACATGGGTGTTCTGCTCCGCGACCGGGGCGAGTACGCGGAAGCGGAAACCTGGTACCGGAGAGCCGCCGCCGCCGACGACTCCAGGGCGATGTTCAGCCTGGGTGTTCTGCTCGGCGACCGGGGCGCGGATGTGGAAGCGGAAACCTGGTACCGGAAAGCCGCCGCCACCGACGACCCCGCCGCGATGGTGAATCTCGGTGTTCTGCTCCGGAAGCGAGGCGAGGTCGCGGAAGCAGAAACCTGGTACCGGAAAGCCGCCACCACCGGGTACACCCCCGCGATGTACAACCTGGGCGTTCTGCTCCGCGACCGGGGCGAAGACGCGGAAGCGGAAACCTGGTACCGGAAAGCCGCCACCGACGACCCCGCCGCGATGGTGAATCTGGGTGATCTGCTTCGGAAGCGAGGCGACGACGCGGAAGCGGAAACCTGGTACCGGAAAGCCGCCGGGACGGGCGCCCCCGTCGCGATGTACAACCTGGGTGTTGTGCTCCGCGACCGGGGCGAAGACGCGGAAGCAGAAACCTGGTACCGGAAAGCCGCCGCCACCGGGTACACCCCTGCGATGTACAACCTGGGCGTTCTGCTCCGCGACCGGGGCGAAGACGCGGAAGCAGAAACCTGGTACCGGAAAGCCGCCGCCACCGACGACCCCGCCGCGATGGTGAATCTGGGTGTTCTGCTCTGGAACCGGGGCGAGGTCGCGGAAGCGGAAACCTGGTACCGCAAGGCCGCCGGGACGGGCGCCCCCGTCGCGATGTACAACCTGGGTGTTCTGCTCCGTGAGCGGAGCGCGGACGCGGAAGCGGAAACCTGGTGGCGGAAGGCTGCCGCCGCCGGGTATCTCGCTGCGAGATTCGAACTCGGTAAACTGTTCTGGGAGCGCGATAAGGTCGCGGAAGTGGAAACCCGGTGGCGGAAGGCTGCCGACACCGGCGACCCCGCCGCGAGGTACAACCCGGGCGATCTGCCCCGAAAACGGAAGCAGAAGCGGAAGCGCAGGCGGAAATCCTGAACGGGCTACGTGTGACTGTTTTCGGATCCTGCTCGACTCGGAAGGTCTCCATCATGGGTAGCCACGGTCCCGGCACCCGGCACCACCGCCGCGGGGGCGAGTAGCGCAATCGTGGAGATCGCCAGCGCGCACGGTACCTTGCTGCACGCCGATCATCTGGTCATGTTCGTCGGCCGCACTGCGGTCGCGCCCGCCGGACCGCGCGAGTTCGGGCACCAACCACGTACTGCCGACCGCCGGTGGCGCCAAACACAGTGCGGGCCTCTCGGTTTCCCGCTTCCTCGAACCGCTCACCTACCGGCGCGTGGAGCGGTCGGCCACCCAGAGGCGGCCGGGGCCGTCGAAACCATCTCACAGTACGAAGGTATGGCCGCTCACGAGGCGACCGCGACCATCCGCCTCGACGCCTACCGCAACGGCGAGGCCTGAGATACGCCTCAGCGGGCCATCAGCCCGTTCGGCCGTAATCGGGGATACCCCCACCTGCGCGGAGCCAAGGTGGGGGTATCCCCGGTTTCAGGGCCCGGGCCACCAGAGCGCGACCGTGAGCCCGAGCAGGCCCAGCGCCAGGTGCATCAGCGCCAGATCAGCCATCTCCCGGCCGCCCCGGCGACCCCTCGGACGTGGCCCAGCGGTGACCGCGCGGGTAGAGCCGCATCGGAGTGATCAGTGCCGCATGCTCGGTCACCAGCTGCCGCACCGATTCGGCGTGTTCGAAACCGGGTACGACCACTGCTCGCGCGTCGAACTCGCTCGCGTGCCGGGCCAGCGCCAGTACGGTCACCAGTGGACGTGCGTCGGTGTACACGGTGTACACGAGCCGATACCCGTGCCGACGCGCCAGCTCGTGCAGGTCCACGCCGGACATGGGAACATCCCGCCTGACCTGCCCGATCGCGGCAGGACTCTCAGCCGTGACCACGCGGACCTCCCGCGTCGGCACACCAGCGCCGCATCGCGTGAGCGATGAACTCCAGCCGTTCGATCGACGGCAGCACCGCCGCCGGTCCATCCGGTATCCGCGTGACCACGGGCGTACGAGCGGGTAGCCGCCCCGAAGGGAATTCGCTCGGCCGACCGCACCGTAATTCTTTGGCATACATGGGCAATCCCCTGCTCCTGGCTAGTCTTGGAGAGCACCCGGCGCAGGGTCCAACAGGGCATCAGCGACCACACTGTGAACGATGGACCACCAGTTCGCGGCGCTCCTGGCGTTGACCTGGTGTCCCCCGGCGATTCCGAGGGGGTGGCCTGCGCCGGGTGCGTCCTCAGTAGACCGCCGCCACAACGAGTTCGGAAGAGCTACCGTGGAACTTCCATGGCAGAACCCACAGTATTTCTCCATGGACGCCTCCATATTTCGTCGATCCGGTTAGCAAAGGTAAAGAGATGCCCTCTGGATCCACCCTTCCGCGGCGAGCGTTGGGCCGACAGCTGAGAAAACTCCGCGAGCGGTCCGGCTTTACGGCGGCCGCGGCCTCCCGCATCGCCGAAACGAGTCCCCAGACCTACGGTCGGCTCGAAGACGGGCGCATCACCAAAGTCACCGACATGCTGCTGAATACGTTGGCCAACGCCTATCGAGCCACCGATTCGGAACGTCGGCTGCTACTCGCACTGGCACAGGAGATCCGCACCTCAGCAGCAACTGGTGGTGGTTGGTGGCGTGCCTACGCGGACTCGTTGGCCACCAACTTCGACCACTACCTGTCACTCGAGGATGCGGCCGACTGGGTGACTTCCTGGCAGACGACCCTGGTGCCCGGGCTCCTCCAGACCCGCGAGTACCGACGCGCCATCACATGGGCGACGTCTCATGACACCCCTGCGGAAGAGGTCGACCACATGTTGGACATGGCCGCCAAGCGACAGGCCATGCTCGACCAGCGAGACTTCCGTTTCGAGGCATTGCTGGCCGAAGGCGTACTCCATTACCAGGTCGGAAACCCGCAGATCATGGCAACGCAGATCCAAACCCTGGTCAACAGATCCGAGCGAGTCGAGATTCGCATAGTCCCGTTCCGGGCCAAGAACCCGAGCGGCCTCATCGCTTCCCCATTCGTACTGTTCTCGTTTCCGCCGCTACTGACATCCAAGCTCCAGGAACCCCCAGTTGCCTACGTCGAAGGTCTGGCCGGCGACCTGTATCTGGAACGTGAGGCCGAAGTGAAGCGGTTCTCCCGAGAGGCAGAATGCATCCGGCAGGTAGCGTTGCCCAGGTCAGCATCCAGAGAACTGATGCTGAAGGCATTGAAGGAGTGGCAACCGTGATCGACCAGACGGCCGCGAAGTGGTTCAAAAGCAGCCGCAGCCATGGCGGTAAAGACTGCGTAGAGGCGGCACATCTGGAAAACGGGCATGTGGGCGTGCGCGATTCCAAGAACCCGACCGGCCCGGCTCTGATCTTCACACCTGGTGAGTGGGACGTCTTCCTGGCGGCCGAGAGGTCCGGAGGGTTCGACCGGCCGTAGCCCTTGACCAACGAAACACCGGCGTGAGGCCGGTCGCCCGGTCGCCGCAGGTGCCTCGAGAAGGGGTCGTGACGGCGACCGAGTCGTTTCCGCATCCGGCCGACGCACCCGTGCGCCCCGGCTTGCTCTTCGGCTCGATCAGCGGAACGCCGACGGGACCGACTCGATACCCGCTTCGCGCCGGGCCGGCAGCTCGGTCGGAGTCTTCGGGTCACTCACCACGCCGGACGGCTCGACCCATGCCGAACTCGGTGACCTGATCCCGGGCTATTTGTTGTCCAAGAGTGTGTCAACGCGCCGACCGTCGAGTTGGCCACTGCGTCCACGGGTAAGCACTCGCGCTACGACGGCCGGAGTCGACGCCTGCCCTAGTTGTCCTCGACGAGCGCCTGGGTGCGAGCGCTCAGCGAACGGCCGAGCTCGCTCACCTCCGCATCCATCTCGGGCAGCCAGGTCCGGGTGGCGGTGCCGACGAATCGCTCGATCAGTGGAGTCTGCAGCACCGGTTTCAGCCAGCGCAGCACGCCCGACCACCCGGGCACATTGATCCGCTCGGCGCGCCGCTCGATGCCCCGCTCGAACGCGGCGGCGCACTCCCGCACCGAGACGGTTTTCTGGAACAGGCCCGGCAACGAGGCGAGCGCCCGCACGGCCGCCGGCAGATCGGTGAACGTTTCCCGCACCAGCGCGGTGTCGATCCACAACATATGCGCCGACCCGACCGCGACGCCACGGTAGCCGACCTCCGCTCGCACAGCGTTGGCGAAATGCTCGACCCCGGCCTTCGTCGCGGCGTAACCCGCCAGGCCCGGCATCGCCACGTAGGCGGCGACGGAGGATACGACCAGCACGTAGCCGCGCCGTTCGATGACCGCGGGTAGAGCGGCGCGCACGGTATGGAAACATCCGACGAAGTTCACGTCGACCACCCGCCGGAAGGCAGCGGGGTCCACCCCCAGAACCGATCCGTAGCTGCCGATACCGGCGTTGGCCACGACGACATCGATTCCGCCGAACCTTTCGATTCCCCGCGCGACCGCGGCCTCCATCGCGGCGAGATCGCGTACATCCGCGGTGACCGCCACGACGTACTCGTCGCCGCCGAGTTCCCTGGCGAGTTCCCCCAGCGGGGGTGGATCGATATCGGTGAGTACCAGCCGCGCGTCACGCGCCCGCAGCATCCGGGCGAGCTCCGCCCCGATACCGCGGGCGGCGCCGGTGATGAGTACGACCTTTCCGGTGAAGGCGGTCATGACGTTGAAGATTAGACCGGCCGGTCCGCCCCCGGAAGGGTTCGGCCGCCGATATCAGCGCTTGTGAGCGTGCTGTTACCGCGATGCCGGAGTCTGCGAGCCCCGGCCCCGAATCGTGACTCGATCGCCCGGCCGCGGACATGGTCGGGATCCCGCGTGAATCGGCGGCGCGAGGGCGCTTCGTGAGACGTTCCCCGGCGCCACGGGACCCGCCAGGGCCGAAGTGGCGCGCACTACCGCCGGTGGACGTGGCCGTGAGCCGGATCGCGGACCGGCGATGCCAGGACAATCTCCCGCCCCGCGCGGATCGTGGCCGTAGCGCCTCGGAGCGGTCGGCCCCCCCTCCGCGGCCGGTCGCCGCTGGATCAGTTGCCGCCGGACCGGTCGAGTTCGGCCCACACGGTTTTGCCGCCGTCGCGGTAGTCGGTCCCCCACCGGGTCGCGAGCTGGGCCACCAGCAGCAGCCCGCGCCCGCCCGTGTGGTCGGGCCGCCGGAACCGCGCCGGGGCGGGCGAGGCGTCGTCCACCTCGATACGGAACCCACCGCGGCCGTCGACCATCAGCCGGCAGCTGCGCGGCGAGCGGGCGTGGCAGCGGGCGTTGCTCACCAATTCATCGCTCACCTGCACCGCGTCGCAGACCTCGATACCAGGGCAACGACCCACCAGGTGGCGCACCTCGGCCCGCACCCGCGCCGCCGGCGCCGTCCGGAGATCCATTTCGATAAACAGACCATCCGGTCCATCACCGCTCCGCTCCGGATCCGGTGTCATCACACTCACTGCGGCTCTCCTCCCGCTCCAGCGAGCCCCCTACCCGCGGCCGCTCCAACTGAGCCCCGCTTACCCGCCACCACCCGGCGGAAACCACACGGCCGCGCCGGGGACTCCGTTCGTCGCGGTCGGCCCGGTGCCCGGTGACTTCCAGAGCATGGTTCGGCGAAATCCCGGCGGCCGCGCCACCGGCGACACCGACTCGTCGGGTGTGCACGGAACGGGCCCGGCCGGACTGCTCATCGGTCGAATCCTCGCCGGTGACCGGCCGAACCGCAGCCCCGGCACGGTGCCCGGACAGCAAGAAACCCGCGCCGTGGCGCGGGTTTCTTTGTTGGTCGGCTCCTAGATGGCGCGGACGCTCTGAGCCTGCGGGCCCTTCTGGCCCTGCTCGATCTCGAACTCGACACGCTGTCCCTCGTCGAGGGACTTGAAGCCGGAGCCGGAAATCGCGGAGTAGTGGACGAAAACGTCAGGACCGCCACCGTCTTGCGCGATGAACCCGAAGCCCTTTTCGCCGTTGAACCACTTCACACTGCCTTGCGACATACTGTTATTTTACTTCCTGTTGCGAGCCGAGCGATCACTTCAACAACCCGTGCTCGCCTACCAGCATGCCATAGATCGGCCGCCGCTCCCGAAAGGGTGAGGTAGCGCACGCTCAGCGGGGGTGATTTCGAAGACGGCAGGTCCTCGACAGCCGGGTCTCTGCGGCGAACTCCGGCGTCGGCGCCGGCCGAAAACGAAGCGACACCCTCGTGGATCGTCTCGTAGTTTTCGTCCATGCCCGAGTTGCTGTTTCCCGATCCCGAACTCACCGACGGAGTCGTGAGCCTGCGCGCCTGGCGTCCGAGCGATCACGCACAGAGATTCGCCGGTTTCTCCGACCCCCTGTGTCAGCGGTTCTCATGGGGATCGAGCGAGCCCTTCACCGAACAGCACCAGCTGAGCTGGCAGGAGGCGGGGAAGAATCGGCTCGGTTGCGCGGCGAGGCGATCGGTTTCGCGATCGTCGACGCCGGCGACCCCGGCCGGGTGTGGGGTGGGGCATCTACGACGTCGCGGTCGCTGAAGGGCGGGCCGCGGTCGGATACTGGCTCGCCGGCCACGCACGCGGCCGTGGCAGTGCCACACGAACCGTGCGGCTGCTGGCCCGCTGGGCTTTCGACGACCTCGCCGTCGCGCGACTGGAGCTGACCTGCGGCCCGGACAACTCGGCCTCGCAACAGGTCGCTGAACGAAGTGGATTCACGCGCGAAGGGCTCCTGAGGTCCCACCTCCCGTTCAAGGGAGGCCGTCGCGACTCAGTGCTCTTCAGCCTCTTACCTACCGACCCGGCAAGCCGGTGAATGGCCTGTAAGCAAGACTTTCCGGAGGCGTCGCTCTGATGGCGACGGCCGGTGAGATCGACTCGGAGAACAGCGCGACGCGAACGACTCGTGACAGACCCGGGTCGCGATCAGCTCGACGGGCCCGAGAACGAGTAGACCGGCCAGCGCCGCGACGCCGGGTTCCAGACTCAGCAGGATTCCCGCGGTACCGGCCGGAATACGCTTCAGCGCGGTCATTTCCAAGGAGTACGGGATCACGGCGGACAGGATCGCGACCGTCGCGCCCAGGACCAGGATCTGCGGTTGGAACACGGTGATGCCGTTGCTCGCGACCCCGGCGGGGAACCCGAGGCACGCGGCCACCGGCAGGGCGATCCCCAGGGCCGAATGCCCGAGGGTGGTCGACGATCCCCGGATTCGAGCAGACGGTGGTCTTCGACGATGCCCAGGACCTGCTCGTCCCCGAAGAACACCCGCTCACCCGGCGCGACGCGGTCGAACTGGCCGACGCGGCCACCGAGACCTGGATCGTGAAACCCGAACACAACGACTCCACGAGGTGCTCGTCGCCGCGTGCGCCGCGGCCGGTTTCACGCCGCGCATCACCCACCACCTCGAGGAGTGGTTCGCCGTATCCGCCGCCGTCGCACACGGTTTCGGTGTGTGCCTGCTGCCGCGCATGGTGCCCGTTCCGGACCACCATCGGGTGGTACGGATACCGCTGCACGGAGCCACGCGACCCACCCGCGTGATCATCGCCGCCACACGCCGCGGGGCCGCGGACATCCCCTCGTCGCCGCCGGCCTGGCCGCCGTGACCGCGGTGGCGGAAGAGTTGACGGGCCCCCGACCGCGGTAGCTGCTCGAGAGTGTTCAGTAGATCCCGGCCGATGGGCGCAGGCCCAGCCGGCTTGCCCCATCCCCCTTCCACGTTATACACGATCCGCGGCCCTCATGAGACGCCGAATTGTGGTCCATAATCGCCCACTGATGCGCAAACCACCAGGTGAGGAGCGGCGGATGAGTTATGTGCTGGGCTTCGAAGAGATCGACCGGACGCAGATCGCGACCGTCGGCGGCAAGGGCGCGAACCTCGCCGAGCTGTCGCGGATCGAAGGTACCGCGGTACCGGAGGGTTTCTGCGTGACGACGGCCGCCTTCCAGCGAGTCGTTGCCGAAGTGCCGGCGATCGACGACCGGATCGACCGGTTGTCGCAGCTCGAACCGGAGGACCGGGAGTCGATCCGGGTGCTGAGTGCGGAGATCCGCGCGGCGATCGAAGAATGCGCTGTTCCCGGCGATGTGGCGGTGGCGATCACCGGCGCACTCGCCCGGCTCGGGGCGCAGGACGCCTGTGCCGTCCGATCCAGCGCGACGGCCGAGGATCTGCCGACCGCATCGTTCGCCGGGCAGCAGGACACCTTCCTGAACATCGTGGGACCGGAGGCGGTGCTGCGGCACGTCGGCCGGTGCTGGGGGTCGCTGTTCACCGAGCGAGCCGTCACCTACCGCCTGCGCAACGGCTTCGATCAGCGGAAAGTGCGGATGGGGGTGGTCGTGCAGCGGATGGTGTTTCCGCAGGCGGCCGGCATTCTGGTCACCGCGGACCCCCTCACGTCCAACCGGAAGGTCGTTTCCGTGGACGCCGGGTTCGGCCTCGGCGAAGCCCTGGTTTCCGGCCTGGTGAACCCGGATGTCTACACGGTGCGGGACGGCGAAGTCGTTTCCGAGACGGTCGCCACGAAACGGGTCGCTGTCGAGGCCGCACCGGAGGGCGGCACGCGGGTCGAGGAGATCGAGCCGGAACGGCAGAACCGGCCGGTGCTCACCCACGCACAGATCGTGCGCCTCGCGCAGCTGGGCCGCCGCATCGAAGCGCATTTCGGCAGTCCGCAGGATATCGAATGGTGCCTGGTGGACGACGGGTTCCGCATCGTGCAGAGCCGGCCGATCACCACACTGTTCCCGATTCCCGAGGCCGACGACGACGAAAACCACGTATACATCTCCGTCGGTCATCAGCAGATGATGACCGACCCCATGAAGCCACTGGGAATCTCCGTATGGCAGCTGACCAGCCCGGCGCCCATGCGGCACGCGGGTGGCCGGTTGTTCGTCGATGCCACCAGGGGGCTGGCGACGCCCGCGACCCGCGCGGCCATGGTCGAGGGTTTCGGCAAATCCGATCCGCTGACCGGGGACGCGCTGCGGACCGTCCTCGAGCGTGACGACTTCCTCCCGCCGACCCCGGACGAGGAGCCCGGCGGTCCGCTGGCCGGCGCCGGCTCCACCCTGATCGAGGCCGATCCGGCCGTGGTCGCCGAGCTGATCGCGGACAGCGAGGCCTCCCTCGAGACCCTGAAACGCGATATCGGAACCAAATCCGGGCCGGAGCTGGTCGACTTCGTCCTGGCCGATATCCAAGAGCTGCGCCGGGTACTGTTCCACCCACGCAGCCAGCAGGCCATCAAGGCGGGGATGGAGGCCACCTGGTGGCTCAACGATCAGTTGCAGGAATGGCTGGGTGAGAAGAACGCGGCCGACATCCTCGCGCAATCGGTTCCGCACAACGTCACCGCGGAGATGGGTCTGGCGCTGCTCGATGTCGCCGATGTGATCCGGCCGCACCCGGAGGTGGTGGCCTTCCTACGGCACATCGAGGATACGGGTGCCGAAGGAACCGGTTTCCTGGACGAACTGGCACAGCTGCCGGGCGGTCGTGCGGCACGCGCGGCCATCGACGCCTATCTCGACCGGTACGGCATGCGCTGCGCCGGCGAAATCGACATCACGCGGCCGCGCTGGAGCGAACACCCCGCCGCGCTCGTGCCGACGATTGTCAACAACATCAGGAGTTTCGAACCGGGCGCCGGCGCACGACGCTTCGAGGACGGCCGGCTCCAGGCCGAGCGGAAAGCATATGAACTGCTGGAGCGGCTGCGCGCCCTACCGGACGGGGACCGGAAGGCCGAGGAGACCACGCGGATGATCGACCGGGTCCGCACCTTCTCCGGGTACCGGGAGTATCCGAAATACGGCATGGTCAGCCGTTACTGGGTCTACAAACAAGCTCTGTCGCGCGAGGCCGAGCGTCTCGTGCGGGCCCGGGTGCTGCACGAGCCCGACGATATCTTCTTCCTGACATTCGAGGAACTCCGCGAGGTCGTGCGCACGCACCGGGTGAGTGCGGAACTCATCCGCGAGCGGCGGGACGCATTCCGCTCGTACGGGGCGCTCACGCCGCCCCGCGTGCTCACCTCGGACGGCGAGGCCGTCACGGGTGCGTATCGGCGCGCGGATGTACCGGACGGCGCGCTACCCGGAATGCCGGTGTCCGCCGGGACCGTCGAAGGGCGCGCCCGGGTCGTCCCGGATATGGCGCAGGCCGATCTCGAACCGGGCGATATCCTGGTCACCGCCTATACCGATCCCAGCTGGACTCCCCTGTTCGTCGCGATCACGGGCCTGGTGACGGAGGTGGGCGGGCTGATGACCCACGGCGCGGTGATCGCCCGCGAGTACGGCCTGCCCGCCGTGGTGGGTGTGGAGCATGCCACCCGGCTGATCCGGGACGGACAGCGGATCCGGGTGAACGGGACGGACGGGTACGTCGAGATCCTGTCCCGGCCGGACGAGTGAGATTCGGGGCGGCCCAGGCCTACGAACTCGACACTCCGTAGGCCCGCGCTCGAAGCCGCGATATTCCACGCCGGTCGCGGCGCACTCGGTGCCCGAGGGCTCAGACGCGCTCTTTGGACCTGGTGCGCACCCGCAGCGCGATCGGCTTCTGGGTTTCGGCGAAGAAATCGTTGCCCTTGTCGTCCACCACGATGAACGCCGGGAAGTCCTCCACCTCGATCTTCCAGACCGCTTCCATACCCAGTTCGGGGTACTCCAGGACCTCCACCGATTTGATGCAGTCCAGGGCGAGCCGGGCGGCGGGACCGCCGATGGAGCCGAGGTAGAAGCCGCCGTGTTCCTTGCACGCCTTGGTGACCTGAGCCGACCGGTTGCCCTTGGCCAGCATCACGAACGACCCACCGGCCGCCTGGAACTGGTCGACGTAGGAGTCCATCCGGCCCGCGGTGGTCGGGCCGAAGGAACCCGAAGCGTAGCCGTCGGGGGTTTTGGCCGGCCCCGCGTAGTACACGGCCATATCGCGCAGGTACTGCGGCATCTCCTCGCCCGCGTCCAGCCGCTCCTTGATCTTGGCGTGCGCGATGTCGCGGGCAACCACCAGCGGACCCGACAGCGAGAGCCGGGTCTTCACCGGGTATTTCGACAGTTCCGCGCGGATCTCGGCCATCGGCCGGTTCAGATCGACCTGCACCACATCGCCGCCGAGGATCTCGTCGGTCTGCTCGGGCAGATACTGCGCGGGTTCGCGTTCGAGCTGCTCCAGGAACACACCCTCGGGGGCGATCTTGGCCAGCGCCTGCCGGTCCGCGGAGCACGACACCGCGAGCGCCACCGGGCAACTCGCGCCGTGCCGGGGCAGCCGGACCACGCGGACGTCGTGGCAGAAGTACTTACCGCCGAACTGGGCGCCGATCCCGAAGGACTGGGTCAGTTTGAAGACCTCCTGCTCGAGTTCGAGATCGCGGAAGGCGTGCCCGGTCATCGACCCTTCGGTGGGCAGGTTGTCCAGGTAGTGCGCGGACGCGTACTTGGCGGTCTTGAGCGCGAATTCGGCGCTGGTACCGCCGATCACCACGGCGAGGTGGTAGGGCGGGCAGGCCGCGGTACCCAGCGAGCGGATCTTCTCGTCGAGGAACTCCAGCATCCGGGTGGGGTTCAGGATGGCCTTGGTCTCCTGGTACAGGAACGACTTGTTGGCCGAACCCCCGCCCTTGGCCATATACAGGAACTTGTAGGACGGCTGCGCGGGATCGCCGGGCGTGGAGTACAGCTCGACCTGCGCGGGCAGATTGGAGCCGGTGTTCTTCTCGTCCCACATGGTGAGGGGCGCGAGCTGGGAGTACCGCAGGTTCAGCTTCGTATAGGCGTCGAACACGCCGCGGCTGATCCATTCGGCATCGTCGACACCAGTGAGCACGCCCTCCGATTTCTTACCCATCACGATGGCGGTACCGGTGTCCTGGCACATGGGCAGGATGCCGCCGGCCGAGATGTTCACGTTCTTGAGCAGGTCCAGCGCGACGAAACGGTCGTTACCGCTGGCCTCCGGATCGTCGATGATCCGGCGTAGCTGGGCCAGATGCGCGGGCCGCAGGTAATGGCTGATGTCGTGCATCGCCTCGGCGGTCAGCAATCGCAGGACCTCGGGGTCGACCTGCAGGAAGGTCCGGCCGCCGGATTCGAAGGTGCTGACACCCTCGGTGGTGAGCAGCCGGTACGGGGTGTCGTCGGCGCCGATCGGGAGCAGGTCTGAATAGCGGAACTCGGGCGCGGTCACCGATCGCACTCCTTTGGAAGTGGGCTGCGGGTCGAACACGACGCAGCCGCCGGTGAAGGCCACTGCGCCGGGGGTCTGGCACAGCGAGCGTAGCGACCGGCGGCCGCCCCACCTGGAGTTAGGCAAACCTAAATCGTAACCCGGCGGCCGCTCCGGTGGGCGACCGTCCGAATCCAGCGCACCCAGACCACGAAACGCACGGCGACAGCGCTACACCGCTTCCGAGGCCGATTCCGGAACCCGGAGCTGCGCCGCCGCGTCGACGCCCAGCCGGCGCTCGAAACCCTCCGGGATCACGATGTCGGACCGGTCCAGGTCGGTGACCGTGGTCTTGCGCAGCCCGAGCAGCGCGGAATCGATTCCACCGCGCAGGATATCGAGCACGTTCTCCACCCCGGCCTGTCCGTTGGCGGCCAGACCCCACAGGTACGCGCGGCCGATCATCACCGCCCGCGCCCCGAGCGCCACGGCCTTCACCACATCACTGCCGCGGCGGATCCCGCCGTCGAGCAGGATCTCGATCTCGTGGCCCACCGCATCCGCCACCACCGGGAGAGCCCGGATGGAGGCCGGGGTGCCGTCGAGGTTGTTCCCGCCGTGGTTGGACACCGAGATGGCGGCCACACCGGCGTCGACCGCGCGCCGCGCGTCGTCCACGCGCATCACACCCTTGAGCATGACCGGCCCGTCCCACTGTTCACAGACCCAGGCGACATCGGCCCAGTCCGGCGGGGGCGTACCCATCCACTCCCCGTAGGCGCCGAAGAAACCCGGCGCGGGCGCCTCGCCCAGCGCCATATTGGGTGCGGTCAGGTCGGGCAGCGAGCCCGACTTCAGGTAGCGGGTCAGCCAGCGCGGTTTGGCCACCACCTGCGGCGCGAAACTCGCCATCGTCTTCAGGTCCAGTTTCTCCGGAATCACCGGGCTGCCCCAGTCGCGGCCGTGCGAGAACGACCAGTCGAGGGTGAGGATCAGGCCCACCGCGCCCGCTGCCTTCGCGCGCGCCATCCGCCCGGCGATATCGTCCTTGCTGCCGCACCAGTAGAGCTGGAAGAACGTGGCCGGGTTGGCGGCGACGACCTCCTCGACCGATTTGCTGGCGAACGAGGAGAGCCCCATGGCGGTGCCGCGGGCCGCCGCGGCACGGGCCACCGCGACCTCACCGTCGGGATGTACCGCCTGGACGCCGGTGGGCGAGATGATCACCGGCATGGAGATCCGCTGACCCAGCACGGTGGTCGACTGGTCGCGTTCGCCGATGGGCCCGGCGACATGCGGGGCGAAGCCGAGTTCGCCGAAGGCGGCCTGGTTGTCGTCGATGGTCAGCCCGCGTTCCGAACCGGCCACCAGCGCGCCGTACACCGATTTCGGCAGCCGTTTCTTCGCCCGCCGATGCGCCTCGGCGACGGTTTCGAACCACGGATTCATGGTCGGATCCTTTCCACTGGTTCCGGCCACCACTGCCGGATCTGGTCGTACAACTGGGAGATGAGCAGGTCGAGCAACCGGGCGCCCTCGGCTGCGGTGGCACCGGTGGGATCGCCGAGCACACCGTTGGCGCTCACCGCCGCGACCCCGCCGGCCCGCAGCCGCGGCAGGATCTCGGCGAGCGGCCGGGTATCACCGGGTTCGGCGCGGTCGGCGCGCACGCGGTCCGGGTCCAGGGCCAACTGCAGCGAGGTTTCGGTTCGTCCGGCATGCGCGTCGCCGTCGTGGCGTGGCAGGAACAGCCGGATATCGCGGGATTCGCGCCGCAGCAGGTCCACTGCCCGGCGCAGCGCCTCGATATTGCCGCCATGCCCGTTGACCAGCACGATCCGCTCGAAGGTCGCGGTCGCCGAACGGCACAGTTCCACGATCAGCAGTTCCAGGGCCGCCAGCCCGATCGACAGCGTGCCGGGGAATCCGGCGTGCTCCCCGCTGGCGCCGTAGGCGATCGCGGGGGCGACGAGCACATCGGGCCGTCGCGCGGCCACACCCGCGCACAGCGCGGCGGCGAGATCGGTGTCGGTGGACAGCGGCAGATGCGGTCCGTGCTGCTCGGTCGCGCCCACCGGCACCACCAGCACCGGCGCGGCGGCGCGCAGCGCGTCCACGTCGGGCGATGTGAGGTCCGCCACCATCATGGGCCGAGATTAACGTCAGTCACTGACATAATCAATAGGCCCGCACTCGGGAGTGGCCCGCAGAGTACGACTCCGACCGGCCACCCGGAAGTGAGAGGTCCGCTCCCGGCGGGGCCGCTCGCCGCGGCCCGCGTCCCGGACCGCGAGGGCCGCGCCCGGCCGGGGATCGGGTACCGGCGCAACCCGTACGAGTCGGCGGAACCCGAGGCCCGGCCCCGCGACGCCGCCGGCGGGGCCGAAAAACATAGGGGTACCGCCCCCGAACACGGTGGCAGCAGCGCAGTATTACCGCGTGACACCACAGCACTCCCGCGGCCGCCCGCGGGGAACCACCAAACGCGAGCTCGAGCTGATCGCGATGCGGTTGTTCAGTGAGCAGGGTTTCGACGAGACCACCGTGGAGCAGATCGCCGCCGCGGCCGGAATCAGCGGTCGCACCTTCTTCCGTTATTTCCCGGGGAAGGCGGAGGTGCTCTGGTACTCGTTCGACGACGAGGTCGCCGCGCTCCGTGCCGCGTTCGCCACCGTGCCCGACGCCGAACCCATGATGGCGGCGGTCCGGCGGGTGGTGGTGAACGCCAACCGGTACCGCGCCGAGGATGTCCCCGAGTTGCGCATGCGGATGAAACTGGTCGCCGATGTGCCGGCGCTGGCCGCCACCGCCGGCACCCATTACGACGCGTGGGAGCGAGCGGTGGGCGAGTTCGCCGCCGGCCGGCTCGGGGAACCCGCCGATTCGCTGCTCCCGATGGCGGTCGGCCGCACCACGCTGGCCGCCGCCCGTGCGGCCTTCGACGCGTGGCTGGCCCGGGCGGACGCGGATCTCACCGCGTACCTCGATCGGGCGCTGGCGGCGCTGGAACGGGGTTTCGCCACCCCCGGCGCGACGCCGCTCACACCGGCGCGGTAGAACCGGACCGGCAGGTTTCACCAGTATGGGCGCGGGGGTATGACTAGGCTCGGTATCGGCACGACCGCCGGAAAATCTATGATGTATCCGACCGCCGTCGAAAGGGGCACAAGTTACATGTCCGAGGTGTCCATGGGCCTTTCGGCGGACTCATTGGCGGCGGGAGCCGTTGACAATCTGCTCCCACAGCTTGTCGAACATCTACGCCAGAACCGCACTGCGCTCCGAGAGGAATGGGCCCGCCGGATCACCGAGGCCCGCCTGCTCACCGCGATGACACCCGACGAGGTCTTCTCCGAGGCGACGTCGGTGTACGACAACTACGTCGAGGTGCTGGAAACCGGTAGCGTCGAGGCGCTGCAGGCCTACGCCCGCGATCTCTCCGAACGCATCATTCCGCGGGGGGTGGAGACCGACGAGGTCCTCGGCATGGTGCTGCTCCTGCGCGACGTGCTGGCCCGTTCGCTGTTCGAGAAGTACCAATCCAATTTCGATCTCCTCAATGCCGTCCTCGACGCGTACGAACCGGCAGCGAATCGGATCGCCAACACCGTGGCCATCTCGTTCGTGCAGGAACGCGAGCGCGTCATCCGACAGCAGCAGGAAGCCATTCGAGAGCTGTCCACTCCGGTGCTCCAGGTGCGCGAACAACTGCTGATCCTGCCGATAATCGGCGTACTGGACAGTCAGCGGGCCCGGCAGCTCACCGAACAACTGCTGCGCGCCATCCGCAACAATCGCGCCAAGGTCGTGGTCATCGATATCACCGGTGTGCCCGATATCGACTCCACGGTGGCCAACCACCTGGTCCAGACGGTCGACGCGTCGGGCCTGATGGGCGCCAGCGTCATCATGACAGGCCTGTCCTCGGAGATCGCGCTGACACTGGTCACCATCGGTCTGGACCTGTCGAAGATGAACGCGGTCGGCGATCTGCAGGGCGGTATCGAGGAAGCGGAGCGGTTACTGGGCTACGAAGTGTCCAGAGTGACCGAGCGCAGCGAACGCGATTCGCGCTGACCGGAAACTACTATGCCAGTACCGATACTCAAACAGGGCACCTATCTGATCGCGTCGGTGCAGTCGGCGCTGACCGATGCCGATACCGAGCGATTGCAGGACGACCTGATGAAGCAGGTCAGCAAATACCGCGCGCAGGGCATCATCGTCGACGTGACGGCCATCGATGTGATGGATTCCTTCGCGGCCAGATCACTGCGCACCATCGCGCATATGACCCAGCTGCGCGGTGCCGAGACCGTCATCGTGGGCCTGCAACCCGAGGTCGCGTTCGCCATGGTGCAGCTCGGCCTCACCTTCGAGGACATGCACACCGCACTGGATCTCGAGGAAGGCCTGGCCTGGCTGAACCACAAGGCTTCGCGGCGCCAGCACCGAGATGGTCGTGACAGTGCCCGCTGAACAGGTGGTTATCGCGGTGAAGATGTCGAACGACATCGTGACCGCACGTCAGGCCGGGCGCGAGCTGGCCGAGGAACTCGGCTTCACGCTCACCGACCGGACCATGATCTCCACGGCCATCTCGGAGGTCGCGCGAAATATCACCAGTTACGCCGGTAGCGGCGAGATCCGGCTGCAGGTCGACGAGCGCGACGGCCGCCGCGCCCTGGTGGTCCAGGCCAAGGATCAGGGTCCCGGGATCATCGATATCGCGCGGGCCATGGAGGACGGTTATTCGACCGGACTGGGCCTGGGGCTCGGTCTCCCCGGTGCCAAACGGCTGATGGACGGTATGGC
The DNA here is from genome assembly GCF_001618425.1 of Nocardia fusca NBRC 14340. Lineage (GTDB taxonomy): Bacteria > Actinomycetota > Actinomycetes > Mycobacteriales > Mycobacteriaceae > Nocardia > Nocardia fusca. Next base: position 44,682 of record NZ_BDCU01000017.1, read on the forward strand.
CATCGAATCCGCGCCCGGCCGAGGCACATTGGTGGAGATGTGGAAGTGGGTACCCCACGGTGCATGAGGACGGGTTCATCGGCCGGATCGAATGGGCGATGGCCGGCCGCCCCCTCCCCGGACAGGATGTGTCCGGGGATCGGTGTGTCGTCCTGGACACCGGTACCGGCACCGTATTGTTCGCTGTACTCGACGGTCTCGGCCACGGAGCGGCCGCGGCCGCCGCGGTGGATCGCGCGACCCGGGTACTCGCCGAGAACCGTGCCGAGCCACTGGATGTGCTGATGGTGCTGTGTCATCGGGCCATGTCCGATACTCGTGGTGCCGCGGTCACCCTGGCTTTGTTCGGCGCGGAGGAAACGCAGTGGCTGGGTGTCGGGAATATCGAATCGATCGTGCTGACCGCGGGCCCCACCGGCCCGCAGGTCAGCGCCACCGCGCTACAGAGCGGGGGGATCGTCGGATACCGGCTGCCGTCCACCCTGCAACCGCACACCGTTCCGGTCCGGCCCGGCGATCTGCTGCTGATGTCCACCGACGGGGTGGAGGCGGAACCGGGCCATGGTGTGGACCTCGCGAAATCGACCGCCGATATCGTCCAGGAGCTGCTGAGCCGGCACGCCAAGGACACCGACGACGCCCTGGTGCTCGCGGCACGGGTGCGGGGCGTGTCGAACGGACCCGCCCAGCGGGAAGAGTCGTGATCCGGCGAGGCCGGCGATGAGCACCGTGCTCGCGGCGTTCCTCGACGCCTACGCCGACGCGCTGCGCCGCCATCTCGCCGACCCGGAGGGCGACGGCCTGGCCGAGGGGCACGAGCTGGGCCGCCGGGCGCTGGTCGAGGGCATCAGCCTGCTCGATCTCACCGAGCACCACTTCCGGGTGGCGAAACAGGTACAGGCCGAGGCCGGTGAGACGGCCGGGCCGCAGGATGCCGGCCATACGGAGAATCTGCTCGCCGAGAACGCGCTCGAATTCCTGCTGCAGACCCTGATCACGCTGGATGTCGCCACCCGCGGCTACCTCGACGGCACCCGCCGGTACGAGCAGCAGCGGTCCCGGGCCGACGATCTGGCCGGGCGCGACGAATTCCGCACCGCCCTGGTCGAATCGCTGCAGGACGGGTTCTTCGTCGCCGACGCCCGCGGCACCATCATCGAAGTGAACAAGGCGTTCGGCGAGCTCACCGGCTACGGCGCGGCCGGTGTGCCCTATCCGCTGCCGCATCCCTGGTCGATCCCGGAGGGCCCGCGCTACCCCGACCTGGGTACCGAGGCGTCCCGTTTCGTGGTACCGGTCCAGCATCGGGACGGTCGCCGCCGCTGGATCGCGGTGAGTACCAGCGCGCTGGTCAAACCCGACGGCGAGGAGCACATCTTCGTCGGCACCGTCCGGGATGTCACCGCCGAACACGACGCCCAGGCGCGCGACCAGGCCGCGAACCGGCTGGCGACCGCGCTGGCCGCAGCCACCACGGTCGCCGAGGTCCTCGAGGTGGGGCTGGACGAGTTGCGGCGCACGGTCGGCGCGGAGACCGCGGTGGTGGCGGTCTGGGCCGGTCTCACCCCGCCGGAGGTCTATATTTCCGGCAATCCCCCGGCCGCCGCGACCGGTTCCCGGCTCGAACCGGCGACGGAGGCGATTCTCAAACGTGCCCGGGTGCGGCCAGGCCGCACGCTCATCGCAGTCCCGGAGGGCGCGGGCAGCGCACAGGGCATCGTGGCGCCGCTCGGCGAGAAGAGCGATGCCGCGCTGTGGCTGCGCTTCGCCGTCCCGCGGGTCGTCGACGCCGCCGACTGGACGCTGTTCTCGCTGCTCATCGGCCATCTCAGCCTGGCCGTCCAGCGCGCCCGCAACTTCGATCAGGCGCGCTCCACCTCACTGACCCTGCAGCGCGCCATGCTCGGTCCCATCGAACTCCCGCCGCGGTTCTCGGTGCACTACGAACCGGCTCTGCCGCCGCTCGAGATCGGCGGCGACTGGTACGACGTGGTCCCGCTACCCGACGGCACCATCGGCGTGGTGGTCGGCGACTGTGTGGGCCGTGGCCTGTCCGCGGCCGTGGTGATGGGTCAGTTGCGTACCGCCGCCCGCGCGCTGTTGCTGCGCGGCGCCGGGCCGGCCCAGCTGCTCACCGAACTCGACCCGGTGGCGGCCCGGATTCCGGGGGCGCTGTGCACCACCGTCTGCGCGGCGGTGCTGGATCCGGTGCGCGGGTTGGTGCGGTACAGCAACGCCGGCCATATGCCGCCCATCCTGGCCGATGTGGACAAGACCGGGCGGATGCTGGAGGGCGGCCGGTCGGTACCGCTGGCGACCTTCGAGATTCCGCGCCGGCCGGAGGCCACCACACCGCTGCCGCCCGGATCGACCCTGGTGTTGTTCACCGACGGTCTGGTGGAACGCCGCGGGGAGGATATCGACGAGGGTTTCACCAAGATCGCCACCATCCTGGCCGATACCGCGGAGAAGTTGCCGCGCCAGGTCGCCGACTCGGTGCTGTCGGCGCTGCGGCCCGAGGGCGGATACGACGACGATATCGCCATGGTGGTCTACCGGCAGCCGCCCGCCCCGCTCCGGCTGGATGTACCGGCCCGCCCGGACCGGCTGGCCATGCTGCGTCGTACGCTGACAGCATGGCTGTCGTCCGCGGCGGTACCGCACAACCTCACCTCGGATCTGGTGGCCGCCACCAACGAGGCGTGCAGCAACAGTATCGAGCACGCCTATCGCAACGGCGGCGGTGACGCCGAACGGGTGGTGCTCACCGCCGAATGCGTAGGCGACCGGGTGGTCATCGAGACCACCGATACCGGGACCTGGCGTCCGCGTCCGGCCGATCCGGGACCGCGAGGTCGCGGCATCGATATGATGCGGGCGCTCACCGAAGAACTCGAAATAGATCACCACCTGGGACCCGGAACCCGGGTACGGATGTCGGTCACGCTTCCGGCGATCACGTTCCCGGTGGCCAGCGCCCTGCGCGGGACCGGTAATCGGTCCGGCGGGGATACGATGCAGCGAGATCGAGAGACTCATGGCAGATTGTGATGATGTGACCAATACTCCTCCAGACGCGAACCCGCTCACGGATACGATGACGACCGCGGTCGCCGACCACGACGGTGTCACCGTGCTCACGGTGACCGGAGAGGTCGATCTCGCCACGGCTCCTGCCCTGGAGACCGCGATCGACGCCGCCCTCGACGCCGAACCGGCGGGCCTGGTCGTCGACCTGGCCGCCGTGAGCTTCCTGGCGTCGGCCGGCATGGCCGCGCTGGTCGCCGCCCATCAGCGGGCCGGCGACAAGACCACGATCGCCTTGGTGGCCGACGGGCCCGCCACCAGTCGGCAGCTCAAGATGACGGCTCTGGACCAGGTCTTCGCCCTGCATACGACGCTGGAAGCGGCTCTGGCCGGCCTCCGGGCGGGCTGAACCCGGAAACGGCTCGGGCCGGGCCGGCGGAGCGCTCCGCCGGCCCGGCCCGAGCCGTTTCCGGGGCGGGATCAGTCGCAGATCGCGCGGAACTGTTCGATCAGCTTGACCCGGTCGGCGGGTGTCGCGGCCAGCGGCGCGACATTGAGCACGGTGACGCCCGCTTCGGCGAACGCGGCGACCCGTTCCTTCACATATCCGGCCGGACCGATCAGCGAGATATCGCGGACCAGCGCGTCCGGAACCACCTGTGTCGCTTCCTCTTTCTTGCCCGCCAGGTACAGCTCCTGGATCCGGTCGGCCTCCGCGCCGTAGCCGTAGCGGGTGGCGAGGGTGTGGTAGAAATTCTTGCCCTTGGCGCCCATTCCGCCGATGTAGAGCGCCAGCATGGGCTTCACGAAGCCCAGCAGCGGCTCCACGTCCTCACCGATGGCCAGAGCCGGTCCGGCGTAGATGTCGAGCGGCCCGAGTTCGGGGTCGCGCCGATCCTTTCCGGCCCGCAGCGCGTCACCGAAGACCGCGTCGGCGCGTTCGGGCAGGAAGAAGATCGGCTGCCAGCCCTCGGCGACCTCGGCGGCCAGTGCCACGTTCTTGGGACCCAGTGCGGCGAGCAGCACCGGGATACGTTCGCGCACCGGATGATTGATCAGCTTCAGCGGTTTGCCCAGACCGGTGCCGGTCCCTTCGGGTAGCGGAATCTGGTAGTACTTGCCCTGGTAGTCCAGCCGTTCCCGGCGCCAGACCTTACGGCAGATCTCCACGAGCTCGCGGGTCCGTCCGATCGGCGCATCGTAGGGGACGCCGTGGAAACCTTCGATGACCTGCGGTCCGGAGGCACCCAGGCCGAGCACGAACCGGCCGTCGGAGACGAAATCCAACCCCGCCGCGGTCATCGCGGTCAGCGTAGGGGTCCGGGTGTAGAGCTGCAGGATCCCCGATGCCAGCTGCAGCCGGGAGGTCTTGGCGGCGAGATAGCCCAGCGCGCTCACCGCGTCGAAGGAGTACGCCTCGGGCACGAACACGATGTCCAGCCCGGCGCGCTCCAGATCGGCCACTTCGGCCGCCGCCTCGGTGAAGCCACCCGAGTAGTTGATGCTCAATCCGATCCGCATGCCCTCAACATAATCCCGGCTACGGGGTGGCCACGCACCGGCCACGCCGGGCGACGCGGTAGGTTGAACCCGATAGCACAGCGAACACTGCAGCTAACTTTTGGCAAATTTGATCGAGAAAGGCCGAATCGTGTCGGAGCCCACCCAATCGCCACAGCACACCGCCAGCGGTTTCGCGGGTTCGCCGATCGGCGACTACCTGGGCGAACTCGCGGCGAAGATACCGGCGCCGGGTGGCGGCGCGGTAGCCGCGCTGCACGCGGCGCAGGCGGCCGCCCTGGTCGCCATGGTCGCGCGCTACACCACCCGGGCCAAGGACGCCGACCACCGGCCGGTGATCGACCGCATCATCGCGGCCGCCGACATCGCCCGCGAGGGCGCGCTGGCACTGGCCGACGCCGACGCCGCCGCCTTCACCGCCGTCGGTGCCGCCTACAAGCTCCCGAAGGGCAGCGACAGCGAAGCCACCACACGGACGGCGGCGATCCACGACGCGCTGCTGGAGGCCGCCCGGGTCCCCGCCGCGGTGATCGACGCGGCCGACGAAATCCTCGCGTTGGCAACCGAACTGCTGCCGATCGGAAACCCGAACGTGGTCACCGATATCGGCGCGGCCGCCGCGGCGGCGCGAGCCGCCGTGGTGACCTCCCAACTGAATATCGAGATCAATGTCGTCTCGCTTCCGGAAGAACACGCCGCCGCTTTCACGGAGGTGCCGGCGCGGATCGAGGAAATCACCGACCGCGCCGAAACACTGCACCAGGAGGTGCTTCAGGCGGTTCGTGGCGGATGATTCGGGTACTCATATCAGCACGCGGGAATTAACCAGGTTTATGCCGAACTGGGATTTTTCGAGATCAAGTGCAGAACGGAGCACGCGTAGAATGGGCTTCGTTCCTGATATTCACACTGCTCCACCGCTCGACCCAGGCTCGAGCAGCTAGACCGGCCGGCGGGGCACCGGCGGCCGGGGAACTGTTTGCCCCAGCTCGACGAGTGCAGGAGGTAACGGTGAGGATCGGGTACACATCGGCTCCGGTCGCGGCGGAACTCCCCGACCCAGGTATCGATGTCATCACCGAACACGGAGTCGTATCCAATATCGCCGACTGTTCGGCGGATCCAGGAGTGTTGACGCTCGGCCAGGCCCGGCGCGCACACGATATCCACCGGCTCTGTTCTCCCGAATGTCAGGTCCGCAGACGGGCCCGTCTCACCTTGGCCATCGCTTCGGCCGCCCCGGATCGCCCCACGTTCGGCATTTCGCCCGGGCGGTCCGCGCACTACGGCGATTGATTCCCGCGTGACGGGTGGAAACAGCTGCCCGTCACGCCTCTTCCGGCGCCGGGTATTCCGGCGCGCTTTCGATAGCGGTACGAACTCGCACCGAATGGTTCTCTAGCAGCTCCACCCATTGGCCGGGTGGCGATTGGCGTATGCCGCGCGGCCACTAGTAGAGGAGGAAGAGTTGAGCACCATATTCACGAATGCGGAATCCGAATCGGATACTCCGGCACGAAAACCGCGGCGCGCCCGCTTCGGTGGTAACGGCCGGAACCACCCGCTGAACATCGTGTTGGTGGCCCCGCCCTATTTCGATGTCCCCCCGGCCGGTTACGGCGGCGTCGAGGCCGTGGTCGCCGAACTCGCCGATACCCTGATCGCCCGTGGTCACCGGGTGACGCTACTGGGCGCCGGAAAGCCCGGTACCGAGGCCGAATTCGTCCCGGTCTGGGAGAGTACGCAGGCCGAGCGGCTGGGCGACCCCTTCCCGGAAGTGGTCAACGCGCTCAAGGTGCGGCGCGTGGTGGAGAAACTGGCCCGCTCCCGGCATATCGACATCATCCACGACCATACTTTCGCCGGCCCGTTGAACGCCCCCGCCTACGAGGCGCTGGGCATTCCGACCGCGGTCACCGTGCACGGACCGGTCGACAACGATATGTGGGAGTACTACGGTGCCCTCGACGAACACACCCGCCTCGTCGCGATCAGCGACCGGCAGCGTGAACTGGCGCCGAGTTTCAACTGGATCGGCCGGGTGCACAATGCGCTGCGGCCCAGCGAATGGCCCTTCCGGACCGAGAAGGAGGACTATGCGCTGTTCCTCGGCCGCTACGCCTCCTACAAGGGCCCCCATCTCGCCTTACGCGCCGCGCACGAGGCCGGGATCAAGCTGATCCTCGCCGGTAAATGCAACGAGCCGCCGGAGAAGGCGTTCTTCGCCCAGGAGATCGAGCCCCTGCTCACCGATACCGACCACGTCTTCGGGGAAGCCGACGCGGTCGCCAAACGGGAACTGCTCGCGGGCGCCCGCTGCCTGCTGTTCCCCATCCGCTGGGAAGAGCCGTTCGGCATCGTGATGATCGAGGCCATGGCCTGCGGCACCCCGGTGGTGGCGCTGCGCGGCGGCGCGGTCGAGGAAGTGATCGAGCACGGTGTCACCGGCTTCATCTGCGATCACCCCGACGAACTGCCCGCGGCCATCGCCCGCGCCGGCGAGCTGGACCCGCACGCGTGCCGGCGCCGCGTCGAAGATTATTTCGGCGTGGATCAGCTGGGTGCCGGGTACGAGACGGCCTACTACCGCATACTCGATGCGTGGGACGAAGCCCACAGCAGCGCCCAGGCACGACACCGGTATGGAGTAGGGCATGAACGCACCGCCGAGAATTCTCAACTCCGGCCAACCCGCCGCCATCAATGGCGGCGGGGGGACCGTGACCCTGGTCGAGGCGAGCACTTTCTGCTTGTCCGACCCCCTCGGCGATATCCATTCCGGCACCTCGCAGGGCCTGTTCTACCGGGACTCCCGGGTGATCTCACGGTGGGAGCTGCGCCTGGACGGGCAACCGGCCGAACACCTGACGGTGCTCACACCGGAAGCCTTCAAGGGCCGCTTCATCCTGCGCAAACCCCCGCGCGCCGGAGTCGCCGACAGCACCGTGCTGGTGGTGCGCCGGCGGCTCATCGGCAACGGGCTCAAAGAAACGATCACCGTGCGCAACCTCGGGCACGAGGACACGGCGATGACCATCACCCTGTTCGTCGATTCCGATTTCGCGGATCTGTTCGCGGTCAAGGAGGGCCGTAACCACGGCGGCGGCGCCGAGCACAATGCCGTCGACGGCGATCTGCACCTGACCGACCATGCCGAACCCGGACGCGGCCTGACCATCAGCGCCACCGCCGGGGCGGTCATGCTGCCCGGCACCATCACCTGGCAGGTGGTGGTGCCGGCCCGCGGGCGCTGGGATACCGAGATCCTGGCCCATCCGGTCATGTCGCACCGCCGGGTGCCGATGGCGTTCGGCGACGACGAGGACAGCCCGATCAGCCGGTTGAAGGCGTGGCGGGCCACCGCCACCGACCTCACCGCCACCGATCCGGCCCTGTCGGAGGTCCTGCAGCGCACCGAGAGCGATCTCGGCGCGCTGCGCATCGACGGCAGCACCGACGGCGCTCCGGCGTATGTGGCCGCGGGCGCCCCCTGGTTCATGGCGCTGTTCGGCCGGGACAGTCTGCTCACGTCGTGGATGGCGCTGCCGCTGGATTCGGCGCTCGCCGTCGGCACCCTGCGCCGGCTGGCGGATCTGCAGGGTACGAAGGTCAACCCGATCACCGAGGAGGAGCCCGGGCGCATCATGCACGAGATGCGGCACGGCCCGGCCAGCGGCCAGGTACTCGGGGGGACCGTCTACTACGGTTCGGTCGACGCGACGCCGCTGTTCGTGATGCTGCTCGCCGAATGCTGGCGCTGGGGGGCGGGTGACCAGGTGGTCCGCGAACTGCTCCCGGCCGCCGACGCGGCCCTGGCCTGGATCGATGAATACGGCGACGCCGACGGCGACGGGTTCGTCGAATACCGCCGGAAAACCGATCGGGGCCTGAGCAACCAGGGCTGGAAGGACAGTTTCGACGCGATCAACGACGCCTCCGGCCACCCGGCCGAACCGTCCATCGCACTGTGCGAGGTCCAGGGCTATGTGTATGCGGCCCGCATGGCCCGTGCCCAGCTCGCCGATCATTTCGGCGATACCGGCACCGCCGCCCGGCTGCGCGAACAGGCCGAAAACCTCAAGGACCGGTTCGACGAGGCGTTCTGGGTCGCCAAGAACGGCTGGTACGCCGTGGCCCTGGACGGCCAGAAGAACCAGGTCGACGCGCTGACCAGCAACGCCGCTCAATGCCTGTGGTCCGGCATCGTATCCGACGAGCGCGCCGCCGAACTCATCGAACGACTGGCCGATGCGTGTATGGACAGCGGTTTCGGCCTGCGCACCCTCGCTGCCGGAATGGGCGCCTACAACCCGATGAGCTATCACAACGGCTCGGTGTGGCCACACGACACCGCGATCGCGGTCGCCGGACTGCTGCGGTACCGGCATATCGCCGGCGCCTCCGACCTGGCCGAGCGCCTCACCACCGGGCTACTCGACGCGGCCATCGACTTCGGCGGCAGGCTGCCGGAACTGTTCTGCGGTTTCGCCCGGACCGAGTTCCGCTCGCCGGTGCCCTACCCCACCTCCTGCTCCCCGCAGGCGTGGGCGAGCGCGGCACCGCTGCTGCTGGTGCGCTCCTTCCTCGGACTCTCGCCGTGTGTACCGCATCGTGTCCTGCGGGTGACCCCGCAGTTGCCCCGGGAATGGGGCAAGGTGGGCCTGACGGACCTGAGACTGGGCTCTGCCACGGTGAGCATCCACGCCGAGGGCTCCACCATGCACGTCCACGGGCTGCCCGACGACTGGAAACTCGTCACCGAATAGCAATCGCGCGGTGTGTCTACATCGCGAACGGGTGCCGGGACGATATCTTGGGTGGTTGAGTTGATCATGGCCCCTTAGGATGGACGTCTGTCCACCAGTCGTCCGTAAGGGGTGGAACCATGAATATCGTTGCCCGGCATCTTTTTCTAGCGATCGCGATCGCGCTCTCGCTGGCCGTCGCCCCCGCGGGGGCGAACGCCATGACAATCGATCCGCCCGGCCCCGCACCCGTGGCCTCGGTAACTCCCTCCGACGGTGCTCTCGTCGGCATCGCCCATCCGGTTACCGTCCGGTTCTCCGACGCGGTCACAGATCGGGCCCGCGCCGAGCAGTCGCTATCGGTCACCGCCGGCGATCGGCTGCCCGGTTCCTACACCTGGCGCGGTGACCGGGAACTGACCTGGACGCCCACTGGATACCTGCCGGCGAACAGCACGCTCACCGTGAATTTCGGTGACCGCCGTACCCAGTTCCAGACCAACGGCGGGGTGATCGCCGACGCGAACATGTCCACCCACACCTTCACCGTCAGCATGGGTGGTGTGGTGGTACGGATCATGCCCGCGTCCATGGGCAAACCCGGTTACGAGACGCCCACCGGCACGTACCCGGTGCTGGAGAAGTTCCGCAACATCATCTTCGATTCCCGGACCATCGGTATCCCCCTGGATTCCCCGGAGGGCTACCTGATCGACGGGGAATGGGCCGAGCGGCTCACCTGGGGCGGTGTCTTCGTCCATTCCGCGCCCTGGTCGGTCGATCAGCAGGGCAACTCCAATGTGAGTCACGGTTGTATCAATCTGGCTCCCGGCGACGCCTCGTGGTACTACGAGAACGTCGGTATCGGCGATCCCGTGAACATCCACTGGTGATCGGGCCACCGGGCGCGCCTGCCGCGCCCGGTGCCCGCCCCCGCGCTGCGGTCCGGCCGCCGATCCACTAGAACAATGAAGAGCGATCGCGCGTCGTGAACCGATGAAGGGGGCCGCGCCATGGATCGACCGCCCTCGGGTCCCGCCGCCGGGGAGCAGTATCCCCGGGACCACACCGGCTCACCCGGGGAGCGGGACCCACGCACGTCACCGGAACCCGGATACGCGAATCCGGACCCGCCCCGGGGCCACACCGACCCACCCGGGCCGTGGCCCCCGTACCCGTCACCCGCACCCGGATACGCCAACCAGGATCCCGCTGCCCCGCGCGCCGACCTCTACCGCCCGCACCACGGCGATCCGGCGGTACCGGCCGATTCGACGCCCACCGAACCCATACCGGTGCTCCGGCTGCCGGGGTGGGACAGCGGTAACGCCCGCTACGAGGGCTCGTGGTCGGACTGGGTCGCGCGGGCGAGCGCCGACGCGGCCGAGTCCGAGGGCGCCGCGGCGGAGGATCCCGGTGTGGTCCCGCCTCCCGCCGTCGATACCCGGCCCTCGTCCGGAGCCGCCGCGGCGGCCGAGGCCACCGTCGCGACCGAGGCCGAGCCGGTGGCGCCCACCGCGGACACCTCTCCCGCGGGCGCCCGGGAACGCCTGCGTCGGCGGTTGACGCCACCCGACCACACCACCGCGCCGCCACTCCGCGCCACGGCCCCCACTTCCGGCCGGAGCCGCGTGCTTCCGGTGCTGCTGGGGGTCGCGGGGGTCGCGGCTCTCGGCGCGGCCGCGTATGTGCAGTTCGCGATCGTCGGTGGGGACGAACCGCACGCCCCCACTGCGGCGCCCGGCGTCACGGTGCCCGCCGCCCCCGGCACCGACCCGCACTGCGTCGCCGAGCGGGTCGGCAACACCGTGCAGGGCAACGAACCGGGCGGCACCGATTCGGGACCCTCGGCCATCTTCGGATTCCAGCACGCCTACTACGTCGCCCGGTCCGGGGAGCAGGCCCGCGCGCTGGTCGCGGCGGACGCCGCCGTCCCGCCGGCCGCCGATATCCAGCGCGGTATCGACACCATCCCGGAGGGAACCACCTACTGCGTCCGGATCGCTCCCGGCGCGTTCGTCGGCCAGTACACCGTCACCGTCACCGAGTACCGGCCCGGATCGGCGCCGCTGGGATACAACCCGCAGCTGGTCACGACGATGCGAATCGGTGACCGGACCTTGATCACCGGTATCGGCCCCATGCCCTGAGTGCCACGATTCGGCCGGGATCGGCGAACGAGGTGGTCCGGCGCCCTCCCGAGGCGCAGACTCGGAAGATGGACGCCATCGGTACGGCCCGGGTGCCCGATCATCCGACAGTGCAGGCCGCGCTGTCCCTCGCCCGGCGGGCGCCGTCGGTGCACAATACGCAACCATGGCGCTGGGTGTTCGACGGTCACCGGCTGCATCTGCACCGCGACACCAGCCGGCAACTGTTCTCGGCCGATCCGCAGGGCAGACAGCTGACCATCAGCTGCGGGGCCATCCTCGACCACACCCGGACCGCGTTCGAGGCGGCGGGCTGGAACACCGAGGTGATCCGGCTGCCCGATACCGCGCCCGACCATCTCGCCACCGTCGACTTCGCGCCGGCCACCGAGGTCTCCGATACCGTCCGGGCCCGCGCCGCGGCCATCGAGCAGCGCTACACCGACCGGCTGCCGATGCTGCCGCCCCGCGACTGGGACCGGGTCGAGCCGGGCCTGCGCGCGGCGGCCGGCGCCCGCGGGGCGCAGCTCGAGATACTGGGCGATTCCGCCCGGCTGCGCCTGGCCGCCGCGTCGGCTCGATCGGCGGCGCTGCGCGAATACGATCCGCAATATCTGAACGAGCTGCACTGGTGGGCGGGTAACAACTCCCCCGCCGACGGGGTGCCGATCTCCGCGCTGATCTCGGCGGCGGAAGCGGCGCAGGTCGGGGTGGGCCGGGCCTTTCCTACCGCGCCGCCCTCGCTGCGGCGCGGTGAGCTGACCGACGCGTCACGGCTGCTGGTGCTCGGTTCGGCCACCGACAATCCCCTGGACTGGCTGCGAGCCGGGGAAGCGCTGTCCGCGGTACTGCTGGACTGCACGGTCGCCGGGCTGGCGACCTGTCCGCTGACCCATATCACCGAGGTCCCGGTGAGCCGGCGCGCCATTGCGAATCTCCTGCCCGAGCCCGCGATTCCGCAGGTCGTCATCCGGGTGGGCACCGCGCCCACCGCGGCGGCACAACCGCCGACACCACGGCGCACCGTCACCGATTTCCTGGAACTGCATCGCGGCGGCTGAGTGGTCCGCGACCGCCGGAACATTCTCGGGCGCACCCGGCTCGGCATACCGACCGGGCGGGCGCGCGGTTCATTTCCCGTTCAGGTACACCGGCAGGCGGTGGTGGCCGTTGGAGATGAAACTGGGCACCACACCGAGTTCCTCCGGTGCCGCGGCGAGTTCCATATCCGGGAATCGGCGGAAGATCGCGGGCAGGGCCACTACCGCCTCCAGCCGGGCCAGCGATGCGCCGAGGCAGTGATGCGCGCCGTATCCGAACGCCAGATGGTCCTTCACCGCGCGCGTGGGATCGAACTCGTCGGCCGTGGCACCGTGGATCTTCGGGTCCCGGCTCGCACCGGCGTACCCGGCAAGGATCGCATCGCCCTTGCTGATCTCGATCTCACCGAGCACGAAACCCGCCACCCAGGGCAGCAGCGGCCACTCGGCGGAGATCTCGCCGTTGCGGAACGCGGGCCAGTGTTGCCGGGCGTCCTTGGAAACCTGTGGCCCGGCCAGGATCTCCTCGAGCAGGGCCGCGTCGGTCACCGACCAGGCGCGCACACCACCCGGAAGTTCCACCGCGGAGACCGGGCCCTGCGCGCGGATACGGGCGATCTCACCCTGGATATCCGAACCACCTGGATCCAGGACGAACGGGGCGGTGGGGTCCTGCATCGGAAACTCCTGACTGAACGGCCGAACTAGTGAAAACCGGCCACGCTGATCGGTGGGCTCTTCGGAAAGGTGACCGGAAGTGCGGACAGTGCCCGGTGGAACGGGCCCGGCCGCCACTGCAACTCCGCGGCCGGCACCGCCAGCTCCATCTCCGGGAGGGCATCGAGCAGCTGCTCGATCGCGTCCTGCACGATCAGCACCGCCACCGGCTGCGCCGGACAGGCATGCGGGCCCGTACCGAAGGCCAGATGGGAGCGGTTGTCGGTCACGTTCCCGGTGCGGATCGCCGGATCGTTGTTACAGGCCGCCATACTGATCACCACCGGCTGATGCGCGGGCAACCACACATTGTCGATCAGGATCGGCTGCCGCGGATAGCTGATGCAGTAGTTGGCCATCGGCGGATCGTTGAACAGCACCTCGTCCAGCGCATCCCGGGTCGACAGGCTGCCGTCCAGCACATTCGCCGCGAACCGCTCATCGGTCAGCATGAGCAGCAGGGTGTTGGCGATGAGATTCTGCGGTGGTTCGATCGCCGCCCCGTACAGCGTCACCAACTGGTGCATCATTTCTTCGTCGTCCAGTCGCACCGGGTGTTCGACCAGCCGGCTGGTGACATCGTCGCCGGGTTCGGCACGTTTGAGCCGGATCAGCTCCAAGAGCGCTTCGGACAGCATCTGATTGCCGCGTTCGGCATCGACGGTATCGAACATCGCCGCCATCCCGGTGGCCGCGCGCCGGCTGATCTCGGGCGGGCAGCCGAGCGTGGCATTGAGGGTGGAGAAGGCGAGGGGCAAAGCGTATTGGCCGACCACATCGCAGTAACCGACTTCGCAGAACGAATTGATCAGTGGGACCGCGACCTGTTCCACAGTGGTGTGCAGGCGGTGCAGATCGATCTTGCCGAGCGCCGCCGCGGCCGCCGAACGATACCGCGTGTGTTCACTGCCGGCGCTGCGGATCGGGTTGGGCCGCCACTCCATCATCGGGCGGATGGGGCAGTCGGCGGGGATATTCTGTTCCCAGACACGCGGATCGGCCGGGAAATGGTCCGGATCGTGCAGGATCTGCAGGGCGGCGTGGTAGCCGATCACCAGGGTGGCGGGGACGCCCGGCGCCAGCTCCACCGGAGCCAAGGCGCCGAAACGTCGCCGCATCTCCCGGTAGACCCGGTGCGGATCGGCTGCGTACTCCGCCGAGTACAGCGGAACTCGCGGACCGTCGAAATCCCGGGGTCCCGCGGGCGATAGAAGTGTGCTGTCGTTGTTCACCGTCTGTGGTTCCTGCGCGAAGGGTCTCGCGGCCGGAGATCCGGCCGCCGGGCTGAGTTCGCGACTCTACCGGGAACCCAGCGCGGGCGACCGGGTTTCGCAGCGCCACAGGTGGGCGAGCACATGCATGATCGTGCGACGTTCAGCGCCCGCTTACCGGATCGGCGGGGACTCGGGGAAGGTGACCGGCAGCGATACCAGCGCCCGATGGAACGGGCCGGGCCGCCATCGCAGATCTGCCTGCGGTACCGCCAGTTCCATCTCCGGCACCGCGTCCAGCAACTGGTCGAGGGCGTCCTGGACGATCAGCAGCGCCACCGAACGGGCCGGACAGCTGTGCTGGCCCGCACTGAAGGCCAGATGCGACCGGTTGACCGTCGGCCCATCGGCTTTGATGGCGGGATCGTTGTTGCAGGCGGTCATACTGATCAGCACCGGCTGGTGTGCCGGCAACCAGATACCGTCGATCAGCATCGGCTGCCGCGGATAGCTGATGCAGTAGTTGGACAGCGGCGGATCGTTGAACAGCACCTCGTCGAGAGCGTCACGGGTGGAGAGGCTGCCGTCCAGCACATTGGCCGCGAAGCGCTCATCGGTCAGCATCAGCAGGAGCGTGTTCGCGATCAGATTCTGCGGCGGCTCGGTACCCGCGCCGTACAGCAGCGCCAGCTGTTGCCGGGCCTCCTCGTCGCTCAACTGCACCGGATGCCGGACCAGCCGCGTGGTGATGTCGTCACCCGGCTGCACCCGTTTGAGCCGGGCCAGTTCCAGCAGCGCGTCGGCCTGGGTGGCATTGCCCTCGGCCGCGTCCACCGTATCGAACATGGCTGCCAGGCCGCGGGCCGCGCGGTGCCCGAGTTCGGGCGGGCAGCCGAGCATCGCGTTGAGAGTGGCGAAGATCAGCGGGGAGGCGTACTGCCCGACCACATCGCAGTAGCCGTCGGCACAGAACGAGTTGATCAGCGTGACCGCGATCTGCTCGATGGTGGGACGCAATTTGTGCATATCGATCTCGCCGATTGCCGAGACCGCGGCCGACCGGTAACGGATCTGCTCCTGGCCGACGGTGCGCATCGGATTGGGCCGGTACTCCATCATGGGCAGCACCGGGCAGTCCTCGGCTACGCCGCGCTGCCATACCCGTGGGTCGGCGGGAAAATGGTCGGGGTCGTGGAGGATTCGCAGGGCGGTGTGGTAGCCGATCACCAGGGTGGCCGGGACGCCCGGGGCCAGCTCTACCGGAGCCAGCGACCCGAAACGCTGCCGCATCTCCCGGTACACCTTGTGCGGATCGGCGGCGAACTCCTCCGAGTACAGGGGAACGTACGGGCCGATGGGATCCACCGGGGAGCCGTGGATTACGAGGTGTGGATCGGAAACGCGGTACTGATCATGTTGTGCTGTGGTCAAGACATCACACTCCGAGGTTCGTATGAATCGGCGAATAGTGCGTTCTCGCAGACCTATCCGCCGACCCAACATCCCGCTCAGCGACGTCCGCGACGAGCCATCAGCATGAAGTTGTAGTAACCAGAACCTTTTACGCTACCGGCTTCAGCCCAGGTACACAGGCAATTCCTGGTGACCGTTGGAAACGAAGCTCACCACCGGCTTCAATTCGGAGACCTCCACGGCCAGCCGGATGTCCGGGAACCGCCGGAACAGCGCGGGCAGCGCCAGCTCGCCCTCCATCCGGGCCAGCGGCGCACCGATGCAGTGGTGCGCCCCGTGGCCGAAGGACACATGATCCTTGACCGCCCGGGTCACGTCGAAGAGATCGGCGGTGGCGCCGTGGATCTTCGGGTCGCGGCCGGCCGCGGCATAGGAAGCCAGGATGGCTTCGCCCTTGCCGATCCGCAGCCCCTCGATCTCGATGTCCTCCACGGCGTACCGCAGCGGCAGATGTGCCACCGGAGCCTGGTAGCGCAGGGTCTCCTCCACCACCTCCGACCAGCTCACCTCACCCGCCAGGGCGGCCGCGCGCTGCTCCGGATGGGTGAGCAGCGCGACGATGGCCTGGTCGAGCAGGTTGACCGTCGTCTCATGACCGGCATTGATGACCAGCATCAGGGTTTCGACGATCTGCTTCTCGGTGAGCTGCGAACCGTCCTCGTCGCGACTGCCGATCATCACGCTGGTGATGTCGTCCCCGGGATTGTCGCGCCGATAGGCGACCAATTCGGTCACCAGACCGTACATCTCGACGAAGTTGGCCTGCGCCCCCGCCTGATCGATCGTGGTGTCGAAATACCGGTCCACACAGACGCGCAGACCCACGCCGAGGGATTCCGGAACCCCCAGCAGTTCGGTGATCACCTGGATCGGCACCGGATAGGCGTAGCCCTCGCGCAGGTCGACGACCCGGCCCGCGGGTACGGCGGCCAGCCGGTCGAGCAGGTCGGCGATGAGCGCTTCCACCCGCGGGCGCAGCGCCACGGTCCGCCGGTGGGTGAACGCCGGGGACACCAGCCGGCGCAGCCGGCGATGGTCGGCCCCATAGGTGGTGAACATGTTCTCCACCGCGATCCACGGCAGCAGCGGCCAGTCCTCGGTGATCTCACCGTTCACGAACGCCGTCCAGTGCTGGCGCGGATCCTTGGACACCCGCGGATCGGCCAGCAGGCTCTTCAGGACCGTCGCGTCGGTGACCGACCAGGCGGGCACATTACCCGGCAACTCGATCAGTGCGGCGGGCCCCTGCGCACGCAACCTCGCCGCTTCCCCTTGGGTATCGGCACCGGCCATATCCAGGACGATGGGTTGGCGTTCCAACGACTGACTCCTTAGACAAGACGCAACGGAGGAGAAGGCGGGAAAACGACCGGCAGGGCGGCCAGGGCCCGGTGGAACGGCCCTGGACGCCAGACGAGTTCTTCGGGTGCCACCGCGAGTTCCAGTTCGGGCAGCGCGTCGAGCAGCAGGTCGATCGCCCCCTGGACCACAACAAACGCCGGCGACTGCGCGGGGCACGTATGCGGTCCGATACTCCAGGCCAGATGGGAGCGGTTGCCCGTGTGGTCGGCGCCCCGGATGGCCGGATCGTTGTTGCACGCCGAGAGGCTGATCACCACCGGCTGGTGGGCGGGCAACCAGGTGTTCTCGACGAGAATCGGCTGCCGCGGATAGGTGGTGCAGAAGTTGGCCATCGGCGGGTCGTTGAACAGCACCTCGTCCAGCGCGTCGCGGGTGGACAGCGCACCGCCGAGCATGTTCCCGCCGAACCGCTCGTCGGTCATCATCAGCAGCAGTGTGTTGTTGATCAGGTTCTGCTGCGGCTCCACCCCGGCGCCGTAGAAGCTGATCAGATTGGACAGCAGCTCCTCGTCGTCGAGTTTCGCCGGATGGTGCACCAGCCGGGAGGTCACATCGTCGGCCGGATCGGAGCGCTTCAGGAAGACGAGCTCCATCAGCGCTTCGCTGAGATGCGTCATTCCCCATTCGGCGTTGACCGTGTCGAACAGCGCGGCCATCCCGTTGGCGACGCGCTCTCCCAGTTCCAGTGAACAACCGACCATCTGGTTGATCACCTCGAACACCAGCGGAAACGCGTACTGCGTGACCAGGTCGGCTTTACCCGTCTCGCAGAAGGAGTTGATCAGTGGAACCGCGAGCCGCTCCACCGTCTGGTGCAGTTCGTGCAGGTCGATGCCATCGATCGCGTGCACATACACCTGGCGGTAGCGCTGATGAAGCTCACCGCTGTTACGCAGGGCGTTCGGGTACCACTCCATCATCGGCTTGACCGGTGAATCGGGCGGGATACTCGTCTGCCAGGTCCGCGGATCGGCCGGGAACCGGTCGGGATCGTTGAGGATCCGCACGGCCGCGTCATAGCCGATCACCAGGGTGGCGGGCACATCCGGGGCCAGGTCGATGGGAACCAGCGATCCGTACCGGCTCCGCATCGCGGCATAGGCGCGATGCGGATCACCGGCGAATTCCTCGGAGAAGAGGCTGAAGCGATCACCGACGCCTCCGGTGGGTTCTCCGTGAACGACCGGGCAGCCGGTGAACGGAGGTTGCTGTTGCGGAACCGGAGAGAACTGCGTGGTCAAAGACGAGACTCCAATCGGTGGAACAGAAATTCGACGAGCGTGATCAGCGACTGCAGGCAGGTGCGTCGATCACGGGCGTCGAGGGCGATGAGCGGAGTGTCGTCGGTCAGGTCGAGTGCCTCGCGCACTTCCGACAGCGGGAAGCGGTTCGAACCCTCGAACTCGTTCACCCCGACCGCGTACGGCACACCGCGCTCCTCGAGTACGGCCAGTACCTCGTCGGCCTTCTCGATACGCCGGGTATCCACCAGGACCAGGGCACCGAGTGCGCCCTTGGCCAGTTCCTCCCACAGCGGGATGAACCGCTGCTGGCCCGGCGTACCGAAGAGGTACAGGGCCAGTTCGGGGTTGAGCGTGATACGGCCGAAGTCCATCGCGACCGTGGTCTGCGTCTTCGATCCCAGTCCGCCCAGATCGTCGATACCGACGCTGGCCTCGGTGATGGTCTCCTCGGTACGCAGCGGTTTGATCTCGGAAATACTGCTCACGAAGGTGGTCTTGCCGACGCCGAAATTACCGGCTACCAGCAATTTCACCGAGCGGGTCACCGTCTCCGGCACATAGTCGACCGCGCGGCCGTATTCCGCGGACCGATCAGGCCGGGAGAGCACGGAGCCCATTGAGTACCTCCTCGAGCAGGGCGATCTCCGGCATTATTTCCGCCGGGGTCGGGATATTCAGATGTCCGCTGTCCAGCAGGTCGGACACGACGATCGTCACCACCGAAGGCGGGAGGTCGAGATAGGCGGCGACCTCCGCGATCGACAGGGCGCCGCGGGCGCAGACATCGACCACCCGGCGCGCATCCGGTGTGGAGCCCGGCGCCGGATCTCCGACGGCGACGACCAGGGTGACCAGGCCGAGCTCACGGGTCGGACGGGAGCGTCCGCCGGTCCGCACATACGCGCGGACCAGGTCTGGATCACGCCGCGACCGGCTCATTGCAGATCGCCGCCGTGTGCGCCTCTGCGAGGTTCGCTCCCGAGCTCGTGGCCGACCCGGCCGGCGAGCTCGTTCATCCGGTGGGCGATCAGGCCCACATCGATATCGGTCATGGTCGCCACACCCAGGAGCGCGCCCTCGCCCGCCGCGGTGATCATGATCATGCCCTGGTCGTATTCGGTCATGTTCTGCCGCACATCGTTTCCGTTGCTACCGCAGAACTCGCCGAGCGCCTTACCGAGCGAACGCAGGCCGGAGGCGGCGGCGGCGAACCGCTCGGCATCGTCTTTCGCAATACCCGCCGAATGGGCGATACGCAGCCCGTCCTCGGACAACAGGACGGCGAATCGGACGCCGGGAACCTCGAGATCGTCCAGTAACCAGCCCAGTTTGTTGGTGCTGTCGGATACCACTGTCCTCGGTGAACCCATCAGGATGTCATCCCTTCGGTGTGTTCGGATGCGGCGGCACGGCCGCTCTTGGAGCCGCTCTGCCAGGCAGCGGCGATATCGGGGCGGGGCTGCCCCGGTTCGGTCCTGTCCTGTCCGGACACGCGATCGTTGATGTCATCAGGGACGGCCGCGGCACGGCGCCGGCGCCGGGGCAGACCGCCGCTGGTGATGTCGTGGACTGTCGTACGCTGCTCGCTCTCGGTCTCGTCGATGCCACCTGCCGCCGAAGTCCGCTCGACAGGCCGGGAGCTCTCGGACACGACCGGGATCGCGGCGTGCGCGCCGGTGCTCGTCGCCGAATGCGCTCCGATACCGGACGATACGGCGTTACCGACCAGAGCGTTACCGGAGCTTCCCGATACCGACGAGGTCTGGCCGCCGGGGACCGCGGCGAGTTCCCGCGGCGCCGGGACGCCGGCCGGTGACACGGCGTCGTTGTCCTGGTTGGCCTTCGGTGCGACCAGCAGTGCCTCCGGGATGTAGACCATGGCGCGCATACCGCCGTAGGCGTTGGGTCCGTCGATGTAGACGGTGAACCCGTAGCGACGGGCGAGCGCGGCGATACCGGGGAAACCGACCTTGGGGGCCGGGCCGAGCTGGTGGATGTCGATCGAGCGTTCGTTGGCCAGGACTTGCCGGGCCTCTTCCATCTGCTCGGCGTTCATCCGGACACCGGCGTCGTCGACGATCACGGTCACGCCGTGATGACCTTCCTGGAAGGTCACATCCACGAAGGAGGTCGGCGGCGAGTAGCGCAGCGCGTTGTCGATGAGCGAGGCCAGCGTGTGCACCAGCGGTTCCACCGCACGACTGATGACGATGCGGTCGAGCTGGGACGGGCGCACCCGCAGGTAGTCACGGACACGACCGGTCGCGCCGCCGACGACGTCGGTGAGCGACTGGGCGGGCCAGCGGCGGCCGGGCAGACCACCACAGACGATCACGTAGGACTGCGCCTGGCGGATCATCTGCTGCACGGTGTGGTCGATACGGATGAGGGTCTCGTAGACGCGGTCGTCGCGGTGTTCGCGCAGCGCGGAGCTCACGACCTGGGAAACGTCGGCTCCCAGGCTCACCACGGAGGTGCCGAACGAGCGGACCGCGGCGCTGGTCGCCTCACGGGCAAGGGTTTCCGCGCGTTCGCGGCCGGCGTCGGCCTCGGTGCGCACGTTCCGCTCGGCGGCCGAGACGGCGGTACGGACCTGCTCCTCCATCTCCCGGGTGACGGCTTCGCGGGTTTCGCTCTGGACGGTCCGCAGGTCCTCGGTGACCCGGTCGACGATCCAGCGCAGGCATTGGGCGAAGCGCGAATTCTCCAGTCCGGGGGGTACTTCGGGTGCCACGGCGGTCTGGTCGAACCGGCGGGCGGACTCCGAGAGGGCGGGCAACGTGCTGGCCGCGAGATGCTCGAGCGCATCCTCGCGCACGGCTAGTTCCCGCTCGAGCACATCGAGTCGTTTCTGTTGGTCTCGCACAGCCCGAACGGCGTACCACGCCACGCCGAGCACCAATATGGGGGCGAGTATCCAGGGAAGCAGCACGGCGGTATTCAGATTCATCAGCTTTCTCGTCGTTGACGGGGCTCGAGGTGCGCCACGCGGTGCCGTGGCATGCCACGGCGCTTCGTCTCGCCTTCCTCGCGACGCCGACCATGTTCGCCCCTGGCCGGATGAGGGTCCGTGCCGGGCACCGCGGTAACGGTCGGTGACATATCCCTTAGTTACTTTCGACTACCCGAAAGTAACTAAGGGACAAGTCATTCGGCCGATCGATGACCATCGGAGCACATCCTCCGATGGCCCGGAACCCGACGACTCGCTCACAGTAGCAGCATTGTGGTGAACTCTCTCAATAACGGCCGATAATCGATTGTCACCTTTCCGTGATAGGGCCGCGACCTCGCAGAATGCGGAAAGGTATTGCGACCGTGAAGATCACGACCGCGGGGCGCCGCGGGGACTGCGCGTGCGGCGGGGCGTGCTCCAAGGCACACCGCGATCGCATCCCCTATCACCAGGGGCGGAGCACCGAAAGAAGACCGACCGGTCGGTGATTGGCGGCGGGCCCGGAAAATTGATATCAAGACAGGTCCAATACTGCCCGCGCCCACTCGAATCGGACGCCCGGCCCGGGCCTAAATGCCCAATGCGCGCCTCCCGCCAGGCGGCGCGACGATCACCGCGGAGACATGGAATAGCCGCATTCCAGTAAAGCCCCGGCATTACCGGGCGAAATGCGACCGCGGCTCCGGAACGGCCGACCGGTCCGTACCAGCGGCCCACTCCCCGGTCTTCCGTCCGCACCAATTCGGGTACAGACCAGAACGCGACGGCGACCCTGTCGGTCGCCGTCGCGAAGTACTGCGCACGGTGGGTGCGCGGGCCTCAGACCGTGAAGCCGAGCGCCCGCAACTGTTCCCGGCCGTCCTCGGTGATCTTGTCCGGACCCCACGGCGGCATCCAGACCCAGTTGATCTTCAGATCGTCGACCAGCCCGCTGCGCACCAGGGCATTACGGGACTGATCCTCGATCACATCGGTGAGCGGGCAGGCGGCCGAGGTCAGCGTCATATCCAGCACCGCGGTGGTCTCCTCGACCCGCATTCCGTAGACCAGGCCGAGATCCACGACATTGATACCGAGTTCCGGGTCGACCACATCGCGCATGGCCTCCTCGAGATCGGCGAGCTGCGCCAGATCCTCGGCCGAGAGTTCGGCGTCGGGGCCGGCCGCCGGCTCCGGCGTGGTGGCCTCGGTGGCAGAAGTATCGGTCATGCTGTTTCCCCGTTCCGTGAGCGGTCGGTAGCGGACGCACCGGGTCCCGCGGCGGAATCGGCCGCGCCGTCGACCCGTAGCACCGCGTCCTTGAATGCCATCCAGCCCAGCAGCGCGCATTTCACCCGGGCCGGGTATTTGGCGACACCGGCGAAAGCGATCCCGTCGCCGATAACGTCCTCGTCGCCCTCGACGGTGCCCCGGCTGCCGATCATCTCGTTGAAGGAATCGACCACACCCAGCGCCTCCAGAACCGGCAGTCCGATCACCTGATCGGTCAGCACCGAGACCGAGGCCTGGCTGATCGAGCAGCCCTGGCCGTCGTAGGACACATCCTCGACCTCGCCATTGTCGCCGAGCCGCACCCGCAGCGTCACCTCGTCACCGCAGGTGGGGTTGACGTGGTGCACCTCGGCGCCGAACGGTTCCCGCAGGCCGCGGTTGTGCGGATGCTTGTAGTGATCCAGGATCACTTCCTGGTACATCTGCTCCATGCGCATGTTCTAGGCAACCCCGAAGAAGCTCTGGGCCTTCCGCACCGCGGCGACCATCTTGTCCACCTCGTCCACCGTGTTGTACAGCGCGAACGAGGCGCGGGCGGTCGCGGCGACGCCGAAACGCCGGTGCAGCGGCCAGGCGCAGTGGTGACCCACCCGGATCGCCACCCCCTCGTCGTCCAGGATCTGGCCCAGGTCGTGGGCGTGGATCCCCTCCACGACGAAGGAGACCGCGCCACCGCGGTCGACGTTCTCGGTCGGGCCGATGATCCGCACACCCGGTACGGCGTCCAGCCCGGCGAGCGCGGCGTCGACGAGGGTGTGCTCGTGCGCGGCCACCGCGTCCATCCCGATCTCCTCCAGATAGCGCACGGCGGCGCCCAGGCCGATGACCTGCGAGGTCATCGGCACCCCGGCCTCGAAACGCTGCGGCGGCGGCGCGTAGGTGGTCTGCTCCATGGTGACGGTCTCGATCATGGAACCGCCGGTGATGAAGGGCGGAGTCTCGTCGAGCAGCGCGCGTTTTCCGTACAGCACACCGACCCCGGACGGACCGAGCATCTTGTGTCCGGAAAACGCCGCGTAGTCGATATCCAGGGCGCGGAAGTCGACCGGGGCGTGTGGTACCGACTGGCAGGCGTCGAGGACCACCAGCGCGCCCACGGCGCGGGCCCGGCGCACCAACTCGGCGACCGGCGCCACCGCACCGGTGACATTGGACTGGTGGCTGAAGGCCACGACCTTGGTGGCCGGCGACAGGTCGAGCGAGTCCAGATCGATACGGCCGTCGTCGGTGACGCCGTACCAGCGCAGCGTGGCGCCGGTCCGGCGCGCGAGTTCCTGCCAGGGCACCAGATTCGCGTGATGCTCGAGTTCGGTGATCACGATCTCGTCGCCCGGGCCCACGTGGTACGGGAACCGGTCGTCGGAGAACGCGTAGGTCACCAGATTGAGCGATTCGGTCGCGTTCTTGGTGAACACGAGCTCGTCGGCGGCGGCGCCGACGAAGCGTGCGATCTGCGCCCGGGCGTCCTCGTAGGCATCGGTGGCCTCCTCCGACAGCTGATGCGCGCCGCGGTGGACGGCGGAATTGCTCGCCAGCAGGAAGTCGCGTTCGGCGTCCAGTACCGCCAGCGGCCGCTGCGCGGTAGCCCCGGAATCCAGGTACACCAGCGGCTTCCCGTCCCGGACCGTACGGTTCAGGATCGGGAAGTCGGCCCGGATCCGGGCGACGTCGAAGGCGGGAAGGGTCGCGGTCATCTCAGGCTCCGGCTCCAGCGGTCTGGGTAAACTTCACATAGCCGCCTGCGTCGAGTTCCTCGGCCAACTCGGGGCCGCCCTCGGCGACGATGCGCCCGCCCACGAAGACGTGCACGAACTCCGGCCGGATATAGCGCAGGATGCGGGTGTAGTGGGTGATCAGCAGGACCCCGCCGTTCTCCCGCTCCTTGTAGCGGTTCACGCCCTCGGAGACGATACGCAGCGCGTCTACGTCCAGGCCGGAGTCGGTTTCGTCGAGGATGGCGATCTTCGGCTTGAGCAGACCCAGCTGCAGGATCTCGTGCCGCTTCTTCTCGCCACCGGAGAAGCCCTCGTTCACGCTGCGATCGGCGAAGGCGGCGTCGATATCGAGCTCGTTCATCGACTCCTTCACCTCCTTGACCCAGTGCCGCAGCTTCGGCGCCTCACCGCGGACCGCGGTCGCCGCCGTACGCAGGAAGTTCGACATCGAGACGCCGGGGACCTCCACCGGATACTGCATGGCCAGGAACAGTCCGGCGCGCGCCCGCTCGTCCACCGACATCTCCAGCACATTCTCACCGTCGAGGGTGATCGAACCCGACGTGACGGTGTACTTGGGATGCCCGGCGATGGCGTAGGACAGCGTCGACTTACCGGAGCCGTTCGGGCCCATGATGGCGTGCGTCTCGCCGGATTTCACGGTGAGATTCACACCGTTGAGAATCTTGACGGTGTCCCCGTCGGGGGTGGCGACCTCGGCGTGCAGATCCTTGATTTCCAGGGTGGTCATAAGGGTGTCGAATTCCTTCGGTGGGCTGTGGGCTGGGTGGTCCGGTCAGACGCCGATCGCGGCGAGTTCGGCCTCGATGGCCGCCTCGAGCCGCTCGGCGACCTCACCGACCCCGATCTTGTGGATGATCTCGTGGAAGAAACCACGCACCACCAGGCGGCGGGCGGCGTCTTCCGGAATACCGCGGGCACGCAGATAGAACAGCTGCTCGTCGTCGAACCGGCCGGTCGCCGACGCGTGGCCCGCGCCGACGATCTCACCGGTCTCGATCTCCAGGTTCGGCACCGAATCGGCGCGGGCGCCGTCGGTGAGGACCAGGTTGCGGTTGATCTCGAACGTATCGGTTCCCTCGGCGGCGGCCCGGATCAGCACATCGCCGACCCAGACCGTGCGAGCGTCCCCCTTGGGTGAATCGGGATCACCCTGGAGCGCGCCCTTGTACAGCACGTTCGATTTGCAGTGCGGCACCGCGTGATCGATCAGCAGACGCTGTTCGAAATGCTGGCCGGCATCGGCGAAGTACAGGCCCAGCAGTTCGGCGTCACCGCCCGGGCCCGCGTAGCGGACATTGCCGGTGAGCCGGACCAGTTCGCCGCCGAGGGTGACCGCGGTATGCCGCAGTACCGCGTCGCGACCCACCAGGGCGTGGTGCGCGGTGGCGTGCACGACATCGTCGGCCCAGTCCTGGACCGCCACCACGGTCAGCTTGGCGCTGTCGCCGAGCACGAATTCGATGTTCTCGGCGTAGGTTCCACTACCGCGCTGATCGATCACGACGGTGGCCACGGCGAATTCGGCCAACCGCACCTGCAGGTGACCGTAGGCGGTCTTCCCTTCACCCGGTCCGGTGATCCGCACGACGACGGGTTCGGCGACCTCGATCTCCTTACCCACCGAGATGACCGTCGCCTGTTCGAAGCCGGAGTACGCCTGGGCGGCGACCCGGTCGGACGGGGTACCGCCCTGCCCCAGGCGGGAATCGTCGCGCCCCACGGTCTCCACGGTGACACCGGTGACCTGCCCGATCTCGACCCCGGCCCGCCCGTCGGCGGTGGCGGTGCCGTTGTGCAGGCCGCGCAGCCGGCGCAGCGGGGTGAACCGCCACACCTCGTCCTTACCGGAGGGGATTTCGAAGGCGTTCACATCGAAGGAGGTGAACACCTCCCCCTTGTTGATCGCCGGCTGGCGAGCCTCGGCGGCCTCGGCAACGTTGTCCAATGCCATCAGCCGACGGCTCCTTCCATCTGCAGTTCGATCAGCCGGTTGAGTTCCAGGGCGTACTCCATCGGGAGCTCCTTGGCGATGGGCTCGACGAAGCCGCGCACCACCATGGCCATCGCCTCGTCCTCGGTCATCCCGCGGCTCATGAGGTAGAACAGCTGCTCCTCGGACACCTTCGACACCGTCGCCTCGTGCCCCATGGTCACGTCGTCCTCGCGGATATCGACGTAAGGGTAGGTATCGGAGCGGCTGATCGTGTCGACCAGCAGGGCATCGCATTTCACCGTCGACCTGGACCCGTGCGCGCCCTTGTTGACCTGCACCAGGCCGCGGTAGGAGGCACGGCCACCGCCACGAGCCACCGATTTGGACACAATGGTCGAGGAGGTGTGCGGGGCCAGGTGCAACATCTTGGCGCCGGTGTCCTGGTGCTGTCCCTCACCGGCGAAGGCGACCGAGAGCACCTCGCCCTTGGCGTGCTCACCGGTCATCCAGACGGCCGGGTACTTCATGGTGACCTTGGAGCCGATATTGCCGTCGATCCACTCCATGGTGGCGCCCGCCTCGGCCTTGGCCCGCTTGGTGACCAGGTTGTAGACGTTGTTCGACCAGTTCTGGATGGTCGTGTAACGGCAGCGGCCGCCCTTCTTCACGATGATTTCGACGACCGCCGAGTGCAGCGAATCGGATTTGTAGATCGGCGCGGTGCAGCCCTCGACATAGTGCACGTAGGCGCCCTCGTCGACGATGATCAGGGTCCGCTCGAACTGGCCCATGTTCTCGGTGTTGATCCGGAAGTAGGCCTGCAGCGGGATGTCGACGTGCACGCCGGGCGGCACATAGATGAAGGAGCCACCCGACCACACCGCGGTGTTCAGCGCGGAGAACTTGTTGTCCCCGGCCGGGATGACCGTGCCGAAGTACTCGCGAAAGATCTCCGGGTGCTCCTTCAACGCGGTATCGGTGTCGAGGAAGATGACGCCCTGCTGTTCCAGGTCCTCGCGGATCTGGTGGTACACGACTTCGCTCTCGTACTGTGCCGCGACACCGGAGACCAGCCGCTGCTTCTCCGCCTCCGGGATGCCCAGCTTGTCGTAGGTGTTACGGATGTCCTCGGGCAGGTCCTCCCAGCTCTCGGCCTGCTTCTCGGTCGAGCGCACGAAGTACTTGATGTTGTCGAAGTCGATACCGTCGAGGTTGGAACCCCAGTTCGGCATGGGCTTGCGGTCGAAGATGCGCAGCGCCTTGAGCCGGTTCTCCAGCATCCAGGCCTGCTCGTCCTTCTTGGCCGAGATATCGCGAACGACCTCCTCTGAGAGACCACGCTGCGCGCTGGCTCCGGCCGCATCCGAGTCGGCCCAGCCGTAACCGTATTTACCCAGCGAGGCAATGGCCTCCTCCTGGGTGAGCGGTGGCACCTGGTCGGTGGTGGTCGTCATTCGGCGCTCCTTCCGGAGTCGTTCGGTGCGTCCGTTGCGGGCTGTGCAACGGTTGCAGGTGAAGCGTGCTTCGGTCGATCGGCGGCCGCCGTGGGCAGCACCGTCAGTGGTACGTGGGTGGTGCAGGCACAGTCCCCGTTGGCGATGGTGGCCAAGCGCTGCACATGGGTACCGAGAACCTCCCGGAAGGCCGCGAGTTCGGCCTCGCACAGTTCGGGGAATTCCTCGGCCACATGGGCGACCGGGCAGTGGTGCTGGCAGATCTGTACACCCGCGCCCACGCGGCGGGTACTCGCGGCGAACCCCGCGTCCGATAGCGCCGTGGCGATCTCCTCGGCCTTGGCCGCCGTACCCGATCGCCCGGAATCGTCCGCGGTGTCGGGCTCTTCCGCCGCCGGCTCCGCGCGGTGACCCGGGAGCGGTTCGATCCCGTCGACCAGGGTGCGTGCGCGTTTACGGGCGAAATCGGTGACCGCTTCCTCGCCGCCGATCTCGCGCAGCTGCCGGATGGCCGCACCGGCGAGATCGTCGTAGGCGTGGCCGAGCATGCCGCGCCCGGCCGCGGTGAGCTGGTACTGCTTGGCCGGCCGTCCGCGACCCTTCTGCTGCCAGGGCGCCGACCGCCCGGCGCGTGCCTGACCCGATTCGATGAGCGCGTCCAGATGCCGGCGCACCCCCGCGGGCGCCAGGCCCAGGGCACTGCCTATCGCGGTCGCGGTGATCGGTCCCTCCTCCAGCAGCAGCCGGACGATGGCGGCGCGGGTATGGCCTTCGCCGCCGGTCGCGGGCACGCCGACGGACCCGGTACCGGCCCGGTGACCAGCCCTTTCGTCCACATTCGGCAAACCCATAGTTTTCACAACATCAGTGTGGCGGAATTCGTTCCCGAAATCTAATAAGGGTGCCCTGAGCAGGCGGGTCGCCCGATCCGGCCGAAAACGCCGAAATCGCCTGTTCGGGCGAGAAAGTGGCGCTCGCGCCTCCCCTGCCGGATCAGTGCAGTGATGTGCTTCACTGCGCCGGAGGGCCGGGCCGATCACGCGACCTCGCGCCGGAGAATTTGCTGCCCGGCTGCACCCACGCCCGGCGCTCCGCCGGCCGGACGAGCCGCCGGGCTCTCCGGACCGCGCGCCCGGAAGCCCTTCGCGGATCCACCGTCGTCGGACACCACGCGCGGGCACCGGACACCCACGGTAGCCAGAAGATGTCCGGCCCGGAACCGGCACCCCGGCAACCGGTCGCTGCGCCTCCGGCCCGCCGCGCGATGCCACGGCCCGGGCACCGGCAGCGCCCCCGGCGAACTAGTCTCGGTGACCGTGGCAGGACAGGCAGGCGCCCCGGGCGCAGTGGCGTCGCGCGGGCAGCGCGCACTGAAACTGGTGCGGCGCGCCCTCGGACTCGATGTCCCGCCCTCGGATCACACCATCGCCATTCTGCACAGCGACGAATCCGAGGTTCCGGGGCTCGACCGCCGGGAGCGGGCACAACTGGACCGGATCCGGCTGATGGGTGCCACGGGCACCGTGCTCATGGCGATCAGCGCCCTCGGTATCGGCGCGCAGCCGGTGCACCAGAATCCGACCTCGGGCATGCGGGTCCTGGGTATTTTCGCGCGGGCGCACACCGGATCACTGGCCATGTGCATGGTCGGCACGGTGACCGTGGTGCTGGCCTGGCTGCTGCTGGGGCGGTTCGCCGTCGGCGGGATCGGCGGTTCGCCGCGGCACCGGCTCACCCGGCGCCAATTCGACCGGACACTGCTGCTGTGGATCATCCCGCTGTGCGTGGCGCCGCCGATGTTCAGCAACGACGTCTACTCCTATCTGGCACAGAGCGAGATCGCCGCCCGTGGGATCGACCCGTACCAGGAGGGGCCCGTCGCCGGGCTCGGTATCGACAATGTGCTCACCAACAATGTCCCCAATATCTGGCGCGAGACACCCGCGCCCTACGGACCGCTGTTCCTGTGGATAGGCCACGGGATCGCCGGGCTCACCGGGGAGAACATTCTGGCCGGGGTCTGGGTGCACCGGCTGCTGGCCCTTGCCGGGGTGGCGCTGATCGTCTGGGCGCTGCCGCGGCTGTCCGTGCGCTGCGGGGTGGCACCGGTGAGCGCGCTGTGGCTGGGTGTGGCGAATCCGCTCGTGCTGTTCCACCTGATCGGCGGGGTGCACAACGACGCGCTCATGCTCGGCCTGATGCTGGCCGGGCTGGAGTTCATGCTGCGCGCGATCCACGGGGTCCCCGGTGACGGCGGGCCACCCCCGCTGGACGGCCGCGGCTGGACCCTGCTGGTGGGCGGCGCGGTGGTGATCAGCCTGTCGTCCTCGGTGAAGGTCACCTCGATCATCGCGCTGGGCTTCGCGGGAATGGCCCTGGCCCGCCGCTGGGGGCCGGGGCTGCGGCCGATCCTGGCCGCGGCCGGACTGCTCGGCCTGCTCGCGGTGGTGGTAACCGTGGTGATCAGCACGGCGAGTGGCCTCGGTTTCGGCTGGCTCTACACCTTGAACACGGCGAACGCGGTGCGCAGCTGGATGTCGCTGCCCACCGCCCTGGGCATCGTCACCGGATTCGGCGGCGTCCTGCTCGGCCTCGGCGACCACACCACCGCGCTGCTCAGCATCACCCGGCCCATCGCCGCCGTGGTGGCGGGTTTCATCACCGTGCGAATGCTGGTCGCCACCTGGACCGGGCGCCTGCATCCGGTGGGCGCACTGGGGGTCTCGCTGGGCGCGATCGTGCTGCTGTTCCCGGTCGTCCAACCCTGGTATCTGCTGTGGGCCATCGTGCCGATGGCGGCCTGGGCCACCCGGCCCGTGTTCCGCGGCCCGGCGATCGGTATCTCCGCGGTGGTCAGTGTGATCCTCATGCCACGCGGCGCGGACCTCGAGGTGTTCCAGATCGTGGGGTCGGCGGTGGCCACCGTGATCGTGTCGCTGCTGTTCATCGTGGTCACCCGGAACTCACTGCCCTGGCGGGCGCAGCAGGGGGTGTCGGCCCCGTCACAGCCGGCCGGGGCCTACGGTGGGACCTCGTGACCGCTTCCCGGGTGCCCGCCGTACAGGTGGACCACGTCGCCAAACGCTACGGCGAGACGACCGCGGTGGACGGTATCGGTTTCACTGTCGAACCCGCACAGGTCTTCGCCCTGCTCGGTCCGAACGGCGCCGGTAAAACCACCACGGTGGAGATGTGCGAGGGCTTCGTCCGCCCGGATTCGGGGCAGGTGCGGGTCCTGGGCCTGGACCCGATCGCCGACTCCGAGCGGCTGCGCCCGCGGATCGGAGTGATGTTGCAGGGCGGCGGCGCCTATCCGGGCGCACGTGCCGGGGAGATGCTGGATCTGGTCGCCTCCTATTCGGCGAACCCGCTGGACCCCGCGTGGCTGCTCGGCATGCTGGGCCTGGCCGACCACCGCCGCACCCCCTATCGCCGGCTCTCCGGTGGCCAGCAGCAGCGGCTGTCGCTGGCGTGCGCGCTGGTCGGCCGCCCGGAGATCGTCTTCCTCGACGAACCCACCGCGGGGATGGACGCGCAGGCCCGGATCCTGGTGTGGGAGTTGATCGACGCGCTACGGCGCGACGGTGTCAGCGTCCTGCTCACCACCCATCTCATGGACGAAGCCGAGGAATTGGCCGATCACCTGGTGATCATCGACCACGGACGCATCGTCGCCTCCGGTACGCCGGCCGAGGTCACCGCGCACGGTGCGGCCGGGCAGTTGCGTTTCGCCGCGCCACCGCATCTGGACCTGGACCTGCTGCAGTCGGCGCTGCCGGAGGGTTTCGCGCCGAAGGAGACCAGCCCCGGCTCGTATCTGGTGGAGGGCGAGATCAACCCGCAGGTACTGGCCACGGTGACCGCCTGGTGTGCCCGGGTCGACGTGCTCGCGACCGATATCCGGATCGACCAGCGCCGGCTCGAGGACGTCTTCCTGGAACTGACCGGACGGGATCTGCGCGCATGAGGTGCGATACCTCCGCCTTCGCTCCGGCCTCCGCGGACCGCATCTGCCAACTTCGGGAAGGCCGAGTGATGCGATACCTCCACCTTCACTCCCCCTCCGCGGACCGCATCGATCAGTTTCGAGGGAGGCTCGATGACCAAGCCTGAACTGACGGCCAATCGGTTCGAGCCGGGTACTTTCGCGCCCGCGCCCCGGCCGGCGCCACGGGTGGCCATGTTGCTCGCGCAGACCCGGCTCGATCTGGTGCTGCTGCTGCGCAACGGCGAACAACTGCTGCTCACCATGTTCATTCCGGTGACGCTGCTGATCGGGCTGGCGCTGTTGCCCTTCGGCGACATGGGTCCGGACAAGATCGACAAGATCGTGCCCGCCGTGATGATGGTGGCGGTGATGTCGACCGCGTTCACCGGTCAGGCCATCGCCATCGGATTCGACCGCCGCTACGGCGCGCTCAAGCGACTGGGCGCCACTCCCCTGCCACGCTGGGGGATCATCGCGGGTAAGAGCGGGGCAGTCCTGCTGGTGGTGATCCTGCAGGCGGTGCTGCTGGGCCTGATCGGGATGGCATTGGGCTGGCGGCCGACACCGTTGGGGCTGCTGCTGGGCGCGGTGCTGATCGCGCTGGGCACCGCCACGTTCGCGGCGATGGGCCTACTGCTCGGCGGCACACTCAAGGCCGAAGTGGTACTGGCGCTGGCCAATATCCTCTGGTTCGTCATGCTCGGTATCGCCAGCGTGGTCTTCGCCTCCGAGGAACTGCCCGCCGCGGTCCACACTCTGGTGCGACTGGTCCCCTCGGGTGCGCTGGCGGTCGCGCTGGAACACGCGCTGAGCGGGGGCGTCGACTGGCTGGGCGTGGGCGCGCTGATCGTCTGGGGTACCGGCGCGGGCCTGCTCGCGGCCCGCTGGTTCCGCTTCGAATGATCTTCCACGACACGTTGTAGTAGTCCGGGTGCGGGCCGGCGGTGGCCGCCCGCTACCATCGGGACGTGCTGTATCGCGCATTCCTGCGACTCGTCGACCGGCTGCCGCTACCCTCGCGGCGCACCCAGCTGCTGATCGCGCTGGCGGTGATCGCCTCCCAGGCCGGCATCGCCGTGACCGGCGCGATCGTCCGCGTCACCGCGTCCGGTCTGGGCTGCCCCACCTGGCCGCAGTGCTTCCCGGGCAGTTTCACCCCGATCGGGGTCTCCGAAGTGGCCGTGCTCCATCAAGCGGTGGAGTTCGGCAACCGCATGCTCACCTTCGTGGTGACGCTGTGCGCGGCGCTCATCGTCCTGGCCGTCACCCGGGCCCGGCGGCGGCGCGAAGTGCTGATCTACGCCTGGCTCATGCCCGCCGGCACCGTACTTCAGGCGGGCATCGGCGGTATCACGGTGCTTTCCGGCCTGCTCTGGTGGACCGTCGCGCTCCATCTGCTGGCGTCGATGCTCATGGTGTGGGTGGCCGCGGTGATGTACGCGAAGGTCGCCTCCCCCGACGACGGTGTCGACACCGTCCGCGCACCCGCGCCCCTACGGTGGCTGACCGTGCTGAGCGGAGTCGCCCTGGCCGGGGTCCTCATCGCGGGCACGCTGGTGACCGCCGCCGGTCCCCATGCCGGCGACAAGAGCATCGAACGTCCGGTGGCCCGGCTCGAGGTGGAGATCGTCACGCTGGTGCATCTGCATTCGCAGCTGCTGGTCGGCTACCTCGCCCTGCTCGTCGGTCTCGCCTTCGGGCTCTTCGCGACCGGTATCACCAAACCGGTGCGGGATCGCCTGTTCGTCCTGCTCGGGCTGGTGCTCGCGCAGTCGCTGGTCGGCATCGTCCAGTACTTCACCGACGTCCCGGCGGCGCTGGTCGCCATCCATGTCGGCGGCGCGGCGCTGTGCACCGCCGCCACCGCCGCGCTATGGGCCTCCCTGCGTAGCCGTGAACCCCTGCCCGCCGAGGTAGTGGAACCGAGCGCCCAGCCCGCCTGACCCGACTCAGGTCGCGCTCGGCCCGTTCTGATAGCTGCGCGCGACCAGCGCCGAGGTCAGATACCACAGCCCGGTGGGGATCGCGGGATCGAATCCGGTGAGCATCCGGACCCGTTTGAGCCGGTAGTCGAGCGTATTGGTGTGCATATGCATCAGCCGGGCGGTGCGCTGGCGATTGAAATTGTTGGCGATGTGCTGGCGCAGCGTTTCCAGCAGTTCGGGATGTTCGTCGAGCGGATCGAGGATGGCGCTCAAGTGCTCGCGGGCCGGACCCGGCCGGGTGATCTGGAATTCCAGGGCCAGATCGGTGAACCGATGCAGGCCGCCGCCGTCGGTGATGCGCTGCACGGTGTCGAGGAGTTCGTGGGCGCGGTCGGTGGCATCGGGGATCTCGGCGGTGGCCGCGGTGACCACGGTGCCCGTGACGGGCACCTGCGCCGCCTGCGCCAGGCGCGCGATCAACTCGTCCAAGGTGTCCTCGGGGAAAGCGTCCGCGGGCAACAGCACCGTGCCGCCGTCGATACTGAGCAGCGACAGCGCCTTCTCCCCGCAGCTGCGGGCGAGCTCGGCCTGGACCCGGCGCAGCTTGCGCCGGGCGACGATCCGGCCGTCGACCTGCGGCGCGGATTCGTCCGGATGCGGCGCCAGCGCCAGCGCCAGCACCTGATAGGCCTCGGCGATCTCGATCCCGCACTCCCGGGCCATGGTGGCGGTACTGTGCCCGCCGAGCAGCGCCGAGGTCAGCGTGTGCACCGCGGTGTGGTGTTCGGAGACCACCCCCCGGTATTCGCCGACATAGGCCAGCGCCACCTCCGAGGTGATCGTGTCCAGGATCTCCAGCATCCGGCGGGCGGTGTCGACCAGGGTCGCCGAATCGGCCGGCCCCGCGGTGGCCATGATGCGGTCGAAACCGAGTTTGAAACCCTCGTGGATGGCGTGGTTGATCGTGTCGATCGGGATGCCCTCGCGGGCCCATTCGGCGGCGGCTTCCCGGACCTGTTCGATCTTTTCCGGCAGCTCGCGGCCGTCGAGCCGGCTCACCGTGAGTTCCAGGCAGAGCCGGGTGACCGCGGTGACATCGCCCTGGAGCGCGTCTCCCGGAAGCGTCCCGCACGGTGCCACGTGCTCGACGAAATGACCGACCATCTGACGCGACAGGGTCGATACGTCCCGCAGGTGGTTCGAGATCGGACGGCCGGACACCGTGAGTCTGGAACGGGTCGGACTGCTGACCGTCATATCGGCTCCTTCTACCCCGGGGCTGACGCTCGAGGCACTAACGGTAGCGCGAACCGGTTACTCGTCAGTAGTTTTTGGTCGGGAAACTGTTCGAGCTACCTGCGACCGGGGCGTGCGACCTGTGAGCACCCACAGGTGTCAGTTCTCGTTGCGAGCCTTCGGAAATCGCGTCTGACCGGCGACCCAGCCGGCCATCTTCGCCCAGTGCCCGGTCCGCGGCGTGGTACGGGCCACCAGATCGCGTTCCCAGCCCTCGGCGGCGGTGAGCCCGTCCACCGCGTCGATCACGGCCTGCGCGGTGGCGGTATCGGCGACCATCCGATCCCCGAGGACACCGTCGGAACCGACCAGGGTGAGCCGCACGCCCCGGCGGCCCACCGGCTGCGGCACGGCCTCGGCCGACCCTCCGTGCGCGGCGACGAACTTGCGCACCGACTCGACGATCTCCCGGGGAGCGGCGACGGTGGCGGTGGCGGAATCTGCACTCATGCCGAGGAGTTTACCGGCGAGTAGGTCGGCGCCCCCGGACCCGGTCCGAACCACCCGGTCGCCATGGCGGCGGCACTCGGCACCGCTGCCGCGGACCCCCGTGTTCCGGGTGCGGGCACCGGTGTAGAACTGGACCCATGCGCGCGATCCAGGTAGACCGGCACGGCGGTCCGGAAGTGCTGACCCTTGTCGAGGTTCCCGATCCGGAGCCCGGACCGAATCAGCTACTGGTCGATATCGATGCCGTGGGAGTCAATTTCATCGACACCTATTTCCGCACCGGGACCTATCCGCGCCCGGTGCCCTACATTCCGGGTTCCGAAGGTACCGGAGTGGTGGCCGAAATCGGTTCCGAGGTCACCGGATTCGCGGTCGGCGACCGGGTGGCCTGGGCGGCGGGGCCGAACAGCTACGCCCCGCGCGCGGTGGTGGACGAGGCGGTCGCCGTGGCGGTGCCCGGCGATATCGACCCAGCGGTGGCGGCCTCGGCCCTGCTGCAGGGTATGACGGCGCACTATCTGATCGAATCGGTCTACCGCCCCGAACCGGGCGAGACGATCCTGGTGCACGCGGGTGCGGGTGGAGTCGGGCTGCTGCTCACCCAGCTGGCCGCGGCGCGCGATATCCGGGTGATCACCACGGTGTCCACCGACGAGAAGGAGACCCTGTCGCGCGGCGCCGGCGCCTGGGAAGTGCTGCGCTACGGCGACCATCTCGCCGAACGGGTCCGTGAACTGACCGGCGGCGAGGGTGTCGCGGCGGTCTACGACGGCGTGGGCGCGGCCACCTTCGACGCCAGCCTCGCCGCACTGCGGGTCCGCGGCACGCTGGCGTTGTTCGGCGCGGCCAGCGGCCCGGTGCCGCCGGTGGACCTGCAGCGGCTCAACGCGGCCGGGTCGGTGTTCGTGACCCGTCCCAATATCGCCCACTACACCCGCGATCGCGCCGAACTGGACTGGCGGGCCGGCGATATCCTCGAGGCCGTCGCCGACGGCTCGCTCACCGTCCGGGTCGGCGCCACCTACCCGCTGGCCGAGGCCGAGCAGGCACATCGCGATCTGGAGAGCCGTAAGACCACCGGTTCGATCGTGCTGCTGCCCTGATCCGTTCGACCCGGGCGCGGTCTCAGTAGTCGCGCCCGGTCAAGCCGCGGTAGACGAAGCGTGTCAGGCTTGCCACCGCTTCGTCGTCCGAGATCTGACCGCGCCCGGGGTGGCCCACCGGGGTGGCGCCGGGGGGCTCAGCCGAAGAAGACGTCGCCCAGCGTGGTCCAGCCGAGTACCGAATCGACGGCCAGGCCGCAGAACACCACCGCGAGATAGTTGTTGGACTGGAGGAACAACCGCAGCGGTTTGACCGATTCGCCCCGGCGCACCCCGGCGTAGAGCTGGTGGGCCATCAGCAGGAACCAGGCGCCGGCGACCAGGGCCACCGCCGTGTAGATCACCCCGGTGGCCGGGACCAGTGCCAGCGTGGTGAGCACGGTCAGCCAGGTGTAGACGACGATCTGTTTGGTGACGGTCTGTTCGGTGGCGACCACCGGCAGCATCGGCACCCCGGCCGCGCGGTAGTCCTCCTTGTAGCGCATGGCCAGCGCCCAGGTGTGCGGCGGCGTCCAGAAGAAGATCACGCCGAACAGCGCCAGGGCGGGCCAGCCGATGGTGCCGGTGACCGCCGACCAGCCGACGAGCGCGGGCATACACCCGGCCGCGCCACCCCAGACCACGTTCTGCGAGGTACGCCGTTTGAGGCCGAGGGTGTAGACGAAAACGTAGAACAGGATGGTCGCGACGACCAGCACACCGCTGAGCAGATTGGCCTGCCACCACAGCCAGGCGAACGAGCCGATACCCAGGACGAACCCGAAGACGAAGGCGTGCGAGGTCGGGACCGCGTCCCGGGCCAGCGGCCGTTTGGCGGTCCGCTTCATCACCTTGTCGATATCGGCGTCGGCGACGCAGTTGAGCGTATTGGCGCTGGCCGCGCCCATCCAGCCGCCGAACAGGGTCGCCAGGATCAGCCGGATATCGACCGCGCCGCGGTCGGCCAGCAGCATCGTGGGGATGGTGGCCACCAGCAACAGTTCGATGACGCGCGGTTTCGTCAGCGCGATATAGGCGAGCGGGCGGCGGGCGACGCGGGCGAGCTTCTCACTGCCGAGGACGCGGTCCGCGGGTGCCGGAGCGGAATCATGGGCGCCGCCGACCCCCGTGTCATGACCGATCCGCACTATCTCTCCTCGCACGCTGTGCTTCGCATCCGGTTTGGGAAGGAGCAGCGCGCGGCTGCGACGCGGCTACTACTACACACGATGGTAGACCCACGCCCGGTGCCCGCCGCCGCTCGCCCCTGTGCGCTTACCGGGGCGCCGCGTTCCGCCGTGCGCCGGGGCGCGGCCGGACACGGCGGCCATCGGGGGAACGACCGGCTCGCGCGACTGGCCGGGGGGCCTGCACGGGGGCGGCCGGTCGCAATTAGGGTAGGGGGTGTATGCGGCGCCACAGTCACCGCGCCGCACCGGTTCGCCACCCCGCCCGCCCCCAATTTCGACGCCTCGAAATGTCAGGAGAAACACGGTCGTGTCAGTGACAGACGACATCCGCGCCCTCACCCAGCCGAACCTTCCGGACGACTGGACGGATCTGGACACCAAAGCTGTCGACACCGTCCGGGTTCTGGCCGCCGACGCGGTGCAGGCCGCGGGCAACGGCCACCCCGGTACCGCCATGAGCCTGGCTCCGCTGGCCTACACACTGTTCCAGCGGACCATGCGGCACGACCCCGCCGACCCCGAGTGGGTGGGCCGCGACCGGTTCGTCCTGTCCTGCGGACACTCCAGCCTGACCCTCTACATCCAGCTGTACCTGGCCGGTTTCGGCCTGGAACTCGACGATCTGCGCAACCTGCGCAAATGGGGCTCGCTGACCCCCGGCCACCCGGAGTACCGGCACACCAAGGGCGTGGAGATCACCACCGGCCCACTGGGCCAGGGCCTGGCCTCGGCGGTGGGTATGGCCATGGCCGCCCGTCGTGAGCGCGGCCTGTTCGACGCCGACGCCGAGGCCGGGACCAGCCCGTTCGATCACCACATCTACGTGATCGCCTCCGACGGCGATATGGAAGAGGGCGTCACCTC
Organism: Nocardia fusca NBRC 14340; assembly: GCF_001618425.1. Taxonomy (GTDB): domain Bacteria; phylum Actinomycetota; class Actinomycetes; order Mycobacteriales; family Mycobacteriaceae; genus Nocardia; species Nocardia fusca. The sequence continues at coordinate 83,321 of NZ_BDCU01000017.1, forward strand.
CGAGGCGTCCTCCCTGGCGGGCACCCAGCAGCTCGGCAACCTGGTGGTGATCTACGACGACAACGAGATCTCCATCGAGGACGACACCACCATCGCCTTCACCGAGGACGTGGCGGCCCGGTACGCGGCCTACGGCTGGCATGTGCAGGTGGTGGAGGGCGGCGAGGACGTCGTCGCGATCGAGTCGGCGCTGGCGGCGGCCAAGGCCGAGATCGGTAAGCCGTCGCTGATTCTGCTGCGCACGATCATCGGCTATCCGGCCCCGAACAAGATGAACACCGGTGCCGCGCACGGCGCCGCGCTCGGCCCCGACGAAGTGGCCGCCACCAAGCGCGCCCTCGGTTTCGATCCCGAACAGAGCTTCCAGGTCGCCGACGAGGTCATCGCGCACACCCGCAAGGCCGCCGAACGCGGCGCGCGGGCGCACGCGGACTGGACCGTCGAATTCGACGCCTGGGCCCAGCGTGCGCCCGAGGCCAAGGCGTTGTTCGACCGGCTGTTCAACGGGCAGCTGCCCGCGGGCTGGGACGCAGGCCTGCCCACCTGGGAACCCGATGCCAAGGGTCTGGCCACCCGGAAGGCCTCGGCCAAGGTGCTGAGCGCCCTGGGTCCGGTACTGCCGGAGCTGTGGGGCGGGTCGGCCGACCTCGCCGAATCGAACAACACCACCATCCCGGATTCGCTCAGCTTCGGCCCCGAGGCCATTTCGACCGGTATGTGGAAGGCGAGCCCCTACGGCCGGACCCTGCACTTCGGCGTCCGTGAGCACGCCATGGGCTCCATCCTCAACGGCATCGCCCTGCACGGCCCCACCCGGCCCTACGGCGGCACCTTCCTGGTGTTCAGCGATTACATGCGCCCGGCCGTCCGCCTGGCCGCGCTGATGCGGGTGCCGGTCACCTATGTCTGGACCCACGATTCGATCGGTCTCGGCGAGGACGGCCCGACCCACCAGCCCATCGAGCACCTGGCCGCGCTGCGCGCCATCCCGGGCCTTTCGGTGGTCCGTCCCGGCGACGCCAACGAAACCGCGTACGCCTGGCGCACCGTGATCGAGAAGCACAGCGGTAAACACAATTCCCCGTTCGTCTCCAGCGACGCCGTGGGCACCGGCGGCCCGGCCGCACTCGCCCTGACCCGCCAGGACCTGCCGGTACTGGAGGGCACCAGCCTCGACGGTGTCGCCAAGGGCGGCTACATCCTGGCCGAGGCCTCCACCGGCGTACCGCAGGTGATCCTCATCGGTACGGGCTCCGAGCTCCAGCTCGCCGTCGCCGCCCGCACTACGCTGGAGGAGCAGGGCATCGGTACCCGGGTGGTCTCGATGCCGTGCGTGGAGTGGTTCGACGCGCAGGACAAGGCATATCGCGACGAGGTGCTGCCCCCGGCGGTTGCCGCTCGAGTCGTCGTCGAGGCCGGTATCGCGATGCCGTGGTACCGGTTCACCGGCGACGCGGGCGAGATCGTCTCGATCGAGCATTTCGGCGCCTCGGCCGATTACAAGACCCTGTTCCGCGAGTTCGGCTTCACGCCGGAGGCTGTCGTCGCCGCTGCGCAGCGCACGCTCGACAATGTGAAGGGATAAGGGCCCATGGCACAGAACGAGAACATCGCCGCCCTGGCCGCGGCCGGGGTATCGGTGTGGCTGGACGATCTGTCCCGCGATCGGATCAATTCCGGCAACCTGGCCGAAATGATCGCTACCCGCGGGGTCGTCGGAGTCACCACCAACCCCACTATTTTCCAGGGCGCCCTCAGCAAGGGCCACGCCTACGACGAACAGGTCCGTGAGCTGGCCGCCCGCGGCGCCGATGTCGACGCCGCGATCCGCACCATCACCACCGATGACGTCCGCGCGGCCTGTGATGTGCTGGCCCCCGTGTTCGAACGGACCGGCGGAGTGGACGGCCGGGTCTCCATCGAGGTGGATCCGCGGATGGCCTTCGACGCCGACAAGACCGTCGCCCAGGCGGTCGAACTGTGGAAGATCGTCGACCGGCCGAACCTGTTCATCAAGATCCCGGCCACCGAGGCGGGCCTGCCCGCCATCACCGCGGTGCTCGAGGAGGGCATCAGCGTGAACGTCACGCTGATCTTCTCGGTGCAGCGCTACCGCGCGGTCATGGGCGCCTACCTCGACGGGCTGCGCAAGGCGCGGGTCGCGGGGCACGATCTGGCCAAGATCCATTCGGTGGCCTCGTTCTTCGTCTCGCGGGTGGATACCGAGATCGACAAACGCCTCGAGGCGATCGGCACCCCGGAGGCGCTGGCCTTGCGCGGTAAGGCCGGCGTGGCCAACGCCCGCCTGGCCTACGCCGAGTACGAGGACGTTTTCGCCCCCGGCGGCAACCACGTCTCCACCTACGATCAGCTGGCCTCGGCCGGCGCCAATCGGCAGCGGCCGCTGTGGGCGTCGACCGGCGTGAAGAACCCCGATTACCCGGACACCCTCTACGTGACCGAACTGGTCGCGGCGAACACGGTGAACACGCTGCCGGAGAAGACGCTCGAGGCCGTCGCGGATCACGGCGAGGTCCGCGGGGACACCGTCTCCGGCAGGGCCGCCGAGGCCGCCGAGGTCTTCGATCGGTTGCGGGCGGCCGGTATCGATCTCGACGACGTCTTCGCCGTCCTCGAACGCGAGGGCGTGGACAAGTTCGAGAAGTCCTGGGAGGAACTGCTGGAGGCCACCACGGCCGAACTCCAGTCCGCCGCAGGAGGTAACTGACTCAGATGGCCGGCGCTCCGGAGAGCACACAGACGGCATCCGGCACCCCCTGGCGTAACCCGCTGCGGGACGGCCGGGACAAACGGATTCCGCGGATCGCGGGCCCGTGCAGCATGGTGATCTTCGGGGTCACCGGAGATCTGTCCCGGCGCAAACTCATGCCGGCCATCTACGATCTGGCGAACCGGGGGCTGCTGCCCCCGGGTTTCGCGCTGGTCGGATTCGCCCGCCGGGAGATGTCGGACCGGGATTTCGGCGAGATCGTGCACGAGGCCGTCCGCGAACACGCGCGCACCCCGTTCCGCCAGGAGGTCTGGGACCATCTGGCCGAGGGATTCCGGTTCGTACAGGGCACCTTCGAGGACGGCGAGGCGTTCGGCCGCCTCGCCGAAACCCTCGCCCGGCTCGACGACGAGCGCGGCACCGGCGGTAACCACGCCTTCTACCTGTCGATTCCGCCGAACACCTTCCCGGTGGTGCTGGATCAGCTGCACCGCCACCGGCTGACCAGTTCGGCGGCCGCGCTCGGCCGCGCGCCGTGGCGGCGGGTCGTGATCGAGAAACCGTTCGGACACGATCTCGACAGCGCACGCGAGTTGAACGCCCTGGTGAACCGGGTGTTCCCCGAGGAGACGGTCTTCCGGATCGACCACTATCTCGGCAAGGAGACGGTGCAGAACATCCTGGCGCTGCGTTTCGCCAACCAGCTGTTCGATCCGATCTGGAACGCCAACTACGTCGACCACGTCCAGATCACCATGGCCGAGGACATCGGTCTGGGCGGCCGGGCCGGATACTACGACGGTATCGGCGCCGCCCGCGATGTGATCCAGAACCACCTGCTGCAGTTGCTCGCGCTCACCGCCATGGAGGAGCCGATCAGCTTCGAACCCCGTCAGTTGCAGAACGAGAAGATCAAGGTCCTCTCGGCCACCAAACTCGTGGAACCGCTCGACGAGACCACCGCCCGCGGCCAGTACGCGGCCGGCTGGCAGGGCGGCCAGGAAGTGGTGGGCCTGCTGGACGAGGAGGGTTTCGATCCGCAGTCGCGCACCGAGACCTACGCCGCGCTGACCCTCGAGGTCGATACCCGGCGCTGGGCGGGGGTGCCGTTCTATCTGCGCACCGGGAAACGCCTGGGCCGCCGGGTCACCGAGATCGCGGTGGTGTTCAAACGCGCCCCGCATCTGCCGTTCGATCAGACGATGACCGCGGAGCTCGGCGAGAACGCGCTCGTCATCCGGGTGCAGCCGGACGAGGGCATCACCATGCGGTTCGGGTCGAAGGTGCCCGGGTCGTCGATGGAAGTGCGCGATGTGAACATGGACTTCAGCTACGGCGAGGCGTTCACCGAATCGTCCCCGGAGGCCTACGAGCGGCTGATCCTGGACGTGCTGCTCGGCGAGCCCTCCCTGTTCCCGGTCAACGCGGAGGTCGAATTGTCCTGGCGCATCCTGGATCCGGTACTGGCCCACTGGGCCGCCGACGGAAAACCCGAACAGTACGAGGCCGGGACCTGGGGCCCGGATTCCGCCGACGCGATGCTGGCCCGCACCGGCCGGGAATGGCGGCGGCCGTGATCATCGATATCCCCGACACCACGACCGGCGCGGTCACCAAACGCCTGGTGCAGCTGCGCGAGAGCAACGGTGTGATCACCATGGGCCGGGTGCTGACCCTGGTGGTGTGCACACTGGATAGTTCCGAGGCCGAGGAGGCCATCGACGCCGCCAACGACGCCAGCCGCGAACACCCCTGCCGGGTGGTGGTTCTCGCGCGCGGTGACCGGTCGGCACCGACCCGGTTGGACGCGCAGATCCGCGTCGGCGGGGACGCCGGCGCCGCCGAGGTGATCGTGCTGCGCCTGCAGGGGCAGCTGGTGAATCACGAGAACAGTGTGGTGATCCCGTTCCTGCTGCCCGATACCCCGGTGGTGGCGTGGTGGCCGCGGGGCGCCCCGGAGTTCCCGTCACGGGATTCGGTGGGCCGGTTGGCGACCCGGCGGATCACCGACGCCACCTTCGCCCCGGACCCGCAGGCGACGATCAAGAAACGTCGCGGCTCCTACGCGCCCGGTGATTCCGATCTGGCGTGGAGCCGGATCACCTACTGGCGGGCGCTGCTGGCCGCCGCGATGGACGAACCACCGTTCGAACCCGTCCAGTCGGTATCCGTCTCGGGTCTGCGCGACGAGCCCGCCCTGGACATGCTCGCGGGCTGGCTCGCCCGGCGACTGGGCTGCCCCGTGTATCGGCAGACCGGGGAGCTGCGGGTGGAATTGCGCCGGAAGTCGGTGTCCATCGCCATCGCGCGCCCGCAGACCGGTGTCACCGCCACCCTGACCCGCACCGGTGACCCGGTGCAGCGAATCGCGCTGGCGCGCCGTGAGACCCGCGACTGCCTGGCCGAGGAATTGCGCCGGCTGGACGCGGACGAGATCTATGCCGAGGCCCTGGCCGGAATCGAAGGGGTTACCTATGACCACTAGCTCCGCAGCCGCCGTCGAAATCCATGCCGACGGTGACGCTCTGACCACCGCCGCCGCCCGGCTGTTCGTCGAGATCCTGGTGGCCGCGCAGGCCGAACGCGGCTCGGCGTCGGTGGTGGTGACCGGCGGCGGGACCGGTATCACCCTGCTGGAGAAGGTCCGGGACGCTCCGGGCGCTCTCGACTGGTCGAAACTCGATGTGTTCTGGGGCGACGAACGCTTCGTGCCCGCCGGCGATCCGGAGCGCAACGAACTCCAGGCCCACCGGGCCCTGCTGGACCACGTCCCGGTGGACCCGGCCCGGATCCACACCGTGGCCACCTCCGACGGCGAATACCCCGACCCCGTCGAGGCCGCCGCCGAATACGCCACCGCCGTACGCGCCCATCTCGCCGCCCACGGCGCGTTCGATCTGCACCTGCTCGGGATGGGCCCGGACGGGCACATCAATTCGCTGTTCCCCGGTCATACCGACACGGTCGGGGAGGAACACGAATACGCCGTCGCGGTCACCGATTCCCCCAAACCACCGCCGGTGCGGGTCACGCTGACCTACCCGGCGATCCGCCGCTCCCGCCACGTGGTCCTGGTGGTCTCCGGCTCCGGGAAGGCCGAGCCCGTCGCGGCGGCGATGAACGGGGCAGACCCCTTGGAGATCCCGGCGGCGGGCGCGCACGGTGCGGAGTCGACCACCTGGCTGCTCGATGAGGACGCCGCCGCCGGACTAGGCTGACTGCGGCTCGCCGATCGCCGGTGGTTGCGCGCGAACCGCGGGAGCGGTGGCTGCCTTCGAGCTCTCGGCCCGGGCGGTGGTGAGGACGAAGCCGATCGCCAGGATGAACGCGGCCAGTGCGCAACCGGTCCGGAGGAAGTGGAACATCTCCCAGCGGTGCAGGATCTCGGCGTAATCGGCCGGTGGAGTTCCCACGGCCCACTGCTTGATGTGCTGGTTGATCGGGACGTTCCCGAATCGGGTCACCAGGAAAGAGGTGGTCACCAGCGCCGACGCGCTGCCGGCGAGCAGGCGCAGCCGCCCTCGCGAGCGCACGGCCGGCACCAGCGTGCTCAGTACGGCCAGACCCATCAGCGACTGCACGACCGGACCGTTCACCTGCATCAGGGCGGTGTGGAACGTGAAACGGACGTCGAGGGGGACCGCTCGGAACGCGTACAGCACGTTCACCGCGCCGTATCCGAAGGCCCCGGCCAGCAATCCGGGAAACAGCAGCGCTGCCGCGCGTGCGGGTGTCGACCACATCGGAACTCCCTTTCGATATCGCAACATCGAGTTGCGTTATCGTCAGCATGCCCGCCTCTCGCAAATATCGCAACAAGGAGTTGCAATGAATGCCGCATCCCTCGGCCGTGGGCCCAAGGTTCGCGCCGCCGTCCTGGCCGCAACCGTCGCCGAGTTGGGTGAGCACGGCTACGCCGCGTTCACCATCGAGAACGTCGCGCGGCGCACCGGCGTGCACAAGACCACCGTCTACCGCCGCTGGCCCGACCGCGACACCCTGATCGCCGAGGCACTGAGCGAGAGTGTCGCCACGGAACTCCCCATTCCCGACACCGGTTCGATTGACGACGATCTGCCTGCGCTGGCCCGCGGCCTGGTCGAATGGATCACCAGCCCGGCCGGCCGGGCGGTCCTCGCGGTGATGCCGACCGGGCCCACCGGCGCACCGACCCCGTCGGATCCCGTTCGTCACGTCTTTCGGGACCGCATCCGCCGAGCACTCCCGCCGGTCGCCCGGGCCGTCGCGCGCGGTGAGCTGCCGCCGCACACCGATCCCGCCGAATTGATCAAAGCCCTCGTGGCGCCCATCTACCTGCGTGTCGCGATCACCGGCGAAAAGGTGGACGACCGCACCGCCGACCGGGCGGCGGCGGTGGCGCTCACCGCCGCGCGCGCCGGTCTCTTCGCCGAGGATCCGTCGCCACGACCGTGAACCGCCGGAATCCACACCTCGGCCCGGCGTCCCCTCGGCACGACGTCCGGCCGGCCAACCCGGACGCTGCCGACGCCCCGGTCCCGAACGGAATCGCTTCGGCCGCCCCGGTCGCGAAGGGAATCGCTCGCCGACAGCACACCGCGCACCCTGTCGCCGAGTTTCGCGCCACCGGGCGTCGCGACCATGGCGGAGCTGCCGAGCCGCGGCCGCAGCCGGGCGCCGACTGCGGGAGTCGGGCGGCACCCGGGCGTCGGTCCGGGATCATCTCTCAGTCGGTCGGCGCAGCGCCCGGACGGGGCAATCCCAGCGATGCCACGAGGTCCAGCATTTCGGCATGGTGCAGCGCCGCGGGATCCCGCGCGACCGGATGGATATGGCCGTCGACCTCCAGGGCCACCAGACCGTGCATACGACCCCACACTCGTAGCGCCAGCGCAGCCGCGGCCGGGGTCACCTCCGGGATGTCCTCGCGAACCTTCGCCACATAGTCGGGGTGCAGTTCGGCCCAGGAGTTGCTCTCGGACAGAGGCGGTTCGGCGGCGGCCACCAGCCGGGTGAGTTGGCGGCAGACGCGGCGCGCGGTGCGATCCACCGGACCGTCCTCCGGCGGACGGTAGCCGGGGACGGGTTGCCCGTAGAACAGCCGGAACCCTTCCGGGTTCGCCAGCGCCCAGGTGCGCAGCGCACCACCCCAGGCCACCAGCCTGCCGGCCGGATCGTTCTCGGGCACGGCGTCGACCGCCACCCGCAGTGACTCCGCCAAAGATTCGCCGATACCCCGGATCAGTGCGGTGATCAGATCGTCCCGGGTCGGAAAGTAGCTGTAGATGGCACGTGCGGTCATGCCCATCTCCCGGGCGATACCGCGTAGCGAAATCGCGCCCGGCCCTTCCTCGGCCAGCTGCCGCAGCGCGATGGATTCGATCTCCCGGGTGGTTTCCGCGCGCAGCCGTGCCCGGCGGCTCGGCACGCCCGTATCGATCTCGACCACCTTGACAGGATACAGAGCATCAATACTCTTACCCGTGTCATTACTACACGCCGTGTACTCACAGATCGGAACGGTATGCCCGCCTATGTGATAGCCAATGTGGAGGTCCTCGACGAGGAGGCAGGCCGGGCCTACGCTCCCGTCGCCCAGCAGTCGATACTCGAATACGGTGGCCGATACCTGGTCGCCGGACCCACATCCGGCACCGTCGAAGGCAGCTGGGATCTACCCCGGCTGGTGATCATCGAATTCCCCCATATGGACCGGATCCGGGAGTGGTACGACTCCCCCGGGTATCGCGAAGCCCGCCGGATCCGCGAGGGCAAGATGCGGATACGACTGCTGTTCACCGAGGGCACCCCACCCGAGGGCTTCATGCTCCCGTCCTGAGTCCACGGCCGAGCGCCGGCCATCGCCCGGCGCCGGGGTCACCGGAAGCGCCCACCGCGCGGGCGCCGGCGAAAACGCCTGCACCAGGCGCGCAGCGGCCGCGGAGCCTTCTGTTCCCGGGCGGCCCGGGGACAGACGATCAGCAACGCCGCGGCGGCGCACCCGAGCCGGTGCGACACGATGCGGTCCGGTAACCACCCGGTCACCGACTTCGCGCCCTAGGCTGGTGTAGTGAGGACCCGGTGAGTATCCAGGACCCCGACCAGCGGTTCCGCGCGGAGATCGCAGCGCTGCGCGCCCCCGCGCCGACGCCCTCAGTTCAGGCCCTGCCTCCGGGGTTCACCGGACAGGACTTCGTGGAGTTGTTCGAGGCCCAGGTGCTGAGCCGGCAGGCCGATTTCGCCGCGCGGCGGTTGGGTGCGAGCGGGCGGGGTTTCTACAGCATCGGTTCGTCGGGACACGAGGGCAATGTCGCGCTGTCGGCGGCGAGCCGGATCACCGATCCCGCTCTGCCGCACTATCGTTCGGGCGCCTTCTTCGTCCATCGCGCCCGCCGGGCCGGCGTGCCGGACCCGGTGCGCGATATCCTGCTGGGCGTGGTGGCCGCCGCGACCGACCCCATTTCCGGGGGCCGGCACAAGGTGTTCGGCAGCGCGGTGGCCAATATCGTCCCGCAGACCTCCACCATCGCCTCGCAGCTGCCGCGTGCGGTCGGGCTCGCGTTCGCTCTCGAGCGCGCCGACCGGCTCGGAGTGCCCTGTCCGTGGCCGTCGGACGCGGTGGTGCTCTGCGGTTTCGGGGATGCCTCGGCCAATCATTCGACCGCGGCGGGCGCGATCAACGCCGCCGTCCACACCGCGCATCTCGGCGTTCCCGTCCCGGTGCTGTTCGTCTGCGAGGACAACGGAATCGGGATCAGTGTGCCCACCCCGCCCGATTGGATCGAGCACGCCTACGGGCACCGGCCGGGACTGCGCTGGTTCGGGGCCGACGGCTGCGATCTCCGCGACGCGGTGGCCGGCGCCGTGGCGGCGGTGGACTGGGTACGCGCCCACCGCCGTCCGGCGTTTCTGCACCTGCGTACGGTGCGACTGTTCGGGCACGCCGGATCCGATGTGGAGAGCGCCTACCGCGACACCGCCGCGATCGAGGCCGGCCTGGCGCGCGATCCGGTCACCGCTACGGCGCGACTCCTGATCACGGCCGGTATCCGTACCCCGTGCGAACTGCTCGACCACTACGACCGCCTCGCCGAGCAAGTGGCCGCAACCGCAGACGAAGTGTCTGGCGAACCGAAACTCACCACCGCGGACGAGGTACTCGCACCGCTGGCCCCGGACCATCCGGACGACGAGACACCGCGCCGGAGTCCCCGCCCGCCGGCGACCGCCGGGCTCTCCACCGCGCCCCACCCGGCAGAAGACGAGCCCCGTGACACAACGGAAGGCGAGGACGAAGCGGACAGCGCGCCGGACATGCCCCGGCAGACCCTGGCGCAGGCGATCAACCGCACCCTCGCCGACCTGCTCGCCCGCGAGCCCGATGTCCTCGTCTTCGGCGAGGATGTCGCCCGCAAAGGCGGCGTCTACGGCGTGACCAGAGGGCTGCGCAAACGGTTCGGTCCCCGGCGGGTGTTCGATACCCTCCTCGACGAGCAGAGCATCCTCGGCACGGCGCTGGGCGCCGGACTCGCGGGGTTCGTGCCGATTCCGGAAATCCAGTACCTGGCCTACGTGCACAACGCGCTGGACCAGCTGCGCGGCGAGGCGGCGACCCTGTCCTTCTTCTCGGCCGGCCGCTACCGCAACCCGATGGTGGTGCGTATCGCCGGCTACGCCTACCAGCGCGGGTTCGGCGGACACTTCCACAACGACAATTCCGTTGCCGCGCTGTGCGATATACCCGGCGTGATCGTGGCGTCGCCGGCCCGGCCGGACGATGCCGCGGCCGCGCTGCGCACCTGCGTCGCCGCCGCCCGCGCGAACGGCCGGGTCTGTGTTTTCCTGGAGCCCATCGCCCTCTACCACACCCGAGACCTGTACGAACCCGACGACGGGCAGTGGGCGGCGGCCGACGCGGAAACCGCCTCCGCGCCGATCGGCCGGGCCCGCGTCTACGGCGACGGAACGGATCTGACGATCGTCGCCTTCGCCAATACGGTACCGATGAGCCTGCGCGTGGCCCGCCGCCTGGCGCGGCGCGGTATCGGCGCGCGCGTCCTCGATCTGCGCTGGCTCGCCCCGCTCCCGCACGCCGACCTGATCCAGCACGCCGAGGCCACGGGGCGGGTCCTGGTCGCCGACGAGACCCGGCGCAGCGGCGGCGTCTCCGAATCCGTGTGCACGGCACTGGTGGACGCCGGTTTCACCGGCACACTGGCCCGGGTCACCAGCGCGGACAGTTTCGTACCGCTGGGGCCCGCCGCCGCGACCGTCCTGCTGAGCGAGGCCGATATCGAGGCCGCCGCCGACCGTTCGCTCTCCCCGAGGTGATCCACCGCGCCACAGGTCACCGGTCGATACCGAGATCGAACGCCGCGAGATAAGTGTCGCCCTGCCGCCCGATCGCACAGCCGGGCCCGGACCAGCACGGGAACCAGCCGCAGCAGAACCAGCCGCATCGGGACCGGCACCAGAACACCCGGGCCGAACCATCCGAACGGCCACGGCTTCTGGTTCCTCGGCCGGTGGGTGCCGCTGCCCTGGTGACCCGAGAGGGTTCACACCCGCGACCGGACCGGTCGTGACGCCCGGCCCCCGCGACGGAGCCCTGTCACCACCGATCCCACCGCGGGGCCGCGTTCGTCCGAGTGGGAGCCGCACCGGGAACGGTGGCCGCCGCAGCCCGTTGACATTCACCCTGTTGCGCACAGCGGTAGTACGCTCCGCCCTCAGGGCCGGCCCGCCCCCGGCGCGGGCGCGGGGAAGGCCACCACCCGACCGGTGGGTTCGGGTGTCTCCGCGCCGTACTCCTGGCCGACCACGAAGAGCCGGGGGCGGTCGGGGTCACGGTCGAGCACACAGGCGAAAGCACCGCGGTCGAATTCCACGGTGCCCAGGACCGCGCCGCCTTCGGCCACCCGGACGCAGTGCCGGTTGCCCACATCCGCGTACCAGGCCGCGCCGTCGGTATCGAGGCAGATACCGTCGGGATGGTCGCCGGGCGTGGCTGCCCAGACCCGGCGGCCGGCGAGATCACCCGAGGGCGTGATGTCGTAGGCAGTGAGTCGCTCGGCATAGGATTCGGCGACGATCAGGGTGGCGCCGTCCGCGGTGATCGCCATACCGTTCGGGAACGCGAGATCGTCGGCGACCCGGCGCACCGTACCGGCCGGAGTCACCAGCACGACGAACCCTGGCGCGAACTCCCCGCCGGGGAAATCGAATCCGATGGTGTTGACGTAGGCGTTGCCCCGGGCGTCGACGACGATATCGTTCCACGGTGCATCCGTCTCACCGGCGAGATCGGCATGGGTCACCAGGCTGCCGCCGGGTTCGCGCCGCAGCAGGCGCCGCCGGCCCGAATCGACGATCAGCAGCCGCCCGTCGGGCAGGAAGTCGATACACATCGGGAACGAGGGCACAGAGGCGATCACCTCACCATGTCCCGGGCCGTCCACCGCGATCACCTGGTTCGCGCCCCAGTCGGAGAACCACAGCCGGCCCTCGTGCCAGCGTGGCGATTCACCGAACACGACTCCCTCGAGTACTACCTCTGGTGTCTCCATGTGATATCCCTTCGTTCGCCGGTGGTGATACCGACCCGGCGACTGCCCGGAATTCATCGCTCGGCGCGGCCGTGGTGCGCGGCGGCGGGCTCGCGATCAGCCGATTCCGTAGGTGGCGAGGGCGTCGAGCAGGGCGCGCGGCCGCTGATCGGTCGGTAGTGGATCGACGAGTTCGACCAGGCAGCCGATCTCGGCGGCGGCGCCGTCGGCCTCGGCGCTGTCCCCGATCATCAACGTCTCGCCCGGCGGTACACCGAGGCGTGCGCAGGCCAACGCGAACAGCCGCGGATCCGGTTTCACGGCGCCTTCGCGATACGAGAGCACGAATTCGCGCACGTAGTCGGCCGTTCCGGCGCGTTCGAAAGCCGGCCGGATATCCCAGGCGATATTGCTGAGGACCGCGACCGGCAACTCGAGACCCGCCACCACCTTCAATGCGGCCGCCGTATCCGGGTACGGGGTCCACGCGCCGGCCGATATCAGCTGGTCGTAGAGATAGCCCGGGTTACCGACCCCGGACCCTTCCAGTCTTTCCACCCATCCGGCCCCATTCACGGCCCGGCTGCGCGAAGTCCTGCACGATGCCGGACGCGCGGCGCCCGGCGACAGCCGCCCACAACGACCGACCGGCGATATCCGGCACGGCGTGGTGTAGTTCCGGCCTATCCGGCGAACTCACAGCCCCCAGGGCGGACGTTCCGATGGCTACTTTCCGGTGAGCTCCCCGAGCGCGCCCAGCAAGAATCCGTTCACTGCGTCCGTCGCCTCCAATTGCACCAGATGACCGGCGCTCGGCACCGAGTGCACGGCACGCAGATCCGGAAGCAGCGCGCGCATCGTGTCGAGCGGGTCGCGGCCACTGAACCCTTCCATATCGGGGTCGTTCTCGCCGTAGACGAAGTACACCGGGACCGTGGGTACCGCCTCGGCATACTCGGCCGTCAGTTCCCAGTTGCGATCGATGGCCCGGTACCAGTTCAGGCCGCCGGTGAACCCGGTGCGCTCGAAATCTCCGGCCAGGGTGTCGAATTCGTCCTCCGAAAGCCATGACCAGGGCAGTTGCGGCGCCGCGGGCAGCGCATCGATATAGCGGGTTCCCGGCGGGTTCTTCCACACGTCGAGATAGTGGAAATCCCCGCTGAGCGCGAAGTAGACCCGGGAAAGGAATTCGCGTGGCCGTTCGGCCAGATGCGCGTCGGCCACGCCGGGTTCCTGAAAATACTGCAGGTGCAGGAAATGCCGCTCGGCCATCTTCCCCCAGTAGTACCCGGGCGGTTTCGGGGCGCGCGGGGCGAAGGGGTTGTTCAGGATCACCAGGCCGCGCACCCGCTCCGGCGCGCGCAGCGCGAGCTCCCACAGCAGGGCCGCGCCGAAATCGACGCCCACGAAAACCGCCTGGTCGGCGTCGATATCGTCGAGCAACGCGAGCAGGTCACCGACCACGGCCTCGTTGGTGTAGTCGTCGATCGACTCCGGCGCGCCGGTCCGGCCCGCGCCGCGCAAGTCGGGGGCCAGGGCCCGGTATCCGGCGGCGCCGGCCGCGGCGAGCTGGCGGTGCCAGACGTACCAGGTGTGCGGGAATCCGTGGCAGAAGATCACCGGGTGGCCCCGGCCCTGTTCGGCGACATGCATCCGCACGCCGCCGGTGTCGACGAACCGGTGTGTCGGCTCCACCGCACCTCCCGAATACTAGAACGCGTTACAGTTTCACGGTAACGTCCCGGGACTGTGAGCGGAACACCACACCCCCTGAAGAACCGGATCGCGGTCGTCACCGGCGCCAGTCGCGGGATCGGCAAAGGTATCGCCCTCGAGCTGGGCGCCGCCGGCGCGACCGTCTACGTGACCGGACGATCGGAGCGGCCGGGCAGGCTCCCGGGCACCGTGGGCGAAACGGCCGCGCGGATCGACGAACTCGGTGGCACCGGCGTGCCGGTGGTCTGCGATCACCGCGACGACGAGGCGACCGCCGCGCTCTTCGAACGGATCGGCAACGACCACGACCGGCTCGACATCCTGGTGAACAACGTCTACAACTCCCCCGCCGCCGCCCGCTGGCTCGGCCGCAAATTCTGGGAGGTGCCACCCGCGGCGTGGGACGAAACCTTCGAGGTGGGCGTTCGCTCGCATTACGCGGCCGCCGTCTACGCCGCGCCGCTGCTGCTGAAGGGCTCCGGCTTGATCGTCAATGTCTCTTCGCCGGGTTCCCAGCGGTATATGCACAACGCCGTGTACGGAGTCGCCAAGACCGCACTCGACCGCATGACCGCCGATTTCGCGCGCGACCTCGCCGGCACCGAGGTGACGGCGGTCTCGATCTGGCCGGGCATCGTCGACACCGAACTACTGCAGATGGTGCCCGCCGACGCGGACGGCAACCGGGTGGTGACACTTCCCGGAGAGGGCAGTTTCGACCTGAACCAGGCGGAGACCCCGCGGTTCGCGGGCCGTGCGGTGGTGGCCCTCGCCACCGACCCCGAACGCGGGAAACGATCCGGGCAGGCCTGGAAGGTCGCCGATCTGGCCGGCGACTACGGGTTCACCGATGTGGACGGGAGAGTCCCCCGCCACGACTGACCGGCAGGTCAGGCGAATTTGATCTCCAGCCCGATCCCCAGGATCGCGATGAACCAGACCATGCCGGTGAAGATGGTGATGCGGTTGAGGTTCTTCTCGGCGACGGTCGACCCTGACAGGCTCGACTGCATCCCACCACCGAACAGGCTGGACAGACCTCCGCCCTTGGCCCGGTGCAGCAGCACCAGCAGCACCAGCAGCAGGCTGGTGACGATCAGGAGGATATCCAGGAACATCCGCATGCCGGACAGTCTAGAGGGTGCGACGGAGCGAATCCCATTCGCCGTCCGAGCACGGCCGCCGCGAACGCGAAGCTACGCACATGCGCACGGCCGGAGGCGAATGCCGAGGTACGCAGGACGCGCACGGCCGGAGCGAATGCCGAGGTACGCAGGACGCGCACGGCCGGAGCGAATGCGGAGGTACGCCTATGGCCGCGGTTCCACCGATACCAGGTGGGTGAGCGTCTCATCGTGCGCGAACTCCGACACCGCGCGCTCACGCATCAGATCCTGGGCCGTCAGCCGCACCTTGTGCTGCTGCATGTGCTCGGACCAGGACCGCACCACGAATGCCTCCACATAGCGGTCCGCACTGCCCACATCGCGGTACACCCGCCATTCCATCGCGCCGGTGCGCTGCCGTGACCGCCCCACGAAGCTCATGGCCGCCAGGAATTCCGGCACCTTGTCCGCCGGGACGTCGTAGTCCTTGAGCACCAGTACCGGGCCGTCGTCGGGGTCCGGTTCCACCACCAGTTGCGGTTCCGGCCAGTACGCGTGCGGCGTCAGATCGAATCCGGGCGTGAACTGCCGCAGCGGCAGCCAGATCGTGCTGACCGCGCACCCCCCGAGCAGCACCGCCGCCACCAGCAGTGCGGTCACCGCGCCGTAGGCCCCGGCGACCAGGCCCCACACCACGGAGCCGATCGCCTGCCCGGCCATGAACACCAGCAGGTACACCGATAGTCCCCGGGCCCGGACCCAGCCGGGTAGCAGCAACTGCATGGTCGCGTTCATCGTGGCCAGGGTCAGCAGCCAGGACGCCCCCGCGAAGACGAGTAGAAGCAGCACCAGCGCCTCCACCCGCAGCAGCGCGGTACCGCAGCAGGCGATTCCGAACACCACCGCGGCGACCGCGACCTGCTGGGTCGGAGACAGCAGGGCCCGCACCCGGGCCAGGCCCAGCGCGCCGAGGACCGCGCCCACGCCGAGCGCGCCCAGCATGAGGCCGTACCCGGAGGAACCGAGACCGAGCTGGTTGCGCGCGATTACCGGTAGCAGCGACCACAGCGCGCTGGCGGGCGCGACGAACAGGGCGGTGCGCAGCAGAACGCGCCGGATCGCGGGCGCGGATTTGATGAAGCGGGTCCCCGCCTGCAGGGCCGCCAACGGCCGTTCACTGGGCAGCTCCTTGGCCACCCGCGGCCGCCGCCAGAACAGCAGCGCCGCGACGATCGCGGCGAACGATACGGCATTGAGCGCGAATACCAGTGCGGGACCCGACAGGGCGACCAGGACACCGGCGATGGCCGGTCCCACCGCCCGGCCGATGTTCATATTCATACTGCCGAGCGCGGCGGCCGAGGGAATCTGATCCCGGGGCACCAGTTCGGGCTGGATCGCCTGCCAGGCGGGCCCCACCACCGCCTGGCCGCAGCCGAGCAGGAACAGCAGTGTAAGCAGTACCGAGGGAGTGGTGTGCCCGGTGGCGGTGGATACCGCCAGCGTGATCGCCAGCACCGCCATAGTGGTTTGCGCGCCGAGCAGCAGGCGGCGGCGATCCAGCAGGTCGGCCAGTACCCCGGACGGGATGGCCAGGATCATCACCGGCAGTGTCGTCGCGGTCTGCACGAAGGAGACCAGCGCGGCGGCATTGGGTTCGTCGACCATCACCCACTGCGCCCCGACCATCTGCATCCAGGTGCCCAGATTGGAGACCAGTTGCGCGATCCACAGCGCCCGATAGACCCGCGACCGCAATGGCGCCCAAGTGGAAACTGGTTTCGCTGCGGCTGTAGTCACTCGGGACAGCATAGCGTCGCGCTCTGACCGGTCCGCCGAGCGAACGGACCCGCGATCGGTATCCCGGCGGGGCACAGGGCCGGCCCGCATCGGCCCGGCGCCGGAGCCTGCCGGGCCGCGAACCGGCTCCACGCGCAACCGTGATCCGGTGCGGCGCGGGCTCACGCGGTGAGCCGGTCGTCCTCGCTGATGAACCAGGTCGCGATCACGCTCACCACCGCGGTCGCCACGAGGTAACCGCAGGCCAGCCACGGTGTCGAACCGCCTACCGCGATCAGCGCCGTGACGATCATCGGAGTCAGGCCCGAGGCGTAGATCCCGGAGAACTGGTAGACGAAGGACAGCCCGGTGTACCGGACCTCGGCCGGATACAGTCCCGCGTACAAGGTGCCCTGCGCTCCGTAGAACACTGCGTGCGCCACACCGAACACCGCGATGATCGCGCCGGTGAAGACCACGATGTTCCCGGTCTCGAAGAGCGCGAACACCGGGTACACCAGCACGCCGTAGGCCGCGATGCCGGCGATGTAGACCCGGCGCGGCCCGAAGCGGTCGGCGAGCAGACCGGACACCGGGATGAGCGCCGCCATCACCACCGCGGCGACGGTGACCGCCACCAGCACCGGCACCTGCTCGAAACCGAGATGCCCGGTCGCGAACGTGATCGCGAAAACACCCCAGGTGTTGAACGCCGCGCCCTCACCCCAGCGCGACAGCAATCCGAGAACGGTGTTGCGCCGGGAGCGGGCTTTGCCGAACAGCTCGACCACGGGCACTTTCGAGATCCGGTTGAGCCGGTCGACCTCCCGGAAGGCGGGTGTCTCGTCGATCTTCAGACGCACCACCAACCCGATCAGCACCAGCACCAGGCTGGCGCCGAACGCGATCCGCCAGCCGTAGTCCAGGAACGCCGTTTCGCTCAGCGTCGTCCGCAGCACCGCGAACACACCGGTCCCCAGGGCGAGCCCGAGTGCCAGTCCGACCTGCGGATAGCTGCCGAACAGGCCGACCTTGCGGCGCGGGCTGTGCTCGACGGCGAGCAGCACCGCGCCCGCCCACTCACCGCCCAGTGCGAACCCCTGCAGCATCCGCAGCAGCAGGAGCAGGATCGGGGCCGCGATGCCGATCGCGGCGGCGGTGGGCAGTACCCCCATCAGTGCGGTGGATCCGCCCATGATCGCCATGGTCAGGGCCAGCGTCTTCTTGCGGCCGATCCGATCGCCGATATGGCCGAAGACGAGTCCGCCGACCGGCCGCATCACGAAGCCGACGGCGAAGGTCGCGAACGACAGCATGGTTCCGACGAACGCGCTGTTGTTCGGGAAGAAGAGTTTGTCGAAGACGAGACCCGCCGCGGTGGCGTAGAGGAAGAAGTCGTACCACTCCACGGTGGTGCCGATCAGGCTCGCCACCACCGCTTTCCTGGTGTCGGCGGCGCCGAGCCCGTCGGCGGGCGTTGTGGCGCGATCGTCCGGGTGGGCCGCGGCCGACCCTGTTTCCAGTAGTGACATCGTGTTCCCTTCGCTCCCGCGTCGATCGCCGAGCGAGGATATGAGGACAACGGCGCAGGTAGGAAGCGTTGGAATCAGCAAGATTCGAGCAGCGGGCGGGTTTCGGCGCACAGGACCCGGCCGCGGGCCGGGTAGCATCGCCGTCATGCCGGGACCAGCGCTCCGAATCGGTGCGGCCCTGTCGCTGCTTCTGCTCGCCGCGACAGCATGCTCGGACAACGAGCCGGCGCCGACCGCACCCGAACCCACTCCCATGGGCCACACCTATATATCCACCGAGGTCACCGGCACGCCCATCCCCGGCGGCGGCCCCCTCACCCTCGCCTTCGCCGACGACCGGATCTCGGCGGAGGCCGGATGCAACACTCACAGCGGTGCGGTGGACCTCCGCGACCACATCCTGCACGTGTCCGAGCTCGCGAGCACGCTGGTCGGCTGTCCGGGCGATCGGGCCGGCTCCGACACCTGGGTCGGCGACCTACTGCGCGCGGACCCCACCTGGCAGCTCGATCAGGATCGGCTGACGCTGACCGGGAAGGGCACCACTGTCGTCCTCACCGACAAGAAAGCGCTGCAACCGGACCGCCCGATCCGCGGCACCGAATGGGTGGTGACCGGCTTGCTCACCCCGGACGCCCGGATCTCCTCGCAGACCGTCGACCAGGTGCGGCCCACCCTGACCATCGGCTCCGACGATTCGCTCACCGGCTTCACCGGATGTAACCGTCTCACCGGCCGCGCCGTGGTAACCGATACCCTGCCGAGTGCCGAGATCTCGTTCAGCGCGGCGACGACGCGAATGATGTGCGCACCCGAGATCATGGAGGTCGAACACGCGGTAATGGCCGTCCTGAAGGGTTCGGCCCGGGCCACCGTCGATGCCG
This sequence comes from Nocardia fusca NBRC 14340, assembly GCF_001618425.1. Taxonomy (GTDB): domain Bacteria; phylum Actinomycetota; class Actinomycetes; order Mycobacteriales; family Mycobacteriaceae; genus Nocardia; species Nocardia fusca. Next base: position 102,593 of record NZ_BDCU01000017.1, read on the forward strand.
ACACCCTCACCCTGCGCACCCCCGATGGCCATGGTCTGACCCTGCGCGCCGGGTAGCCTTCCATCGGTGATCACGCAGGGCCCGGTGGAGTTTCCCGGTCGACGCGGTGCACCACCGGCAGGCCCCGCATGCCCGAGCCGCTACGAGATACGCTCCCAGGTAGCATTTTTCATCACGTAGCGCCTGCCGATACCGTGCACGACAGCACCCTCCCCCGTCCGCAGATCGGCGTCACGGCCTTCCTCGACGAGGGTTCCGGTCACCTCGAAGGCTGCGTACTGTTCGCTGTCGTCCCATACGGACAAACCGTCGATATATATATGAGCATCGCCACCGCATCGAAGGATGGCTCCATGAGCGGCGTTCTCGGCGATACCGAACAGGGTCGCTGTGTCGTCGACATAGTCGGCGAGGTCCATGCTCACATCCTACCCAGGGCCCGGCGATGGTCTGCCGAGCGAAGTGCAGGTGACCTCCACCCGATCACCGAACTGCCCCGGAAAACCCGATACAGATTACCGAGCTGTCGAAATCGGGACGTCCGGAGAAAAACTTCTCCGGAGTGTTCTGATACACCGCCATCGGGTCGGTGAAAGGATTCCCCAATTCCGGATACGTCCTCCAGTCTCCGTGGTTGGCATTCCACCAACTACCGGTCGGCGCATCGTACAGTGCGTAGTCGAAGTTTCCGTACCCGGGCTTGCCGCGGTTGTGGTCTCCCGACATATCGACCTGACCGGTCGCAGGATTCGGTTCGAAGAGAGTGGGATCGGGTGTTCGCATGGCCCTGACACCGGTTATCCCATCCTTCACCACCGGGTTTCCTTTGCTGTCCCGGACTATTTCCTGACCGGACCAGAAGTGCTTCGAATATATTTCCGGCTTCCATTCCGATGGATCGCCGGCCGGCAGGTGCTGGTCCACGTCCCGTAATCGGGCCAGGCCGGGGTCCGATTTCACCAGGCGCATGAATTCGCCGACATCCTTCGGGCCGGTGGCAAGAATTGCTTCGAATCTTTGTACATAGTTCGAAACTCTTTCGAAGGTGCGCTGGTTGCTCTCGATCCTCGCCTCGCGCCGCGCGGCCAGTACATCCCCGATGTCGCTCTTGGCGATATCGGACCATATTTCCCTCGCTTGCGCTCGCGCTCTATTCAGATTCTTCTTGATGTTCTCGATATTCTCCCAGGCGGTTATCTCGGTGCCGTCTCTGTTCTTGTGGGACCGGCTCGTCCCACGCCCCGCCACGAGGGCCTCCGCCCTGTTGAGCCGTTTCTGCCAGCCCCTCACTCGGGCGTTCGCGATCTCTCCCGGCACCAGAATTTTCTCCACCGACTGGATCGCACCGTGCGAACCCGGATCCGCGAACGCCAGATTCGCAGGCGGTCCCGCCTCGAGTTCCAGCAACCCGAGACGAACCTTGACGATGCCGATACACCCCTGGCCCAGCACCTTCCGTTCGTCGGCGGTCATCTCCCGGCCGTGGTGGCGCTCCCACATCGCGATGTAGTCGTCCACGGGATAACTGCGCTGAGCCTGCGGAAGACCTGAACCCTCGACCGTGCGACGAGAGTCGAACGGGTGAGCCCGCGCGCGGTTCGATCCACTCGACTCGCGGCCGGTTCCATCAACCCTGCTCAGGCTCTGTTCGAGAAGTCGGCGGCCGTGCTCCTCGGCGCCGCCGATGCTTGTGCGTGCCACGCGGACCTCGCCTGCCAGGTCGCCCAGCGTGTCGGACAGTTGAGGCGCGGTCCGCCGGCTGAGCAGTTCGACCATGCCGTCCCGCATCCGCCGGAACCACTCATCCGGCAAGTCACCGGGCGCCGCCCTCATCACCGGCCGCCCCGACCGGCGAACACCACGGGCGCGGACGCGGATCTCATCGTCGAATCACCGGTCCGCGCGCCGCCGCGCGGCGGGATCGCCGGCGGCTCGATGCCGCCGGAGTCCGGCCGAACACCTTCGCGTACTGTGCGGTACCGCCCGCCGCGGTCGCGGTACCGCCGCGCGCCTGTTCGCCGAATCGAATTCGGCGGGCGGGGGTCGGCGACCGGCCCGATCCAACGCCCCGTACCCATCGCACAGGTGTCACGCCCCGTGATCGTTGCCGAGTGGATCCGAACCGCATCCGACAGCAGTACACCACGCACGGGCCTCGGCACTACTCGCACCCGTTCCCACCGTCGACGCCGAAAACCTTATGGCGGAGTCAGGTTCGGAGAAGTTATCGGGCTCTCACCCACCGCGCCGAGTTCGTCCCAGCGCCGGAAAAACCACAGCCGATACCGGTGTCTCCGTCCGGCGTTCCGTGATCCCGGCCGGGCCTCGCTCTACGGATCGGAAACAATGCGGCCCGCCGGTGGGGAACCGGCGGGCCTCATCGGGTTATCGATCGGTCAGGGCAGCGGCCCGCCCGCCGCGATGGCGGACAGGGTGGCGAATTCGTCTCCCTTGAGCGACGCCCCACCTACCAGAGCCCCGTCGATATCGGTCTGCTTGGTCAGCTCGCCGACATTCTTCGCGTTCACCGAACCGCCGTAGAGCACCCGGACGGTCTCGGCGACCTGCTCGCCGGCCAGCTGCACCAGTTCGCCGCGGATCGCACCGCAGACCTCCTGCGCGTCGGCGGGGGTCGCGACCTTGCCGGTACCGATCGCCCACACGGGTTCGTAGGCGATCACCACCTTCGCGATCTCCTCGGCGGAAAGGCCTTTCAGCGAACCCCGCAACTGTTCGAGGTTGTATTCGACATGGGTGCCCGCGTCGCGCACGTTCAGTCCCTCGCCGATGCAGACGATCGGCGTGATGCCGTGCTTCAGCGCCTGCTTGGCCTTCGCCAGCACCGTGGCGTCGTCCTCGTTGTGGTACTGACGCCGCTCGGAATGCCCGACCACCGCGAAGGCGCAGCCCAGCTTCGCCAGCATCGCCGCGCTGACCTCGCCGGTGTAGGCGCCCGATTCGTGCACCGACACATCCTGCGCACCGTAGGTGATGCGCAGTTTGTCGCCCTCGACCAGCGTCTGCACGCTGCGGAGATCGACGAACGGCGGAATCACCGTGACGTCGACCTTGTCGAAGTACTTGTCGGGCAGCGCGAACGCGATCTTCTGTACCAGAGCGATGGCCTCGAGGTGATTGAGGTTCATCTTCCAGTTGCCCGCGATCAGCGGTTTCCGGGCCATCTACGCTCCCTCCGCTTCCTCGAGCACGCTGATACCGGGCAGCGTCTTACCTTCCAGGTATTCCAGCGACGCCCCGCCACCGGTCGAGATATGCGAGAAATCCCCCTCCGGGATACCCAGCGCCCGCACGGCCGCGGCGGAATCGCCACCACCGACCACGGTGAACGCGCCCTTACCGGTGGCCGTGGCGATGGCCTCGGCGACCCCGCGGGTTCCGGCCGCGAACTTCTCGAACTCGAACACACCCATCGGGCCGTTCCAGAACACGGTGCGCGCCTCGGTGAGCAGCACCGCGAAACGCTGCACCGAGTCGGGCCCGATGTCCAGGCCGAGCCAGCCGTCCGGAATCTCGTGCGCCGACACGACCTTCGACTCCGCGTCGGCGGAGAAGGAATCGGCGACGACGATATCGCGCGGCAGATGGATGACATCGGCGTAGCGATCAAGCAGACCCTTGCAGGTCTCGATCATCTCCTCCTGCAGGAGCGAGGAACCGACCGAAAGACCCTGGGCGGCAAGGAAGGTGAAGCACATCCCGCCACCGATGACCAGGGTGTCGACCTTGGGGGCCAATGCCTCGATCACCGCCAGCTTGTCCGACACCTTGGACCCGCCGAGCACCACCGCGTACGGACGATCGGTGGATTCGGTGAGCCGGGCCAGCACATCGGCCTCCGCCGCGACGAGCGTGCCCGCGTAGTGCGGCAGCAGTTTCGCCACGTCGTACACCGACGCCTGCTTGCGATGCACCACACCGAACCCGTCGGATACGAAGGCGCCGTCGTCACCGACCAGCTCCACCAGCGCGGCGGCCAGTTTCGCGCGCTCGGCATCGTCCTTGCTGGTCTCGCGCGGATCGAAGCGGATGTTCTCCAGCAGCAGCACATCGCCGTCGGTCAGGCCCTCGGACCGCGCCAGCGCATCCTGACCCACCACATCACCGGCGAGCTGCACATTGCGGCCCAGTTCGGCGGCGAGCCGGGTCGCCACCGGAGCCAGCGACAGGGCCGGGTCGGGAGCGCCCTTCGGACGGCCGAGGTGCGCGGTCACGACCACTTTCGCACCGGCTTCCACCAGCGCGCGGATGGTCGGCACCGATGCCACGATGCGGCCCGGATCGGTGATCTGCCCGTTGTCCAGCGGAACATTGAGGTCGGAGCGCACCAGCACCCCGCGCCCCGCGACGCCCTCGGCGAGGAGATCTTCCAGAGTTTTGACAGTCACGCCGTTCCTCAGAGGGATTTGCCGACGAGGCCGATGAGGTCGGCGAGGCGGTTGGAGTAGCCCCACTCGTTGTCGTACCAGGAGTAGACCTTCACCTGGTCGTCGATCACCTTGGTGAGCGGCGCATCGTAGATCGACGAGTGCGGGTCGGTGACGATATCGCTGGACACGATCGGATCGACGCTGTACTTCAGGATGCCCTTCAGCGGCCCTTCGGCAGCCGCCTTGAACGCCGCGTTGATCTCGTCGACAGTCGCCTTCTTGGCGAGATCGGCCGTCAGGTCGGTGATCGACCCGGTAGGAATCGGCACCCGCAGCGAGTAACCGTCGAGCTTGCCGTTGAGTTCGGGCAGCACCAGGCCGATGGCCTTGGCCGCACCGGTGCTCGTCGGCACGATGTTCACCGCGGCGGCGCGGGCACGACGCAGATCCTTGTGCGGGCCGTCCTGCAGGTTCTGGTCCTGCGTGTAGGCGTGGATGGTGGTCATCAGGCCCTTGACGATGCCGAACTCGTCGTTCAGCACCTTGGCCAGCGGGCCCAGGCAGTTGGTGGTGCAGGAGGCGTTGGAGATGATGTTCTGGCTGCCGTCGTACTTGTCGTCGTTGACACCCATCACGATGGTGATGTCCTCGCCCTTGGCCGGGGCGGAGATGATGACCTTCTTCGCGCCCGCGGCCAGATGCCCCTTGGCCTTGGTGGCGTCGGTGAAGATACCGGTGGACTCGACCACGACGTCCACGCCCAGATCACCCCACGGCAGCGCCGCCGGGCCCTCCTTGATGGCCAGCGCCTTGATGCGCTGATCGCCCACCACGATGGTGTCCTCACCGTCGAGCGACACATCCTCGGGCAGCCGGCCCAGGATGGAGTCGTACTTCAGCAGCGTGGCGAGGGTCGCGTTGTCGGTGAGGTCGTTGACCGCCACGATCTCGATATCGGTGGTGCCGAGCGCCTTCTGCGCCTCCACCGCCCGGAAGAAGTTACGCCCGATACGACCGAAGCCGTTGATACCTACCCGGACAGTCACGTTATCGCTCCTCAGCTGTCAAGCGGATCGTTCCGATGCCCTGTCAACCCTAATGCCTCGCGGTCACCTCCCCGACAGGCACCTGGTATTGGTGAGCACCGGGTATCCGGGCACCCGGCCGGAACACTCCGGCAGTTCCGCCGGCCGTCCGGAATGATGGCGGAGATGCCGAACGAACCCACTCCCGTGACCCCGCATATCCGCCCCGCCACCGCCGCCGACACATCCCGCGCCGTCCGGACTCTCACCCGCGCCTTCGCCGACTATCCGTGGACCCGGCACACCCTCGCCGCCGACGACCACGAGCGCCGCCTGGCCGCTTTACAGGAGCTTTTCCTCACCCGGATCGGCCTCCCGCACGGCAGGGTGTGGGTGGCCGACGCCGGGGACGCGGTAGCCGTCTGGACCACCCCGGCCACCGACGCCGAGGCGGTGTTCACCGAACTCGCGCCACGCTTCACCGAACTGGCCGGAGATCGCGCGGCGGCGCACAGCGCGGCGGAAGCGGCCCTGGCGCCGCACCGCCCGGCCGGGCCCGTCTGGTTCCTGGGTACCGTCGGCGTCGATCCCGCACGCCGGGGGCACGGCCTGGGCCGCGCGGTGATCGAACCGGGCCTGGCCGCAGCGGAACGCGACGGAGTCCCCGTTTTCCTGGAGACTTCCACGGCGGCCAATGTCCGTTTCTACGAACATCTCGGATTCCGGGTCAGCGCCGAGGTGGAGATCCCGGACAACGGTCCCCGCACCTGGTGCATGCTGCGCTGAGGCCGCCGACTACGCACACCCGGCCACCGCCGCGCGCCGGCCGGACGGACCGGTGCAGGCCGTCCGGCCGTGGCAGCCACCTGCCTCAGGCGTCGTCGAGAAGTTCCGCTGTGACCGCCGATTCCGTATCCGGCACCCCGAGCTCCTTCGCCCGCCGGTCGGCCATCGACAGCAATCGTCGAATCCGGCCCGCCACCGCGTCCTTGGTCATGGGGGGGTCGGCGAGCTGACCGAGTTCCTCGAGTGAAGCCTGCCGGTGCTCCACCCGCAGCTTCCCCGCCGCGGCCAGATGGTCCGGCACATCCTCGCCGAGCAGTTCCAGGGCCCGCTCCACCCGGGCGGCCGCAGCCACGGCGGCACGGGCGGAACGGCGCAGGTTCGCGTCGTCGAAGTTGGCGAGCCGATTGGCGGTGGCGCGGACCTCGCGGCGCATCCGCCGCTCTTCCCAGGTGAGCCGGGTGTCCTGGGCGCCCATCCGGGTGAGCAGGGCGCCGATGGCCTCTCCGTCGCGGACCACGACCCGATCGGTGCCGCGCACTTCGCGGGCCTTGGCGGAGATCCCGAGCCGCCGGGCGGCACCGACCAGCGCCAGCGCGGCTTCGGGTCCGGGGCAGCTCACTTCGAGGGCCGAGGAACGGCCGGGCTCGGTGAGCGAGCCGTGCGCCAGGAAGGCGCCGCGCCACGCGGCTTCCGCGTCCGCGACGCTACCGCCGACGACCTGGGCGGGTAGTCCGCGCACCGGCCGGCCGCGGACGTCCAGCAGGCCGGTCTGCCGGGCCAGGGCCTCGCCCTCTTTCGCGACCCGGACCACATAGCGGGAGGATTTGCGCAGGCCACCGGCGCTGAGCACATGCACATCCGACCCGTATCCATAGAGTTCGAAGATCTCCCGCCGTAGCCGCCGGGCGATGGAGCCCATATCGACTTCGGCTTCGACTATCACCCGCCCACCGACGATATGGAGGCCGCCGGCGAAACGCAGCAGGGCGGACAGTTCGGCTTTGCGCGCACTCACCTGTGTTACGGCGAGCCGGCTCAGCTCGTCTTTCACTTCGGCTGTCATCGCCACGAGACGTGCTCCTTTCCACCCAACCCGGACCGCACATCCTGACCCATGTGCCGTCCCTCGACTCGAAGCCCCGGCAACTGTGGCCGAGGCCCGTGGATCAGTTGATCCAGTGCGGCGGCGAGCTTTCCGGGGTCGTGCCGGTCGGTTCCCGCGTCGGCGACATCGGAAAAGACTACTCGCGCCCGTAATTGGCCGGCAGCCCTGGCCACATGCTCACGCTCCCGCCCCTCCGGCACGCACCCGGAGTCGACCAGAACCTCGTCGACCGCGAAATCCGGTGCGTGCTGGGACAATACATGGAGATGACGTTCGGCGGAGAACCCCGCGGTCTCACCGGGCTGCGCGGCGAGGTTCAGGATCAGCACTTTACGCGCCCGGGTGTGGACCAGCGCGTCACGGAGCCCGGGTACGAGCAAATGCGGTATGACACTGGTGAACCAGGAGCCCGGCCCCAGGATCACCGCGTCCGCGCGTTCGATGGCGGCGGTGGCCTCCGCGCAGGACGGTGGGTCGGCGGGCAGCAGTCGTACCCGCCGCACCTTGCCCGGCGTCGTGGCGACCGCGACCTGGCCGCGGATGCAGCGGCTCACCCGCGGATCGGCTTCCAGCCCGGATACGTCGGCCTCGATATCCAGCGGGATATTCGACATGGGCAGCACCCGTCCGCTGATACCGAGCAGCTCACCCACCTGGTCGAGGGCGGCCACCGGGTCCCCGAGCACCTCGGTGAGCCCGGCGAGCAGCAGGTTGCCCACCGAATGCCCGGCCAGGGCGCCGGTGCCGCCGAACCGGTGCTGCACGGTCCGGGTGAGTACCCCATCGGCGTCGGCGGCCAGCGCGGCCAGCGCCATCCGCAGGTCACCGGGCGGTGGCACCCCGAGTTCGGCGCGCAGCCGGCCGGAGGAACCGCCGTCGTCGGCAACCGTCACCACCGCACTGATCCGGCGCGTAATGCGCCGGACCGCCGTGAGTGTCGCGTACAGCCCGTGGCCACCACCGAGCGCGGCGACCGCGGGGCCGGACGGGTCGGCGGCCCCGTTGTCCGCGCGACTCATTCGCGCCCCAGATCCCGGTGCAGTACCCGTACCGCGTCCACCGGCCCGTCCGCGCCCGCGTCGATCCGGCTACCGGTGATCTTGCCGAGGGCCTCGGCGATCGCGACGCTGCGATGTCTACCGCCGGTGCAGCCCACTGCGACCGTCATGTAACGCTTCCCCTCTTGGCGATAACCCTGGGTGGTCAGCTCGATCAGGTGATCACAGGTCCGCAGGTAGTCGTCGGCGCCTGGACGCGACAGCACATAGTCGCTGACCACCGTTTCCTGACCACTGTGCTGCCGAAGTTCTGGTACCCAGTGCGGGTTGGGCAGGAAACGCACATCCAGCACCATGTCCGCGTCCAGCGGGACACCGTACTTGAATCCGAAGGATTGAACGGTCAACTGCAGCGCAGCGGGCGTGCCGCCGCCGTAGACCTCCTCCAGTTTCCGGTGCAACTGGTGGATGGACAGTTCGGTGGTGTCGATGACCACATCGGCGGCGGCCTTCACTCCCGCGAGCCGGACCCGTTCGGCGGCGATGCCGGCCGACAAGGTCCCCTCGGCGCTGTCGTTCTGCAGCGGATGGCGGCGCCGGGCGAAACCGAACCGGCGGATCAGTACATCGTCTGAGGCCTCCAGGAACAGGATGCGGGTGGGGACGCCGCGGGCGCGCAGTTGTTCGGTGACGGCGGACAGGTCCCCGGTGAAGAACCGGCTGCGCACGTCCATGACGATCGCCAGCCGCAGGATGGGCGGATCGGCCGAGGAACCCAGTTCCACCATGCGGCCGATCAGTTCCGGCGGCAGATTGTCGGTGACGTACCAGCCCAGGTCCTCGAGTACCCGCGCGGCCGTGCCCCGCCCCGCACCGGACAGGCCGGTCACCATCACGACTTCGACCGGGGTGCCCGAGCCGGAATCGCTACCCGGCACCACTGTCGTACTGTTGTTCGATTCGACGCGAGTCATGTACCACCCGGATCTTGTTCGGGAATTGCGTTTCGGTCACCCAGCTGTAGGTCGGCGCCCCGGAAACTGTCGCGGGACGCAGGAACAAACGTACGTGACCGGCGCCGGTCGCCGCGCAGTTGCCGCGGCCGCCGCGCCGGAGGCTATCGCTCGTGCAGGGCCTCGAGTACCGCCTCCGCGGTGGCGCGGCCGATACCCGGTACCTCGATGATCTCCTCGACGGTGGCCTCTTTGAGTCGCGCGACCGAACCGAAATGGGTCACCAGCGCGGTCCGCCGGGTCTCCCCGAGGCCGCGGACCGCGTCCAGCGCCGACGCCGTCATCCGCCGCGACCGTTTGCTGCGGTGGAAGGTGATAGCGAAGCGGTGGGCTTCGTCACGCACCCGCTGCAGCAGGTAGAGGGCCTCGCTGGTGCGCGGCAACACCACCGGGTCGGGTTCGCCGGGAACCCACACCTCTTCCAGCCGTTTGGCCAGGCCCACCACGGCGATATCGGTGATGCCGAACTCCTCGAGCACTTCCGCCGCGGCCGCCACCTGCGGCGCGCCGCCGTCGACGACGTAGAGGTTGGGCGGATAGGCGAACCTGCGCGGCCGGCCGGTCTTCGGGTCGATACCGGGCCGGGTCACGATCTCCGCGTCGGCCTCCGCACCGGCCGGGCCGGCGCCGTCGTCCGGCGGCGGCGTACCGAATTCGGGCACCTGGGCCGACCCCGCGAGATCGGCCTGCTCGGTGGCATCGCGCTCCCGGCGCAGCCGGGCGAACCGGCGCCGGGTCACCTCGGCGATACTGGCCACATCGTCGGAGCGCCCCTCGCCGGCGGCCTCCCGGATCGCGTAGTGGCGATAGTCGGACTTCTTGGGCAGCCCGTCCTCGAAGACCACCAGCGAGGCCACCACGTCGGTGCCCTGCACATGGCTGATGTCCACACATTCGATACGCAGCGGCGCGGTATCGAGGTCGAGGGCGTCCTGGATGTCCTGTAACGCCACCGAGCGCGAGGTCAGGTCGCCGGCGCGGCGGAGTTTGTGCTGGGCCAGCGCCTCCTTCGCGTTACGCGCCACCGTCTCGGCAAGGGCTTTCTTGTCGCCGCGCTGCGGTACCCGCAACCGCACCGATGCGCCGCGCAGGGTCGACAGCCAGCGCTGGACCTCCTCGGCATCGGCCGGGAGTTCGGGGACCAGCACCTCGCGCGGTACCACCGCCGCGGCCTGGTCACCCGCGGTCTGCTCGGCCACGGCGGTCTGCTCCGCGTAGAACTGGGTGAGGAACTGTTCCACCAGCGCGGCCAGCTCACCGCCCTGCTCCGGGGTATCGGCCGCATCGCCGGATTTGTCGACCACCCAGCCACGCTGCCCGCGCACCCGGCCGTCTCGGACATGGAAGATCTGCACGGCGACCTCCAGGTCGTCCCCGGCGAAGGCGATCACATCGGCGTCGGTGCCGTCGCCCAGCACGACGGCCTGTTTCTCCAGTGCCCGGCGCAGGGCCTGCACATCGTCGCGCAGCCGGGCGGCGTTCTCGAAATCGAGGTCCTCGGCGGCCGCCTGCATCCGGCGTTCCAGGTCCTTGACCATCCGATCGGTGCGGCCCGCCAGGAAATCGCAGAAATCGTCGACGATCTGCCGGTGCTCGGCGGCGGAGACGCGGCCCACACACGGGGCCGAGCACTTATCGATGTAGCCGAGCAGACAGGGGCGGCCCATCTGGCTGTGCCGTTTGAACACTCCGGCCGAGCAGGTCCGGGCGGGGAAGACACGCAACAGCAGATCGAGAGTCTCCCGGATCGCCCAGGCGTGGGCATAGGGGCCGAAATAGCGCACCCCCTTCTTCCGGGCACCCCGGTAGACGAACAGCCGCGGGTACTCCTCGTTCAGCGTGACCGCCAGTACGGGATAGGACTTGTCGTCGCGATAGCGGACGTTGAACCGCGGATCGAACTCCTTGATCCAGTTGTACTCGAGCTGCAGCGCTTCCACCTCGGTGGAGACCACGGTCCATTCCACGCTCGCGGCGGTGGTGACCATCTGGCGGGTACGCGGATGCAGGGCGGCGATATCGGCGAAGTACGAGTTGAGCCGATTGCGCAGGCTTTTCGCCTTGCCGACATAGATGACCCGGCCGTAGGAGTCCCGGAACTTGTAGACACCGGGTTCGAGCGGAATGGAGCCGGGCTGCGGCCGGTACGTCGCGGGATCTGCCACGTATCCAGCGTAGTAGCGGCGTCGGACACATCCGGCCGCCGGTCGGCACGGGCCGCTCGCACACCGGCGACCCGGCGCGGCGGCGCCGCCGGGCCCGCCGCGGCCCACCTCGTGCGCCGGCGCCGCCGGTATCCGCCATCCGGCCCCGCACGGCCCGCTTCCCCCACGCGGGGCGAGTTCGGCAGCCGCGGTCGCCGTGTCCCGCTACAGTTCGAATATGCGCCCGATACAACGGATTCGGTACGCGCTGACGGTGACGGCGCTGCTCGTGGCAGGCTCGCTCAGCGGATGCTCGGACAACACCGGGGCCGCGGGGCCCTGTACCCCGGCACCGAACGGCACCCCGGTGACCGCCGCGCCGGCCGCGGGTTCGGCTGCCCCCACCTCGCGCGACCTGGCGACCAACCCGGAGATCGCCTCGGGCTACCGCAGCGAGATGACCGCCGTCCGCACCAGCGGCTACGCCGTATCCACCGCGAACTCGCACGCCACGCGCGCCGCCTGCGAGGTGCTCCGGGCCGGCGGCACCGCGGCGGACGCGCTGATCACCGCGCAGACCGTGCTGGGGCTCACCGAACCGCAGGCGTCGGGCCTGGGCGGTGGCGCGTTCCTGCTCTATTACGACGCGGAACACGAGACGCTGGACGCCTACGACGGCCGGGAGACCGCACCGGCCGCAGCCACCGAGAACTACCTGCGCTGGATCAGCGATACCGACCGCACCGAACCGAAACCGGACACCCGCGCCAGCGGGCGCTCCATCGGGGTGCCGGGGGTGGTCCGGATGCTCGAGCTGGCGCATACCGAGCACGGCCACATTCCGTGGCGGGAACTGTTCGATCCCGCCGTGGCGATGGCGGACCAAGGGTTCGAGATCAGTCCCCGGCTGGCCGGGCAGATCGCGGACTCCGCGGCCGAACTGGCCCGGGACCCGGCGGCGGCCGAGTACTTCCTGAACCCGGACGGTTCTCCCAAGGCGGCGGGCACGGTCCTCACCAACCCCGCCCTGTCGAAGACCCTCACCACGGTGGCCACCGAGGGCGCGGAGGGCTTCTACACCGGGCCGATCGCCGAGGATATCGTCGCCGCGGCCGCCGCACGGGCGGGCGGGCGCACCCCGGGGCTCCTGGAAGCCGCGGACCTCGACTCCTACCGCGCGGTGAAGCGCACCCCGTTGTGCACCGGCTACCGCGCGCACGAGATCTGCGGGATGCCCGGGCCGTCCTCCGGCGGCATCACGGTGGCGGCCACGCTCGGCATCCTGGAGAACTTCGATCTTCCGGCCCTGCCGCCACAGAAGGTCGACCGTAACGGCGGTGTCCCGCAGGCCGAGGCCGTGCACCTCATCGCCGAGGCCGAACGGCTCGCCTACGCCGACCGGGACAAATTCGTCGCCGATCCCGATTACGTTCCGCTGCCCGGAAATTCACCGGAGACGCTGGTGAACCCGGAGTACCTGGACAAACGCGCCGAACTCATCGACCCACGCCGGAGCATGGGCACCGCGCAGCCCGGTGATTTCGGGGCAGCGCCGGTGGGTATCGGCCCCCAGCAGCCCGAACACGGCACCAGCCATATCTCGGTGGTCGACTCCTACGGCAATGCCGCGGCCATGACCACCACGGTGGAATCGGCCTTCGGTTCCTTCCACATGGTCGACGGATTCCTGCTGAACAACCAGCTCACCGATTTCGCGACCGATCCGCTCGGCGCCGACGGGAAGCCGGTCGCCAACCGGATCGAACCGGGAAAGCGGCCGCGCAGTTCCATGAGCCCGACCCTGGTGTTCGAGCAGGGCAACGACTCCGAGCGGGGCGAGCTCACCCATGTGGTCGGCTCGCCGGGCGGCTCGGTCATCATCCAATTCGTGGTGAAAACCCTTGTCGGCATGCTGGATTGGGGTCTTGATCCGCAGCAGGCGGTCTCCGCGCCGGCCGTCGGCGCCGCGAATACGCCCGTCACCAACGTGGGCGGCGAGCATCCGGCGATCGACGCACGCGACGACGGCGTCCACGACCCCCTCGTCACCCGGCTGCGCGAACGGGGCCATCAGATCTCGGTGGCCCCGCAGACCAGCGGGCTCAGTGTGCTCGGCCGCGACGGTGACAACAGCTGGATCGGCGGGGCCGACCCCCGGCGCGAAGGCGAGGTCCTCGGCGATACGCGGTGAACCACGCCGCGCTGTGGCGGCTCACCCGCGCCGGGTGAGCCGCCGCGCCGTATCCGGTGGTCCCCTGGTGTCATGCCGAGCACCGATACCGCCGGGCTGTCCCGGGCCGAACTCGCCACCCTGGCGGCCGACGCGTTCGTCTACGGTTTCCCGCTCGTCTACGACCTCCGGCAGATCGCGCGGTTCATCGGAGAAGGGGTAGGCGGCCTGCCGCCGACCCCGCTCAACGTGTTCGGCCATGCCACCGCGCTGGCCGGGCCGCAGGACACCTTCGTCTCCATCAACAACGACACCGTCTATTCGATCGCGAATGTCTCCACCGCGGCCGGCCCGGTGCGCTTGGACATACCGGATACGGCGGGCCGCTACTACGTGATGCAGTTCGTCGACGCCTGGACGAACAACTTCGCCTATATCGGTCATCGCGCCACCGGCACTCTCCCGGGGGCGTATCTGCTGGTCGCGCCCGGCTGGGACGGTATGCCCCCGGAGGGCGTCACCGTCATCGAGTTCCCGACCACAGTCGCCACCATCGTGGGCCGGTGGGCCGTGGACGGGGAGTCGGATCTACCGGCAGTCCGCGCCCTCCAGAACGCCCTGCACCTCATGCCGACCGCGGCCGCCCCAGACCTGCCCGCCCCCGCGCCGGGGGTCCCGGAAGATCTGCGTTTCTTCGAAGAGCTCCGCGTCGGTATCCGGGCCTTCCCGCCCGCCGACCGTGACCGCCGCTACCAGCGGCGTTACGAGCCGCTGGGGTTGCTGGACGCCGATACGCCCTACACCGATCTCGACCCGGAACGGGCGTCGGCACTGCGGGAGGGCCTCGCGGTCGGCAAGGAGCGCCTCGAGACGGCCGCGACCCACAGCAGCGCGCCGCGGCAGAACGGCTGGAATCTGACCTATCACCTCTTCGACTACAACCTGGATTTCTTCGGCGTCGGCGCCCTCGACGATCCGCACTGGAAACTCCCCGACGACCCGGACCGCTATCTGCTGCGTGCGGGCGCGGCCCGCGCCGGACTCTGGGGCAACCACGGCTACGAGGCCGCTTACGCGGTGGCCTTCACCGACGGCGACGACCGGCCGCTGCACGGCTCCCACCGTTACGAGGTGCGCTTCACCGAGCCACCACCCTGCGGGGCATTCTGGTCGTTGACCATGTACGACACCCCGGATTTCTTCCTGGTCGAGAACCCGATCGGACGCTACTCGCTGGGTGACCGGACGCCCGGTCTGCGGACGGAGGACGGATCGCTGACCGTGGTGGTGCAGCACGACGAACCCACCGATCCGCAGCGGCGGGCCAACTGGCTACCCGCTCCGGCCGGCCCGTTCCGGCCGATGCTGCGTATCTACGAACCGCGCGACGCCGTTTTCGACGGCAGCTACCAGCTGCCGCCGATCGTCCGGGTGGAGTAGTCGCCCGTCGCCGACGGGCCCACGAGACCCGGCAGCGGCCGGGACACGGCAGGCGATACGGCTCGTCCGGAGCCGGGCACCGGGCCCGGTCAGTCCGGCGGGGCGTATTTGACGCCGAGGTCGCGGAGCCGGTCCAGGGCCGCTGCGGCGTGCTCACCGTCGTTGGATCGCACCGCCAGCATCGGGACGTAATCGTCGTTCACCAGTTCGAGCCGAGCCCACGCCTTACGGTCCGGGAACGTCACACCACGGATATGCTTCCATTCGAACTCGTTGTCTCCGAGCACATTCCGGACCACGACCCCGCGCCGGCCGGCCCGCACGCGCGGGCGGGTGAGCAGTAGGACGGCCGCAGCGCCGAAGATCCCGATGCACGCCATCGCGAACTGATCGACCACCCGGAAGTTGACCCCGGTGTAGTCGGTCCGCAGGAAGACGCCGAACAGTACGAAGGCCACCACCAGGAGCACCGCGACGATCACCGCCGTGCGACGCGACTTCCGCGGGCGTACCTCCAGCTCCCATTCGGGAGAGCCGCCCGAGTCACCGCCGGAGGCTTCCCCCCGGCGCCAGATCCGTACGACCGGCACGGCTCAGCCCGCCGCGCGCAGGCCGCGGAGGGTGAGGGCGGCGTCCAAGGCGGCGGCCGCCGCCTGTTCGCCCTTGTTCTCCGCCGAATCCGGCAGACCGGCCCGGTCGAGGGCTTGCGCTTCGTCGTTGGTGGTGAGCACGCCGTTGGCAACCGGGGTGCTCTCGTCCAGCGAGACCCGGGTCAGGCCGGCGGTCACCGAATCGCAGACATAGTCGAAATGCGGGGTGTCACCCCGGATCACCACGCCGAGCGCGACCACGGCGTCGTGGGTACGGGCCAGTTCCTGGGCCAGCACCGGCAGCTCCATCGCCCCGGCGCACCGCGCGACGGTGGTGTGGCGCACCCCGGCCTCCGCGGCGACGCGTTCGGCGTTGGCGACCAGGGTGTCGCAGATCTCGGTGTGCCAGCGCGAGGCCACAATCGCCAGCCGCAGGTCCTTGGCGTCGGCGAGCGCGAAACTCGGTACTCCGGTGCCGCTCATCGGTTTCCGCCTTTCGATCCGGAGGACGTCACTGCGCTGTCTCCCCCAGATCCAGATCATCGAGACCCACCAGGTCGTGGCCCATCCGGTCGCGTTTGGTGCGCAGGTAGCGCAGGTTCTCGGCATTGGCCCGGACCGGCATGGGCACCCGCTCGGTGATCCGCAGTCCGTAGCCGTCGAGCCCCACCCGTTTGGCCGGGTTGTTGGTGAGCAGCCGCATGGACCGCAGTCCCAGATCGACCAGGATCTGCGCGCCGGTCCCGTAGTCGCGGGCATCGGCGGGCAGGCCGAGCTCGATATTGGCGTCGACCGTGTCGTGGCCCGAATCCTGCAGCTGATAGGCCTGCAGCTTGTGCATGAGCCCGATACCGCGGCCTTCGTGCCCGCGCATGTAGAGCACCACGCCGCGGCCCTCGGCGGCCACCATCTCCAGGGCCGCATCCAGCTGCGGCCCGCAGTCGCAGCGCAGCGAACCGAACACATCACCGGTCAGGCACTCCGAATGCACCCGGACCAGCATGTCCTCGCCGTCACCGACCTCCCCGCGGACCAGCGCGACATGTTCGACATCGTCATAGATGCTCTGGTACCCGACGGCGGTGAACTCGCCGTGCACGGTCGGGATACGCGCCTGCGCCACCCGCACGACATGCTTCTCGTGCTTACGCCGCCAGGCGATCATCTCCGCGATCGAGATCAGCGCCAGTTCGTGCTCGTCGGCGAAAACTCGCAGCTCATCGGTGCGGGCCATATGCCCGTCTTCCTTCTGGCTGACGATCTCGCAGATCACCCCGGCCGGCCGCAGCCCGGCCATCCGTGCCAGATCCACGGCGGCCTCGGTATGACCGGGCCGCCGGAGCACGCCCCCGTCCTTGGCGCGCAGCGGCACCACATGACCGGGACGGGTGAAATCGTTCGGTTTGGCATCGCCGTCGGCCAGCAGCCGGATGGTGGTGGCCCGGTCGGCACCGGAGATACCGGTGGTCACGCCTTCGCGGGCATCCACCGACACCGTGTACGCGGTGCCGTGCTTGTCCTGGTTCACCGCGTACATCGGCGGCAATCCCAGCCGATCGCAATCGTCACCGGTGAGCGGTACACAGATGTAACCCGAGGTGTAGCGGATCATGAACGCCACGAGCTCCGGGGTGGCCTTCTCCGCGGCGAAGATGAGGTCGCCCTCGTTCTCCCGGTCCTCGTCGTCGACCACGACGACCGGTTTACCGGCCGCGATATCGGCGACCGCGCGCTCGATGCTGTCGAACCTGGTCACGTCTGTAATGCTCCATCTCGATAGGTCCCCGATCACACTACTGGGTCTGTTCGGCCGGTTCGGGCGCGGCCGCAGTCATCAACCGCGCTGCTGGAGGCGCTCGACGTACTTGGCGATCACATCGACCTCGAGGTTCACGACGGTCCCGGGGGTGGATGCGCCCAGATCGGTGAGACTCAGCGTGGTCGGGATGAGCGAGACCTCGAACCAATCCCGGTTGCCGTCGGCGGCCGGTGTGTCGGCCCGGCCCAGCCCGGAGACGGTGAGCGAAATGCCGTTCACGGTGATGGAGCCCTTCTCGACCACGTACCGGGCGATCGCGTCGGGCAGCGAGATCCGGACCACTTCCCAGTTGTCCTCCGGGGTCCGGGCCAGGATGGTGCCGGTGCCGTCCACATGCCCCTGGACGATATGGCCCCCGAGCCGGCTGTTCACCGCGGCCGCGCGCTCCAGATTGACCCGCGAACCCGGTTCCAGACCGCCGATACTCGACCGGCGCAGCGTTTCGCCCATGACATCGACGGTGAACGCGTCGTCGACGACGTCGACGACGGTCAGACAGACACCGTTGACCGCGATCGAATCTCCGTGTCCGGCATCGGAGGTGACCACTTTTCCGCGGATCGTCAGCCGCGCCGCGTCGGCGGATTGTTCGCGGGCGACGATTTCGCCCAGTTCCTCGACGATGCCCGTGAACATGTCTTCTCCCGTTCGCGTCGGTGTTCCGCATACGGAACGGCGGGAGTGGTACCGAGTATTCCCAGTTCGCCGTCCACGACCAGACTAGTTCCCGCCCCCCGGCCCGGCCATGACGCGGACCACCCTGCGGGAGCGCCTGGTCGGGCGGCCGCGGCACCGCGGGAGGCGATCCGGAAATTTTCCGATCGAGAGATGGCGGTCACATTCGGCCGGCATTCGCTCATACCACTTCCGACGGGCCGCGATCCGGTCCGGACCGGACTCACTCGCCCTCTCTTTGCCCCACCGATACCGCATCGAAACCCGAAATGTTTCTCGATTTGCACGCTCACAGCGGCTGACGCAATATTGTGAGGTGACCGGTTCACCCACCTCGACCACCCCGCGGTGCGGCCCGGCGCAGTATTCGTACGAGGACGGCCACCGCCGCGGAACACCGTGCGCCACAAGCCATCACGACAACTGGATCCGCCCACGACAGCTCGGGCCGGGGAGACCCCGCACCGCCGCGGTGATCCAGCGTCTCTCGGCGCGGCGACAGTGTTGTCCGGGCACCGGATCCCTGCGGTGACCACACCCGTCGGATCCGTGCGACATCCGCCCCGGTGGATGCCCGCGCCCCGGCCGGGCACACCACCACTCCTCGAGGAAGCCGAACCGCTATGACCACTTTCACCGAATCCGCCCTGGAGCGCCACTGCCGGCGGTACCGGGAGAAGGATCTACTGCCCGCGGTGGTGGATGCCGCCTCCCGACGCATCCTGCTGCACGTGGGCGCCACCTACGGCGCCGTCACCATGCCGACCGAACTCGGTGAACAGGTCCTGGGGCAGCTGCGGGCGGCGGGTATCGCCGGTCCGGTCTTCGCCCATCCGCGGGCGCGACGCTGGACCTTCCTGACCGGCCCCACCCGGCACGACGAATTCACCGCCGCCGCGGCCGCCGAACTCTTCCGCCTCTACACCACCGTCGCGGGCACCGGCAGCCAGATCGTGCTGCCCTCGGCCGAGGACGAGGCCAGCGGCTACCGCCTGTGGGTGGCGGGGCCGGACGCGCTGGGCACCCGGCCACCACAGCACGTGGTGATCGACGCCGCCCGGGAAAGCGGCGGTCGCGGTCTGCGCTGACCGGTGGCCGTCCGCCCGTCGACGGCACCGGCGGGGGCGTCAGTAGGCGGCGTGGTGCACCGACCGGCTCGACTCGGCCTGCCGGCGCAGTTTCTCCACCGTCGCGCCGGGATCCTCGGTGTTGTACACCGCCGAACCCGCCACGAAGCAGTCGATACCGGCCGCCGCGGCCTGCTCGATGGTGTCGGCGTTGATTCCGCCGTCGATCTCCACCACCAGGCGCAGCTCCCCCGCATCGACCAGACGCCGCACGATCCGGGCCTTCTCCAGCACCTCCGGAATGAACGACTGTCCGCCGAACCCGGGCTCGACACTCATCACCAGCAGCGTGTCGAAATCGCGCAGAATCTCCAGGTACGGCTCGATGGGGGTGTTCGGCTTCACCGACAACCCAGCCTTGGCGCCGGCGGCCCGGATATCACGCGCCACGGCCACCGGATCCTCGGTCGCCTCGGCATGGAAGGTCACGTTGTAGGCACCCGCTTCCGCGTACGGGGGCGCCCACCGGGCCGGATCCTCGATCATCAGATGGCAGTCCAGCGGAATATCGGTGGCCTTCAGCAAGCTCTGCACCACCGGCAGTCCCAGGGTCAGATTCGGGACGAAATGCGCGTCCATCACATCGACGTGCAACCAGTCGGCGGTCGATACCGCATCGGCCTCGTCGGCCAGCCGGGCGAAATCGGCTGACAGAATCGACGGGGCGATCATCGGGACCGTAGGACGGGTGAACGTGGGCTCGGACGCAGTCACAGCGGGAGTGTATGGCGGTGCCCGCAACGGCGCGGGCCCGGGGGCCGTGTTCGCCGGTGGCGCCTCCGGCAGGGCGTGGTCGCCGCCCATCGGGACCAGACGTGCGGCATCGCGGACCCGGTTTCCCGGCCGGATTCCGCCTGCGGGCGTGCCCCGCCCCCCTCTGTGTGACGATGCGCCCATACACTCGGCTGCGTGATCAATACTTCGGCGGAACAAGGGCTCCACGGTGCCCCGGTGGAGATTCGGGTGGCGGCATCGGTGACGCAGTTGCCGATCGTGCGCGGTCTCGCCGAGACTCTGGTCCTGCTCAGTGATTTCACGCTGGACGAGGTCGCCGATATCCGGCTTGCGGTGGACGAGGCGTGTTCCACGCTGATCGGCCTGGCGGCGCCCGAGACGAGCCTGCAGTGTGTGTTCAGCATCGGCGACACCGAATTACGGGTGCAGGTCGCCGGGGTGGCGGCGCAGGAGGGACTGCCCGACGCGCGCAGTTTCGGCTGGCACGTCCTACGTACCCTGACCGATTCGGTGGACGCCCGGCAGGACCCCTTCGACCAGCAGGTTTCCGGATATCCGACAGCGGTCGAGTTCCGTCGGGTCCGGGGGAAAGCGTAGTGAGCGAGCAGGACAAGCCGCTCGAATCTCCCGAGGACGAGCACGACCGGGAATCGGCGAGCGAGGCCGACACCGCCGAAGCCGATGCCGAGGCCGATACCGAAACCCGCGAGGAGCTGGAGAACTCGTCCTCGGCGGGCGGATACGACGATGTCGCGGATCTGTTCGTCCGGCTCGCCGCTGCCGAACCGGATTCGGCGGAGCAGGCGGCGCTGCGCAACGAGTTGATCGCGCGCTGCATTCCGCTGGCCGACCATATCGCCCGGAAGTTCAGTGGTCGCGGCGAACCGTTCGACGATCTGACCCAGGTGGCCCGGGTGGGCCTGGTGCACGCGGTGGACCGCTTCGATATCTCGCGCGGTTCGAACTTCCTGTCGTTCGCGGTGCCCACGATCATGGGCGAGGTGCGCCGGTATTTCCGGGACAACACCTGGGCGATGCGGGTGCCGCGCCGGGTCAAGGAGACCCATCTGCGGATCGGCGCGGCGGTGGATTCGCTGTCGCAGTCGCTGGGTCGTTCGCCGACGGCGAAGGAGATCGCCGCCGAGCTGGATGTCGATCCGGACGAAGTGACCCAGGCCGTGATCGCGGGTAACGCCTATCAGCCGACATCGATCGACGCCGCCTCGGTGGGACGCGATACGGACGCGTCCCTGCTGGACACGCTCGGCGAAGAGGAAGCGCAGTTCGACCGGGTCGAAGAATACGTGGCGATCCGGCCGCTGCTGGCCGGGTTGCCCGAGCGGGAGCGGCGGATTCTCACCATGCGGTTCTTCGAGTCGATGACCCAGACGCAGATCGCGCAGCAGATGGGTATTTCGCAGATGCACGTATCGCGCATTCTCGCCAAGACGCTGGCCCGATTGCGCGAGCAGTCGTCCCGGGAGTAACCGCCGCACCTGTTGTGCCTGCTTCGCCGTTCGGTCTACCCTCATCTTTGAGAGTATGAGCGGGTATTTATCTCAAATGACCATTCCGAGAGCCCGCTTTTCTCCCCCAGCAACCGATCAGCCGGATCAGCCCGTAATCCGGCGCTCCTGCGGGTCGCGCGTCGACGACGACGCGGCGGAAGGTGATGTGAGTTATGACCGCTGAAACCATCGCCCGGCAATGCACCCTGTGCGAAGCGCACTGCGGCATCCTGGTGACCGTCGAGGACACGAAGGTGGCCAAGGTCGAGGGCAATCCCGACGATGTGCTGTCCAAGGGCTACATCTGTCCCAAGGCCACCGCCATGGCGGGCCTGCACGATGATCCGGACCGGCTGCGTACCCCGGTGCGCCGGGTCGGCGAGAGATTCGAGCCCATCGGCTGGGACGAGGCCTTCCGCGAGATCGGCAGCCGCCTGCGCCGGGTGCGCCGGGAGCACGGACCGCATGCGGTGGGCATGTACCTGGGCAATCCGGCCGCCCACAATTCGGCGATCATGTACGCCTTCGCGCTGCGCGTGGCGCTGATGACCCGCAATTTCTACACGGCCTCCTCGATCGACCAGTTCCCGCAGGAATTCGTGGCCTGGCAGATGTACGGCTCGAATTTCCTCATGCCCATCGCCGATATCGACCGCACCGACCGGATGGTGATCATCGGCGCCAACCCCGCGGTATCCAACGGATCGGTCACCACCATGCCGGGCGCTCGCGACCGCATCAAGGATGTGCGCGCCCGCGGCGGCAAGGTCGTGGTGATCGATCCACGGCGTACCGAGACAGCCCGCCTGGCCGACGAGCACATCTCGGTCCTGCCGGGTGGCGATCCCTATCTGCTGCTGGCCGTCCTGCACGTACTGATCACCGAGGACCTCTGCGACCGGACCGCTGTCCGCGCCCAGTGCGCCGGACTGGACGAACTCCGCGAACTGGTCGCAGATTTCCCGCCCGAGGATGCCGCACCCTACGCCGGTGTGGACGCCGAGACGATCCGGCGGCTGGCCCGCGAGCACGCGGCCGCGAAATCGGCGGTGATGTACGCGCGGATCGGGGTGTGCCAGACGCTGACCGGCACCGTCACCCACTGGCTGGTCAATACCATCAACGCGATCACCGGAAACCTCGACAGTCCGGGCGGCCAGATGTATGCCACCCCGGCCGTGGACCTGCTGCCGCTGGCGCGCCGGGTGCCGCCGTCCTACGGCGCGTGGACCGACCGATCCGGTAAGTACAAATCGTTCCGGTTCGAACTGCCGGTCGCCGCGCTGGCCTCGGAGATTCTCGACGACGGCCCGGACCGTATCCGCGCCATGATCACCTACGCGGGCAACCCGGTCCTGTCCACCCCGCAGCGCGGACAGCTCGACAAGGCGCTGGCTTCGCTGGATTTCTATGTGGCCGTGGACATGTACATCACCGAGACCACCCGGCACGCCGACATCATCCTGCCGCCGCTGTCGCCGCTGGAACGCGAGGACCTCGACATCCTGCTCACCATGTTCAGCGTGCACAACAACATTCGTTTCAACGCGCGAGCGGTCGCACCCGAGCAGGAGGGACTGGAGGACTGGGAGATCATGGCGCGGCTGACCACCGAGATCCTGCCGCTTCCGCTGCGCCCGCTCACCGGCCGCGCCCTCAACGCGGTCTTCGCCCGGTTCAGCCCGCTGCGGGCCGCGGCACTCGGTATCGCGGTCGGCCCGCACGGCGTACTGCGCCGGGGCCGTAAGGGCGTGACCTTGCAGAAGGTGCGCGAAGCCCGCGGCGGTATCGACCTGGGCCCGCTGCAGCCACGGCTGCATTCGCTCATCGCCACCGCCGACCGCTTAGTCCAGCTGGCGCCGCGGCAGTTCCTCACCGAGGCACGCCGGCTCCTCGACGAGGCGCGCGCGGGTGGCGCGGACCGCGACCTCGGTTTCGATCTACGCCTCATCGGCCGGCGCCATCTGCGCAGCAACAATTCCTGGCTGCACAATGTGCCGTCGATGGTGAAGGGCCGCGACCGCTGCACCGCGCTCATGCACCCGCAGGACGCGACCGCGCGCGGACTGTCCGACGGCGGCCGGGTCACGGTGAGCTCACCCATCGGCTCCATCGTGGTGCCGGTGGAGATCAGCGACGAGATCCGGCCGGGTACGGTCGCCATCCCGCACGGCTGGGGTCACGGCGAGCCGGGCGTCGGCTGGACCGTCGCGGCCGCGGTACCGGGCGCGAACGTGAACCTGCTACACGATCCGGAACAGGTGGACCGTATCTCCGGTAATGCCGCGGTCAACAGCACCTGGGTGAAGGTCCACGCCGTCTAGGCCCGCCGAGGGCCGGGACCGTCCCGACTCGCCCCCGGTGGGATCGTACGGTCACAGCTCGCGCTCACGGGCGCGCCGTAACCGCGCGGGCGCGACCAGCCACCAGGCCGCGTCCAGCAGTTCGCGCAACTGCCCGGGGTCGACACGGTGGAGGTCGATGAGGATATAGGGGTAGCCGTCGTAGTGCGGGGTGGTGTAAAAGGCAGGGTCGCCGGCGGCCAGCAGCGCCTCCTTCTCCACCATCTCGCAGCGCAGCGCGAGACCGCCCTCGGCTTCGGTACGCAAGCGCGCGAAACTCTTGCCCGCCGCTTTCAGCGCCGGGGTGCGGTAGGACGTCGATTCGGCGACCTCCGGTAGCTCGGTGGCCATCCGGACCACGTGCGCCCAGGTGATACCCATAGCGACAGTGTGCCGGGCGCGGACGCGGCAGGTTCGGAAATCCGTCGCCACTCGCGCGCGCCCGGCGGTTACGCCGGTTTGCGCAGCGCGGCCACGAACATGGCGTCGGTCCCGTGCCGGTGCGGCCACAGCTGGACGGCCGGGCCCGCGCCGAGCCCGGTGACCCCGGGGAGCAGCGGGCGGGCGTCGAGTTGTTCGGCACCAGTTCGTCGAACCGTATCCGCCACTACGGCAACGGTTTCCGGCAGATGGGGCGAGCAGGTGGAATACACCACCACACCACCGGGGCGCACCAGGTCCCAGGCCGCGGTCAGCAGTTCGCGCTGGAGAGCAACCAGATCGGCGGTATCACCGGGGGTCCGCCGCCACCGGGCCTCCGGGCGGCGGCGCAGCGCGCCGAGGCCGGTACACGGGGCGTCCACCAAGATGCGGTCGTAGCCGGCGGCCAGGCCGCTGTCGCGGCCGTCGGCGATATGCACCTGCACGGGCAGCCCGCGCGTCGCGGTGCGGACCAGTTCGGCCCGGTGCCGGGCCGGCTCGACCGCGTCGACCCGGAAACCGTCGATATCGGCCAGTGCCCCGAGCAGCGCCGCCTTCCCGCCCGGACCGGCGCACAGGTCCAGCCAGCGGCCGCCGTCGGTGCCGTGCAGCGGGGCGCGGGTGAGCGCCAGGGCTACCAGCTGACTGCCCTCGTCCTGGACCGCGGCCATGCCCTCCCGCACCGGTTCCAGCGCGCCCGGGTCACCGCCCTCCAGATACACCGCGTACGGCGACCACCGGCCCTCCTCGCCACCGGTGACCAGCGCGAGTTCCTCGGCGGTGATATCGCCGGGACGCGCCACCAGGTGCACCAGCGGCCGGGCGTCGTCGGCGGCGAGCAGGTCCGGCAGTTCACCCGCGTCCGCGCCCAGCGCATCGGCGAACGCCTGCGCGATCCACATCGGATGGGCGTATTCGAAGGCCATGCGGCCGATCGGATCGGTGGGGGCAAGCCGCTCGATCCACTCCCGCGGACTCCGCTCGGCGACCCGGCGCAGCACCGCATTGACGAAACCGGAACGCCCCGTACCGGATTCGGCACGGGCGAATTCGACCGCGGTGTGCACCGCGGCGTGCGGTTCGACCCGGGTGCGCAGCAATTGGTAGGCGCCGAGGCGCAGGATATCCAGCAGCGAGCCGTCGATCTCGTCGATCTCACGGCCGGCGCAGTCGGCGATCACCGCGTCGAGCACACCCAGGGCCCGGCACGCTCCGTAACCGAGTTCGGTGGCCAGGGCCGCGTCACGCCCCTCCACCCGATACTCGCGCAGCAGTCCGGGCAGCACCAGGTTGGCGTAGGCGTCCCGTTCGCGGACGGCGCGCAGGGTCTCCAGCGCCACGGTGCGCGCCGGATCCGCCGGCGTGCGCCGGGTGCGTGCGGCACCGTCACTCCGCCCGGGCCGGTCCCGGTCCGGGCCGTCGGCCCGTTTCCCGGCGGTCCGGCCCTGCGCCGATCCCCGGCGCCGATCCCCGCGCCGGTCGTCCCGGCTGTCATCCGTTCGTTTCCGGGCGGCATCGGTGCCCCCGGCGGCTCCACTCCGGCCGGGACGGTCGGAGTCTCCGGCCGGGCGGCGGGCCCGACTCGCAGCGTTCTCGCGGTCGGGACGACGACCGCCACCCGCACCGCGACCGGGCTCGGCCTCGCGGTGTGGCGGCTTCCCGCGGCCCCCGCCGGGCTCACCGGATCCCCTGGTCTCCCGGCGTCGACGTGGGTCGGCGATGCCCTCAGGGTTACCCCGGGAATCCGCGGCCGGACGATCTCGGCGGGAACCGGCCGGGCGGTCCGGCCGGTCACCGGCCGGACGCCGGTCGGTACGGGAACCGCCCTGGCGCCGATCCTGCCGCGAGCCGGCCGGCGGCTCGCCCCGGCGGAAACCTGTCGAGCGCTGGTCCTGCCGGGCCCCGTCCGACCGCTCGCCCTGCCGGGAATCATCCGCACGCTCGCCCCGGCGGAAACCACCCGGACGCCGGTCCTGCGCGGACCCGGACACACGCGCGCCCCGGCGAGAACCGCCCTCGCGCTGGTCCTGCCGGGATTCGGCCGGACGCCGACCCGATGCGGGCCCCGCCGAACGGCCGCCCCGCCCGGGATCACCCCGGCGCTCCGGCGATTCGTTGCCGGGGGCGTCGGATTCGGCCGCGGGGGGTTCGGCGTGACGCCGGAAGCTCCGGGGCCGGTCGTCGCTCGCGCCGGTCATTCGACCACCGCGCCGGGCGCCAGACGGGCACCGCGCGCCCAGTCGAGTGCGGCCATCATCCGTTTGCCCTGCGGCTGCACCTGGTCCAACCGCACCGCGGTGGTGGCGGTACCGACGAGAACACCGGTTTTGCGCACCTCGATCTGCCGCTCGGGCAGCACCTCTTCGACCAGTTCCACCGGACCCAGTTTGAGCCGATTCCCAGCGACCGTGGTCCAGGCGCCGGGGAACGGAGTCACCGCCCGGATGGCGCGGCCGACGGCCAGCGCGGGCTGATCCCAGCGGACCTGCGCCGCCTCGACGGTGATCTTCGGTGCGTAGGAGACCCCCTCCGCCGGTTGCGGTATCGCCTGCAGAGTGCCGTCCTCGACACCGTCGAGGGTCTGCTCCAGCAGCGCGGCGCCGCTGTCGGACAGCCGGCCCAGGAGATCGGCGGCGGTATCGGTGACCGCGATCCGCTCGGTCACCACACCGTAGACGGGCCCGGTGTCCAGACCGGTCTCGATCCGGAAAGTGGACGCGCCGGTGATCTCGTCGCCGGCCGCGATGGCGGCCTGGACCGGTGCCGCGCCACGCCAGGCGGGCAGCAGGGAGAAATGCAGATTGATCCAGCCGTACTTCGGGATCTCCAGCACCCGCGACGGTAGCAAGGCGCCGTAGGCGACCACCGGGCAGCAGTCCGGCGCCAGCTCCGTGAGCGCCTCGACGAATTCGGGATCGCCGGGCATACCCGGGGTGAGGACCGGAATACCCTGTTCGTCGGCGAGTTGCCCGACCGGCGAGCGTTTCAGCTTCCGGCCGCGCCCCGCGACGGCGTCGGGCCGCGTCACCACGGCGACCACCTCGTGCCGGGAATCGAGGAGCCGGCGTAGCGATGGAACCGCCGGGTCGGGAGTACCGGCGAAGACGATCCGCATCAGCGGTCCCGCTCGGCGAGCGCGCGGCTCGGCCGGACGGTCAGCCCGGCGATGAACCAGTCGGATTCACGGATGGTGCGCATGGCCTGCTTCCGGTCGGGGGCATCGAGCCGGTCGATGAACAGTGTGCCGTCCAGATGATCTGTTTCGTGCTGCACACAGCGCGCCAGCAGCCCTTCGGCCTCGAATTCGACCGGGTTGCCGTCCACATCCACGCCGGTCGCCCGCACCCGCATGGCCCGCCTCGTATCGTGATTGACCCCCGGGATCGACAGACAGCCCTCCGGACCGATCTGTTCCTCCTCGTCCAGCGCGGTCCAGCTCGGGTTGATCAGATGCCCGCGGGCGTCGTGGGTGTCGTAGACGAACACCCGCAGGCCCACACCGATCTGCGGGGCCGCCATCCCCACTCCGCCGTCGTCGTACATGGTGTCGGTCAGATCGGTCACCAGCTGCCGCAGTTCGGGGCCGAACTCGGTGACCTCCGCCGCGCGGGCTCGCAGGATCGGATCGCCGAAGAGGCGGACGGACTGGACGGTCACGGTAGCTCCCGAAGACAGGTGGCAGGGCAGGAAGGTTTCATTCTAGGTAGCCCGGCACGACCGTGCGCGAGGCGTCCGCGCACACCTTCCGTTCACTCCGGACAACCGGTTCTACCGGCCGGGTCCCGCGCCGGTTCCCGAGCGTGTGCGATGTGCGGTCGACCGCCCGGAGAACGGCGACCATCGTGCGAACCTACTCGGGTCGGTCGAGCCGCACATCTGCGTACACCTCTCGTCCTCCCCGGACGGTCACCATTCGGGGCCGGATCGCGAAAGCCCCGGGCCCGGGGCGCCGCCGGCGACTCCCGGCATCAGATGTTCCCGCCGATGATCACCTGGGGGATCCCGGTGCCGAGCGGCACCGGGACGCATACCGGTTCGGAGGCGTGTTCGGGGTCGAGGATCTCGAACAGCAACTGGACCACGTACGGGTCGTAGACCATGTGGAAATGACCGGTGAGGTCGACGGGGCAGCGGTCCTGCAGGACGATGTTGTGTGCCCCCGGTCCGCGCAGGGCGATATTGCCGAAGGGCTGGATCACCTCGTCGACCCGGCTGCCGACCGTGGTGTAGCGCACCCCCGGCACGGTGTCGCCGCCCGCGTTGAGTTCCCGCATGAACGGCGAACCCTGCACCTGCTGGACCGCCGCCACGGAGACCGCCCGGGTCGCCAGGTCCATCGCGCCCGGAAGCTGCTCGGCGATCGGGACCAGGCCGTACAGCACCCCGCCGTAGGTGGGCGAGGCCAGGCCGACCCAGTTGCCGACATTCGGCGCGCCGCCGAGTTTGTTGATGTAGTACCGGGTGACATTGGCGCCCTGGGAGAACCCGACCAGATCGACCTGCCGGGCTCCCGTCGCGGCGCGTACCTCGTCGACGAACTGCACAATCTGGTAGGCGCTGAGCACGATGTCCTCGGTGCCGTAGGTACCGGCGCCCGGTTTACCTCCGTAGTTCAGGGCGAAGACACAGAAGCCGTGGTCCACGAGCTGCGGCCCGATAACCGACCAGTCGGTGTAGGCGCTCGCGTCGGTACCGTGCGCGAGGATCACCGGTCGCGGATGGGCCGCGTTCGGGACACATCCGAAATCGTTGACGCCCCGAGGCACCGCGTCCGGATGGGATTTCATATAGAGCACCGCTCCCAGGTGGTCGGGTTGGGGCGGAGCGGGGTCCGTGGGGACCGACGCGGGAAGGTAACCGGCCGGCTGGGCGGTGCTCTCGACACTCGCGAGCAACACCGACCCAGCCAGTGCGACAGCCACGGTCACCGCCCGCAGGACACGCCTGCCGGTTTGTGAACCGCCCCGCCCCATCGGCCATCGAAGTTGTTTCACAACACAATCTTCTACCCTGCCGGCCCGGCGGAACACCGGGGCCGGAGGTTTTGATCACCCCGTTACTTTCCAGAGTCCTCGTCTCCGGCGAGGATGCGGTACAACGCTTTCCGGGCATCGGTGAGCACCTCGGCCGCCTTGGCCGCCTGCTCCGGCGTGCCTGCCGCCGCCACCTGCGCGACTGCGCCCATGAGCGGGCCGATCAGGGCCCGCAGATCGCTGGTGTGCGCGCCGACTCCTTCCTTGACGTCGGCCCACGGGTCCCCGAGCTCCGCCCGGTTCTCCGTCACGTGAGCCGTCCCTGTCTCGGTCAGTTGCGCGGTCTTGCGGCCGGCGACTTTCTCGATAGTGATCAGACCCTCGTCCTCCAACTGTGACAGCGCCGGGTAGATGGATCCGGGGCTGGGCCGCCAGAGGTCGTCACTGCGTTCGCGGATCTGCTGGATCAACTCGTAGCCGTGCATGGGGCGCTCGGCGAGCAGCAGCAGGATCGCCGCCCGGACGTCGCCGCGCCGCCCCCGGCCACCCCGGCCGCGGCCGCGTCCGAAGCCCGGGCCGAAACCCGGACCGAATCCGGGGCCGAACCCGGGACCGAAGTCCCCGCCGAAACCCGGACCGAATCCGGGCGGGCCACCGTGCCGGAACTGGCCACCCGGACCGAAGCCGCCCGGACGTGGGCCGCGCCCACGACGTCCGCGACCCCTGCGGAATTCTGTGTTCTCGATGTTTTCCATAGCAGCCTCCTGAGCTACTCGATCGGTTTGCATAGCATCGACGATATATCGACAATCTATCCAATGCAACCATTGGCCGAGTAATTCCTCGATCCTCCCGAGACCACGCATCCGCCCCGTGAAATCGGCGGGCATACCGGGGCGGACCACCGCAACAGGAAAGAGCACGCCGGAGGTCGGCGGGATCGGCCGACGTATCGCGGCCGACGAGAACGCCCGCGATACGTATGTCGGATATGCCCGCACACCGGTGGCGTCGCGCCAACGTGAAAAGGGAAGCCTGCTCGCGCGGTCTCCCGGAAGAGCCCGAGGCGCCACGCGTCCCCGGTGCGGGCGGGTCAGCCTATTTCCAGCGGGTCCATCTGAATCCGCGGCGGCGACTCCGCCCGCTGACTGCTCCGGATCGCCTGCGCCGCCGTGAGCGCCCGCGCCAGCGCCGCGCCATGTGTTCGCGGCGTACGCAACAGCACCCGTTCGACCTCGGCACCCGGATCGTCGCCGTCGCCGCGCATACCGGAGGGCGGCCGCGCGGCAGCCGGTAGCGGCACCGGGCCCAGCACCTCCACCGCTGCCGGGAGTTCGGCGGCCGCGAGCAGACCGGCGATACCGTCCGGAGTGCCGTCCACCGCCGCCATCCGCACCGCCGGCGGGAACCCGACCTCGGTCCGCTGCGCCAGTTCGGCGGCCGCGTGCCCGGCCGGATCCCAGCGCAGCAGCGCCTGCACGGTCGGCACGGCGGGATCGGCCATCACCAGCACTTCACCGTCGGGCCGCACCAGCGCCGCGGCGCTGAGCCAACGGCGCAGGGCGTCCTCCGCGGCGCGCAGATCGGCGCGGCCGAGCAGCGCCCACCCATCCAGCAGCAGACCCACACCGTAACCACCGACCAGCAACGGTTCGGCCCCGACGGTGGCCACCACGACCTGGGGCCCGGGCGGCACCGTGTCCAGTACGGCCGCGCCGCTGGACCCGCGGATCGGCACCCCGGGGAATGCCCGGCCGAGCTCCTCGGCGGTCCGTCCCGCACCGATGACCACGGCGCGCAACACCCGGCCCCCACAGGTCGGGCAACGGAACGCCGCCTCGGTACGCCCGCACCAGCGGCAGACCGGACTGTGCGCCGCCCCCGGGTCACCGGCGGGACGATCCGACCCGGGCAACGACAGCGGCCCCACACACCGGCGGCAACGGGCGGGTGTACGGCATTTCGTACAGGCGAGCGCCGGAACGTACCCGCGGCGCGGCACCTGCACCAACACCCCGGACCCGGCGGCGAGTGCCTTCCGGGCCGCGGCGAAGGCGGTGGCGGGGATCCGGATCGCCCGCGCCATCGGGTCGCGTTCGAGCGCGGCATCGCTATCCCCCGGGGCGCTGATCCGCGGCGCGGCAGCCCGTACGGTCGCCCGGTCGGCGAGCAGATCGTGGGCCCATCCCGTTTCCACGACGGCCTGGATCTCGGCAGTCCGGGCGAATCCGGCCGCCACGAACGCCGCGCCGGTGTCGTGGGCGCGAAGCATGGCGACCTCCCGCGCGTGCGGGTAGGGGGCACGGGGTTCGGCATAGGTGTCGTCGCCGTCGTCCCAGATCGCGACGAGGCCCAGATCCACCGCGGGCGCGAAAACCGCACTGCGGGTGCCCACCACCACGCGGGCGGTACCGCGCAGAACGGCCAACCAGCGCCGGTATCTGGCCGCCGGGCCCAGCCCCGCCGACAACCCGACGGCCGAATCACCGACCAGCCGTTCACATTCGCGCAGCACCCGGTCGAGATCGCGCTGGTCGGGCACCATCAGGATCGCGCTGCGGCCGTCCGCGGCCACCATCGCCGCGAGCTCGGCCAATCGCCGCGCCCAGTCCTCTCCCGGCAGCGCCTGCCACGCCGCCCGCGGCGCCCGGCGGCCCGCGAGCGCGGTCAGGAAGGCGTCCCCGTGCCGGTATCGGCGCCAGGCGCCGGTGTCCATTCCCGCGGGTAGTGCCGCGCGTCCCGCCGCGTCGGAACGGTCCGGCTCCCGCGCCCCCGCGCTGCCGGTATCCGAGCCGCGCACCACCGGCGAACCACCGGACTCTTCCGGCGCCACCGTGGCTCCGGGCACGTCGACCACACGCAACGGCACCGCCTCGCCGCCCGAGCCGGAACCGACCGTTCGGCCGGCACCCTGCGGCGTGCCTACTCCGCTGTTCGTGCCCGCGTCATTGCCGGTGCCCGGTCCGTGGTCCATGCTCGGCCCGGTCTCCGTACCCGACCCCGCATCCGCGCCCGACCCCGCGTCCGCACCCGAACCCGCGTCCGCACCCGGATCGGCGTCGGCACCGGACCTGGCGTAATTTCCCGACCCGGTGTCCGTCCCCGGCTCGTCGGCCGGACCCGCGCCGGCATGCACACCCGACGCAGCGTCCATACGCGGTTCGGCGTCCGTCCCCCGCACGGCATCTGGGCCGGGCTCAGCGTCCGCACACAACCCGGCTCTCACACCCGATCCGGCGTCCGTTGCCGTCCCCGCATCCGAATCCGATCCGGCGTCCGCACCCAACCCGGCGTCCGTGCCCGGCCCGTCCTGCACACCCGGCCCTGTCTCCGCGTCCGGCCCCGCCGCCCCGGACGCCGCCGAGCCGACCGCGGGAGCGGTCGGGCCGTCCGTCTCGGCGCTCTTCTTCGCCGGCCCCCCGTTCTCCACCCGCGCATGCCGCGGCGGGATCGCCAGGCGCAGTACATCGGCACGGGTCCCGGCGCACCGTGCCGCCACGGTGGTCGCCAGGCGCAGGATCTCCGGGGTGAGCACTTGTTCGGCGGATACCACCCGCTCCAGCCGGACCAGCTTGCCCGGATGATCGGATTCGGCGTGCCGGGACAGCAGATAACCGTCCACCAGCCGCCCCGCGAACCGGACCCGGACGCGGACACCGGGACGGGCGATATCGTCGAGCTCCGGCGGCACCAGATAGTCGAAATCGCGGTCCAGATGCGCGGGGGTGAGCAGCGGCAGCACCCGGGCGATCGGGTTCTCGACCGGCTCGGAGGCCGGGGGCGCGGCCTTCTTCGCGCGTGCAGCCCGGCGACGCGCCGGCCCCGACTCGGCCGACACCCCCGCCGACGCGGGGTCGGCGGGGGTGTCGGTGGGTGGTCGATCCACGCGGGACGTGGAACTTACAGTCCGGCCGCGGCGCGCAGCTTCTCCGCGCGGTCGGTGCGCTCCCAGGGCAGATCGATATCGGTGCGGCCGAAGTGCCCGTAGGCGGCGGTCGGCGCGTAGATCGGGCGCAGCAGATCCAGGTCGCGGATGATCGCGCCCGGGCGCAGGTCGAACACCTCGGTGATCGCCGACGAGATCTGGGCCGGATCGACCTTCTCGGTACCGAAGGTCTCCACGAACAGACCGACCGGCGCCGATTTGCCGATCGCATACGCGACCTGCACCTCGACCCGGTCCGCCAGACCGGCGGCGACCACGTTCTTGGCGACCCAGCGCATGGCGTAGGCGGCCGAGCGGTCGACCTTCGAAGGGTCTTTACCGGAGAACGCGCCGCCACCGTGGCGGGCCATACCGCCGTAGGTGTCGACGATGATCTTGCGGCCGGTCAGGCCGGCATCGCCCATCGGGCCGCCCAGCACGAACTTGCCGGTGGGGTTCACCAACAGGCGGATATCGGAGATGTCCAGGTCGGGGATGGCGATATCGGCCAGTACCGCGTCGACGACCTTCTCCCGGATATCGGGGGCCAGCAGATTGTCCAGATCGATATCGGCGGCGTGCTGGGTGGACACGACCACGGTGTCGAGCCGGACCGCCTTGTCACCGTCGTATTCGATGGTGACCTGGGTTTTACCGTCGGGCCGCAGATACGGCAGCACACCGGTCTTGCGGACTTCGGTGAGTTTGCGCGACAGGCGGTGGGCCAGCGCGATCGGCAACGGCATGAGCTCAGGGGTGTCGGTATTGGCGTAACCGAACATCAGGCCCTGATCGCCGGCGCCCTGCTGTTCGATCTCGTCGTCGGAGCCGCCGACGCGTGCCTCGTGCGAGGTGTCGACACCCTGCGCGATATCGGGTGATTGCGCACCGATCGCGATGTTCACCCCGCAGGAGTTCCCGTCGAATCCCTTTGCCGAGGAGTCGTATCCGATCTCGAGGATCTTCTCCCGGACGATATGCGGGATATCCGCATAGGCCTCGGTGGTGACCTCGCCCGCGACGTGCACCTGACCGGTCGTCACCATGGTTTCCACGGCGACCCGGCTGCGCGGATCCTGGGTCAGCAGTGAGTCGAGGATGGAATCGCTGATGGCGTCACAGATCTTGTCGGGATGACCCTCGGTCACGGACTCACTGGTGAATAGCCGGCTACCGGACGTGCGCACAGTTTCCCTCTTCCTCAACGGTTACTCGTGTCCGGAGGGACCGTAGCGCACGGCTCCGGTCACGCCCCTGGACTCCCAGACTATTAGAACGGGCGGCGTAATTGGGGTTTCGGACACCGTCCTGGACGGGTTTCCGATCGTGCGCGCCGACTCCGCGGCACGCGCACCCCGAGCGGGCTGGATCGTATCGTGTTCGCGCCCGCGGCGGGCGCCCTCGCACCCGGCACGGCCGTGCCGACAGGCAGATCCCGCGGTTCGGCGGGCCCGGCCGGGCTCAGCTCAGCAGGGGACCGAGCGCGTCGAGGACGCGACTGGCCAGCAGCGCCTTGGATCCGTGGTCGAGTGCCTGTTCACTGCCGTCCGCGCGCAGCAGCCAGCCGTCGTTGGTGTCGACCTCGAACGCCTTACCGTCGCCCACCGCGTTCACCACCAGCAGATCGCAGCCCTTACGGGCCAGTTTGGCCCGTGCGTGGGTGATCACGTCGCCGTCCGCGTCGCCGGTCTCGGCGGCGAATCCGACGATGGCCGTTCCGGGCAACCGGCCTTCCCGGCGTTCCTGGACCAGACCGGCGAGGATGTCCTCGTTCTTGGCCAGGGCGATGGTGTCGGGTTCGTCCTTGCCCTTCTTGATCTTCGCGGCAGCCACCGTGGCGGGCCGGAAATCGGCGACCGCGGCGGCCATGATCACCGCGTCCGCACCGACTGCGTGCTTGTCGACCGCGGTTTTCAGCTGTTCGGCCGTGGTGATGTGGACCAGCTCGACCGCGGCCGGCGGTGCCATCTCGATGGTGTTGCCGGCGATGAGCGTGACCTGGGCGCCGCGTTGGGCGGCGACCCTGGCGAGCGCGTAACCCTGCTTACCGGAGCTGCGGTTGCCGAGGAAACGGACCGGATCCAGCGGTTCCCGGGTGCCGCCCGCGGTGATCACCACCCGCCGGCCCACCAGGTCCCGCGGTATCGCGTCGGGGCGTTCGAGCAGCAGTGACGCGAGGCCGAAGATCTCCTCGGGTTCGGGCAGCCGGCCGGGGCCGGTATCGGTACCGGTGAGCCGGCCGGACGCGGGCTCCATCACGGTGGCGCCGTGCGCGCGCAGAGCCGCCACATTCGCGACGGTCGCCGCGTGCTCCCACATCTCGGTGTGCATGGCGGGCGCGAACAGCACGGGACATCGGGCCGTGAGCAGAGTCGCGGTGAGTAGATCGTCGGCACGCCCGTGGGCGGCCCGCGCCATGAGGTCCGCGGTGGCCGGCGCGATGACCACGAGTTCCGCCTCCTGGCCCAGCCGCACATGCGGCACCTCCGGCACATCCGAGAAGACCCCGGTGTGCACGGGATGGCCGGACAGCGCCTCGAAGGTCGCCGTGCCCACGAACTGCAGTGCCGCCTCGGTGGGGATCACCCGTACGGTATGGCCGGTCTCGGTGAACCGCCGCACCAGCGCGCACGCCTTGTACGCGGCGATGCCGCCACCCACCCCGACAACTACCCGCGCCATAGCGCGCCTCCTGCCCTATCGGCCCATCACCCGGCTAGCGGGTCATTCGCCTTCGGTGTGTTCGAGCAGATCGCTGTGGATCTCCCGCATCGCCACCGACAGCGGCTTCTCCTGCGGCAGCGGCTCCACCAGCGGGCCGACGTATTCGAGGATGCCGTCGCCCAGCTGGTTGTAGTAGTCGTTGATCTGGCGGGCCCGTTTGGCCGCGTAGATCACCAGGCTGTACTTGGACGAGGTGCGGTCGAGCAGCTCGTCGATCGGCGGATTGGTGAGGCCGACCGGGGTGTCGTAGGCGGGCGTAGCGGTATCCGAACTGCTCACTGAGGAAGCTCCTGCGGGGTCGGTGGCTCGGCTGCGCGGCGGCTGTCCGGCCGCACAACTGGCTACGAATTGGAATTCGTGCTGACGAACAACGATACCAACTGCGCACAGGCGCTGGTCACGGTGTCGTTCACGATCACAGTGTCGAACTCGTCACGTGCGGCCAGTTCCACCCGTGCCGTCGCCAGGCGGCGTTCGATGACCTCCGGCGATTCGGTGCCGCGGCTGCGCAGCCGGTCCACCAGTTCCTCCCAGCTGGGCGGCGCGAGGAACACCAGCACGGCCTCCGGCATCACCCGCCGGATCGACCGTGCTCCTTCGAGATCGACCTCGATGAGCACCGGCAGCCCCTCCGCCAGAGCGGCGCGCACCGGCGCGGCCGGCGTACCGGACCGCTGCAACCCGCCGTGGATATCCGCCCATTCGAGCAGATCGCCGGAGGAGATCATCGCGTCGAACTCGGCCCGGCTGACGAACCGGTAGTCGCGACCGTCGACTTCACCGGGACGCGGGTCCCGTGTCGTCGCCGAGACACTGAAAACCAGTTCCGGCAGCCGTTCGCGGACACATCGCACCACGGTGGATTTGCCCACGGCCGAGGGGCCGACCAGTACAACCAGCCGACCCTTCGTCATGTTCTCGATCACCGAGGGTGTCAGGCGCCGAGATCGAATTTGGCGAGCAGCGCCTTGCGCTGCCGGTCACCGAGACCACGCAGCCGGCGGGTCGGCGCGATCTCGAGCTCGTTCATGATCTCCTCGGCCTTGACCTTGCCGACCTTGGGCAGGGCTTCCAACAGCGCGCGCACCTTCATCTTGCCGATGATCTCATTGCTCTCGGCCTGGCCGAGGACCTCTTTGAGGTCGGTGCCGCCGCGCTTCAGGCGATCCTTGAGCTCTGCCCGCTCACGGCGAGCGGCAGCCGCCTTCTCCAGAGCAGCGGCGCGCTGCTCATCAGTCAGCTGGGGAAGGGCCACGGTTCCTCCGTCTCATCATTCCTGCATCAAAACCTGCCGAACAACCCGGCAGTCTCAGCGACCGTACCCACGACGCCCCCGGATTGCGAACCCACCCCCCAGGTCAGGGCATGAATCGGACCCGGTATCGCCCCCTTGCCGACCCGCCCGCATCCCTGCTTGCCGTAACTGCGACCTTCACCCCCCTACCCACGAAACAGCCTGCCATCAGCGGCTTTTCGAGTGCCAACAGGAGTTGCGGCGCGATAACCACACTTCGGATCACCCTCCCGGCTACCTCCCAGCCGCCCTACCAGGAATTTTCTGGGAAATTTTCGCCCGAGCCCCTGCTGAGCGAGCAAAAGCGGGTCCGGCAACAAAAAACGGGATCTCTCGAACCATCCGAGACAACCACCGGGGCGCCCGTATCGTCCGAATATGTACAGCGTACAGCGGGCGCCCGGTGAGCACATCCGCGTGCTCACGAACGGAGGCGAAAACAGATCCCGGCCCCTCGGACGTTTCGCCGGCACCATCCACGACCCGACGGATGGCCGCCACGGCCGGACGGGCACTGCCGGTGCCCCTGCGATGCCCCACGGCGACCCACGACCGCGACCCGCGCCGAACTCGGCGCCGAGAGCGTGCGGCTGTCGCAGAGGTGATCGGCGGGCAGGTCCGCAAGAGGCACGAGAACCCGGACGCCCGGCGGAGCGGCCTACGGGCCGACCGCGCAGGCACCGGAACGCCCTCTCACCGGAGGAACGCGAACTCCTCCTGGAACTCCGCCAGGCGGCTGCGCAGCGCCGTTACCGAGGGTCCGGCCCGGAGTACGTCCCGAGAGACGTTCGGTACCGCCGCCCGCCACAGGTGTTGCGGCAGCAAGGCCCGGACCTTGTCCGCGGTACCACCCTGCGCCCCGACTCCCGGGAGCAGGATCGGCCCGTTGAGCATGGTGAGGTCCGGGGTCTCGGTGAGCGTGGCGCCGACCACCACCCCCACCGAACCCGGCTGCCCGGCCGGGTTGAGCTGGGCGGCGTCGTCGACCACCGTCTGCGCGACGGTGCGGCCGCCGACTGTCGCCTGCTGGATCTGGGCGGCTTCCGGGTTGGAGGTGGCGGCCAGGACGAACACGCCGCGGTGGTTGGCGTGGGCCAGCTCCAGGGCGGGGCGGAGGGCACCGAAGCCCAGGTAGGGCGATACGGTGACCGCGTCCGCGCCCAGCGGGCCGTCGGCGAGCCAGGTGCGGGCGTAGGCGTCCATGGTGGAGCCGATATCGCCGCGTTTGGCGTCGGCCAGCACCAGGGTGCCCGAGGCGCGCAGCACCTCGATGGTGCGTTCGAGCACCCCGATCCCCGCGGCGCCGTAGGCCTCGAAGAAGGCGACCTGTGGTTTGATCACCGCCACCGTTCCGTCGAATGCTTCGACGCAGCGCTCGGCGAAGGCCTCGAGCCCGTCGGCGTCGTCGGACAGGCCCCAGGCGCCGAGGAGGGCGGGATGGGGATCGATCCCGACACAGATCGGCCCGTGAGTGTCCATGGCGGCGGCCAGCCGCGCACCGAACGTCGTGGTCGTCATCGCCCGCGCCCTCAGCCGCGCAACGCCGAGTGCAGTTCCTGCAGCGACCGCACGCCCAGTCCGCCGTTGATACTGGCCTCGATGCCCTGGACGGCCGCCGCGGCGCCCTGGACCGTGGTGATACAGGGGATGTTGACGCCGACCGCGGCGCTGCGGATCTCGTAGCCGTCCACCCGGGGGCCGGAATTGCCATAGGGGGTGTTGAAGACCATATCGACCTCCCCGTCGCGGATCTGGTCCACGATGGACGGCTGCGGGGGCGTATTGCTGCCGCCCGACGGGGAGACCGGATCCGAGTGCTTACGGACCTGCTCGCAGGGGATTCCGTTGCGACGCAGCATTTCCGCGGTTCCGGCGGTGGCCAGGATACGGAAGCCGAGGTCGTGCAGGCGTTTCACCGGGAACACCATGGCACGTTTGTCACGATTGGCGATGGAGACGAACACGGTGCCCTCGGTGGGCAGCGATCCGTACGCCGCGGATTGGCTCTTGGCGAACGCGGTACCGAAGTCGGCGTCGATTCCCATGACCTCACCGGTGGATTTCATCTCCGGCGAGAGCAGCGAATCCACCTGGCTCCCGTCGGCACGGCGGAAGCGGTGGAACGGCAGGACCGCTTCCTTGACCGCCACCGGAGCGTCCAGCGCGACATGCCCGCCGTCGCCCTCGGGCAGCATGCCCTCGGCGCGGAGTTCGGCGATGGTGGTGCCGAGCATGATCCGCGCGGCCGCCTTGGCCAGCGGTACGGCGGTGGCCTTCGAGACGAACGGTACGGTGCGGCTGGCGCGCGGGTTGGCCTCGAGGACGTAGAGGATGTCGTCCTTGAGCGCGTACTGCACATTCAGCAGACCTTTGACGCCGATCCCCTTGGCCAGCGCGACCGTGGAGCGGCGCACCGCCTCGATATCGCTGCGGCCCAGCGTGATCGGCGGCAGCGCGCAGGCGGAGTCGCCGGAGTGGATACCGGCTTCCTCGATATGTTCCATGACGCCGCCGAGGAAGACCTCCTCGCCGTCGCAGAGCGCGTCCACATCGATTTCGATGGCGTCTTCCAGGAACCGGTCCACCAGCACCGGGTGTTCGGGGCTGAGTTCGGTGGCGCGCGAGATGTAGCCCTCGAGGGACTGCTCGTCGTAGACGATCTCCATACCGCGACCGCCCAGCACGTACGAGGGGCGCACCAGGACCGGGTAGCCGATATCGGCCGCGATCTTGCGGGCCTGCTCGAAGGTGGTGGCGGTGCCGTACTTGGGCGCGGGCAGCCCGGCGGCGATCAGGACGTCACCGAATTCGCCGCGGTCCTCGGCCAGGTCGATGGCGGCGGCGCTGGTGCCGACCACCGGCACCCCGGCGGCGGTGAGCCGTTCCGCGAGCCCCAGCGGGGTCTGCCCGCCGAGCTGCACGATGACCCCGGTGACCGTACCGGACTCGGATTCGGCGTGGTAGACCTCGAGCACGTCCTCGAAGGTGAGGGGTTCGAAGTAGAGGCGGTCGGCGGTGTCGTAGTCGGTGGACACCGTTTCCGGGTTGCAGTTGACCATGACGGTCTCGTAGCCGGCCGCCGACAGTGTCTGCGCGGCGTGAACGCACGAGTAGTCGAATTCGATGCCCTGGCCGATCCGGTTGGGCCCGGAACCCAGGATGATCACCTTGTCCCGATCGGGCTGCGGGGCGACCTCGGATTCGGCCGCGGGATCGAGTTCGTAGGCCGAATAGTGGTACGGGGTCTTGGCCTCGAATTCGGCGGCACAGGTATCGACCGTTTTGAACACCGGCCGCACCCCGAGCCGGTGCCGGAGGGCGCGCACACCGCTCTCACCGGCCAGTTCCGGCCGCAGCTCGGCGATCTGGCGATCGGAGAGGCCGTGGTATTTCGCCCGCCGCAGCAGCGATTCGTCCAGGACGGGGGTCTCGAGCAGTTCCGCGCGCAGGTCCACCAGGCCGGCGATCTCGGCGACGAACCACGGGTCGATCCCGGAGGCGGCGGCCACGTCCTCGATGCTCGCCCCGAACCGCAGGGCGCGCTCCACCTGGTAGATCCGGCCCTCGGTGGGGGTGCGCAGATCCGCGAGGATCTCCGCGATCGCGGCGTCGATATCGGCCTGATCGGTGGAGGCCGGTGCCCACTTCCCGTCCGCGGCGGTCCAGAACCCGGCCGCTTTGGTTTCCAGCGAGCGCAGCACTTTGCCGAGCGCCTCGGCGAAATTGCGGCCCAGTGACATGGCCTCGCCCACCGATTTCATGGTGGTGGTCAGGGTGGGGTCGGCGCCGGGAAACTTCTCGAACGCGAACCGCGGCGCCTTCACCACGACATAGTCGAGGGTGGGTTCGAAACAGGCCGGGGTTTCCTTGGTGATGTCGTTGACGATCTCGTCGAGCGTGTAACCGATGGCCAGTTTGGCCGCGATCTTGGCGATCGGGAAACCGGTGGCCTTGGACGCCAGCGCCGAGGACCGCGAGACGCGCGGGTTCATCTCGATGACGATGAGCCGGCCGTCGGCCGGGTCCACCGCGAACTGGATATTGCAGCCGCCGGTGTCCACCCCGACCTCGCGCAGGATCGCGATACCCAGATCGCGCATCTTCTGGTATTCGCGGTCGGTGAGGGTGAGGGCAGGGGCGACGGTCATGGAGTCGCCGGTGTGCACACCCATCGGGTCCACGTTCTCGATCGAGCAGACGATCACGACATTGTCGCGGCCGTCGCGCATCAGCTCGAGTTCGTATTCCTTCCAGCCGAGGATCGACTCCTCGATCAGCACATTGGCGGTCGGTGAGGCGGCCAGGCCGCCGCCGGCGATCCGGTCGAGATCGGTCTCGTCGTAGGCCATCCCGGACCCGAGCCCGCCCATGGTGAACGAGGGCCGCACCACGACCGGGAAGCCCAGTTCCGCGACGGTTTCGCGGACCTCGTCCATGGTGTAGCAGACCCGGGAGCGGGCGCTCTCCCCGCCGACCCGCGCCACGATGTCCTTGAATTTCTGCCGGTCCTCACCGCGCTGGATGGCATCGAAATCGGCGCCGATCAGCTCGACCCCGTACTTCGCCAGCACCCCGCGCTCGTGCAGCGCGACCGCGGTGTTCAGCGCGGTCTGCCCACCGAGGGTGGCCAGCAGCGCGTCGGGGCGTTCCTTCTCGATGACCTTTTCGACGAATTCCGGGGTGATCGGTTCCACATAGGTGGAATCGGCGAATTCCGGGTCGGTCATGATGGTCGCCGGATTGGAGTTGACCAGCGAGACGCGCAGTCCCTCGGCGCGCAGCACCCGGCACGCCTGGGTGCCCGAGTAGTCGAACTCGCACGCCTGACCGATGACGATCGGGCCCGAGCCGATGACCAGAATGTGTTCGAGATCGGTACGGCGTGGCATCAGGATCCCTCCATCAGACCGGAGAACCGGTCGAACAAGTACGCGG
This sequence comes from Nocardia fusca NBRC 14340, assembly GCF_001618425.1. Lineage (GTDB taxonomy): Bacteria > Actinomycetota > Actinomycetes > Mycobacteriales > Mycobacteriaceae > Nocardia > Nocardia fusca. The sequence goes on from NZ_BDCU01000017.1 coordinate 144,729, forward strand.
CGTCATGGGGCCCGGCGGCCGCTTCCGGGTGGTATTGCACGGAGAAGGCGCGGCCGTCGATCAGGCGCACCCCCTCCACGACGCCGTCGTTGGCGCAGACATGGCTGACCTCGGCTTTGCCGAACGGGGTGTCGAACTGTTCGCCGCGCTCCCCCTCCAGCGCGAACCCGTGGTTCTGCGCGGTGATGGAGATACGGCCGGTGTCGTGTTCGACGACCGGGATATTGATCCCTCGGTGCCCGAATTTCATCTTGTAGGTGCCGCGGCCCAGCGCCCGGCCCAGGATCTGGTTACCGAAGCAGATACCGAACAGCGGCAGCCCCTTGTCGAGGATGCCCTGGGTCAGGGCGACGGCGGTATCGGCGGTGGCCGGGTCACCCGGACCGTTGGACAGGAACGCGCCGTCGGGCTTCAGTTCCAGCAGCTTGTCCAGGCTCGTCGAGGACGGGACCACATGCACCCGGATACCGCGGGCGGCGAACATCCGCGGAGTGTTGGATTTGATCCCGAGGTCGACGGCGACCACGGTGAACCGGGCAGTGCCCTCCGGTTCGACGGTGTAGATCCGGTCGGTACTGACCTCACCGGCGAGATCGGCGCCCAGCATGGACGGCTGGCCGGTGACCCGGGCGAGCAGTTCCTCGGTATCGGCGAGCGCCGGGCCGGAGAAGATCCCCGCCTTCATCGAGCCGCGGCTGCGCAGATGCCGCACCACCGCACGGGTGTCGATACCGGCGATGCCGACGATGTTCTGCTGTTCCAGCTGTCCCGGCAGGGTGCCGCTGGACCGCCAGTTCGAGGCGCGGCGCGCGGGATCGCGGACCGCGTAGCCCGCGACCCAGATCTGCTGCGATTCGTCGTCCTCGTCGTTCCAGCCGGTATTGCCGATCTGCGGGGCGGTGGCCACCACGATCTGCCGGTGATAGCTGGGGTCGGTGAGGGTTTCCTGATACCCGGTCATGGCGGTGCAGAACACCGCTTCGCCGAGGGTTTGGCCCACCGCGCCGTAGGCGGTGCCGCGAAAGACCCGTCCGTCTTCCAGAACCAGGGCTGCGGCCGTTGTTGTCGTCATTTCTCGTCGTCTCCCGTCGTTGCCCGCGCCCAGGCCGGATACACCGTTTTGTCGTCGCCGCGGAACCCGGTGTCGATCTCGGTCCCGGACGGCAGCGTCCAGCGGATCACCAGGACGCCGCCCTCGCTCATGACCTTGCCCGCGTGTCCGCGTTCGGTGCGGATCACGGAGATGGACTCCTCCGGGATCCAGATCGCGGACGCGCCCTGCCGTTCCAGCAGGATTCCGTGTTCGAAGCGGGTGAGCTCCGCGGTCGCGCGGAAGCCGAGGTCACCGACCGCGATCCGGTCCTGCCAGCTCGGCGCGATGGTGCTGCCGAGGTAGAGACCGGTGGTCGGATCCAGGACCTGCGCGCCCGTCTCCTCCGGTACCGGGGGCAGGTCGCCGATGCGGTCGGCCTGCCGGGCGGCACGGTTACGCCAGCCCCGGTACATGAGGTAGACGAACAGCGCCCACAGCAGAACGCAGCCGATAACCCACAGTGTCCGCTCCATCAGCGCTCTCCTACTCGTACGCCCGCGGGTGCGGCGGCCACCCCGTCGCGGGCGGTGATCCGGCCGCGCAGCAGTGTGGTGGTGACCCGACCCGGCAGCGTCATCGCCTGATAGGGGGTGTTGCTCGCGATACTCGCGAGGTCCCCGCCCTCGACGGTCCAGTCGGCCTCCGGGTCGACCAATACCAGGTTGGCGGGCTCGCCCTCGGCGATCGGGCGGCCCTGGTCGTCGAGGCCGACGATCTCGGCGGGCCGTTCGCTCATCACCCGGGCGACCCCGCGCCAGTCCAGCAGACCGGGCCGCACCATCGTCTCCACCACGATGGACAACGCGGTCTCCAGACCCAGCATCCCGGGCCGGGCCGCCGCGAATTCGCAGCATTTGTCCTGTTCGGCGTGCGGGGCGTGATCGGTGGCGACACAGTCCACGATGCCGTCCGCCAGGGCCTGCCGCAGTGCCTCGGTATCGGAGCCCTCACGCAGCGGCGGGTTCACCTTGTTCACCGCGTCATAGGTTTCCAGGCGGGCGTCGGTCAGCAGCAGATGATGCGGCGTGACCTCGGCGGTGATCGAGATACCTTGCGCTTTGGCCCATTTCACCAATTCCACGGTGCCGGCTGTGGAAGCGTGGCAGATGTGGACCCGTGCGCCCGCGTCCCGGGCCAGCAGCGCGTCGCGCGCGACGATGGATTCCTCCGCGGCCCGCGGCCAGCCCGCCAGACCCAGCCGGGCCGCGGTCGGTCCCTCGTGCGCCACCGCGCCGGAGGTGAGCCGGGGCTCCTCCGCGTGCTGCGCGATGAGGACGCCCAGCGAGCGGGCGTACTCCAGCGCGCGCCGCATGATGAGCGGGTCGTGCACGCAGTGGCCGTCGTCGGAGAACATGCGTACCGCGCCCGCGCCGGCGGCCATGGTGCCCATCTCGGCGAGCTGCGCGCCGGCCAGGCCCACGGTCACCGCGCCCACCGGGTACACATCGACCAGCCCGACTTCCTGCCCGCGCCGCCAGACATGGTCGGTGACCACCTGGGTATCGGCGACCGGCGAGGTGTTGGCCATGGCGAAGACCGCGGTGTAGCCGCCCAGCGCCGCGGCGGCGGAACCCGATTCGATGGTCTCGGTGTCTTCGCGGCCGGGTTCGCGCAGGTGGGTGTGCAGATCCACGAATCCGGGCAGCAGCACCTGCCCGGTGCCGTCGACGATCTCGGCGTCCTCGGCCGGCAGGCCCGTCCCGATCTGCCGGATCACGCCGCCGGCGATCAGCACATCCACCGGCTCGCCCTCGCCGTAGGGCCGCACCCCGGTGATCAGCACGTTATCGCTCACCCTGTGCGCTCCGGGTGTGCGCGAGGACTCTCCGTGGTTACGCTCGGCTGCCGCCTCCGGGCCCGACTCGCTCACGCCGCGGCCTCCTGCACTCCGACCAGCAGGCGGAACAGCACCGCCATCCGCATATGGACTCCATTCGTCACCTGTTGCAATACGGCGGCGCGAGGCGAATCGGCCACCGACGACGCGATCTCCATACCGCGCAGCATCGGGCCGGGGTGCAGCACCACCGCCTGTTCGTCGAGCAGCGCCAGCCGGCGCTCCGAGAGGCCGTAGCGGATCGAGTATTCGCGGGCCGACGGGAAGAATCCGCCGTTCATCCGCTCCGCCTGGACCCGCAGCATGAGGACGGCGTCGGCGCCGGGCAGTTCGGAATCCAGGTCCGTCGAGACCCGCACCGGCCAGCCCTCGACGCCTACCGGCAGCAGCGTGCGCGGCGCGACGAGCACCACCTCCGCGCCGAGCGTGGACAGCAGGAAGGCATTGGACCGGGCCACCCGGCTGTGCAGGATGTCGCCGACGATCACCACCCGTTTTCCGGCGATATCGCCGAGCCGCTGACGCAGGGTCAGCGCGTCGAGCAGCGCCTGGGTGGGGTGCTGATGGGTGCCGTCACCGGCGTTTATCACCGCGGGCACCGAACTGCCCGACTGCCGCGACCAGTCCTCGAACCAGCGGGTGATCTGATGGGCCGCACCGGAGGCGGGATGTCGCACGATGAGCGCGTCGGCACCCGCGGCATGCAGGGTGAGCGCGGTATCGCGCAACGACTCTCCCTTGGCCACCGAGGAGCTGCTCGCGCTCACATTGATCACATCGGCGCTCATCCATTTGCCCGCGACCTCGAAGGAGACCCGGGTGCGAGTGGAGTTCTCGAAGAACACCGTCATCACCGTGCGTCCACGCAGGGTGGGGAGCTTGCGCACTTCGCGGCCCAGCAGTGCCTGTTCGAACCGTTCGGCCTCGTCGAGCAGTTCGGTGGCGGTGTCGCGATCCAGATCGGTCACCGTCAGCAGATGTCTCACTGACCCTCCCCCTGATGCAGGAAAACCCCGTCGCGGCCGTCGGGTTCGGACAGCAGCACCGACACGTCCTCGGTGCGCGCGGTGGGCACGTTCTTGCCGACGAAATCGGCGCGGATCGGTAGTTCGCGGTGTCCGCGGTCCACCAGGACCGCCAGCTGGACGGCGCGCGGCCGGCCCAGATCCCGCAGCGCGTCCAGCGCGGAGCGCACCGTGCGTCCGGAGAAGAGCACATCGTCGACGAGTACGACCAGCGCGTCCTCGATCCCGCCTTCGGGGACCGATGTGCGTTCCAGCGGACGATGCGGTTTGGTGCGCAGATCGTCGCGGTAGAGCGTGATGTCGAGGGACCCGAGCGCGGGCCGGACTCCGGAGAATTCCTCGATCCTGTCGGTGAGCCGGTGCGCGAGGGTGGTGCCGCGGGTCGGAATACCGATGAGCACTACCCGGGGCGTACCGGGATCGCCCGAATCCAGGGCGGTGCGTTCGATGATCTGGTGTGCGATCCGCGCGATGGTGCGGCCGACATCGGAGGCGGAAAGTAGTTCGCGCCCCGTCGCGACCCATTCCGGGGTGTGCCGCTCGGGAGCTGACGTCGCCTCGGCAGCACCGCGTTCTTCGGGCACGGCCATACCGACCTCCTTCCCCGCCTCACTGGACGGTCCGTTAAAGGATGTCTTACGCCGAGCAGCCTATCAGCCGCCGAACGGGGACTTTCACCAGGTGAGGACCGGCCTCGGAGTGTGAGTGGGGCCACGCCCGCCGGGGGGGCCACCGGCTGTGACTGCGGTTACCGGCAGCGGTGAGCGGTCCTTGTCGACCGGCATCTCAGCCGGTCGCGCCGGAGCGCAGCAGGCCCTCGGCCGCGAGCGTCAGCAACACGTCCGCGCGCTTCGTCGGCTCCGGCAATGATTCGGCGGCCAGCGCGATGCCGTGAGCGAGTTGCAGTACATCGTCGACCGTCACCGCGGGAGCGACCGAACCTTCCTGCCCGGCACGGGCGAGCAGACCCCCGGCGGCATCCCGGAGCACAGCGTGGGGTGAGAAGTCCCCGGTGAACTCGTAGCCCGTCAGCGCCGGCCCGAACCCGCGCGCGGCAGCCGCGTGGGCCACCAGGTCGCGTAGCCAGGCCATGAGTGCGGCACCGGCATGTGGTGCCGCCCGCAGCTCTTCGGCGCGCGTGCTCAATGCCTGCACCCGGTCGTGGAGCACCGCCTCCAGCAGTTGGGACCGGTGGGGGAAATGCCGATGGAGGGTGGCGGAACCGACTCCGGCGCGGCGGGCGATCTCCTCCAGCGAGGCCCCGGGGCCGGCTTCGGCGATCACCGCACTCGCTGCGGTGACCAATCGGTCTCGATTGCGGCGCGCATCGGCGCGACGCCGACCGGCCTGACCGGGACTCTCGGCCATCTACGAGCACCTTCTTGCCAAATGGGGTGGAGACCCCATATCGTACCGGACAATAAATGGGGTGACCCCTCCACTTAACCGGGGTTCGATCCGAGGAGACCGGAAGAATGCAGATCAGTGTGGCCGTCGGTGAGGTTCGCGGTCCCGCGACATGGGCAGAGATAGCCACCCAGGCCCGAGCCGCGGCGAACGCCGGATTCACGACCGCGTGGGTGAGCCAGGCACTCGGCTGGGACGCGCTGACCACTCTCGCAGCGGTCGGCGGCGGCCTCGATATCGCAGTGGGCACGTCGGTGGTCCCCACGCCCCAGCGGCACCCGATGACACTCGCGGCACAGGCCCTGACCGTGCAGGCCGCGGTGGCGGGACGGCTGACATTGGGCGTGGGCGCGGGAATCGGCGCCATGGTGACGGGAATGCTCGGCCTCTCGGCGGACCGGCCGGCGGCACGTATGCGGGAATACCTGACCGTGCTCGGCCCGCTGCTCCGCGGAGAGACCGTCGATCACCGCGGCGAGACACTGACCGCCGTGGGCGCGGTGACGATCCCCGGTGCCGTGCCCGCACCCTCCGTACTGGTCGCAGCGATGGGACCGCGAATGGTCGGACTGGCCGGAGAGCTCGCGGACGGCGCGGCGACCTGGATGACAGGGCCCAGGGTCCTGGCCGAGCACATCGTCCCGGGGATCACCGCGGCAGCGGCCGCCGCCGGTAGGCCCGCACCGCGGATCGTCGCCGGCCTACCGGTCTGTCTCACCGACGCCGAGGACGACGTCCGCACCCGGATCGCCGAACAGTTCGCGCTCGCCACCCAGGTGCCGGAATACCGCGCGACGCTGGACCGCGAGGGAGTGGCCGGCCCACGGGACATCGCGATCGTGGGCACCGCGACGCGGGTGCGGCGGGCGTTGGCCCGGCTCGACGATGCGGGAGTCACCGAATTCATGGCGGTCCCTTTCGGCACCGCCGCCGAACAGGACCGCACGGTCGAACTGCTGGCCGAGCTGGTCGGCGAAAACCGGTGATCTCATTCCTTCGTCTGCGCGAGGACGGCGGCGGCCAGCTCCTCGTGCACCTCCGGCGGCAGCGTATGGCCCATACCCGCCACGATCATCAGCCGCGCCCCGGGGATCTGCTCGGCGATGAGCGCGCCGTGGCCCGGTTTGGCCGGCTCGTGGCTGCCTTCGACGACCAGCGTGGGCGCCTGCACTCGGTGCAGCACGCCCACCGGTTCGAAATCCGGCTGCGCCGCCGCGGCCAGCCGGTGGTTGGCCACGGCGGGCAGATCGCGGGCGCGGTCGTGGATCCGCTCCTGCAGCCGGCGTGCCGCGTCCTCGTCGAACGGCAACCCGGCGCCGTGCAGCAGGCGCTGCTCGGCGACCATGCCGTCGATCCGGTCGTGCCGGTTGTCCGGTGGTGCAGCGGCCATCAGCGCGCGGTAGAACGCGACGAACTCCGGCGTGGGCTCCGGCAGGCTCCCTTCGGGCTGCGGCTCACCCAGCAGCGCCCGCATGAGGACCATGCCTTCGCCGCCGCCGAGCGGCGAGGAACCGATCACGGTCAGCGAGCGCACCCGCTCCGGCCGCTCCACGGCGATGTACTGGCCGAGCAGCCCACCCGCCGAGTGGCAGACCAGGTGCGCGCTCCGCAGCCCGTGCGCGTCCAGCACGCGATAGACGTCGTCCTTGATATCACTCCACGTGTACGGATGCGCCGCGAAATCGACGGCGTCCGACCGGCCGGTGTCGCGGTGGTCGTACCGGATCACCCGGCGACCCCCGGCGACGAGGCGGCCGACGAACTCGTCCGGCCACAGAATGCCCTGCGACATCGACCCCATGATCAACAGGATCGGCGTATCCGTCGCGGTGCCGAACTCTTCACTCCAGAGATTCACGTCGTGCATGGGGCGGGTGTCCTCTTCTGTACACGCACCGGTCGCGCCGGTGCTGTTCCTTGTTGCGTTCCACTGCGCGCCCTGGCGAGGCGGGCTTCCGGCTCCGCCTCAGCGGGCGCCGCGCCGACCGGTGCGGGGCCCGCCGTTGCGGGCGGCGGTCACCCGCGGGGGGACGGGACGAGCCACGAAACGCTGCTGGTTGGTACGGACGGGGTAGGTGCCGTGCTGCTTTCGCATATCGGTTGCGCCTTTCATGTACCGGTGCGTACCGGGTCTTCGAGGGGACGGCGGGAGCTACGCAGCCTTACCGCCTCAGATGTAGTACTCTGTTCGAAGTGGTTTGAACCGTAGTACTACAGATGGAGTGGTGTCAAGTGGTCCGCACGAATCCCGAACGCCGTCAGGCGTTGCTGGACGCATCGATCGAGATCCTGGCCCGAGACGGCGCCCGGGGACTGACCTTCCGCGCAGTGGACAAAGCGGCGGCGGTACCCGCCGGAACCGCCTCCAACTACTTCAGCAACCGCGACGATCTACTGGTCCAGGTGGGCCACCGGTACTACGAGCGCTTGATCCCCGACGAATCGGCCATGGCCGCCCTGCACGGACCACGCACCCGCGAGACCGTCACAGAGCTCATGACCGAGGTCGTCGGCCGCGTCACCCGCTTCCGCACCGGTTATCTCGCCCTCCTGGAACTCCGATTGGAAGCCACCCGGCGACCCGAACTACAGGCCCTGCTCACCGAGCGGGTGCGCGCCGATCTGGATTTCAATATCCGCAACCACCTGGACTTCGGGATGCCCGGCGACGAGGACACCGTCGTGCTGCTGTTCCTCGCCCTGAACTGGCTGATCCTCGAACGACTCACCCTCCCCGGTGTCTTCACCGAGGAACAGGCCCGTGACCTGGTGCGAACGGCAGTGGAGCGCGCGATCCCCACCACCGTCGATCGATGACGCGCCCCGTCCGGCGCATCGAGTTCACCCCGCCGGCGGCCTGTATGCGCGAACGCACGGTGTGACCGAGGCCGGCTCTCGCGGAGAGCGGGTCGCCGTCACCGGCGCGGCCGGACCCGGCCGGAGCGGGCTACTCGGCGCCGAACACTTCGCCGACGAGCCGCTGCGTCGCCTGCTGGAACTGCGCGGAGAGCGAGAGCGCCGCGTCGTCCACATAGTTCAGCGTGGCAGTCAGCGTCTTGCTGCCGTCAGGCGTGCTGTACATCAGCGCCGCATGGCCCCCGGCGCCGCCATTGTGCGTGACGACGGTGCCGCCGCCGGCTATGTCCTGGACGAACACCCCCAGGCCGTAACCCATCCCGGGAATACCCGTCGGACGGGAGGCGCGCATCTCGGCCAGCAGGTCGGCCGCCAGGAGCTTGCCGCTGTTCAGCGCTGAGATGAACAGGTGCAGGTCCCGGGCGGTCGAGATCATGTCACCGCCGCTGGAGATCCAGGAGGGATTGTGTTCGGTGACGTCGATCGTCAGTTCCTCGCCGGCGTCCTCGTAGCGGTAGTAGGCGTGCGCGTGCGGCTCGGGGACCCCGGTCTGCGTGGTCGGCGCTATGGTGCCCGTCAGTCCCAGTGGTCCCAGGATCAGGCGCTGCATCTCCTGGGCGACCGGGCGTCCGGTGACCTTCTCGATCAGCAGCCGCGCCGCCACGTAATTGGTATTCGAATAACTCCAGCCCGCCCCCGGCTCGAACCGCGCCGGATTCGACAGCGCCAGCCGGACCAGCTCCTCCGGCTCGTAGCTGTGGAACCGGTTGTCCACCCACGCCTTACCCGAGATGGTGCAGGGAATCCCCGCGACGACCGTCCCGTCGTCGTAGTACTCCCCGGTGAAGTTGAACAGGCCACTGGTGTGCTGCAACAGCATCCGCACCGTGATCCGCGCGTCGAACCCGAACTCCGGCAGATACTCCACCACCGGGACATCCACCCCGATCCTGCCCTCACCCACCAGCTGCAACACCAACGTCGCGGTGAAAGTCTTGGTATTGCTGCCGATCCGGACATGCCCGTCGATCGGCGGCGGCACCGAACCACCCAGCTCGGCCAACCCCGCACTGCCGGCCCACTCGCCCCGCTCATCGTGCACCCGCACCGTGATCCCGGTGAAACCGGACGCCACGATCTCCTCCAGCGCTTTCCGCAACCCCGGACGATCCGGTCCGGCGGCCGCCGGCTCGGTCCGGCGGTCCGCGGACCCCGCCCCGGCGAGGGCAACGGTGATCTTGCGGGCCATCTCGACCGTCGCCGGGCCGGGCTCGCCCCGGCGGGGCCGGGCGGCGGCGCCGACGGCGCGGCCGACCGTGCCACGGAAGTTCTCGGCCTCGGCCGCATCCTTGCTCTCCAGCAGGTTCACCGCGGCACTCAGAGCCGGGAACACCTGGTCGGCGAGTTCGGCGACGGTCTTTCCGGTGAGTTCCGTGTCCGCGGACCTCGCGGCGAGCACACGGCCGACCAAGCCGGTCGCCGAGGCCAGGGCGAGGGACCCTTGTGCCACGGCCGAGTGGGCCGCACCGGTGGCGGCGATCAAGGACACGGCGCCGTAGGCGGCGGTCCGCAGGATGGCTTGTTCCCGGTCGGTCAGGGTGACGGACATGGTGACGTACTCCTTCGAAGATGCTGCCGCCGAAGATGCTGCGGCGGAATCCGATCGAACGGATACCGGGTCCGTCCGAGGCACGCTGTTCACTGTGCTGCTCATGGGAATACTGTCGCCGGATCCGCTGACACCGCCCTGATGCCGGCCTGATACAGCCGCTGATACGGCATCGGCGCTGTTCAGCCGACTCAGAACCAGCCGGAGCAGTCATGTGTCCCTCTCCGCGCACCCACCGGCGATGCTCCGCGAGCGCCGGCGCCCGGCGATCGGCGCGTCGAGGTCCCGTTACCGACCCGATGGGAACATACGTTCGAATACCGGGTAATCTGACCGCATGGCTCTGCAGGGTTCACTCTTCGACGGCTTCGGGGCGGCGGAACTCGCCCCGCTGACCGGCGTCGGGCGCACCCCGCTCACCCACGGCGCCTGGGTCGATCTGCGCCCCGGTTGGCTGCGCGGCGCCGACGACCTGTTCGAACAACTGGCCGCGACGGTGCCGTGGCAGGCCGAGCGGCGGCAGATGTACGACCGGGTCGTCGAGGTACCGCGACTGCTCTGCTTCTTCGGCGAATCCGACCCGCTACCGGACCCCGTACTGGAGGAGGCCCGCGAAGCCCTCAGCGCCTACTACGGACCCGAACTCGGCGAACCGTTCCGCACCGCGGGGTTCTGCTACTACCGCGACGGCCGCGACAGCGTGGCCTGGCACGGCGACACCATCGGACGCGGCGCCACGCACGACACCATGGTCGCCATCCTCACCCTGGGAGCGCCACGGCCACTACTGCTGCGACCGCGCGCCGGCGGGCCGAGCCTGCGCTTCCACCCGGGTCACGGCGATCTGTTCGTCATGGGCGGCTCCTGCCAGCGCACCTGGGAGCACGCGGTACCCAAGACCCGGCGGGTGACCGGGCCGCGGATCAGCATCCAGTTCCGGCCGCGCAACGTGCGCTGAAACCCGAGGCGCTACGGCGCGCGCAGTACCGCGCGCACCTGCTGATCGACCGCCGCCAGCAACCGATCGGTCGATCCCGCGCGGACCATGTCCGGTACGGTTTGACCTGCCAGACCGTCCAGCAGCAGCCGCCCGACCGTCTCCGCGTCCAGATCCGGGCGCGCTTCACTCAGCAGCGCGGTGATGTGGGCGCGCCAGAACCGGTGGAACTCCTCGGTGCGCGGGTGCGGCGGGACCACCCGATAGACCTCCATGAGCGCCAGGTTGTCGATCACCAACCGGGCCATGGCGGCGAAAAAGGCGAGCAATCGGTCAGCGGCCGGCGCACCGGGCCCCAGCGGCGGAGGCCCGTCGGTGACGGCGGACATCAGGGTGACCGCGCTTTCGGCGACCATCTCGTGCAGCAATCCGGCACGGTTGCCGAAGCGATGGAAGATCGTCCCCTTGCCCACGCCGGCGGCCGCCGCGACCCGGTCCATGGTGACCGCCTCCGGGCCGTGCTCGGCGAGTAGCGCCGCGGTCGCGTCCAGAATGGCGCGCCGGTTGCGGGCGGCGTCCGCGCGTTCCTTCGGAATTGTCGCACCACCTTCGTTGACAACTTGACCGACGGTCCATATCTTGAAGAAGTTATCTGGACCGTCAGTCAACTTATGGAGTTTCAATGCAGGCAATCGTAATGACGAATACCGGCGGCCCCGAGGTGCTGGTACCCCGGGAAGCCCCGGACCCGACCCCCGGCCCGGGCGAAGTAGTGATCAGGACCGAGGCGATTCCCGTCCTGTACCCCGAAACCCAGCTGCGTTCCGGCGCGTTTCCGATGGCCTCGCCACCGCCGGTCGTCTTCGGCTTCCAGGCGGCCGGCGAAGTGATCGCCGTGGGCGAGGGCGTCGGACCCGAGCACCTCGGGCGACGGGTGGTGGCCGATACGGACGGGACGGGGTCGTACGCCGAGCTGGTCCGCGCGCGAGTGGAAGCCACGACCCCGATTCCCGCGGGCGTCACGGCCGCCGACGCGGCGGCGGTGACGATGAGCGGTTCGGTGGCACTGGCGCTGCTGGAAGCCGCAGCGCTGACCGGCGCCGAAACAGTGCTGATCGAGGCGGGCGCCACCGGCGTGGGGGCCTACCTGGTCCAATTGGCCCGCGAATTCGGCGCGGCCCGGGTGATCGCGACCGCGGGCGGTCCGGAGAAGGTCCGGCGCGCGCGGGAATTGGGCGCCGACGACGTGATCGACCACCGCCACGAGCACTGGCCCGGGGAACTGCGCGAGGAAGCGGGCCGCACGATCGATATCGTGTTCGACTCACTCGGCGGTACCTCGGCGGCCGCGCTGCTCGATATCATGACGCCCGGCTCCGGCCGGATGCTCAGCTACGGCTGGCTCTCCGGGGAACCCGCCCGCATCTCGGCGGCCGACCTCATCCCGCACGGGCTGACGCTCACCGGATGCTCCGGCCCCGCCTGGCACGGCCGGGTGGGCCGCGCCCGCGCCGCGATACTCGAGCGGGTACCCGCTCTGGCGGCACCGGTGGAGACGATCCTGCCGCTCGACCGCGCCGCCGCGGCCCACGAGCTGCTGGAATCCCGGGCGCCGCTCGGCAAGATCATCCTGCGGCCGGGCCCGGCGGGGCGCTGATCAGCGCGTCAGGACGAAGAAGTACGGTTCGGCCAGACCGCGCATATCCATGACCCCGAGCAGCCTGTCGTCGCCGAGCCGGCGGAAATGGTCGATGATCGGCAGATGGTCGTAGACCATGGCGGCGCTGACCACGCCGCGGTACTCGATATCGCGTAGCCGGGCCGTCGCTTTGCGGGTACGTAGCAGCGGGCCGAGAGTGCGCAGATTCCTGCGGACCGGGCGCAGCCAGTGCGCCGGAATCCGTCCCGCCAGCGAAAGCGGGACCCGGCGCGGATCCACCGCGAATACGGTGCCGCGCTCATCGGTGAACAGCAGCGGATGCACCTGATCGGGCGCATCGAACTGTTTTCCGTACCAACCCGATTCGGACAGGGTGCCGTCCATCGGGTGGCCGGTGGGTAGTTCCGAGCCGCGCCAGCGGCCGGTGGTCACCTCGTCCACCCGCGCGGCCGGCAACCGGTCGAAGATCTCCCAGGCCTCCGCGGCAGTGCATCCGCCGTCGGGCAGGGTGATACCCGCGTTCTCGGTCATGGTCCGCACTCCTCGACATCATGGGACGTTGCGATGAACAGCCTATCGCCCTCTCATCGAGTCGCGCTTCGGACCGGGGCCGAAGGGGTCCGGTACGGGGTCAGCCGGTGATCTCCCATTCGTGGACCGTGATCGCCGACGAGCCGGTGGTGTGCAGCGGATCGGTGTACACCACCGCCTCGGCGGCCGCGAGCGAATCCGCGAGCACGAGGTACGCGCCGCCGCTGCCGTCGGTGAACGGACCACTTTCCTGCAGCATGCCCTTCGCCCGCAGCTCGGCGAGGAACCGGCGGTGCGGTTCGGCCACCGCCGGGTCGTAGGCCGGAGCGCGGAGGGCCAGCACCAGGTACTTGCGCATCTCAGTCCTCCGATTCCGGATCGCCGGAACGCCCGGCGGCCGCGGCCGCGGCCCGGATCTGCGGAGCTACCAGCACCACCTGCCCGAGCACCCCGTTCACAAACCCCGGGGAATCATCGGTGGACAGTTCCTTGGCCAGTTCCACCGCCTCGTCCACCGCGACGATCGGCGGGACATCGGGCGCGTAGAGCAGCTCCCATACCGCGACCCGCAGAATGGCGCGATCCACCGCGGGCAACCGGGGCAGCGTCCAATCCTGCAGATAGGACTCGATGGTCCCGTCCACCCGGTCGAGTTCCTCGGCGATACCGTCCACCAGGGTGCGGGTATAGGCGTGTACCGGCGCCACACCCTGATCGCGGGCCGCGAGCTCGATCCGCTCGTCGGCCAGATCGGCGGGATCGATATCGCGCGCCTCGGCCTCGAAGAGCAGGTCCACTGCCCGGCGGCGCGCCTTGTGGCGGGCGCCGAGTTTCTTGTAGGCGGATTTCTTGTCCGCGGACTGATCGGGCACGTCAGGAGTTGACGCGGCCCAGGTAGCTGCCGTCGCGGGTGTCGATGCGGAGTTTGTCACCGGTGTTGATGAACAGCGGGACCTGGACCTCGGCGCCGGTCTCCACGGTGGCGGGCTTGGTGCCGCCGGTGGAGCGATCGCCCTGCAGACCGATATCGGTGTGGGTGACCTCGAGCTCGGCGGTGACCGGCAGCTCCACGTACAGCGGCGCACCCTCGTGCGTGGCGACCTGCACGGTCATGTTCTCCAGCAGGAACCGGGCCTGCTCGCCGATGGTGCTCTCCGCGATGGCGATCTGGTCGAAGGTCTCGCCGTCCATGAAGACGTAATCGGAGCCGTCGTGGTAGAGGTAGGTCATATCGCGGCGGTCGACCGTGGCGGTCTCCACCTTCACACCCGCGTTGAAGGTTTTGTCGACGATCTTGCCCGACAGCACGTTCTTCAGCTTCGTCCGCACGAACGCGGGACCCTTACCCGGCTTCACGTGCTGGAACTCGACGATCTGCTGGAGATTACCGTCGATCTTCAGCACGAGGCCGTTCTTGAAGTCGCTGGTGTCCGCCACTGTCTTCGGGTCTCCTCGGTTCTCGGGCGACCGTCGTCATCCGACGACGATCAAATCTTTGCTGGTGTTGGTGAGCAGTTCCGGGCCCCCTTCGCGCACCACGAGCGTGTCCTCGATCCGGACCCCGCCGCGGCCGGGAAAGTACACACCTGGTTCGACGGTCACCGCCACGCCAGACTGGAGTGTACCCGTGCCCGTTTTGGCGATTCCGGGCGCTTCGTGGATGCGCAACCCCACTCCGTGCCCCAGACCGTGCACGAACAGCCGCCCGTGCCCGGCGGCGGCGATGACCTCGCGGGCGGCCGCGTCCACATCGGCGCACGGCACACCGGGCCGCAGCGCCTCGCGGCCGGCCCGCTGCGCGGCATACACCAGGTCGTAGACCTCGCGCTGCCAGGACGCGGGTTCGCCCAGCACGAAGGTCCGGGTCATATCCGAGTGGTAGCCGTCCACCACGGCGCCGAAATCGATCTTCACGAAATCACCGGCGGCCAGTACCGCCTCGGTGGGCCGGTGATGCGGAACGGCGGAATTCGCCCCGGACGCGACGATGGTCTCGAAGGCGATCCCGGCCGCCCCGCGCTCGAACATCGCCCATTCCAGATCCCGGGCGACCTGACGCTCGGTGCGTCCCGGCCGCAGCGCCCCGGTCTCCAGCAGTGCCGCCAAGGCCCCGTCACCGACGGCGCAGGCCGTGCGCAGCAGGTCGATCTCGTACTCGTCCTTGACCATGCGCAGCTGCTCGACCAGGCCCGGGGTCGCCACGAACTCCAGGCCCGAACCGAGCTCGAGCAGCGCCCGGTGCTGATCGACGGTGACGATATGGCTCTCGTAACCCAGCCTGCCGAACTGCCACTCCCCCGCCAGTTCCACCACCCGGCGCGACACCGCCCGGGCGATCTCGGCGCGCAGATCGGGAACCTGCTCGGCAACCTGGGTGTCGTAGCGGCCGTCGGTCGAGATCACGGTGCGGTCCTCCGCGCCCGGGGTGTCCCACGAGTGCACCAGCAGCGCGGCGTTCGAGCCGGTGAATCCGGTGAGATAGCGGATGTTCACCAGATCGGTGACCAGGAGGCCGTCGATCTCGTTCTGGACCAGCAGGTTGCGCAGGGCACCGCGCCGGGAAGCGTAATCGGGCCGGACCCGCGGGCTCCGACCGGCATCAGCAGACATGGCATAAAAGTACCGCCGACCCGGCCTCGGCACACGGGCCGACCGGGCGGCAGCCACCGGGAAATGAGGACCACCCGCTATTCACATACCGGCCCGGCGGCCCGACTTGTCCACAGATCGCGTTCGCCGCCACCGGTCCGGCCCGCCGGCGGCGATCGTGGACGGTATGACGACCCTCGGATTCCTCGCCTTGGCAGTCTGGTGCGCGGCGCTGAGCATCAGCGATATCCGCTCCCGGCGCCTACCGAACCTGCTCACGGCGCCCGGAGCCGTGACCGTGCTCGGTTACGCGGCACTGACCGGACACTTCCCCGCCGCCGCCCGGGGCGCGGCGCTGCTCGCGACCCCGTATCTGCTGATCCACCTGACGCGCCCGGCCGTCCTCGGGGCCGGTGACGTGAAATTGGCCGTGGGACTGGGCGCGGCTGCCGGGCTCGGTGGTGGTCCGGTCTGGGTCTGGTCGGCGGTCGCGGCACCGGTGTGTACCGCGATCGCCGGAGTCGGCGCACTGCTCGGCTCCCGGGCGGGCCGACGGATATACGGCGGCCGGTACCGTGGCGCCGGCCCGCGGGCGCCCGCGCCGGAAGGCCCCGGACCCACGATCCCGCACGGTCCGTCGATGTGTGCGGCGACACTTCTCGGACTCGCCCTGTGGTGACCCCGCGGCAATCCCGGGCACCACGCACGTCCCGGGGGCGATGAGCACGGCCGACCGCATCCCCCGTCTGTCGCGCCGACATGGGAAGATGGTCGGCGTGCTGCGCTGGATAACTGCTGGAGAATCCCATGGACCCGCTCTCGTCGCCATCCTGGAAGGGATGATCGCCGGTGTCGAGGTGACCTCGGAGGAGATCTCCGCACAGCTGGCGCGCCGACGGCTGGGCTACGGCCGCGGCGCCCGGATGAAGTTCGAGGCCGACAAGGTCACCGTGATCGGCGGGGTCCGCCACGGCCGGACCATGGGCGGGCCGGTCGCCATCGAGATCGCCAATTCCGAATGGCCCAAGTGGACCACCGTCATGTCCGCCGATCCCGTCGACGAGGCCGAACTGGCCGAACTGGCCCGCAACGCTCCGCTCACCCGCCCCCGCCCCGGCCATGCCGACTACTCGGGCATGCTCAAATACGGTTTCGACGACGCCCGCCCGGTGCTGGAACGCGCCAGCGCCCGCGAGACGGCGGCCCGGGTCGCGGCCGGGACGGTGGCGCGCGCCTTCCTGCGCCAGGCCCTCGGGGTGGAGGTCGTCTCCCATGTGGTCTCCATCGGTACGGCCGCGAACACCACCGGAGTGGTCCCCACCGGCGCCGATCTGGCAGCGATCGACGAGAGCCCGGTGCGCGCGTTCGATGCCGACGCCGAGGCGGCCATGATCGCCGAGATCGAGGCGGCGAAGAAGGACGGCGACACGCTGGGCGGGGTGGTCGAGGTGGTTGTCACCGGGCTCCCGATCGGACTCGGCTCCTTCACCAGCGGCGAGAACCGGCTGGACTCGCGGCTCGCGGCGGCGCTCATGGGTATTCAGGCCATCAAGGGCGTCGAGGTCGGCGACGGTTTCGAGACGGCGCGGCGCCGGGGCAGCCAGGCCCATGACGAGATGCGACCCGGCGGCGACGGCGTGCTGCGGTCCACCAACCGCGCCGGCGGTCTCGAGGGCGGGATGACCAACGGGGAGGCCCTGCGCGTCCGCGCGGCCATGAAGCCCATCTCCACGGTGCCGCGCGCCCTGGCCACGGTCGATATGTCCACCGGCGAAGAGGCCGTGGCGATCCACCAGCGTTCCGATGTCTGTGCCGTTCCGGCGGCCGGCGTGGTCGCCGAATCGATGGTCGCGCTGGTGGTGGCCCAGGCCGCGCTGGAGAAGTTCGGGGGCGATTCGCTCGCCGAGACGGTGGGCAACCTCGACGGCTATATGAAGCGGATCAGCGGGCGCCCCCATCTGAACCCGGGCGATACCGTCGCCGACCCGGCGTAATGACCGAGCAGACCGGTCCGCACGGCCCACTGGTAGTGCTGATCGGCCCGCCCGGGGCGGGCAAGACCACCATCGGCCGCAAACTCGCCCGGGAACTCGGCGTCGAGCTCTACGACACCGATGCCGGGATCGAGGAGGCGACCGGCCGCACCATTCCGGAGATCTTCGCCGAGGACGGGGAAACCGAATTCCGCCGGATCGAAGAAGAGGTGGTCGGCGACGCGCTCGCCACCCGCAGCGGTGTCGTCTCCCTCGGTGGCGGCGCGGTGCTCTCGGAACGCACTCGTGCCCTGCTCCGCGACCGGACCGTGGTGTATCTGGAGATCAGCATCGCCGAGGGACTGCGCCGCACGGGCGCCGGTACCCACCGGCCGCTGCTGGGTGGCGCCGACCCGGGGGCGAAATACCGGGAACTCATGCGAACCCGGCGGCCGCTCTACCGGGAGGTGACCTCGGTCCGGGTGCGCACCGACGGCCGCAGTCCCGGCCGTGTGGTCCGCTCGATTCTGGGGAAACTCGCACTGGAATCGGTCCGGGTGGCCGCCGACACCCCCGACACGGATCTGCTCGAAGGCTCGGGTATCCAGCGCACCAGCCGGTCCCGGGCCCGCCGGCGGGCCCGGGCGCGGGCGCGCCGGGCCGCGGCACAACGCGCGACGACCCCCGGCGAGCCCGGTACTCCGGCCGCTTCCGGAGGCGATGCGGCGGCATCGGGCACCACGGGCAGCGACACCGGAACCTCACCCGCCGCCGAGCCCGCGCAGGCCGCCGACAACGGCCTGCGCACCCCGGGCCGGTCCCGGCGGGCGCGCGCCAGACGGGCCCGGGCCCGGCGGCAGCAACGAGAACAGGCCGAACAGACACAGACAGGATCGGAGCAGCACACGTGACAGAACCGACGCGTATCGAGGTCCGCACCGCACAGCCCTATCCGGTGATCATCGGCCGCGGTCTGCTCGGTGACCTCGTCGAGGCGGTCACCGGCGCGGGCGGCGTACGGACCGTCGCCCTGTTCCATCAGCCGTCGCTGGTCGAGACCGCCGAGGTGGTGCGTGCCACGCTGGCCGAGGCCGGCCTGGACGCCCACCGCATCGAGATCCCGGACGCCGAGGCGGGCAAGGAACTCGCCGTCGCCGGTTTCTGCTGGGAGGTGCTGGGCCGGATCGGTCTCACCCGCAACGACGTGGTGGTGAGCCTCGGCGGTGGCGCGGCCACCGATCTCGCCGGATTCGTCGCCGCGACCTGGATGCGCGGGGTGAAGGTCGTCCACGTACCCACCACGCTGCTGGCCATGGTGGACGCCGCGGTGGGCGGTAAGACCGGTATCAACACCGAAGCGGGGAAGAACCTCGTCGGCTGTTTCCACGAGCCGTCCGCGGTGCTGGTCGATCTGGTGACCCTGGAAACCGTGCCGCGCAACGAGATCGTGGCGGGGATGGCGGAGATCATCAAGGCCGGGTTCATCGCCGACCCGGTAATTCTCGACCTGGTCGAACGCGACCCGCAGGCCGCGCTGGACCCGACCGGCGAGGTACTGCCAGAGCTCATCCGCCGGGCGGTCGCGGTCAAGGCGGAGGTGGTCGCGGCCGATCTCAAGGAGTCCGCGCTGCGCGAGATCCTCAATTACGGTCATACGCTGGGCCATGCGATCGAACGCCGGGAGCGCTACCGCTGGCGGCACGGCGCGGCGGTGTCGGTGGGTCTGGTCTTCGCCGCGGAACTGGGCCGGCTGGCCGGCCGGCTCGACGACGCCACCGCCGACCGGCACCGCAGCATCCTGGAGAGCGTCGGGCTGCCCACCACCTACGATCCCGATGCTCTGCCGCAGTTGCTGGAGAGTATGCAGACCGACAAGAAGACCCGCTCCGGTGTGCTGCGGTTCGTGGTGCTCGACGGATTGGCCAAACCCGGCCGGCTGGAAGGCCCCGACCCCGCCCTGCTCGCCGCCGCGTATTCGGCGGTCGCCGGCTCCGGGTCCACCGGAGGCAGCGCGATCCTGCTGTGAGACCGGCCGACCCCGGCTGTGAGACCAGACGCGGGCCGCGATCGCTACGATCGCGGCCCGCGTGCCCGGGTACCCGCACTCTTTCCGGAAGCTCACCCCGGTCCACGGCGATTCCGCCTGTCCGAGCCCGTCCTCTCCGCCGCGTGATGACCGGCGACAGCTGTTCCCGGCCGGATCGGGCTCGTCGGACCGTCAGGCGGGCGAGCCGAGCGCGGGGGTGACACCACCCGCCGACCGCTCGTTGTCACGGCTGCCCAGCCGCCGTCCGACGGCCACCCCGACGAGTCCGGGCACGAAGACCAGCAGGACGATGAACGACGAGGCGGCGGTGGCCTCGAACAGCAGGCCGCCGTCGCCGAGGTCGACCTTCGGCAGGAAATCGAGCAGCCAGGACACCAGTCCGCTGCCCACGCCGGCGACCACCGCGGTCTGCAGCCACCGGATCGTCAGGTCCGCGCCGTGCTCGGGGTTCGGGTGCTCGTGGCGGTCGGCCCGGCCGTCGCGCACGCCCAAGGCCACCGCGGCACCGACCAGCACCACCAGGCACAGCAGCCGCAACCACACCCCGTAGGTCGGGATGTAGCCCATCGCGAACCCGAGGAGCACCCGCAGGACGACGGCCAGCCCGCCGAGCGCCAGTGCCCGCAACAACCACGCAGTCATGCCGATCACCATAACTCCCCGCGCACCGGACTAGAACCCGTTACAGATATTCGCCGTGATCCGGTGCGCTACCGGCGGCATCAGCCGAGGTCGGCGAGCGCGGCGGTCATCGCTTCCCGGGGGGCGGGACGGCCGGTGAACTGCTCGACCTGACCGTAGGCCTGTTCGAGCAGCATCTGCAGACCGCCGATCACCGTGTGCCCGGCGGCGGCGACCGCTTCGGCCAGCGGTGTGGGCCACGGGTCGTACAGCGCGTCGAGCACCACGGGAGCCGCGGCCACCGATCCGGCGACCGCCGCGGCCGCCGCGGCCGGCACGGTGCTCACCACAGCGCCCGCGCGGCCACAGACACCGGCCAGCTCCGGCGCGTCGAACCCGATCACCCGGACGGCCGCGCCGAGCCGCTCGGCGAGTTCGCGCGCACCGGCCGCGCGGCCGGCATCGCGGGCGACGATGGTGATGGTCGTGGCCCCGAGTTCGGCCAGCGCCAGCAGCGCGGGACGGGCGGTGCCCCCGGCCCCCAGCACCACCGCCTCGGACAACTCCCGCACTCCGCCGCCCCGCAGTGCGCCCAGCACCCCGTCGACATCGGTGCAGTCGGCACGCCAGCCGGTCGCCGTCCGCACCAGGGTGTTGGCCGAACCGACCAGTACCGCGCGTTCGGTGCGCACCTGCGCGTACGCGAGGGCCGCTTCCTTGCCCGGCATGGTCACCGACAATCCGGCCCATTCCGGGCCGAGCCCCGCCACCAGACCGGGTAACCGGTCGGCGGTGCATTCGATCCGCTCGTAGGTCCAATCCAGACCCAGCGCGCGGTAGGCCGCCAGATGCAGCTGCGGAGACTTCGAATGGATGATGGGGCTGCCGAGCACAGCGGCGCGGCGCGGGCCCGCCGGTTCAGCGCCCACTGTCCAGGATCCCGCTCTCCAACGCCAATTCGATGTTCTGCAGATGTTCGGAATAGCTCTGGGTGAACAGGGTGGTCCCCTCTTTGTCGACCGTCACGAAGTACAGCCACGTCCCGGGCTCGGGTTCCTCCATGGCCTCCAGCGCCGCGATCGAGGGCGAGGAGATCGGGGTCGCGGGCAACCCGGGCATGGCGTAGGTGTTCCACGGGGTGGTCTGCCCGCGGTCGGCGTCGGTGGTCGCCACCTCGGTCTTGTCGAGTGCGTAGTTGACGGTGGAATCGAACTGCAGCGGCTGGTCGATCTCCAACCGGTTCACGATCACCCGGGCCACCTTGCTCATATCCTGCGGCAGCGCTTCGCGTTCCACGAGGGAGGCACCGATCAACGTTTCGTACGGGCTGAGCCCGTTGACCCGGCCGGATTCCAGAAGTCCGGTGGACTCGTAGCTGCGGGCGCTCTCGGTCACCAGCTGCCGCAGGATGTCCAGCGCGGAACCGCTCGGATCGAAATCCCAGCTACCGGCGGCGATCAGGCCCTCGAGCTGGCGGGCACGGTCGGGCACCGTGCGGACCGACTCGACCGCCCATTCCGGGACACCGAGCGCGGCCAGATCGGTGGTGGCGCCGGCCTGCTCCAGTTGTTCGTAGGTGACACAGCGGCGTTCGGGTTCTGCACCCACACAGCTGGCGGCGGCGATCTTGGTGTAGATGCCCTCCTTGCGCGCGCCGGTATTCACATCGTGCTGATCGTGCAGCTGCCGGCCTTCGGAGACGACGACATTGCCGACCCGCGATCCGGGCGCGACGAGCGCCGCGACCGCGTCCGCGGCCGGACTGTGTACCGGGATCGCGTAGTAGCCGGGCTGGAGCGAATTCATCCCCTCGTTCTGCACGGCGGCCTCGTAGAAGGCGGCGGAACTTGCGACGATTCCCGCTTCCGCCATCGTCGAAGCGATCTCGGTGGCGGTATCGCCGGATTTCACCTGGACCACCACGGGCGCACCGGCGGGACCGGCGAAATCCTCGGCCGGGGTGTAGCGATTGATTAGCTTGTACACCCCCGCGCCGACGACCAGCACCAGCAGGACCGCGGCGGCCACCCAGATCAGCCGGCGGCGGCCGCCCTCCTGTTTACGGGCGGCTTTCCGCGCCGCCGCGCGGCCCCCACGAGCGGGCGCGGTCCGCGCACCGGCGCGGCGTCGGGGCCGCGGCCGCGGCTCGGGTTCGGGCTCGTCATCGTCGTCGTACTCGTCTTCGTCGACATAGCGGGGAATGACGGCGGTGTCGTCGTCCTCGTAGGGGTCCCAGCCGTCCTCGGGCTCGTCGTCCCAGTCCGGCTCGTCGGCCACCGGCGTGGCGGAGGCCCGGCGGGACCGCTCCCAGGCCTTGTCGTCACGACGATATCGCCGCTCGGCCTCACGCTGCCGGAATTGCGCCTCCGCCCGCGCCCATCGATCCGTCATTCATCGTCTCCGGACAACGCGGTACGTGCCGCGTCCTCGGCCGACCTCATCACAGAACTCCGTTCGTCCAACCAGCTCTGCAGGATCGACACAGCAGCAGCCTGGTCGATCACCTGCCGCTGTCCGCGCGCTCGAACACCACTGTCCCGCAGAGCGCGTGCAGCAGACACCGTAGTCAAACGTTCGTCGGAAAGCCGGATCGGCAGTTCGGGCAGCGAGTCGCGCAATCTTCCGGCGAACTCCGTTGCCATACGCGCCGAGGTCCCCTTCTCGCCGCGCAGCGTGCGGGGCAACCCGACGATGATCTCCACCGCCTCGTACTCGTCCGCGATCGCCGCGATCCGCGCGATATCCGCGCCCGGCCCGGGCGCGGAACCGCCGCCGCGGGCAGCCCGCGGCCGGCCGGAGCGCCGGGAGCCGGTATCGCGGGGCACGGTCTCCACCGGGGTCGCGAGGATCCCGTCGGGGTCACTCGCGGCGACCCCGATCCGCACACTGCCCACATCGATGCCCAGCCGCCTGCCCCGGCCCGGATCCGTGGCAGGATCGGGCCGGTCGACGGGAGGGTCGTCCAGCGAGCCCACCGTCATCAGCCGGCGTGCGCGCCGATGTAATCGCGTACCGCCGCCAGGCCCGCGTCGATACCGGACGGGTCCGAGCCCGCGCCCTGCGCCATCTCCGGCTTGCCGCCGCCGCGGCCGGAGATCCGCGGCCCGAAGACGGCCACCAGATCACCGGCGGCGAAGCCCAGCGCCTGGGCGGGCTTGTTCACCGTCACCACGAACGGCACCTTGCCCTCGTTATTTCCGAGCAACACCACGACGGCGGGGGCGGAACCCAGCCGGCCACGGATATCGGTGGCCAGCGTACGCAGATCACCCGCCGATACTCCGGCCGGCGCGGCGGCCGCGACCAGCAGCACGTCCCCGAGCCGTTCGGCGGCATCGGCATAGGAACCCGCCGACGACAGCACGGCCGCGATCTTGCTCCGCTCGAGTTCCTTCTCCGCGGCGCGGAGCCGGTCCACCAGCTGCTCGACCCGCCCCGGTACCTCGTCCGAGGGCACCTTCAGCATCGAGGCGACCCCGGCCAGCAACGCGCGCTCCTTGGCCAGATATTGGTAGGAGTCGAGCCCGACGAACGCCTCCACCCGGCGTACGCCCGAGCCCACCGACGACTCGCCGAGCAGGGTGATCGGGCCGATCTGCGAGGAGTGACCCACGTGGGTGCCACCGCAGAGCTCCATGGAGAACGGCCCGCCGATCTCGACCACGCGGACCCGGTCGCCGTAGTTCTCCCCGAACAGCGCCAGCGCGCCCATTTCCTTGGCCTTGGGCAGATCGGTGACGAAGGTGTTCACCGGGAAGTCCGCGCCGACGCCGTCGTTGGACACCGCCTCGATATCGGCCTTCTGCTGCTCGCTGAGCTGCCCCTGCCAGTTGAAATCGAACCGCAGGTAGCCCGGTTTGTTGAGCGAACCGGCCTGGACCGCGTTCGGTCCCAGCACCTGGCGCAGTGCCGCGTGCACCATATGGGTACCGGAATGTCCCTGGGTGGCGCCGCGCCGCCAGGCCGGATCGACCTGGGCCAACACCACATCACCCTCGGTGATCTGTCCCTGTTCGACGGTGCACCGATGCACCCAGAGCTTCTTCGCGATCTTCTGCACATCGTTGACGACGAGTTTCGTCCCCGCCGCGGTGATCGTGCCGCGGTCGGCGATCTGACCACCGGATTCCGCGTAGAGCGGACTACGGTCCAGGATCACCTCGATATCGGTGCCCGCCGGCGCGGTCGGCACCCGGACTCCCTCGGAGATCAGGGCCAGTACATGGGCCTCGGAGGTCAGCTCGTCGAAACCGGTGAACTCCGTATCGCCGCGATCGACCAGTTCCTTGTACACCGACAGGTCGGCGTGC
Organism: Nocardia fusca NBRC 14340; assembly: GCF_001618425.1. Taxonomy (GTDB): domain Bacteria; phylum Actinomycetota; class Actinomycetes; order Mycobacteriales; family Mycobacteriaceae; genus Nocardia; species Nocardia fusca. The sequence goes on from NZ_BDCU01000017.1 coordinate 169,224, forward strand.
GCGTGCTTGCGGGCGTGCGCGTCCTCTTTCGCCCGCCGCCGCTGTTCGGCCATGAGCGTGCGGAACCCGTCCTCGTCCACCGAGAGGCCGGCTTCCGCGGCCATCTCCAGGGTCAGGTCGATCGGGAAACCGTAGGTGTCGTGCAGGGTGAAGGCGTCGGCGCCGGAGATGGTGCCGGTACCGCCGCGCGAGGTCGCCGCCTTGACCTGCTCCGCCGTTTCGTCGAACAGCTTCGAACCCGTGCTCAGGGTCTTACGGAACGCCGTCTCCTCGCCGACCGCGACGGTTTCGATCCGCGTGTAGTCGGTGGACAGCTCGGGATAGGAAGGCGCCATGAGCTTGCTCACGACCCGCATGAACTCGCTCATCACCGGCTGTTCGGCGCCGAGCAGCCGGGCCGAGCGAACGATCCGGCGCAGCAACCGGCGCAGCACGTAGCCGCGGCCGTCGTTGCCGGGGTTGACGCCGTCGGCGATCAGCATGGCCGAAGTGCGCGCATGGTCGGCGATCACCCGGAACCGGACGTCGTCGGCGTGTTCGACACCGTAGGAGCGGCCGGTCAGTTCCTCGGCCTTGTCGATGATCGGACGCAGCAGATCGGTTTCGTAGACGTTGTCGACGCCCTGCAACAGCAGTGCGATGCGCTCGACGCCCATACCGGTATCGATGTTCTTCTTCGGCAGCACGCCCACCGGCGGAAAACCCAGCTTCGGGCTGTCCTCGCCGCGGATGTCCTGCATGAAGACCAGGTTCCAGATCTCCAGGTAGCGGTCCTCGTCGGCGACGGGGCCGCCGTCGCGGCCGTACTCGGGCCCGCGGTCGTAGTAGATCTCCGAACAGGGCCCGCCGGGACCGGGCACGCCCATATCCCAGTAGTTGTCCTTACCGTCGCGGAACTGGATCCGCTCCTCGGGGATACCGGCCACCCGGCGCCAGATCTCGGCGGCCTCGGGGTCGTCCTGGTACGCGGTGACCCAGATACGCTCCGGGTCGAATCCGTACCCGCCGTCCTCCTGTGCGTTGGTGATCAGCTCCCAGGCGAAGCGGATGGCGCCTTCCTTGAAGTAGTCGCCGAACGAGAAATTACCCGCCATCTGGAAGAACGTATTGTGCCGAGTGGTGATGCCGACTTCCTCGATATCACCGGTGCGCACACATTTCTGCACGCTGGTCGCGCGCGGGAACGGCGGCGTCTGCTGACCGAGGAAATACGGCTTGAACTGCACCATGCCCGCGTTCACGAACAGCAGGTTCGGGTCGTCGAGAATCAGCGATGCACTGGACACCTCTGTATGCCCGGCACTAACGAAATGGTCCAGGAACCGCCGTCTGATCTCGTGGGTCTGCACGAATATCCAGCCTACCGGTGCCGCGCACCCGAATTATCACCGAGCCGGGTTTCCTGGGCGCAGACCGCGCACGATCCGGCGCAGCGTGCTGACCCGGGGCCCGACCGCCCGCTCGTGACCGTGGTCGGTGGGGTGGTAGTAGTCCACCCCCACGAGTTCGTCCGGCGGGTACTGCTGGGCGAGGACCCCGTCCGGGTCGTCGTGCGGGTAGCGGTAGCCCTGGGCGTTGCCGAGCCGCTCCGCGCCCGCGTAATGCCCGTCTCGCAGATGCGGGGGCACCGTGCCCGCCTTCCCGGCGGCCACATCGGCCATGGCCGCGCCGATGGCCGCGACCACCGCGCCCGATTTCGGCGCGGTCGCCAGATGGATGGTGGCCTGCGCCAGCGCCAGCCGGGCCTCCGGTAACCCGACCAGCTGCACCACCTGAGCCGCCGCGGTCGCGGTCTGCAGCGCGGTCGGGTCGGCCATACCGATGTCCTCGCTGGCGTGGATCATCAGGCGGCGGGCGATGAAGCGCGGATCCTCCCCCGCGGTCAGCATGCGGGCCAGATAGTGCAGCGCCGCGTCCACATCGGAGCCGCGGATCGATTTGATGAACGCGCTGATCACGTCGTAGTGCTGGTCACCGGCCCGGTCGTACCGGACGGCCGCCTTGTCGATACTGGCGGCCACCAGGTCGAGATCCACCGTCCCGTCCAGCGAGGATTCCGCCGAGGCCTCCAGCGCGGTGAGGGCCCGCCGGGCATCGCCACCGGCGATCCGCACGATGTGGTCGAGGGCCTCGCCGGTCACCGTGTACTGCCCGTCCAGACCACGCGGATCGGCGATGGCCCGGGTGAGCACGGCCCGGATATCGTCGGACCCGAGCGAATGCAGTTGCAGCACCAGCGATCGCGACAGCAGCGGCGCGACCACCGAGAACGACGGATTCTCCGTGGTCGCGCCGACCAGCAGCACGATGCGGTTCTCCACCGCGGCCAGCAGCGCGTCCTGCTGGGTTTTGGAGAAGCGGTGGACCTCGTCGATGAACAGCACGGTCTGTTCGCCCGCGGTGAGCCGCCGACGCGAGATGTCGATGACCGCCCGCACCTCCTTGACGCCGGCGGACAGGGCCGACAGGGCCTCGAACCGGCGCCCGGTGGCATACGAGATCAGCGATGCGAGCGTCGTCTTCCCGGTACCGGGCGGCCCGTACAGCAGAACCGACGCCGCACCCGACCCCTCCACCAACCGCCGCAGCGGCGAACCGGGGCCCAGCAGATGCTGCTGCCCGACGACCTCGTCGAGCGAGGCGGGCCGCATCCGCACCGCGAGCGGAGCGCGCGCCCCACCGTCCCGTGCGGCCTCACCCGCGAAGGCGATATCCGGTGCGCCCGCCCCCGCACCGGGCATATCGAACAGACCGTCACTCATTCCTGCGACGGTACCGCCCACCGCCGACACCAAGTCGGGGCCCAGCCTCCGGAGCCCGCACCGGCCGCCTCTCGACTCGTCATACGAGAGGTGCGTTGGTTGCCAAGGTAGGAGGTGAACTTGCTCGCCAAGGTGCTGTGTTTTTGGGCGCGCTGGCGCGCGCGAGGTTGAGGCCCCCTTGGTCTCGCCGTTTCGGCCTCGAGACTCGCGGCTTCGCCGCATGCGATGTGCGGTGGGCCGTCCATAGAGTGCGACCTTTGAGCACCTTCGGCCGAGGGGCGAGACGGGCCTCAACCCTTGGAGGTGTCTCGCAAAACTCGACACATGCGGTTGCGTCGGCATTCGATGGCCGGATCGGATGCCGACTCGACCGCCCGGCCGACCTGGCGTCTCATCGTTTCACGAACTAGCAGCTCCCACTCGGCGCCGAGTTCAGCGAGGCCCACAAAGGGTCGAGGCCCGTCCCGCCGTTCAGGCCTCGAAGCGCATGCGCGAAGCGCGAGTCTCGAGGCCCGAACGGCGGGACCTTCGGGGGCCTCGACCCCGCGGCGCCGAAGGCGCCGCAAATAAACACAGCTCAGCTGAAGTGTTCGTCGAGCACGGCGCAGACGGCTTCGGCGAAATCACCGACGGCGTCGTTGCCGAGGCACCGTGCGTCCTCGGCCAGACCGGCCCACCGGTTGAGCAGCGCGTCCGAGCGCGGCACCGACAGGCCGTGTTCGCGGGCGACGGCGATGCGCGCGTGATCGGCCGGCAGGAACCAGTAGGTGCTCAGCCACACCCAGATCAGCCGGGCTTCGAGGATCTTGTCCGCGAGCAGCGCATCGTCGGCGAGGGCCGGCCAGACGCCGACCACTTCGGCACGCCAGGCCTCCACCATCTGCAGGGCGCGTTCGCGGGAGAGTTCGATATCGCAGAGGCATCCGGGGAAGGAGACCAGTGCGTAGGCGATATCGAGGGTGGCGTCCCGGAAGCCGCCCCATTCGTAGTCGAGGATCCGGGCGCCTTCTTCGTTGAGGATCACATTGTCGGGGCACAGGTCCGACGGGCTGAACGCCCGGAACCGGCCGCCGGTGAACAGGCGCGCGCCGTGCGCGAGCTGTTCACTCACCTCGTCGGGGACCTCCATACCGAGTTCGCGCCGCAGCAGCGCGGGCATCTCCCCGACCGCGGCCTCGGCCTGCTGGGCGATTCCGTCGACCCGGTGCACGACATCGACGCGGCGCAGCAGGGCCACGAAATCGGGTTCGCGGCCCACCGTGGCGGCGTGCATCCGGCCGAGCGCCTGCGCGAACGCCATCATGGCATTGCGGGTGGCCGGTTCCATTCCGGAGCTCAGCACATCGGTGAGTTTGGTGTTCTCCCCGAGGTCGCTGAGGACGAGCAACCGGTCGGGCAGACTGTGCGCGATGAGATAGGCGCCGGGGCGCTCCCCGCGGCTCAGTGCGGTGGTGAACTGGTAGGACACCGCCTCCCGGAGGAAGGCCGAATCGACGCTCGCGACACCCGGGGTGACGGTCACGTTCTTCGGATCCGACACCGACCCGCGCACCTGCTTGATGATCAGGGTGCGCGGTAGCGAGAAAGCGTTTTCGGCGACCCGGACGCGGAGGACGGTCGTCCGTCCACTGCCGCTGAGTTCGGTGGGGTCGCTCAGCCTCACCGGAGCACCCATTCGCTTTGTGAGCAACTGCTGCGCTGCGGATACGACTTCGGTGGCTCGTTCGGCCAGTAGTGCAGTCATCGCATCTCAAGTTACTCGCATTCGGTCACTTCTAGCGAGCGGTTGAACAACCTTTCCGTGTCGTCCGGCGTGTCCGCCGCGTTCCCCGCCGCGTGACCGGCCTGCTTGACACCGCTGTGCCGGTCGGGTTTTCTCGATCTGAACTGCTGTGCGCCACACCGGAAACCAGCTGCGTCGAAAGGTATGCCAGCGTGACCGACACACCGCGTTCCGCCCCGGCCTCTCCCGGCGATCCGGCAGGTGAGCAGCCCCCCGCCCCCGGCGGCCCGCCGCCCGCCGCCGCGGCCCAGGGCGGCAGTGCCGTGGTGAGCAGCGACACTCCGCTCCCCGGCGCCCCACCACCGGTGGGCAAACCGCCCGTGACCCGGCAGGGCACCGTGGACGAAACGCCCGGCGCGCCGCTCGACACCCGACCGGCCGATGCCGCCGGGGCCGGCGCGCCGGGGCCCGCGGGCACCACGGCGCCCGGCGATGTCCCCGGTCAGCCGGTGTATGGGCCGGCCGGCACCGGACCGGACCCGAACACCCGGGCCTACGGCTACCAGGCCTACGGCACCGGGATCCCGGGCCGGCTCGATATCGGCCACGCGCTCAGCTACGGCTTGGAGAAGTTCAAGCTCAATCCGGGGCCGTGGGTCGCGGTCACCTCGCTCGGCCTGATCATCTATCTGCTGGTCTGTCTGGTCGTCCGGGTGGTGGAGCCGCGTTCGGCGCTCGGCCTGTTCGTGATATTCGCCGCCGTCATGGCCGGGTTGTGGCTGCTGCAGGCCGCCATGGTGCGGGGTGCGCTGTACGAAACCGACGGTTACCGGCCGGGTTTCGGTTCCTACTTCTATCTGGGCAGTATGGCCAACGCGTTCCTGACCGCGCTGCTGGCCTTCCTCGCGACCACCCTGGCGTCCGCGCTGTGCCTGCTCCCGGGGATCGCGGTGGGGATCGGGTGTATGTTCTCGCTGCACTTCGCGATCGAACAGGGGCAGAGCCCGGTGGAGGCCATCAAGTCCAGCTTCCTGCTGGTGCTGCGGGACCCGGTACGAGTCCTGCTCCTGGTGCTCACGGTGGTTGTGGTGACGGTACTCGGCCTGCTGGCCTGCGGGCTCGGCCTGCTGGCGGCCGGCCCGGTGGCGACGATCGCGGTCACCTACGCGTATCGCACGCTCACCGGGGGCCCGGTTTCACCCGCGTAGCGGGAGCCTAGGCGCTGCCACCCGCCGGGGCCGCGGCCTGCACCGCGCCGTTGCTCTCCGACCCCTTCCCCTTGGGCTGGGATGCGGCGTCCAGACCGGCTTCCTTGCGCTGCAGGGCGGTGATCGGCGCCGGCGCGTCGGTGAGCGGGTCCACCCCGCCACCGGTCTTCGGGAAGGCGATCACCTCGCGGATGGAGTCCAGCCCGGCCAGCAGCGCGACGATCCGATCCCAGCCGAAGGCGATGCCACCGTGCGGTGGGGCGCCGAAGGCGAACGCGTCCAGCAGGAAGCCGAACTTCTCCTGCGCTTCGGTTTCGCTGATCCCCATCACCTTGAACACGCGCTCCTGCACGTCCTTGCGATGGATGCGGATACTGCCGCCGCCGATCTCGTTGCCGTTGCAGACGATGTCGTAGGCGTAGGCCAGCGCGGCGCCGGGGTCGGTGTCGAAGGTGTCCAGCGATTCCGGCTTCGGCGAGGTGAACGCGTGGTGCACCGCCGTCCAGGCCGAATGCCCGAGCGCTACATCGCCGCTGGCGGTGGCGTCGGCGGCCGGTTCGAACAGCGGCGCGTCCACGATCCATACGAACGACCAGGCGTTCTCGTCGATCAGCCCCACCCGGTGCGCGATCTCGGAGCGGGCCGCCCCCAGTAGTGCCCGCTGCGCCTTCGCCGGTCCGGCGGCGAAGAACACACAGTCACCCGGCACGGCGCCCACGTGCGCGGCCAGGCCGGCGCGTTCCTCCTCGGTGAGGTTCTTGGCCACCGGCCCGGTGAGGGTCCCGTCCTCGCCGACCAGTACATAGGCCAGGCCCTTGGCGCCGCGCTGTTTGGCCCAGTCCTGCCAGGCGTCGAGCTGCCGCCGCGGCTGGCTCGCCCCGCCCGGCATGACGACCGCACCGACATAGGGCGCCTGGAACACCCGGAACGGGGTGTTCGCGAAGTACTCGGTGCATTCGGTGATCTCGACCCCGAAGCGGAGGTCCGGTTTGTCGCTGCCGAACCGCCGCATCGCCTCGGCATAGGTCATATGCGGGATCGGCGTGGGGATCCGGTAGCCGACGAGGTCCCACAGCGCCACCAGGATGTCCTCGGCGAGCAGGATGACATCCTCCTGCCGGACGAAGCTCATCTCCAGGTCTAGCTGGGTGAACTCGGGCTGCCGGTCGGCGCGGAAGTCCTCGTCGCGATAGCAGCGCGCGATCTGGAAGTAGCGTTCGATACCGCCCACCATGAGCAACTGCTTGAACAGCTGCGGGCTCTGCGGCAGGGCGTAGAAGTTACCGGGCTGCAGCCGGGCGGGCACCAGGAAGTCGCGGGCACCCTCGGGGGTCGAACGGGTGAGCGTCGGAGTTTCGACCTCGACGAACTCATGCCGTGCCAGCACCGCGCGGGCGGCGGCGTTCACCTTGGACCGCAGCCGGATGGCATGGGCGGGGCCCTCGCGGCGCAGGTCCAGGTAGCGATACCGGAGCCGGGCCTCCTCACCGGGCTGTTCGTCGAGCTGGAACGGCAGCGGCGCGCTCTCGTTGAGCACTTCGAGTTCCTTGACATCGACCTCGACCGCACCGGTCGGGAGTTCCGGGTTCTCGTTGCCCGTGGGCCGCTGTTCCACCACGCCGACGATCCGCACGCAGTATTCCGCCCGCAACCGGTGCGCCTGCTCCGCCGCCGGACCTTCCCGGAACACGGCCTGCGCCACCCCGGACGCATCACGCAGATCGATGAAGATCACGCCACCGTGGTCACGCCGCCGGGCCACCCAACCGGAGAGGGTAACGGTCTGACCGGCCTGTTCACTTCGCAATGAACCGGCCAAGTGGGTGCGCAGCACGGTATTCCTTTCGACGGTCGGAGCACACCGGGACGGCCTCCGGATGCGGTTGCCATCGTAGTGGGCCCCGCCGAGCGGACGTAAACGGATATATTTGCGAGCACCTGAGCACGCCGCGGTGAACACGTTCACAGACGGGATCAGCCATGACCTTCAACGAGGGATCACAGATCGACCCGGGTCGCGCCTCGTCGGGCCCGGGTCGGGGCCGGGGCGGGAAAATCGCCCTCGGCGGCGGCGCCGGCGGCCTGATCGTTCTGGTACTGGCCCTGCTGCTGGGTGGGGATCCGGGCTCGATGCTGGGCCAGTTCACCGGGGTCGAGGATGCGCAGCAGGGCACCGGCGAGACCGCTGGTACTCCCGAGCACTGCCGGACCGGCGCCGATGCCAACAAATACGTGGACTGCCGGGTGGTGCTGACCGCACAGAGCCTGGATTCGGTCTGGTCGGCGGAACTGCCCGAACAGACCGGTGTCGCCTATACCGCACCCGGTATCCGCCTGTTCACCGGCGGCATTTCCACCGGCTGCGGGTACGCGAGCAGCGAAGTGGGCCCGTTCTATTGCCCCGGTGACCGGACCGCGTATTTCGATGTCGGTTTCTTCCAGGAACTGGTGGACCGGTTCGGCGCCAGTGGTGGGCCGCTCGCCCAGGAGTACGTGGTGGCGCATGAGGTGGGCCACCACATCCAGAATCTGCTCGGCGATATCGGCCGGGCACAGCAGGATCCCCGCGGTCCGGAGTCCGGCGCGGTGCGCACCGAACTGCAGGCCGACTGCTACGGGGGTATCTGGGCCCACTACGCGGACAAGACACCCGCGCCGGGATCGGATACACCCCTGCTGATGCCACTGGCCGATACCGATATCAGGGACGCCCTGTCGGCCGCCTCCGCGGTCGGTGACGACCGGATCCAAGAAGCCGCGACGGGCCGGGTGAACCCGGAGGCGTGGACGCACGGCGCCGCCGACCAGCGTCAGAAGTGGTTCCTCACCGGATACCGCACCGGCGAGGTGGCGGCCTGCGACACCTATTCGGCCGGCGATCTGAGCAACCCGGCGGGCCTGCGCTGACCCGCCGGGACGGCCGGTTCAGAACTGGCTGTCGTAGCCCGCGTCCTCATCGGCGTCCACCGCGCCGATGACCTCCGGCGCGGATTCACCGAGCGGCCCGGTGAGATCGTCGTTACCGGTGGGACTCCGGTAGGGGTCGACCGTGCGGGAGTGTTCGTCGTCGTTGTTGCGTTGCCCGGCGGCGCCGCCCGGCGAACCCATGAACGAACTCGACGCGGGTGTGGTGGCGGCGGAGGGCATACCCGCCATCGGTACACCGGGACGGACCACACCCGTCAGCGGTGTCTGGCTCGCTCCGGGCACTCCGGGCAGCGCGGGCGAACCGGGCGTACCCGGTGTTCCGCCGGGCGATCCGGTGGACAGGCCCGGGCTTCCCGTGGTGAGTCCGGGGCTGCCGGGCGTGGTGCTCGGGCTCCCGGAGTTCAGGCCGGCCAGGGTGGTGGCGGCCGGATCGTCGCCGGAGCCCAGTGCCGATTCGAGTGCCGAGGTATCGGAGGCCATGCTCTGCGCCTGCTGCATGATCGGCTCGCCGACACTCTGGGCCACACTCTGCGCGGCCTCGGCGGCCTTCTGCCCGTCCACACCGAGCAGGTTCTGCACCATTCCGCCCAGCTCCGCCGTCTTCCCGGCGAGATCACCGCGGGTGGCATTGGCCACGATCACGGCCTGCCCCAGATGCTCGGTCGCCGAGGCGATGAGGGCGGTCTGGGCGGGCGGCGTCATGACCACCGGGGCGAGTGCGACCGCCTGCCCCAGGAACGACGTCGCGATGGTACTGAGCTGGGCATTGCCCTGTTGTACGACCGCGGCCGCAGCCTGGGTGAGGGCGGCGATATCGATACCGCGCTGACTGGTCTGGAGCCCGGAGTTGTTGGCCTCCTGCCCGGCGGTCTGCGCGGTCTGCGCGGCGTCGCTCTCCCAGACCTGTCCCATGGCGGTCAGGCTGCTCTTGCCCACGCTCATGGCGACCTCGATGATCTGGGAGGATTGGCTCAGGATGGCGGTCGGGTCCAGGGCTCCGATGACCCCGGTGCCGAAGCTGCTCAGCAGGTCGCGGATGGGCTGGAACAGCACATCGATACCGGGCAGGGCAGGCAGGGCCGCGCCACCGAGCAATGCTCCCACCGGATCGGCGGGCAGAGCCGGGGCGGCCGCGGCCGGTGTGGCTCCGGCCGCGGCGGCGCCGGCACCGGAGGGGACACCGCCGCCGGCGGCCGTGTTCAGCACCTGCCCCAGCACGCCCTCGGCGGTCTCCAGCACCGGCGCCGCGGCCTCGTTGACGACCCCCAGCAGTTCGTTCGCCTGAGCGGAGGCCTCCTCGGCGGCACCGGACAGGATGTCCTGCGCTCCGGCCGGCTCCCCGCCCGGCCCGGACGACCCGGGCAGACCCGCCGCGGGTACGCCGGTCTGTGGTGCGTCGTCGGAAATCCGCCGCGAGAGCACGAATTCCGGTGCGTCCACCGGCTGTTCGCCCTCGGGCAGCTGAGCGAGCGGAACATCCTGGATGGCGGCGGCCGGGTCCGGTACGGCCGCCGGCGCGGCGGTTTCCGGAACGTTCACGGGGGCGGCCGGTGCCGCCTGCTGGAGCTCGGGGGCGATGAGGCCCGCGGAGGCGGTGGTGTCGAGCGGTTTCACAGGCCACCCCCGGCCGCGCCGAGCACACCGGCCGTACCGTCGTCGGTGGCGTCGTAGTTGAACGCGGAGGTGAAGGCGGCCTCCGACAGTTTCTGGTATTTGGCCGACAGATCGTTGATATCGCGCGCCTGCAGCACCTGCGCGGCGGCGAACATGGCCAGATAGTCGGCACCGATCAAACCGAAAACCGGTGTCAGTGCGGCGACATTGGCCACGGCGTCGATATTGCCGGCCGCCGCGATCTCGGTCCCGATTCCGGAATTCGTGATTCCGAACGCCCGCAGCGCTTCGGTCGCTACCGAAAGATTACTCATCGAGCTCCCCCCTGATTCTTCGTGAACATCATCGTGGCCACCGCATGAAACGTGTCTATGCCGCAACGACGCGCACCCCTTGCGGCACCAAATGGTTGCCGCCCGAATATAGCCCACTCGACCTACCGGACACGAGACGCGACAGAGCCGCAAAACTAGAACCTGTTGCAAATTAGAACAAGTTCTATATTCTCGTGTCCATGAAGGTCGCAGTGACCGGCGCCGCCGGCTACCTGGGTACGAATCTGCTCCCGTTGCTCGCCGAGCGGGGTGACGAGATCGTCGCCATCGACCGGGTGGCACCTCGCCAACCCGGCGCGGCGAATATCTCCTGGGTGAGCGCCGACGTCCTGGACCCCGAATCCATGCGTGCCGCGCTCGACGGCGCCGAGATCGTCTACCACCTGGTCGCCGTGATCACCCTCGCCGACAAGCACGATCTGGCCTGGCGGGTGAACACCGAGGGCGTCCGCGTGGTCGCCGAGGCCGCCCATGCCGTCGGAGTACGGCGGTTCGTGCACGCCAGCTCGATCCACGCCTTCGACCAGTACAGCTGCGGCGGCAATATCGACGAGACGACGCCGCGGTCCACCGACGCGGGCCTGCCGGTCTACGACCGCTCCAAATGGGCCGGCGAGATCGCACTGCGCACGGTGGTCGACACCGGACTGGACGCGGTGATCTGCAACCCCACCGGGGTTTTCGGTCCGGCCGATCACGGCACCCCGCTGTCGCGCATCAACCGCTCACTGCGCGACGCCGCCCGCGGCCGCATTCCGGCCATGATCGACGGCGGTTTCGACCTGGTCGACGTCCGCGATGTCGCGCGCGGTCTCGTCCTGGCCGGCGAGCACGGCCGGACCGGGGAGAACTATCTGATCGGCGGCGAGATGATCTCCATGCTCGACCTGTGCCGGATGGCCGCGCGGCACGGCGGGAAGAAGGGGCCGCGCTTCTCCATCTCCCCGAAACTGGTCTCGGGTCTCATCCCCGTGATGGAGCCGATCGGTAAGCGGCTCGGCACCGATATCGTCTCCAAGGCCGCGCTCGGCGCGCTGGTCTCGGCGCCACTGGTCGACCACGGCAAGGCCACCCGGGAACTCGGCTACCGACCGCGTCCCATCGACGACACGGTGCGCGACCTGGTCGCCTTCTTCGCCGACCCACACGCCCCACTGCCCGATTTCACCCCGACTGCTTGACACCACATAGAACGCGTGTTCGACTGGTCCGGTGCGGTGGCAGAACCAAACCCTGGACGCCGACGACGGCGCGCTGCCCGGGCTGGACCGGGCCGGATTCGCCCGCACCGTACAGACTCCCGAATTCGACGGGATCACCTTCCACGAAGTGCTCTGCAAGAGTGCGCTGAACAAGGTTCCCGACGAATCGAATCTGCCGTTCCGGTGGACGGTCAATCCGATGCGCGGTTGTTCGCACGCCTGCCGCTACTGTTTCGCGCGCGGTTCGCACGAATACCTGGATCTCGACGCCGGAACGGATTTCGACACCCAGATCGTCGTGAAGACCAATATCGCCGCCGTGCTGCGGCGCGAGCTCACCCGCCGGTCCTGGCACCGGGAGAAGGTGGCGCTCGGCACCAACACCGATCCCTACCAGCGCGCGGAGGGCCGGTATCGGCTGATGCCCGGAATCATCCGCGCCCTCACCGATTCCGGGACGCCGTTCTCCCTCCTCACCAAGGGCACCCTGCTGCACCGGGATCTGCCGCTGCTCACCTTGGCCGCGCGGGAGGTGCCGGTGCACATCGGTATCTCGCTGGCGCTGCTGGAACCCGAACTGCATCGCGGGCTGGAACCGGGCACCCCGTCGCCGCGCGCCCGGCTGGACCTGGTGCGCGCCTGCAGTGACGCCGGTTTCGCGGTGAACGTCATGGTGGCGCCGGTGATCCCGTACCTCACCGACGGCCGGTCCCAGCTCGACGAGTTGTTCGGTGAACTGGCCGCGGCCGGCGCGGCGTCGGCGGTCGCGCTGCCCCTGCATCTGCGCGGCAGCACCCGGGGCTGGTTCCTGGGCTGGCTGGCCGAACATCATCCGGCACTGCTGCGCCGATACCGCCAGCTGTATCGGCGCGGCGCGGTGGTCGCCCCGGAATACGCCGGCTGGTTGCGCGAGCGTATCGATCCGCTCCTGGAGCGGCACGGTCTGCTCCCGGAGCCCGAAGCCGAACCCCGCACCCCACCCCCTGCCGAGCCCCGGACGGCCCCCCAGCTCGAGCTCTTCGCCTGACCGGAACCCCCGCGGGGTACCCGGTCGTCCCTGCCCTCCGGGCGGCCGTAGGAACGGCGAGTTCCAGGTCATAGGGCCCGGCACGCCCGGCGCACTACGCTGGTAGGTATCACACAAACACAACGCAGGAACACCTCGTTCCGCTTCCGCCGCCGACCCGGCCGTGTGCTTTTCCGGCGCGGCGACCCCGCCCCGGGGTAGGTTGGCGACCGGCAGCTCATTTCGACGAGGAAGTGAAGCACGCATATGGTTTCGCACCACGACAATATCGGCCGCCCGGACCCCGCTACCGCCGGGAACGACTCCGGCACAGCGGTATTGGACCGTGTCGTCATCCGCTTCGCGGGCGACTCGGGCGACGGTATGCAGCTCACCGGCGATCGGTTCACCCATGAGGCGGCGGCCTTCGGCAACGATCTGGCCACCCAGCCCAATTTCCCGGCCGAGATCCGGGCACCGCAGGGGACGCTACCGGGTGTGTCGTCGTTCCAGATCCAGATCGCCGATCACGACATCCTCACCGCCGGTGATCAGCCGGATGTGCTGGTCGCGATGAACCCGGCGGCGCTGAAGGCCAATCTGGGCGAGTTACCGCGGGGCGGCACCGTCATCGTCAACACCGACGAGTTCACCAAACGCAACCTCACCAAGGTCGGATACGCGGCCGATCCGCTGGCCGACGACAGCCTGGGCGAGTTCGTGGTCCACCAGGTGCCGATGACCTCGCTCACCCTGGCCGCGACCGAATCCACCGGGGTCGGGAAGAAGGACGGTCAACGCGCCAAGAACATGTTCGCGCTGGGCCTGCTGTCCTGGATGTACGGGCGGCCCATCGGCGGTACCGAGAAGTTCCTGCGGGAGAAGTTCGCCGCGAAACCGGATATCGCCGAGGCCAATGTTCTCGCCTTCCGGGCGGGCTGGAACTACGGCGAGACCACCGAGGCCTTCGCCACCACCTACAGCGTCGCCCCGGCCGTCCTGCCCACCGGCACCTACCGGCAGATCACCGGTAACACAGCACTGGCATATGGGCTGATCACGGCCGGTTCGCTGGCGGGCCTGCCGGTGTTCCTGGGGACCTATCCGATCACCCCGGCCTCCGATATCCTGCACGAGCTGAGCAAACACAAGAACTTCGGCGTCACCACCTTCCAGGCCGAGGACGAGATCGCCGGGATCGGCGCGGCGCTGGGGGCGTCCCTCGGTGGCGCACTGGGGGTCACCAGCACCTCGGGCCCCGGTTTGGCGCTCAAGAGCGAGACCATCGGCCTGGCCGTGATGACCGAGCTCCCGCTGGTGATCATCGATGTGCAGCGCGGTGGCCCGTCCACCGGGCTGCCCACCAAGACCGAACAGGCCGACCTGCTGCAGGCCCTGTACGGACGCAACGGCGAATCCCCGGTGGCCGTGCTGGCGCCGCGCTCACCCGCCGATTGTTTCGCCACGGCGGTGGAAGCCGTGCGGATCGCCCTCACCTACCGGACCCCGGTGCTGCTGCTGTCCGACGGTTCGATCGCCAACGGATCGGAACCGTGGGCCATCCCGACGGTAGCCGACCTCGATCCCATCGACCCGGGCTTCGAGACCGGCGCGGAAGGCGAGTTCCTGCCCTATGCCCGCGATCGGCAAACCCTGGCGCGCCCGCTGGCGATCCCGGGTACCACGGGCCGGGCCCATCGGATCGGCGGGCTCGAGAAAGCCGACGGCAGCGGCGATATCTCCTACGATCCGGCCAACCACGATCTGATGGTCCGGTTGCGGCAGGCCAAGATCGACGGGATCGAGGTACCGTCGGCCGAGGTGGACGATCCCGACGGTGCGGCCGAGATCCTGCTGGTCGGCTGGGGCAGTTCCTACGGACCGATCGGAGAGGCGTGCCGGCGGGTACGGCGCCGGGGCGGACGAGTGGCCCAGCTGCATCTGCGGCATCTCAATCCGCTGCCTCCCGATCTGGGTGAGGTGCTGCGCCGGTACCCCACGGTGGTCGCCCCCGAGATGAACGGCGGCCAGTTGGCCATGCTGCTGCGCGCGAAGTACCTGGTGGACGTCCAACCGTGGACCAAGGTCGCCGGTACGGCGTTCTCCGCCCAAGAACTGGTGGGCGTCATCGACGCGGCGCTGGACGGCACCCTGGCCGGACTCGAGCACGACAAGGCCCGCGCCGCGCGGGCCCGGGCCACGTACCGCACGAACGGGGGCGCATCATGACCATCGTCGAAACATCGCTGACCGGAACCGAGCTGGGGCTCACACCGGTCTCCGGCCTCTCCGGGGTGCCGACGGCCGACGGCCCGCAGAAGGCCAAGGACTACACCTCCGACCAGGAGGTGCGGTGGTGCCCCGGCTGCGGCGACTACGTGATCCTCGCCACCGTGCGCGGCTTCCTGGCCGACCTCGGCCTGCGCCGGGAGAACCTGATGTTCGTCTCCGGGATCGGCTGCTCGAGCCGCTTCCCCTACTACCTCGAGGCCTACGGTATCCACTCCATCCACGGCCGCGCGCCGGCCATCGCCACCGGGCTGGCGGTGACCCGCCCGGATCTGTCGGTCTGGGTGGTGACCGGCGATGGTGATGCCCTCTCCATCGGCGGCAACCATCTGATCCACGCGCTGCGCCGCAACGTCAATATGACGATTCTGCTGTTCAACAATCGGATCTACGGCCTGACCAAGGGTCAGTACTCCCCCACCTCGGAACCGGGCAAGGTGACCAAATCGACCCCGATGGGCTCGGTGGACCACCCGTTCAACACCCTGTCGGTGGCCCTGGGCGCCGAAGCGACCTTCGCCGCCCGCGCCCTGGACTCCGACCGCACCGGCCTGAACGAGGTACTGCGTGCCGCCGCCGAACACCGCGGCACCTCCTTCGTGGAGATCCTGCAGGACTGTCCGATCTTCAACGACGGATCCTTCGATGTACTGCGCCGCGGGGACAGCGAATCCCGGCTGATCCGCCTGCGCCACGGTGAACCGCTACGGTTCGGCGCCGACGGTGAATACGCCGTGGTGCGAAGGGGTTTCGGTCTCGCCGTGGCGCCGGCGGCGAATGTGCCCGACGACGAGATCGTCGTGCACGACGCGCATACCGACGACCCCGAGTACGCCTACGCGCTGTCCCGGCTCTCCGATCAGGGTCTCGCCCATGTGGTCACGGGTGTCTTCCGGGCGGTGGACCGGCCCACCTACGACGACGGAGTCCGGGCCCAGACCGCCGCGGCCCGGGAACGGTTCCCGGTGGCCGACGAGTCGCTACAGAATCTGCTCACCGGCTCCGAGACCTGGACGGTGGGCTGAGCGTCTCGTCGGCGCGCGGGCGGTCGCCGGACGACGCCGGTTCCGCGTTCAGTACAAGGTCGCGATCTCCTGGTCGGTGAGCACGATCGGAGCGACATAGTCCTTGGCCCGGGTCAACGTCACCGCGCGGTACAGCGGCCGCTGCGGAAGCGGCGCGTCGCGCGCCTCGGCGCGTAGCTGGTGGACGAGTAGATCCGCCACCCCGAGCGCCGCGGGAAGGTCACTGCGCACCAGGGCGTCCGCCAGCCGCCGCAGCCCCAGCAGATGCAGCTCCCGGCCGCTCCCCGCGTCGGTATACATGGCCAGCGGCACAACCTGCCGGTCGGGACCGGCGGTCAGCCGCAGCACCAGGCGGCTGAGCCGGCCGGGGTACACCAGCAGCTCGACGCCGGTCACGGCCGCGATATCGAGGGACCGGGTGCCGAGCAGGGTGCGCGCGTTGATCGAGGTCCCGCGTAGCCACAGCCGGCGCCGCGGTACCGCCAGTGCGTAGCCCACGGCCGGTACGGCCACCACCAGTGCCGCCACCAGCCCCACCAGCGGGCCGAACAGGAATCCGGCGATCACACCGACCACGAGCGCGAGCGCGAGGGCGATCGACGCCAGGCGTCGCAGCACCGGCCCATAGATCTCCGGGGCGACCAGATCCAGCCCGATTCGCTGGGCGTCGTCGGGCAGAGGTGCATCGGTCACGGCGGGCGCATTTCGGTCCGAGGGAATGGTCGCACCGGACAGTACTACGACACGTGGCACAGCGCGCATTTCGCGACTCCTCGGCCCCACGGCCGAGGCGACTACTGCGCGGCCAGCGTGGCGACGATCTCGTCGAGCGGGATCTGCCGCTGATCCCCGGACTGCATATCCTTCAGCCCGATGGTCCCCTCGGCCAGATCGCGATCGCCCAGGATCAGCGTGGACCGCGCGCCCGATCGGTCCGCGGCCTTCATGGCGCCCTTCACCCCGCGGCCCCCGTAGGCCAGATCCACCCGGACCCCCGCCGCGCGCAGTTCACCGGCCAGCACCACCATGCGCTGTTTGGCGGCCTCGCCGAGTGGGACACCGAATACCTCGCAGCGGGCCGGGTCGCCCGCCGTGACGCCTTCGGCGGCCAGCGCCAGAACCGTGCGGTCGACTCCGAGACCGAACCCGATCCCGGACAGGGCCTGCCCGCCCAGCTCGGCCATGAGTCCGTCGTAGCGGCCGCCGCCGCCGATCCCGGACTGGGCCCCCAATCCATCGTGCACGAACTCGAAGGTCGTCTTCGTGTAGTAGTCCAGCCCGCGCACCATGCGCGGATTCAGGACATACGGAACGCCGAGCGCGTCGAGATGCGCGAGGACCTGGTCGAAGTGGGTTTTCGCGGATTCGGACAGGTGATCGATCATCAGCGGCGCCGTCGCGGTCATCTCCCGCACCTCGGGCCGCTTGTCGTCGAGCACGCGCAGCGGGTTGATCTCGGCCCGCCGCCGGGTCTCGGCGTCCAGGTCCAACCCGAACAGGAACTCCTGTAGCCGCTCGCGGTACTGCGGGCGGCAGGTCTCGTCACCGAGCGAGGTGATCTCCAACCGGAACCCGGTCAGGCCCAGGCTCCGGAATCCGGCATCGGCGACCGCGATGACCTCGGCGTCCAGCGCGGGATCGTCGACGCCGATGGCCTCCACGCCGACCTGCTGCAACTGCCGGTACCGGCCCTTCTGCGGCCGCTCGTAGCGGAAGAAGGGGCCGGCGTAGCTCAGCTTGACCGGCAGCTGGCCGCGGTCGAGGCCGTGCTCGATCACCGCACGCATCACCCCGGCGGTGCCCTCGGGGCGGAGGGTGACACTGCGCTCGCTGCGATCGGAGAAGGTGAACATCTCCTTGCTCACCACATCGGTGGACTCACCGACACCGCGGGCGAACAGCTCGGTGTCCTCGAAGACCGGCAGCTCGATATGCCCGTACCCGGCGAGTCGGGCGGCACGGAGCAGACCGTCGCGTACCGCGACGAACTCGGCCGAACCGGGCGGAACGTAATCCGGCACCCCCTTCGGGGCGGAGAAGCTGCTGGTCTTGGTCACGGTGAACCAGTTTCCCCCACCCGCCCCGGTCGAGTCCAACCGGTTCCGCCGTACCCGGGCTCCGAGGCGGCCGGTCCGGTCGATATCCGGGTGTCGGGCGCCGGAGATGGCAGACTCTAGTGCCGGAAGCAACAGACCAGCCGCGACCGGCCGGGCCTGCCGGCCCGGCCGCCGCACGGGAGGAACGTGGTAGTGCCCAGCAACGAACAACGCCGAGCGGCGGCGAAACGCAAGCTGGAACGACAGCTCGCCAACCGGGCCGAACGCGCGCGTAAGCGTAAACAACTGACCATCGCCGGATCGGCGCTCGGGGTCGTCGTGGTGATCGCCGCGGTGACCGGGGTGTACTTTCTGACCCGCGGCGGCGAGAGCGCCGATACGGCCTCCAATGCCTCGCAGACACCGGACGCCTCGCTGTCCAGCACGCCGGGCGCGGCCCCGCCCCCGCCCGCGGCCGCCAAACCGGCCAGCGTGAACTGCTCCTACCGGGACAGCGCGGAACCGGCGTCCAAGCCGGTGCAGAAGCCCCGTGCGGAGGGTATCCAGACCGGGGACGGCAACTCCTCGCTGAGCATCAGTGTGGACAGCAATCAGGGTCCGCTGGGTCTGACGCTGAACAATGCCGAGTCGCCGTGCACGGTGAACAGCTTCGCCAGCCTGGCCGGCCAGGGCTATTTCGACGGCACCAACTGCCACCGGCTCACCCAGGGTGAGGGCCTGAAGGTGCTGCAGTGCGGTGATCCGACCGGCACGGGCACCGGCGGCCCCGGATACGAATTCGACAACGAGTACCCCACCGATCAGTTCGCGCCGAACGATCCGGCGCTGCAGCAGCCGATCAGTTACGGACGCGGCGTGCTGGCCATGGCCAATGCCGGACCGGGCACCAACGGCAGCCAGTTCTTCATCGTGTACGGCGATTCGATGCTCCCGCCGAACTACACGATCTTCGGCACCGTGGACGAGGGCGGCCTGGCGACCCTGGACAAGATCGCCGGTCAGGGCCAGGACGAATCCAACGGTCCCGGCGACGGCAAACCCACGCAGCCGGTCACGCTGAACTCGGTACGTATCGACTGATCCCGGCGGCCCCGCCCTCGGGCGCGTTCGGCTCACCTCGGTTTCCGGCGATATATGCTGGTCGGCGCAACGTTGCGAAGACTGAGCCCCCAGTTCTCGGGTAATCTCGAAAAAGGGAGTGCGCGTGACCAAGTCGTGCTCTCCGGCCGCAGTTCCGGGCCGGGGCGCCGCTCGCGAGTTCTCCCGGTGTTCGCGTCGCGCCGGGCGTACCTTCGCCGGGCGGTTGCGCGGACCGCGCCGGCGGATCCCGATCCGCCGGCGCGGTCCGTGACGCCGGGGCACCACAACATCCAATAGTGCACACCGCAGTATCGGGGAGCAGCCATGTCCGAGGAACTGGACGACATCGGCCGGGAAACCGCGGCCATGATGAAGACGATGTTGCAGATCGCGACATTGGTCGCACTCAAGGCCCGGGAACGCGGCCAGCGTGAAGCCGAGATGCGGGTCAAGATGACCGAGGCCCGGGTGAAAGAGGCGCGGGAGCTGCAGATCCGTGAGGCGCGCGACGCCAAGGCCAAGGATCCACGCAATCTCGCCCTGGCCCAGACCATTTCGCGGTCGGTCGCGGAGGTCGGGCCACCGGGCGCCTCGGTACCGCACCGGGAAGCGCCCGGTTATCGCGGCGTCCAGCTCGAGAAGGACCGCTTCTCGATGAGTTCGTTCGCCGAGAAATCCGATCAGGCGAGCAGCGCGGCAGACGCGGTGCGCTATGACTCGGTGGAACGGCGGGCTGCCCTGGCCGCGCATCTGGCCAAGATCGGTGTCGCACCGGAACTGGCCGCGGCCCGGATGCTGGTCGAGGTAGGACAGGCCACCCCACCGAGCGAGGCGGTGCGCAACCGGCCCGATCGGGCGCCGTCGGTGCAGCGCGCCCGGGAGCAGGAACTCGCCCGAGGTCTCGAACGCAGTCGTTAGGCCGGGAGTTCCGGCCGGAATACGAGAACGCCCGTCCTTTGAGGACGGGCGTTCTCCGTATCCGGGCCGCCGGCGGGTCGTCAGCTCTTGACTTCGCTACCGGCCGGCCGGACCGGGGCCTCGGCTTCTTCGGTGGTGTCGAACGGATCGCTGAACATTCCGTCGGGCGGAGCCGTCAGCGGCAGCGGCACCAGCATGTCCTTGTGCCCGTGGCGCACGCTGCAATATTTGAAGGGGCCCTTCGGGTCGAGGAGTACGGCCATGTGCTGGTCGGCATGGTCGAGGAACCAGACGCTCATCCCGGTGGCGCCGTCCTGCCGCAGATGCTCCCAGGCCCGCCACATCGCGTCCAGGCGCGCGATGGCCTCCGTATGCTTCCACCACTCGGGGCACCACACGGTATCGCTGAGATCGCTGACCTGCCGCCGATAGACGACGCTGAGGTAGTTCTCGACGAACTCCACCACGTTCTTGTAGGTCGGTATCTGCTGCTCTCGGGAAATCTCGGTCACAGCGGTCGAACCTCCTGCCTCTCTCCCGGCCCGTTCTCCGGACCCGGTGGTGTTCCGCCCGAACCGTTATCCGGTTCCGTCTGTGCTCCCGCCGGCTTCTTGTCCAAGATCGTCGGCGCGCCCGCCGGGCCGTGGTCCGGCTCCGTGGGCTTCTCCTTGATCAGCGCGGGCGAACCGATGAGATCGGTGACCAATGTCTTGCGCTGCGGGTCGTGCTGTTCGATGGACTTCTTCACCGCAGCCGCATAATCGCCCTCCCACCAGGGCACTGTGCGCACCAGCACCGGTGGGGCACCGGAAGAGAACACGATGGCGCGGCCGCGCGGCAGCGTCGCCAGCGCCTGCACAGTGAAGGTCTTGGAGGAACCCAGTGACCGCGAGTAGCTCTTACCGCCCTTGGATTCGGAGACCGAGGCGGAGATGGCGGAGTGCTCGCCGATGGACTCGGACCGTTCTCGCAGGAAGTTGGTGTCGTCGACGCCGCTGCCGAGCACCTTGATATTGGCCGCCGACCACAGTGCGTACATCCCGTCGTCCCCCCAGCACCGGGCGCCTTGCGCCCACGACTGCAGCACCGTCATGACCACGATGCCGCGGGAGCCGAAGTGGCTGTACTGCTTGGGCAGATCCTTCCACCGCACCACGTTCGCGGCCTCGTCCAGCACCGCCAGCAACGGAATCGGCAAGCGTCCGTATGCCGAACGCGACGCCTTGCGCATGGCCACATCGATCACGGCCTCGGTGAGCGCGCTCACCAGCGGGGCCGCCGACCCGCGGCCTTCCAGCGACAGGCTGTAGAGGGTGCCGTTCTTCTCGATGAACTCCAGTTCGTCGAACTGGGCACGGGCCGGCTCGTGCTTCTGCGGGTCGTGCGGGGTGATCCACTTGTGCACATTGCGCAGCTTCAGGCAGCGCACCATCTTCTTCGCGGTGCCGAAGATGCCGCTGCGAGTCCGCGAGTCGGCGTTGTACTGCGCCGCCAGACCGGAGGCGGAGAAATCGTGGCCCGCGTCACGCAGGAATTTGATCGGTTCGATGTTCTGCGGATCGGTCACCCACTCCCAGATCTGGGTGATCGGCTTCTTCGCGATCGCCGCGGCCAGGAACAGCCCGGCCAGCAGATCCTCGGCCTCCGGATCGAAGAAGGCGTCGTTGCGCGAATCGGAACCGCTGTCGCTGTCGGCGAAATGACCGGCCAGGCGAGCGGCCCGCATCTCGCAGCCGTCGCTGTTCGCGTCCACCCAGGCCAGCGGATCCCAGTACCAGGTGGGCTCTTCGGCGGCCACGCCCTGCGGGTCGAAGACGAAGGTGCGGCTGCCCTTGGCCTCGCGGACATCGCGGGTCGCGTCCACCACATCGCGTTTGTTCGAGGTGGCCAGGACCGGTCCGATGGCGGTGAGAATCGCCGGGATGACCCGAGAGGTCGATTTGCCCTGCCGCGGCCCCCAGATGTCCAGGTGCAGATCCTCATAGGAGCCGTACAGCATCGTGCCGTCGGCGACGGCGACGCCGATCGGCACCCCGGGTGCGTCGTTGTAGCCGAGCTGGACGCCCATGTTCTGGGCCTTCTCCCGGACCCCGGCCTCGGTCAAGGCGGCGATGGCGCCGCCGTTGCCCATCACATCGGCCTTGTCGTCCACGGCGAGGCGGCCCACCAGCCGCTTGGCCGTGGCCCGCCGCCGGTACAGCACGAACAGGGCCAGCGCGAGCAGTACGAGCAGCAGGATCACCGTCGTACCGGCGGGCCAGCGCAGCTCGCCCTTCACCATCCCGGCCACGATATCGATCGGGTTGATCGGCATGTCCTGCTTCTGCAGCGAGAGCATATTGCCCAGGTGCAGGGCCACCCATACGGTTCCCAGGACGGCGCCGCCGACGTAGATCGCGATGAGGGTCAGATCGGGCCCGACCACGGCCGGGTCCTTCACCGGTTTCTTCTTGGCCATTACTGCCTCCTGAATGATGCCTGCCGGGTCACCGGTAGCCGTCCAGACGCCAACCCTGCGGCGTACGAACGACGGTCGCGATGACGGTGGACGGCGCCAGGGGTTCCTCGCGGCCGTCCGGATAGACGACGGTCTGCTCGATTCCGATCTTGAATTGCTGCACACCGGGATCCGGCCCGGTCGGCGGCCGATCGCCGGAGGCGAAGGTGAACGCCTCCACCCGCGCCCCGGCCGCCGCCCAGTCACCCCACTGCAGTGATACCGCCGGAGCGCCGGCCGTGGCCGTCGACGCGTCCAGTACCCGGAGCAGGCTGGGGCCCAGCCATTCCCGCGCTCGTTGCAGCGAAGCGCCCGGAACCTCGGTGGCGGGCTCCCACTGATAGATCTCGCGCAGCGCCGCCACCGCGACCCCGTCCGGGGTCACCGGATCCGGGGCGGGCACGGCCTCGAGCCGCCGGATGGTCGAGGTGGCCACGGTGCCACCCGATCCCACGTCCTCGCCACTGCCGCCGCATCCGCTCAGTACCGTGATGCCCAGCATCAGCACCACCACCAGTCCCGCACCAGCACTCGTCTTCTCGTTCCAGGCTAACCGCCCGGACCTCGTAAACGCCGCCGATCCGCGCGTGTTCACAGCACCCTCCTCGCCCGGGCATCGCCGGGCACCGCAGTTTCGGCCACCCCACCGGGAGAGTCCGCGGTCAGCGCGGGCGCCGCCTGGATCATCTGCCCGTTCCCGCTGTAGATTCCGACCCGCGCGGGTCCACGCGGCCCGAATTCGCTGAACACCAGATCCCCCGGCTGCACCTTGGCGAGCGGCACCTCGGTACCGGCCTCCCACTGCTGCTCGGCGGTACGCGGCAGCGAGACCGCACCGGCCGAGGCGGCGAACACTGCCGCCGAGGTCAGGCCCGGCCCGTCGAGCCCGCCACCGCTGGGTCCCTGCGGGCCACCGCCACCCCATACGTACGGAGTGCCCAGCCATTCGTGCGCGGCCTGCACGACCTGGTCCCCGGCCGCTCCCGCACTGTCGGGAGCGAAACGCCCCGTGGCCCCCGGCGCGCGGTATTCCGCTTCCATGGCCAGAATGTTCGTGACGTAGGGCTGGGTCTCGGAGTAGTGCGCGGCCACTTGATTCGGCATACCGCCCGACGCCAGCACTGCGCCCTCGCCTGCGTTGTAGGCGGCCAACGTCAACGCCACCACATCACCCTGGACCCGCCCCTCGCCGATCCAGCCGGTGATCTTGTGCGCGATCGCGCACATGTATCGGCCCTGTCCCACGATGGCATCACCGTCGTCCCACACGCTGGCCACCCCGTTACCGTCGGCATCGATCACGTACGGTTGGCCGTCGTCGGGATTGATACTCGCGGCGGTGCCGGGCAGGAACTGCGCGAGCCCCTGCGCGCCCGCAGGCGAGGTGAGCCCGCGCCGGAAACCGGACTCCTGCCGCCCCTGCGCGGCCAGCAGGGACGGGGTGACCTCGGGGCACAGCGATCCCGCGCGGCGGTACCAGATCTCCAGTTCCGGCGGCACTTTCCCATTGGCCAGTGCCCCACCCGGTGTACCGAAACCGCGCACACACGCCGGATCGGTGGAATACGCGCGGGCACCACCCAGATCCGGGGTGGGCGCACCGTCGAGCCAGGGCATCGGGTCGATCTGGCGGCCGCCGGTGAACCGGCCGCCCGGCACGATCTCGAAATGCAGATGCGGCCCACTGGATTCACCGGCCGACCCCACCGCGCCGATATGCTGGCCGGCCTGCACGACCTGGCCGACCCGCACCAGTACCCCGCTGTCCCACATATGCCCGTACACCGCGGAATACGCGCGCCCGTTGCCCGCATCCACCGAATCCACCACGATCCAGTTGCCGAAACCGGAGGCCGGGCCCGCGGCCACCACGATTCCGTCGGCCACCGAGAAGATCGGAGTGCCGTCCGGCGCGGCCAGGTCGATACCCTTGTGCCCGCCGCCACGCGAACCGAAGACATCCGACACCGAATAGGTGCCGGCGGCCATCGGCCAGCTGCGGCCCAGCGGACCCGCGCCGGCGGCCAGCGAAGGCGTCGCGATCGCGGTGGGGTTGGCGGTGGACCCGTCCGGAATTCCCGGCTCGCCGGCCGCGCGCGGGTCACCCGGCGGGTATCCGCCCAGGGGCGGCAGCGTCGCCTGACTCGGGTCGAGCACCGACCCGCCCTCGCACGGGTCGTCCACGGCGGGCATCACGATGACGAGGATGACCGTCATCAGGCCGAGCACCAGACCGAGGCAGGTCCACAGCACCGATTTCGCGTTCACCGCGCTCCCGCGGGGTTCACGTCTCGCGCCGGGTTTCGTTGAGAGTGTCGGCCAGGGCGCGGTTCACCTCCGCGGCGGCCGCCAGTTGCTGCTGCAGCGCGGCGACCTTGCGGCGCAGGGCAGCCGCGTCCATCCGCTCCAGGCTCGGCCCCTCCGCCGCGCGCACCCAGTTGCGTACCGAATTGGTGTGCACCCCGATCTGTTCGGCGACCAGCCGGCACGCCTCCGATTCGCTGCGCAGTTTGCCGGTGAGCGCGAGCACCTGTTCCACCGCGGCGGCCCGGACCTCCGGCGAGACCCGGCGATAGGACCGATGCGGCATCATGAATTGCTCCCGCCTACCGGATATGAACCGTCCGGCGCCGCGGCCTGCTCGGCCGCATAGCGCCCCGGGTAGGAGGTGAATTCCTCGAAACGCTGGTTGGTGTCGTGGATTCCGCTGAGCTTCTCGGCCGCCGTGAATTCCATATGGAAGGGAATGCCCGGCCGCCGGTCCTCACCGATCTTCAACAGGAACTTGCCGGTACCGGGCGGCGCGGGCCGCTGCTGGCCCGGCCTGAGTGCCTCCCCGGTCAGTGCCTGGGGGGCCGACCAGCTGGTCACCATCTCTTCCTCGGCCGCAGTGAACGGGACCGTACTGTCCAGCCGTTTGATCTCCTCGGCGGGCAGGGCGCCGAAGATCTTGGCGCGGGCCCGCTCCAGGAATCCGAGAGCCTTGGCGATGGCGGCTTCCGAACCCAGCGACTGCAGGTCCTTGATGGTGTGGCTGATCATGATCAGGGCGGTGGCG
Organism: Nocardia fusca NBRC 14340; assembly: GCF_001618425.1. GTDB lineage: Bacteria > Actinomycetota > Actinomycetes > Mycobacteriales > Mycobacteriaceae > Nocardia > Nocardia fusca. The sequence goes on from NZ_BDCU01000017.1 coordinate 194,926, forward strand.
ATCCCGCGCTGCAGACGGGTGAGCTCGTCGACCCGGTCGACCATGAAATCGCCCAGGCCCAGCACCTGCCACAACTCGTCCATCACGACCTGGAAGTACCGCTGCGGGGCCATTCCGGCGTCGGTCAGCGTATGCGCGGCCTCGACTGCGGCGAATCCGTCGGCCCAGCAGGCCAGCATGACGGCGGCCTTGAGCTTCTTGTCGCCGGCGGGGATATGGGAGACATCGATGCACACCGCGACCGAATCGGTATCGATCGGCACCGAGGTCTGACCGTTGAACACCGCACCGAACGGACCCTGGGTGAGCGCGCGCAGCGAACGCCGCAGGCCGCGGATCGCCTCATGGTATTCGGTGGGGCTGTCGGCGCCGGCGTCGAGCATCATCTCCTCGCCGCCGCCGACGATGACCTCCAGCAGGTTCTCCATGATCGGCGGTTGATCCGGGGTGTAACCACTACCCGGCCGGTACAGGATGCGCAGGGCGGTGGAGATCAGCGTCTCCTCGTAGTCGCGCACGCGCGCCCCGCGCACCAGTTCCACAAGACCCGCGATCAGCGTCACCTGCCGGGCCCGCAGATCCTGCAGTACCTGGAGCTGCAACTCGGGGTGCTCCTCCAGCCGCGGCACGATATCGCCGAGTACACCGCCGGCGAGCGGATTGAGTTTGCCGTGCCCGTAACCGAGATCGATCACCTGACCGCCGACCAGCTCCACCAGCCGCCGATAGTCGGGTTTCACATCGGCCAGCACCAGCGGGGTGATGTTCTGCGCGACCCCGCCGAGCACGATCCGCCGGACCAGCGACGATTTACCGAAACCGTTCAGACCCAGCACGAACAGGCTGGGCGCGGTGATGAAGCTACCGCGCAGAAACCAGTTCATCGGGTCGAAGCACACCGGGGCCCCGGTGTGCAGATGAGAACCGAGCGGTGTACCGATCAGCGGTGCGCCGGCCCCGACCGACCACGGCCACAGCCCCGCGACCTGCGCGGTGGTGGCCCGGTACTCGACCGGGCGACCCACCACGTTCATCCGGCCGCCACCGGCCCCGGCGAACCCGCGGTCGGTCAACTGGGCGGTCTGGCGGTCGAATCCGTCCTGGTATTCCTGTTCGGCGCGCGCGGCGTAGTTGCGGCGGCGGATATCGTCGGTGCGGATCCGGAAGGTGGCCCAGGCGGCCCGGATACCCGCGCCTTCCCGGCTGACCTCCTCGAGCCGCGAGCGCGTGGCCGCGTCGAGCAGCGGCGGGCCCTGCTGCCGGCGTTTCTCGGCTCGCGCCTTCGCCCGGCGGGCCGCCTTGTCGAACTCCGGGGTGCCCATCGCCCGGTCGGCGGCCGTATCGACCCGGTTGCGGCGGGTCCGCTCTCGGGCGCCCGCCTCGCCGTCACGCCCGGTACGGGTCCGGCGATCGGCCCGCGAGCGATCAGGATCGCGCCGTTCGGCGGCGCCGGATCCGCGCTGCCCGTCCCGGTCGGCCCGGATGCGCCGTTCGTCGTCGCGGCCGGACCGCGTCCGGTCGCCGGTGGCGACCCGGGTTCTGTTGCGCTCCCGTACGGGTGGCTCGTGCTCGCGTGCCATCAGTCGTTCACCCCGCCAATGCTTTGGGAATGGTCGCGTGCTCGGGCAGGATCACCCCGCAACCGAGCGATGCCGCGAAGGCCGCCGCCTGGTAGCGGTAGCAGCGGCGGATTTTGAGCCGGGCCTGCGTGGACAGGTCGCGCGTGATCGCCTCGATCCGCGGCAGGTCACCGCGGTTCGGTTCGGTGATGGTGACCAGGGCGCCGAACCGCGTGACACCGTGACCGCGCGCCTGCTCCTCCCGGGCCTGCTGGGTCGCGCCGACCCGCAGGGTCGCCGACGCCGACACCACACCGCGTTCGCTCTGCTGAGCGACCAGGGCGTTCTTGAAATCGTCGTCGACGATCTCGGCCGCGTCGGCCGCCGAATGCGGGCGGTACACGATGGCGATCCGCTTCCGCGGCACCTCCGGATTCGGCGCCAGCAGCCGCTGCAGCACCCGCTCGTCCACCGCACCCTCCGGGGCGGTGTCCATTTCCCAGGTCACCGACCGGCCGCCGTCGTGGATGAGGTGGTCCCATTTCTCGTCGTGCGAGACCGGCCCGGCATCGGCCCAGTCCAGGCCGTGGCCCTCGGGCTCGCCCGCGGCCACCTCGAGATCGGCCTGCGAGGCCGGGTCGTAGCTGCGCCTGATGAACGAGATCACCTCGTCGGCCGACATGGGCTGGGCACGGACCCCGGCTTCGGCGAGCGCGGCGCAGATACCCGGTAGCCGGCGGCCGATCTCGACCGCTTCCTCCGCCGGATTCTTACGCCGTTCGGCCGTGGTCGCCTTGAAGGTGATGGCGACCCGGGGCAGCAGTTGCACCCGCTCCTGCGGCAATTCGGTGGCCAGCTCATACATCACCTGCTGTGCCAGGTCCGGCGCCTCCGGCCGGGTAATGGTGGAAACCTCGGTGAGCAGCCGATTCCCGGTTTCCGGGACGGTGTCGATCACCGGTACCACGGCGACGATATCGCTGGTCTGACCGACCGAGGCGAGGAAGGTGCCCCAGGCCGAAACCCAGCGGTCGATCACCGGCTGGTCCACCGCCTCGTGCCCCTGCGGCCACGCCCGCAGCACCACCGTGTACTGCGCGAACTGCGGCAGGTGGATCATGCCGAAGCTGTAACCGCCGGCGTCGATTCCCTCGTAGAGCTTGGAGGGCGCGAGCAACCCCGGCAGCCGGGTGAAACCACCCGGCACCCGGGAGAACCGGCCACCGCGGTACACGTGCTCACCGCGGTTACGCGAACGCATCCAGTGGAACATCATCAATCCCGTCTCGTAGCCCGAACGCCCACCGCGTCGCATGACCAGGGGCGCCATGATCACCACACCGACCCCGCCGACGACGGCGCCCCACTGGAAACCGCCGATCATGGCGGTGAGCAGCGCGGTGATCACCACCACGAAGCCGAGCACGGTCTCTTCCCACCGCAGCCCGAAAAGTCCGGCGCTGCGGGGTTTCTGCCACAGACCGTACGAGCGGCGTTCGTAGATTTCGGTGCTGGTCATCGTGGGATGGTGCTCCTACCGAGGTCGGGGGAACGGTTGGTCCAGCGGTCGCCCGCGACATCACCCATGGCCTGGTCCGCGCGGGTCATCCCGGCGGTCGCGGCACGGGTTGCGCCCATCCTGTTGGCCACTCGGGACGCACCGGACGGTACACCGCCCGGGGACCCACTCGACCGAGGTCCCTGTCCGCCGGCCGGCGCGCCGCCGCCTCCACCACCGCGCGGTGGGGGCATCGGGCGGGGCGCACCACCACCGCGGCCACCGCCGGGCGGCGGCGGACCGGCCGCGCCGCCCACATAGCCGGCGCGACCGGGCGCCGCGGCGCCCTTCGCGCCGACCGCCTTGGTACCCATGGCGCCCAGACCGGCTGCCGCGATCAGGGTTCCACCGGTCGCGGTGAGACCCGAACCGCCGCTGCCGACAATGGCGACCGCCGGCGTGACCAGCCGCATGAGCGCGGGCAGCACGAACGCGACACTGCACAGCAGCACGATGGCCACCAGCATGCGCTGGGCTTCCTCGGCCTCGGGCAGTCCGCCCGCCGGGGTCATCTCGTCCACGTGCCCGGCAGTGGTGAACGCGATCATGTACACGATCGCCGCCACCGGTTTCCACAGCATGAAGGCGATGATCCAGCCGACCAGTTTCTGATACGACTGCTTACCGGTGCTCATCCCGGAGGCGGCGGCCGCCAGCGGCAGCACACCGGCCGCGATCACCAGCAGGCCCTGCCGGACGATGGCGAGCACGATCTGGGCCAGCGCACCGAGCAGTCCGACTATCGCGATGATGAGGACGAGGCCGGGTGAGAAAGCTTGCAGCTTACTGGTTTTCACCATCAGCTCGGCCATGTTGCGGGCATTGCCGTCGGTGGAGTCCTGGATGATCCATTCGGCGAAGCGGTCCGAGGCCACGGTGCCGGCCACGATCACCGCGCCCAGCATCCAGGAACTGAACACCACCCGGGTGAACATCCGGAACGATTCGGCCGCCTCCTGCATCGCACCGCCGCGTCTGGCCTCGGCCAATCTGAGACCCGTGATGATGATGGAGGCCATCAACAGCAGTATCTGCACCTGATACGTGTAGTCGTTGATCTTGGTGAAGAGCGAACCGGAATCGCTGGCCACCTCGTTGGGCACCTTCATCCAGAAGGTCAGCGCCAGGATGATGGCTTCGCCCAGACCGTTCATCAGCGAATCGACCACTTTGCCGAAGGTCGAATCCCACGCCTTGTCCTTGACCGCGGTGGCCGCTTCACCGGGATGGGTGGCGGCATTGCCCGCCTTGCACACCGCCGCGGCGGCGTCGCCGAGCGAGATCCCGGGAATGCCGAGCTCGTCCAGGGCATCGTGTATCTCGTTACAGGTCTCGTCGAACCCGTAGGACTGACCGTAGGCCACCACCGGCGTCGCCATCGACACGGTGAAGATCACCGCGAGGATCGTGACGAGCCGTCTGGCCAGTGACACCCGGTACGAGACCGCGGGAGTTCGTTCCCCGCGCTCGGACGGGCGGTCTGCGCGCACTACCTGAGCTTCCACATTCCGTCCCAACATCGGAATCACCATCGAGTCCACCCCTCGAGCGATTCGACATACTCGGTCTGTGTGTTCGGCGAGGTGGTCGGCTTGAGCCGCCAATCCCCCGCGTCCCACACCATGATCAGTCGCAACGTCACCCACACCGGCTTCGCGTCGAGCGCCGGAGCACGCAGCGCCAACCGCACGATCGCCATATCGTCCGCGTAGTCGTCGATCTTGAACGCGTCGGACGCGACGAGGTACCGGGTCACCGATTCGGGCTGCTGTTCGGGCAGCCGATCCGCTTCCAGTGCCTTGTCGTAGGCCGCGATCTGCTGCGCCGAAACCCGCACCTGCCGTACATAGAGATCACGGTCCGCCGGCCGGGCGTTCAGCCGGTAGGTGATCTGGGCCGCGGCCAGCGCGGCGCCCTGCGGGGTGTGCGAGTACCCCACGGCCAGTCCGTCCTCGATCCGGTTCGGACCGTCGGAACTCGAGAACGGCACCGAGGCCCCGTACACCCGCTGCCAGCCGCGGGGATCGGTGGTGCCCGCCGGCGCGGCGGTCAGCCAATCGGGGTCCGTCGGCTTGCGTTGCGGGGACGGGTCCTGTGGAAGGACCTGCCCCGCAGGGTTGTTGGGGATATCGATGCGCCGGTTGAACACATCCACCTCCGGATCGGCGAATCCCTCGCCCACCGCGGCCGGGGGCGGCGGCGCCGAGACGGGTTCGTCGTCGCGGCCCGTCCACATGACGACGCCGACCACCACGATCAGCGCCAGTACCGCCGCGGAGGCGATGACTCCGAAGGAGACACGGTCACGCTGATAGGTCTCCTTCCCGCTCACTTGGGCGCCTCCACTTTCACAGTGTCACTGGGTAATTCGGTCACAGGGTCGATCGGTCGCGTGGTCGATTCCGGATCCGGCAGCCGTAACCTCCAATCCCGGGCGAACCACTCCACCGTCGTGTGGTTCACCGCTCTCGAACTGTCCGAGTACTCGCTGTACACATCCACCGCGGCGCGCTGGTCGCTGTACTCGGTGATCCGGTACCCCAGCAGCCGTGGCGCGTAGACCGGATCCGCGGGGCCACTGATGGACAACTGCACCCGGTTCACCGCCCATTCGTCCTTCGCCGGGCCCGGAACCACTTCCCGGGCAACAATATTCGACCACTGTCCGTCGTCGGCGATCGCCAGGCGCACGGCGTGCACCATGGCGGCCACCCCGGCACCGGCGGGTGTCTGCTCGAAACCCGTTGCGGCACCGTCGGTTTGAGCCGTCGGACCCTGATCGCTATGCGGTAACGATACGCCCTGGAACGGCACCCAGCGCACATTCGTCGGGGGGGCCGAAAGATCGGGCGGTGCCGCGGCGTCCCCGCCGCCACAGCCCACGACGCCGGCCAGCAGCAGCGCGGACAGCACAGGGGCAGCCCTGAGGACATACGGCCGGCCGGACCGGCGCGGGGCCGGAATCACGGTCGATTTCATGCGCAGGTCGTTCTCCTCGCCTCGCCCCGGATCATCCGGGCAGGAACGCCAGGGCGATGCCGGAGGCGCCGCTGGCCACGATCGCGCCGAGCAGGCTCATGAGCACCCCGTGCGAGGCGTCGTTCATCGCCAGATCGCCTTTGAACGTCAGCCACAGCTTTCCGGCCGAAACGATCATCCACGCCAGACAGCCCATGAGAACGAACCAGAGCAGCCAGTTCAGCAGCTGCATCAACGGTTCCAACACTTCGGCCGGCATCTGCTTGTACGCCAGAACACCGGCCGCCCCGACCAGATCCATTACAACCTCACGTTCCGATGACGGCGTTCATGATCGTGCCGGCACTGGTCGCGACCACGCCGCCGATCATCGCTCCGGCCACCATCTTCGGTGACTCCAGTCCACCGCCGGTCCATTTCTCCCACGCGAACTTGCCGCCCGCGTAGATGATGCCGCAGATCCCGGACAGCAGGACGAACCAGGTGAGGTAGCGCACCAGCTGCAGGATCTTCTCCGACCCGGGCGGAGCCTCGGGCGTCGGATTGCCCACCTGAGCCACCACAACGGTGTCGTAGGCCTGGTGAACGGCGAGAAGTACGGTGCTCATCGGGTGCCTTTCTCGATAGCTGAGGTGCAACATTCGGTCCGCGCGAGCGCGGGGAGCACGACACGGAATACGTGCTCGACGGCGGCGATCACGGCATCACTCCTCTACGAATCTCGATCGGCCCCGAGTGGGGGCGGCCTCCGATTCCTCCAGCGCGGCCCGGGCGGCCGCGACGATTTCCGAACCGAGTTCCCTGATGTCCAGGGGAACCTCGTCGAGTGGGTCGATCCGGCGGCGGCGCTGCGGCGAGGTCGCGACTCCCGGCGTCCACACCGGCAATTTCTCCGGTTCGACCAGCGTCCACTCCTCGTACCAGGGCACCTGCCAGACCTGTCCGGCCAGTGAGGCGACCACATCGCGGTAGCGCCGGATCTCCGGCGCCATCCGGCCCGGACGCGCCGCCACCGTGATGAGGCCGAGAACCTGGCTGGGCCCGGCGAACCCCGAGTGGTGCTGGCGCAGCAGATCGTGCGCATGGGTCAGTCCGGCGATGGTCTCCCGCGCCACCAGCACGACGAACGGCGATTCCCGTTCGAAGACACCGGGCCAGCGCCGGCCCGAATCCGCGGCCGGCGCCAGGACATGGGCCAGCGAACTGGCGCCGGCGCCGCCGTGGACGCCCAGCAGCCACACCAGCGGCGCACGACCGGCGCCCGGAACAGGACGGTCCCAGACCGCGGCGCGACGTGATTCCGGCGGTGGTACCACTCCGGCCACAGCGTTACGGTCAGGTCGACGAGGAAGATTCATAGCAAGGGACATAATGCCTCCCTCGAAGGCGCTACCTGTAGTCCGCGGAGCCCGGAGCCAAGGCGGAGGGGTCGCATCATGATGCCTCCCTCCGCGTTCCGGATGGCCTGCGGAGTCACCGAAGGGGCAGAGACCGCATGATCCCGCCCGCAGGACGCGACACACGGTCCGCGACGGCCGGATCCTTGACGGAAGGATCGCAACACCATGCCTCCCCCCGAGAAGTTCCGGACGGCCCGCGGAGTCAACGAAGGCGCAGCGACCCCATGATCCCGCCCGCGGGACGCAACACACGGTCCGCGACGGCCGGATCCTTGACGAAGGGATCGCATCATGATGACATCCCGGCGAGTAGGCGCTCGTAGGTCTGCCGCGTCTCGTCGGCGAGTGCGACGTGACGCACCAGTTCGCCGCGTGCCAGATGCGGGTCGTAGGGCACCTCGACGATATCGCGGACCCAGCCGGCCAGATGTTCCCGCAAATGGTCGGCTACCCGCGAATCGGCGCCGCGCTGCTGATGGGATACCACGATGGTGGTGTCGCCGACGATCCCGCCGCCCATGGGTTCGGAGGAGTCGCCGTATTCGTCGTCGAGCCATTCGAGGGTCACCCGCAGGCGGTTGGCCGCGTCGACCCGCGCCGGGATGGTCAGGACCAGCGCGACATCCGCGTCGTCGAGCAACGGCCGCAACTGCCGGCTCGCGATCGGGTTCCCGCCGTCGTAGACGCCGGTGTATCCGGCCTGGTCGACCGCCCGGGCCACGGTGAGATAGCTCGCGCGGCGGCGCAGCGGCGCGGCGTCACGCCACAGCAGGCCGATTCCGGAGGTGGCCCGGGACATACAGTCCTTCAGCGGGGCCGGCTCGTCGTCGCCGCGGCCGTACAACCACTGCTGCATGCTGATCGGGTGCAGATGTTCGTCGGCGCCGCGCAGGGCCAGATCACCCCCGGCCGGGGTGGCGTCCACCGCGACCGTGGCGGTCCCCGCGAGACCGAGTTCACCCGCCAGCCCGAGCGCGGTGGTCGTGGTGCCGGCGCCACCGCAGCCGCCCACCACCAGGATCGGCCGGGGCTCGCCGGCCGCACGGGTCCGGGCGCCACCCGGCAACCGCACCACCCGCGCCTTCCGGTCTCCGTCTCGCCCGTCCATCGCCTCGGCGTCCGGTGCGGTGTCGAGCCAGCGGCTCCAATCCTCTCCCATCGCAGCACTCTCCTCTATCCGGCCGAGATACCCGTGATGAGGGTGCGGCCGTCGATCACCGCGGTGGTGACCGTTTGCCTGCTGTAGGTAGCGGGCTCGCCACCGGGCCGGAACTCGGTGACCTCCACCGTGTACCGGCCATCGGCCACGGTCACGATCTCTACGCAGTGCGCGGTGCCGGGCGCCACGCTGTCGATACCCGCCTGGATCACCTCGGCGGAGGACACCGGAGCGTCGGGTGCGACCGCGGCGCGCGCCGCGGCGCCGGAACGCTGCACGTAGTAGGCGTATTGGAAGCGCAGCACGGCGTCGGGCCCGGAATTCGTGCCACCCGGCCCCGCGCCGCGCACCACCTGCGCGGTCTGTTCGGCCGGACACGCCGCGGCGCCGGGATCGGCGCCGGCGCTCCCGGCGGTGAAGCGCAGGCCCGCGCCCCCGTCGGGCGCGGCTCCGGGGCCGGCGGCACCGGGCGTGCCCGGCGCCAGCAGGTACAGGACCACGGCGGCGGCGATACCGAGCAGCACCACGGCGGCGAGGAGTACTCCGGCGGTGCGGCGCCGGCGGGCGCCGTTCTCGGCCCCGATATCGCGGAGCCGGGCGGGGGTACGGCCGATCCGCGCCGGTTCGGTGAGTTCCTCGTCGTCGGCCCAGGGAAACCGGACCAGGTCCGCGTCCCGCTCGTCGCCGGGCGCGTCCACCCAGTCCGACCAGCCACCGGTGAATTCGGTGCGCCGACCGGACAGTTCGGCGGGCGCCGGATCGGGCCGGGCTGTCGCGCTTCCGGCCTCGGCGATGTAGTCGGGGTACCTGGCGGGGCCGTCGTCGTCGGCCCCCGGGACGGTCTCGCCGCCGGACTCCGGCGCGCGGGGCGGCACATCCGTGTCGCGCGCCCCCTCCGGCTCCAGCGGACCGTACCATCGATCGAGCTTTTTGTAGGACTTCAACATTCCCCCATTCCCGTGGCGCCGGGCGCGTGATCTGGCATCATCGATCCCTCTCGGCGATCAGTTCACGGAGAACGAGTCGGTTTCGGTTGTACGGGGTGTTGGAGTGGTGGTCACCGGACCCTCCGGGGCACCATTGTTCACTCCTGTCCCAAATGGGAATTGTCCCGTACCGGAGGGAGCGGGCGCAGGCGACGCGCCGGGACCGGCCCCTGAGAATCCGTTCGGAGCGGGAACTCCGCTGTCCGGCATGCTCGGGACCTGCGGTATCGCCTTCTCCGCGACGGGTTCGTTGCCGCTGCCGTGTACCGCGGCGAGATCCCGCGCGGCCGCGGCGAACCAGTCGGCGATGAAGCGGGTAGGCGCCTCACCGGTGGCCGAAATGGCCGCATTGCCATAGGCCTGGTGCCGCTGGATGGTGTCCCAGTAGCGCACCCATGTCGTGGTGTCGAGCAGGGCGTGGTTGTCGGTGATGTTGTCGACGACCGCGTCGAAAGCCTGACTCACCAACCGGATACCGGTGGTGGGCGGAACGAGCTGCGGAACGGCGCCCAGCAGTTTGACTCCCAGCATCAGCAGCGCCGCCGGGGGATTCGCCAGACCGGCGGTGGCCAGCTCGGCGATCGCCGTGGGGTTCAGCACCGTACGGACGACGGTGACCACCGCGTTCAGCCCGATCATGCCCACTTTCAGCAGAGCTCGCATGGCGCCCGGAATATCCAGCGGGGTCCGCGGATCGGCGGCATCGGCCAGCCGTTCGGAGATCGACTTCTTCGGCGAGATGTTCAGCGTCGCCAGCGAGGTGCCCTGGATGTCCTCGTTGACCACCTTGGTGGCCGTTTTGATCGAGGTGAACGCCAGGGCCTGGGCGATCGAGGTGAGCGAGGCGATCGGATCGCCACCGCTGAGCTTCATCTGCCCTACGACACCCGCCACCGCCTTGAGGATCGGCGCGCCCTCTGGGGCATCGCAGGCGAGATCGCCCGCGGCACAGAAACTGGCCACCCGCCCGGTGAGCGCACCGAAATTCTCCGCGGTATCCCGGTCGGGCGCGATACCGCCGCCGGTGGCCGGCGTCTGGTTCAGCGCCGCGATATGCCCGATCTCGGTGCCCTCGGTACCGGGCGCGGGGTCGGGGTTGGCCTTACCCGGCGCACCGGGAAACAGCGGGGCTCCGGCGTTGCGGGTCGGGTCACCGATCAACGCGACGGCGGCGACCTTGTCGGCGGGAAGGCCGCCCTGCCCCTGGCCGACCTCCTGCGCGAACACCGAGGCCACATGCGCGCCCTGCGAATACCCGACGATCGCGAAGCGGGTCTCCGGGCAGCGCTGCGCCACCGAGCTCGCCATACTGCGCAGCCTGATCAGGCCGCCCTTCACCGAATCCGAATACGGTGTGGCGCTACCGCCGTCGACTCCGCCGAAGCTGGACTCGTACGGCACGTACGCACGCTCGACCAGCCCCTGGTCGGGCGCCGCGGCCATGAGCGGGCGGAAGACGGTGGACAGCATGCCGGTATCGGTCGTGGGTGCGGCATCCGGCGAGGATTCACCGGTGCCCTGGATCCCCAACGCGTACAGTGCCGGACACGAGGTCACCGCGAGTTCGGTCGACGGGCCCGCCGGATTCGGCGGTTGAGCGTACGCGGGAGCGGCGAGTGTGCCCGCTGCCGCCGTCGCCACAGCGACGGTGAATGCGATCAGCATCCCCGAGAATCTTGTGCATCCAGCCATAGCGACCCGCAATCAGTCCTACCGCAGTTACCGAGCGCGACGAAACGCAGTAAACGGTAACAGATTCCGGCTATGACCGCTGAAGCGCCGAAGAGTTTACGCGACCCGCCAGCACGACCCGGACGTGACACGGCGCGCCGAAGCCCGAACGTTATATTCTTCCGGCAACAGCAGAAGGGCTGGCAAGGCCCCGAAACACGCCAGGGGACACCCCTCTTCCGGACTCGGCGAAGGACAGAATCCGCAGGAGACACACCCGGTCACCACGGGGAACACGGAACCACCGGCCGACGTCTGCGCACCGCTCGGCCGCCGCGAACACCGCCGCGGACGCACCTGGACACAAGCCCGCGGCCACGGCGGACGCGCAGGCACCCGGAAAGACGACGACCCCAGCGGACGCGGGGGACGCTCAGGCGGCGGAGGTCACCCGGTACACGTCGTAGACACCTTCGACATTGCGGACAACATTCAGCAAATGCCCGAGGTGCTTCGGATCACCCATCTCGAAGGTGAATTTACTGATCGCCACGCGGTCTCCGTGGGTGGCCACCGACGCGGACAGGATGTTGACCTTCTCGTCGGCGAGCACCTTGGTGACATCGGAGAGCAGCCGGGTGCGGTCCAGCGCCTCGATCTGGATGGCCACCAGGAACACCGAATGCGGCGACGGCGCCCACTCCACCTCGATGATGCGTTCGGACTGGGCGCGCAGCGAATCGGCGTTGGTGCAGTCGACCCGGTGCACACTCACCGACCCGCCGCGGGTGACGAAACCCATGATCTCGTCACCCGGTACGGGGGTGCAGCATTTGGCCAGCTTCGCGACGGTCCCCTCGGCGCCGGGGATCAGAACGCCGGCATCGCCGGTGAGCCGCTGCCGCGACGGTGTGGTGGACGGCGTGGACCGTTCGGCGAGTTCGTTCTCGACATCGCCGATTCCGCCCAGCTGGGCCATCAGCCGCTGCACCACATGGTGCGCGGAGACCTGATGTTCGCCGACGGCGGTGTAGAGCGCGGAGATATCGCTGTAGTGCAGTTCGTGGGCGACGGCGGTCATGGCGTCGACGCTCATCAACCGCTGCAGCGGTAGTCCGACGCGGCGGACCTCCTTGTTGATCTGTTCCTTGCCGCTTTCCAGTGCCTCTTCGCGACGCTCCTTGGCGAACCACTGCCGGATCTTGGCCTTCGCGCGCGGCGAGACGACGAAGGTCTGCCAGTCACGGCTGGGCCCGGCATTGGGCGCCTTGGAGGTGAAGACCTCGACGACCTCCCCGTTCTCCAGCTGGCGTTCCAGCGCAACCAGCCGCCCGTTGACCCGGGCACCGATGCATTTGTGCCCGACCTCGGTATGCACCGCGTAGGCGAAATCCACCGGAGTGGACTTCTGCGGCAACGTGATCACATCACCCTTCGGGGTGAAGACGAAGATCTCGGGCGCCTTGAGGTCGAAGCGCAGCGATTCCAGGAACTCCGCCGGATCCGCGGCCTCCCGCTGCCAGTCGAGCAGCTGCCGCATCCAGGCCATATCGTCGACCTCGGCGGCGTCGCCGGAATGGCGGCCCTTGGTCTCCTTGTAGCGCCAGTGCGCGGCGATGCCGAATTCGGCGGTCCGGTGCATATCGTGGGTGCGGATCTGCACCTCGAGCGGTTTACCGTCCGGGCCGACCACCGTCGTGTGCAGCGACTGGTAGACGCCGTAGCGGGGCTGGGCGATGTAGTCCTTGAACCGCCCGGCCATGGGCTGCCACAGCGAATGCACCACACCGACGGCGGCGTAGCAGTCGCGCACCTCGTCGCACAGGATCCGGATACCCACCAGGTCGTGGATATCGTCGAAATCCTTCCCCTTCACGATCATCTTCTGGTAGATCGACCAGTAGTGCTTGGGGCGGCCCTCGACGGTGGCGGGGATCCGGGACGCCGCGAGGGTGTTGACGATCTCCGCGCGCACCTTCGCGAGATAGGTGTCACGTGACGGCGCGCGGTCGGCGACCAAGCGGACGATCTCGTCGTATTTCTTGGGATGCAGGATCGCGAACGCGAGGTCCTCCAGTTCCCATTTCACGGTGGCCATACCCAGCCGGTGCGCCAGCGGCGCGATCACCTCGAGGGTTTCGCGTGCCTTCTTGGCCTGCTTCTCCGGGGGCAGGAACCGCATGGTGCGCATATTGTGCAACCGGTCGGCCACCTTGATCACCAGGACACGCGGGTCGCGCGCCATCGCGATGATCATCTTGCGGATGGTCTCGGCTTCCGCCGCGGCGCCCAGGTTCACCTTGTCCAGCTTGGTGACACCGTCGACGAGGTGGGCCACCTCGGAACCGAAATCCGCGGTCAGCTGTTCGAGCGAGTACCCGGTGTCCTCGACGGTGTCGTGCAGCAGGGCCGCGACCAGGGTGGTGGTGTCCATCCCCAGCTCGGCCAGAATGTTCGCGACGGCCAGCGGGTGGGTGATGTACGGATCACCGGATTTGCGGAACTGGGTCGCGTGCCGCTCGTCGGCCACATCGAATGCCCGCTGCAGCTGAGTGAGGTTGGCCTTCGGGTACAGCTCGCGGTGTACCGTCGCCAGCGGCTCGAGCACCGGTTTGACGGCCGGAATGCCACGCTGACCGGTCATCCGCCGGGCCAGCCGGGCCCGTACCCGGCGCGACGCCGAACTGGGTACCGCGCCGGAGGGCCGGACACCGTCGGATTCGGGCGCGGTCTCCGGGCGCGCACCGGCGGCAGGGGCAGGGGTGGCGGCACCGTTCGACTGCGAACCGGACGTCTGCTCGACATTCGCCTCGCCCAGATGCTGAGTCATGCCACCACCTCTCCGTGCCGCGGCAGATCACCGCAACGTTCCAGACCACCAACTTTAACCCCCACAGCACCGTGGGAAACCCCCGCCGCAACACCATCGACATGGATCGATATCCCCGGCCACCCGGGGGAACGCCCGATCGCACCCCGGCGCTCCCCCGGCGGCGCGGTCCGGGGTCATTCCACCAGACCTGCCGGGGTCAGTTCCAACTGCCGGGTGACCCCGATCTCGTCCAGGAACCGCTGATCATGACTCACCACCAGCAACGCTCCCTGATACGCGGCGAGCGCCTGCGTCAGATGGCCGAGACTCACCAGGTCGAGATTATTGGTGGGTTCGTCCAGTATCAGCAGGCCGGGCGCGGGATTGGCGAGCAGCAGGACAGCCAGCGCGGCCCGCAGCCGCTCGCCGCCGGACAGGGCGGCAGCGGGCACATCGGCGGCGGCACCACGGAACAGGAAGCGGGCGAGCTGGGCGCGGATCCGTTCCGGTGCGGCGTGCGGGGCGGCGTCGGCGACGTTGTCGTATACGGTCCGGTGCTCGTCGAAGATATCGAGACGCTGCGGGAGCAGCCGCCAGGGCACCCGAGGCGGTTCCGCGGTGATCCGCCGCAGCAGCGTGGTCTTCCCCACGCCGTTGCGGCCGGTGATCGCCAGCCGCTCCGGCCCCCGCACCGCGAGGGACACCACCGGACCGTTGGCCAGTTCCACCCCGTCCAGCTCGAAGACCTCCTGCCCGGGATGCAGGCGCGTACCGGGCAGATCGACGCGGATCTCGCGGTCGTCGCGCAGCATCTCCTCGGCCTGGTCCAGCCGTTCCTCGGCGTCCTCCACTTTCTCCAGATGGTTGTTGCGCAGTTTGCCCGCCGCGACCTGCGCCTGCCGTTTGCGCTGGCCCATGATGATCTTCGGTTCGCGCTTGTTCTCGAACATCTTCTGCCCGTACCGCTGCCGCCGGTCGAGTTTGATCCGGGCCTGCACCAGTTCCCGCGACTGTTTGCGCACATCGCTGCGGGCCTCCCGGATCGCCGCCCGCGCTGTCTCCTGCTCCTGTTCGACGGCACGTTCGTAGTCGCTGTAGTTGCCGCCGAACACTCGCAGCGCGCCGCCGCGGAGTTCGGCGATGGTGTCCATCCGCTCCAGCAGCTCGCGGTCGTGGCCGACCACCACAACCGTCCCGGTGAACTGTGCGACCACCTCGTAGAGGCGGGCACGGGCGGCCCGGTCGAGGTTGTTGGTGGGTTCGTCGAGCAACAGCACATCCGGTTCGGTCAGCAGTTGTGCGCCCAGGCCGAGCAGTACGGTCTCACCACCGGACAGCGTCGCCAGGCGGCGGTCCAGCTGCTGTACACCGTCGGCGAGGTAACCGAGTCCGAGCCGGCCGAGCATCGCCACCGCGCGTTCTTCGATATCCCACTGCGTTCCGACGACCTCGAAATCGGTGTCGGCACCGCTACCGGACTCGATGCGATGCAATGCTTTTCGGATCCCGGCGATACCGAGTACCTCGTCGACGCGCCGGCCGACGGCGAGCCCGAGATCCTGGCGCAGATATCCCAGCTGCCCGGTCACCGTGATCGACCCGCGGGCGGGCAGCAGATCACGCGCGACCAGCCGCAGCAGAGTGGACTTCCCGGCGCCGTTGGCTCCGACGAGACCGATATGGCCCGCGGTGAGCACGGCGTCGAGCCCGTCGAACACCGGAGTCCCATCCGGCCAGGTGAACGAAAGATCGGAAAGAGAAATATCGGCCATGGCTGCCCCTGGAGGTATCGATACGAAGACGACGCGCAGAACGCGGGCCGCACGAGCGACTACCTCACGAGAGCAATGGCAGCTCCGATCCTCGGGAACAAGACTCCCGCGACGATACGCGCCGGCCACCCCGGACGCCAGCACATTACGCATCGGGTCACATTTCGGCCCCCGAGCCGCGTGGCCTACACGGTGACGATCGATGTGACCGGGTACTCGCCCTGCCGGTCCCGGCCGCGCAGCGCCTCGATCTCCAGCACGACCGCGGCTGCCACCACCTCGGCGCCGGCAGCGGCGAACAGATCGGCGGCCGCGGCCAGCGTGCCGCCGGTCGCCAGGACGTCGTCGAGCAGCAGGACACGGCGGCCCGCCAGCGCCACGCCGGTGGCCGGAATCTCCAGCGCCGCCGTACCGTATTCGAGTTCGTACTCTCGCGTGATCACCGGCGGTGGGAGTTTGCCGCGCTTACGGACGGCCAGCACACCGGTTCCCAGTGTGGTGGCGACTCCGGCGCCGAGGAGGAAGCCCCGGGCATCGACCCCGGCCACCAGATCCGCATCGGGCACCAGCGCGGCCAGACAGTCGACCACCGTGCGGAAGCCCTGGGGATCGGCGAAAACCGGAGTGAGATCGGCGAATCGGACCCCCGGCTCCGGGAAGTCGTCGGCCCAGCGGGTGTATCTGCGCACCAATGCGGCGGCCTCACCGGATCGTTCGGCCACCGCGTCCGCGGGTTCGACCGCCGCATGCTTGCTCATCACACCTCCATGATCGGCTACCGCGCAGCTCAGCGCTGCAGGACCCACTGGTCCATATTCCAGCCGGATCCGGCCCGGGTGGGCCCCGCGACGGCGTTCTGCAGCCCACCGCCGAAGGCGATGGTGCGCGGGGTCGCGAACAACGGAACGCTCGGCAGCTGCGCCCACAAAAGGTTCTCCGCCTCGGCGAGCAGATTCAGCTGATCCGTCGAGTTCTCGTCGGCCGCAAGCTGATCCGTGATCGCATCGTAACGGCCGTTTCGGAACTGACCGACATTGAGTCCACTGCCGCTGCGCAGTCCGCTCACCGCGGCGATACCGTCGAGCGAACCCGCCGGACCGGGCAGTCCGCCGGGTCCGCCGAGAACCGCGTCCACCGCGCCGCCGGCCAGCTGCGCGGCGCCGAAGTCCGGGGTGCCGGCGTCCTCCACGGTGATCCCGGCCTGCCGGCAGGAGTCGGCGATCATCGATACGGTGCGCGCGCGGCGGGCATCCGGGGCCAGATAGCCGATACGGACGGTGAGCTGCTTCTTCCCGGACTCGGCGAGCGCGGACTTCGCCCCGGCCACATCACCGTCGGCGAATGGATCGGCGGCGCCGGTCACCGCCGGGTAGAACGGCGAATCCGGCTGCACCGTCCGCGAATCCGCGAGACCCGAGCCCAGCCCGGTCTCCGGTGCCTCCGCCATCCGGCCGAGCTGGTCGAACAACGCCTGGCGGGGCACACACAGCGCGAACGCGCGTCGCGCGGCATCGGTTTCGAAGACTCCGCCGGTGCCGAGCACCAACTGCTCGACCCCGCGGCTGGGCTGCTGTTCGACCGCGAACGCGTCCAGGTTCAGGTCCGGCAGCGAGCCCGTACCGATATCGACCACCGAGACCGAACCGTCCTCGATATGGGCGGCGAGGTCGGCGGGTTTCGGGTACACCACGATCCGGCCCGTGGCGGGTGCGTCACCCCACCAGCGTTCGTTGGCCACCAGGACCAGTCCGTTGTCGAGATCGAACGATTCGATCCGGTACGGCCCGGAGGACGGGAACGCGGTGATATCGAGATCACCGGGCGCCAGATTCCACCCGGTGTTCCAGAACTGGGCCAGCCGGTCCAGGGCGGGCCGGTCGTCGTTCTGGACGGCGGCGACGATATCGGGCACATTCGCCGCCTGGGTCGCCACATGCGCGGGCATCAGTTCGCCGGCGCCGAACAGGGTGCGCCAGGGCGCGTAGCGACGGCCCGGCCGGAACACCACGGTGCCGTCCTTGGATCCGGGCTGGCACTCCACCCGCTCGATATCCTCGTAGCCGGCCGTGCTCGCCGAATCGAACCCGGGAAACCGGCCGCTCCGCGCGGCCCAGGTGAACACCAGGTCGTCGCACGAGGTGGGGACACCGTCGGAGTAGACACCCGCGGGGTTCAGCCGGTACTGGATGGTCTGCGCCTCCCCGGGCACCTCCTTGGCGGACCCGGTATCGGTATCGGCGATCGGCTGCCCGTCGGGGCCGGTGTAGAAGAAGCCGGTGAGCACCCGGCCGAACACCGCCTGGGCCGCGGCCGCCCCGGCGGTGGTCCCGCCGTTGTAGCTGGTGACGGTGGTGTCGACGGCGTAGCCGATCGACGGCACCTTGTCCTTGCCGGAACATCCGGCCGCCAGTCCGGCCGCCGCGGCCGTGGCCGCGAGCAGCGCGATCGTCCGGAGCAGAGATGAGTGTCGCATCGAACTACCCCTCGTCTGTCAGTGCCGCCTCTGTCGTTTTCCGGTGGGGCGGGCGCCGGGCGGAGGCCCGCCGGGCCCGGGCCTGCGTGGGTTGCGCTGATTCGGATCCTCGGGTGCGCCCACGGGGCGCCGGCCGGGGGCTGCCGCGGTCCGTTCGGCACCGGGGACGGGCCGTCCGCTCGCCGGCGCGGCGCGGCGCGCGTGCACCTTCTTCGTATGCGCCGCCACCGGGCCCCAGCGTTCCTTGATGGATACCAGCAGCGGAGTCGCGAAGAAGATCGACGAGTAGGCGCCGACCACGGTACCGACGAGCTGCACCAGCGCCAGGTCCTGCAGTGTGCCGACCCCCAGCATCCACACCGCGATCACCATCAGGCCGATGATGGGCAGCGCGCCGATGAGGGTGGTGTTGATGGAACGCATCAGGGTCTGGTTGATGGCCAGGTTCGCCTGTTCCCCATAGGTGCGCCGGCTCGTGTGCAGCACCCCGCGGGTGTTCTCCTCGACCTTGTCGAAGACGACGACCGAGTCGTAGAGCGAGAAACCGAGGATGGTGAGCATGCCGATCACCATCGCGGGGGTCACCTCGAAGCCGACCAGCGAATACACCCCGGCCGTGACCAGCAGGTCGAAGACCAGGGCGGCCAGCGCCGCCAGGGCCATATCTCGTTCGTAGCGGATACCGATGTAGATGCTGACCAGTACCAGGAACACTGCCAGCGCGATCAGCGCCTGCCTGGTGATCTGCCCGCCCCAGGTCTCGCTGACATCGGAGGCGCTGATGGCATTGCGGCTCGGGTTCCCGCTGTCGTCGCGCGGCTGGAACTCGTCGAACAGCGCGGTCTGCAGGGCACCGAGCTGTTCGGCGTCCAGTGTCTCCGAGCGGATCAGGATGGTCTTGCCCTCGCCGGTACCCACGGTCTGCACCGATTCGGGTTCCGAACCGATGGTGTCGCTGTAGACCGTCTCCACCTGCTCGGTGGTGACATCACCGGCCGGCAGCTGGATACGGGAGCCGCCGACGAAATCGATACCGAAGGTGAAACCGCGCACCGCCATGCTGACCAGGCAGACCAGCACGACCCCGGCGGTGATCAGGTACCAGCGGCGGCGGTTGCCGACCACATCGAGTACACCGGTGCCGGTGTAGAGGCGGTTCAACCAGCTGTGCCGGGCGCCGGAGGGGCGCGGCGCGGCGGGTTTGTCCATCGTCACGGGGCTGTTCATCGTCACGCCTTCCCGACCGCGGCCTCGGCCGCCTTGCGTTCCCGGGCGAGCTCCTGCATCGCACCGAGCCCGTTCACCGACG
This sequence comes from Nocardia fusca NBRC 14340, assembly GCF_001618425.1. Lineage (GTDB taxonomy): Bacteria > Actinomycetota > Actinomycetes > Mycobacteriales > Mycobacteriaceae > Nocardia > Nocardia fusca. Next base: position 214,604 of record NZ_BDCU01000017.1, read on the forward strand.
GTTTGGCCCAGAAAGTGGACCGGGAGGCCAGGTGGACGAGCGGCGCCGTCACCAGGACCACGACCACCACGTCGAGGATGGTGGTCAAACCGAGCGTGAACGCGAAGCCGCGCACCTGGCCGACGGCCAGCGCGTACAGCACGGCGGCCGCGATGAAGCTGACTGCGTTACCGGACAGGATGGTCTTGCGCGCACGCTGCCAGCCGCGCGGTACCGCCGACCGGAAACTTCGTCCCTCCCGCATCTCGTCCTTGATGCGTTCGAAGAACACGACGAACGAGTCGGCGGTCATACCGATACCGATGATCAGACCGGCGATACCGGCCAGATCCAGGGTGAACCCGATCCAGCGGCCGAGCAGAACCATGATCCCGTACACCGCGAAACCCGATCCGATCAGCGACAACGCCGTGAGGAATCCGAGCATGCGGTAGTAGACCAGGCAGTAGATCAGCACCGCGATCAGGCCGACCGCCCCGGCGAGCAGGCCCGCCTTCAGCGAGGACAGCCCGAGAGTCGCCGAAACCGTCTCGGCCTCGGAGGTCTGGAACGACAGCGGCAGCGACCCGTACTTCAGCGTGTTCGCCAGTTCTTTGGCGCTGGCCGCGTTGAAATCACCGGAGATCGAGGTGCGCCCGCCCAGCTGGGGACCCTGCTGTACCACCGGTGCGCTGACCACCTCCGAATCGAGGACGAAGGCGACCCGCTGCTGCACGTACTCACCGGTGAGCGAGGCCCAGGCATCGCTACCGCTGCCCTTGAATTCGAGGTTGACCTCGTGCCGCGCCTGCTCGGTGTTCAGACCGGAGGTCGCGTCGGCGATCTCCTGTCCGTCGATCCGGCTCTTGTCGAGCAGGAACACCTCTTTACCGTCGGTGGAGCAGGTGACCAGTGGCAGGTTCGGATCGTCGTTGCCGGCGAGTGGATCGGCGGCAGTGCAGTCCAGGGACGCCATGGCGAGCTGCTGGGTGGTGGGATCGGTGCTCTGCCGGACGGCCTTGGCCATCTCGATCTCCTGCCGCGCCTGTTCCTGCGGGCTCAGCGATCCTTCGGCAGGAGTGGCCGGCGGGGCATTCGGATCCTGCGGGGCGGGCGCCGGAGTGGTCTCGGCGGGCGCCGAAGGTTCGGTGGACGGTGCACCGGGCGCCTGAGCCGGATGGACGTCGATCTCGCTCTCCGGCAGGGGCGCGGCGGCGGGGGTCTCCTCGGCCGGTGCGGTGGCGCCGGCATCGGGAGCCGTACCGTCCTGAGTGCCGGTATCGGGCGTGGTGCCCGTATCGGGAGCTGTGCCCTCCGCACCGGTATCGGGTACCGCGCCCTCCGCACCGGCCGGTGCGGGAGCGGGCTCGGGCGCCGGGGTGGTCTGGCCCGGGGCCGGGGTGGTGCCGCCCGGGGCCGGCTGCTGCGCGCTCGGCGCCGGCGAAGCGTTCAGTACCGGCCGGATGTACAGCTTGGCGGTGCTGGCCAGGGTCCGGGCCTGCTGGCTGTCCTCGCCCGGGACGGTGATGACCAGGTTGTCCCCGTCGATCACGACCTCGGAGCCGGAGACGCCGAGACCGTTGACCCGGTTCTCGATGATCTCCTGCGCCTTGGCGAGACTGTCCTTGCTGGGCCGGTTCCCGTCGGGCGTTCGCGCGGTCAGGGTGACCCGGGTACCACCCTGCAGGTCGATGCCGAGTTTGGGTGTCGGTGATTTGTCACCGGTGAAGAACACCAGCGCGTAGATCGCGGCCACCAGCACGCCGAACAAGGCGAGCCAGCGGAATTGGTGCGCCGATCCCTGGGACGGTGGCACAGGTCGTCATCTCCTAGGCGGAAGTTCTGGGTGGAACGGCCACGGCACATGCGTATACCACCGGTTGCCCGGGATATCCGGTTCCGGTGGCCGGGCCGTGGTGATCAGTCCTTGGTCAGCCGGGTTTCGGTCTGCGCCGGGGTCTCCTCGGCGGCGGGGACGGCGGCGGACTCGGTCGACTCGGCGCCCTCGGTGCTGTCGCTGTCACCGGCGGTTTCGTCGTCGGTATCGTCCACGCGCACGTCGCGGATGGCCGCACGCAGCCAGGTGGTCACGACATCCTCGGCGATCTCGAGATCGACACTGGTGTCGTCGGCCTCGACCACGGTGCCGTACAGGCCCGAGGTGGTGGTGACCCGGTCACCGACCTTCAGGCTGTCCTGCATCTGGGCGACTTTGTCGGCCTCTTTCTTCTGGCGGCGCATGCCTAGGAACATCGGCACCAGCAGCGCGACCAGTATGAGCGGAAACAGCAGATCCATGGTCGAAGTCAGTTCCTGATCTGGGTGGGGAGGGGGACAGGTACGCACACAGTCTGCCAGTTCTTCGGATCCGCGCCACACCCGCACGCCCGAACACCCGGTGTCCGGGTGGCGCCGGGGGTGGGCCGGTGGCACATCTCACCCCCCGGTGAACACCCGGCGAGCAACGGCCGGCCCCGCGATAATCGATGGATGACTCCCGAGGAAGTTCACGAGATCACTTTCGCGCGAGCGCCGTTCGGGCGGCGGGGCTATCGGGAGCAGGATGTCGACGAACTGCTCGACCTCGTCGCCGCCGCCCTGCAGAACCGCGTCACGCTGACCGGCGAGATCCTGAATCGCGGTTTCCGGGCGCCCTCGGGCGTGTTCGGGCGCGGCTACCACCCGGACCAGGTGGACGCCTTCGTGGCGCGGGTACGGCGCGAGTTCGGTCTCTGACCGGACGGCGGGCCGCCGCCCCTCACTCGAACAGATCGAGCGTCGGGTGGGGTTCCCGGCTCCGGACCTCCAATCCACCGAAAGCCAGGTCGGGCGGCGGCGTGAGCCCCAGATGTGTCCAGGCGGTGGCGGTCGCCACCCGGCCGCGCGGGGTACGCGCGACCATCCCGGCCCGCACCAGGAACGGTTCGCACACCTCCTCGACCGTGGCCGGTTCCTCACCGACCGCCACGGCCAGCGTCGATACACCCACCGGTCCCCCGCCGAAACCCCGGACCAGGGCGCCCAGCACGGCGCGGTCGAGCCGGTCCAGGCCCATCGGATCGACGTCGTAGACCTCGAGCGCCGCCCGGGCGACCGCCAGGGTGATCAGACCGTCGGCCCGGACCTCGGCGTAGTCGCGCACCCGCCGCAACAGCCGGTTGGCGATCCGGGGCGTCCCCCGGGAGCGGCCCGCGATCTCGGCGGCGGCATCGGTGTCGATGCCCACGCCGAGGATCTGCGCGGAGCGTTGCAGGATGAGCAGCAGCTCGTCGGGCTCGTAGAAATCCATATGGCCGGTGAAACCGAACCGGTCGCGGAGCGGGCCGGTGAGCGCACCCGAGCGGGTGGTGGCGCCCACCAGGGTGAACGGCGCGATATCGAGCGGAATCGAGGTCGCGCCCGGCCCCTTGCCGACCACCACGTCGACCCGGAAATCCTCCATCGCCAGATAGAGCATCTCCTCGGCGGGCCGGGCCATACGGTGGATCTCGTCGATGAACAGCACGTCCCCGGCGACCAGGTTGCTGAGCATGGCGGCCAGATCACCCGCGCGTTCCAGGGCCGGACCGGAGGTGATGCGTAACGCGGTGCCGAGTTCGGTCGCGATGATCATCGCCAGGCTCGTCTTACCCAGCCCCGGCGGACCCGACAGCAGGATGTGGTCGGGTGTACCGCCGCGCGCCCGGGCGCCGCGCAGCACCAAGGCGAGTTGTTCGCGCACCCGCGGCTGACCGATGAACCCGTCGAGTGAGGTGGGACGCAGTCCGGAATCGGTATCACCGTCGGAGGCGAGGTAGCCGGCACTGACCGGCGATTCCGGCGAGGTCTGGTCGTCGTCGTATTCCATTACGGCCTAACGGTTTCTGCCCAGTGTCGCGAGCGCGGCACGCAATGCCGCCGAAGTACCGGCGTCGGGATTCTCGGCCAGTACCGCGTCCACGGCCGGCTCGGCCTGTTTGAGCGGGAAGCCGAGGCCGGTCAGCGCCTCCACTACCTGATCGCGGACCGGCGTGGCTACCGGCGCGACAGCGGCCGCGCGGTCCGCCGGTACGGGTACCAGGTTCACCTTGTCCCGCAGTTCCACGACCATCCGCTCGGCGCCGCGTTTGCCGATGCCGGGCACTCGGGTGAGGGCCGCGATATCGCCCGCGGCCAGCGCCTTGCGCAGCGCCTCGGGCTCCAGCACCGCCAGCACCGCCATGGCCAGCCGCGGGCCCACCCCGGACACGGTCTGCAACAGACCGAACAGATCGCGCGACTCGGTGTCGGCGAACCCGTAGAGGGTCATCGAGTCCTCGCGCACGATCAGTGCGGTGAACAGCGTGGCCTCGGTACCGCGGGTGAGACCGGCCAGGGTCGCGGGGGTGGCGTTGAGCTGGTATCCGACGCCCGAAGCCTCCAGCACCACATGATCGAGGGCGAGTTCGAGGACTTCCCCGCGTATGGACGCGATCACCCGCGTACCGCCTTCCGCTGCTGTTCCAGTCGTTGTGTGTACTGCTGCCGGGCCCGTTCGGCCAGGGCTTCGGCCCGCGCCATCCGCTCCAGCAGCGGCGCCCGCCAGCAGTGACAGATGGCGAGCGCCAGCGCGTCGGCGGCATCGGCCGGTTTGGGCGGGGTCGCGAGCCCCAGGATCCGGGTGACCATGGCGGTCACCTGTTTCTTGTCCGCACCGCCGTTACCGGTGACGGCCGCCTTCACCTCACTGGGAGTATGGAACATGACCGGGATATCGCGGCGCGCGGCCGCCAGTGCGATGACCCCGCCCGCCTGCGCGGTGCCCATGGCGGTGCGCACATTGTGCTGCGCGAACACCCGCTCGATCGCCACCACCTCGGGACGGTGGGTTTCCATCCACTCCTCGGCGGCATCGGAGATCCGCAGCAGTCGCCGGGCCAGGTCCATCTCGGCCGGTGTGCGGACCACATCCACCGCGATCGCCCGTACGGTGCGCCCCGCGCCCCCTTCGACCATGCTCACCCCACACCGGGTGAGCCCGGGGTCGACGCCCATCACCCGCACCGACGAATCCCTTCCCAGAACGAACAGTTGTTCGAAGTCTAGTGCAGGACCGGGTATCTCGGCGCCAGGGACACGGGCCCGGGTCGGCGGGGGGTCAGCGACCCAGTTGCGCTGCGAAGATGTCGTACGCGGCGGCGTCGTACAGCACGAACCGGACTTCCTCGACCCGGGTCGCGGTGGCGAGGACGGTGTCGATCGCGATCCGGGCCCCGTCGTCCATCGGCCAGCGGTACACACCGGTGGAGATCGCCGGGAACGCGATTGTCCGCGCGCCCAGTTCGTCCGCGACCCGCAGTGACTCGCGGTAGCAGGAAGCCAGCAGCGGGGCGAGCTGCGCCGCGCGGTCGCCGCGGGCCGACCACACCGGGCCGACCGTATGGATGACCCACCGGGCCGGCAGGTCACCGGCCGTGGTCGCCACCGCCTGCCCGGTGGGCAGTCCGCGGGGGTAGTCGGTCTCCCGTAGCCGTCGGCATTCGGCCAGGATCTCGGGACCCCCGCGCCGGTGTATCGCACCGTCCACACCCCCGCCGCCGAGCAGCTCCGAGTTGGCGGCATTGACCACCGCGTCGACCTGCTGCTCGGTGATATCCCCGTGCACGAGAGTCACAGCGACCATGCCGCCATTGTGCCGCCGCCCGCCGGCCCTCCCCAGGTGGCACGCCCGCGCTCCCTCGATCGATACCTACGCGCCCGGCACTGCCGCCGTCGTCCGTGACCTACCCCGGAGCGTCCCCTGGACAAAGCGTAACCAACTGGTTACGCTTTGTCCCGTGGACGAGGTGGCCGCGGCGATCGCCGACCCGATACGACGGGAGATCTTGGAGATGCTGCGCGGCACCCGGCACACCGCGGGCGCGATCGCCGCCCGGTTCCCCATCAGCCGGCCCGCGATCAGCCGGCACCTGCGGGTGCTGCGCGACAGCGGCCTGGTCCGCGACGAACTGGTGGGGCGGCAGCGCTACTACGCCCTCGACACCGCACCACTGCGCGAGCTGCGCACCTGGCTCGCCGCGCTGGACGAACCGGCCGCGTGGGAACACCGGCTGGACGCGCTGGCCACCGAGGTCCACCGGACCCGGCGCGAGCGCAGGTCCACCGCCGCCCGAGCTCGGCCGGGGCCGCCACCGGGCGCCCCGGAAGCTACCGACAACGAGGAGAACTCGGCATGACCATCCGCCCCACCGGACGCCTGGAGAAGACACCGGCCGGCCACGATCTGGTCCTCACCCGGACCTATCGCGCACCCATCGCGGACGTGTGGGCCAGTATCACCGAATCCGAGCGCACCGCCCGCTGGTTCGGGCCGTGGCAGGGCGAGCCGGGACCGGGCCGGACGATACAGGTGCGGCTGTCCTACGAAGAGGGGCAGCCGTGGAGCGAGTACACCGTCGACGCGTGCGACCCGCCGTATCGCCTCGCCCTGAGCGCCGTCGACGAGCACGGCAGCTGGCATCTCGAGGTCACGCTCACCGAACACGAGGGGCAAACCGAACTCGTCTTCGTCCACCACCGGATTTCGCCCGACCAACTGCCCGAGATCGGGCCGGGCTGGGACTACTACCTGGACGCGCTCGGGGCGTCGCGCACGGATGCGCGACACCCCGATTTCGACGACTACTACCCCGCCCTGCGGAACTACTACGCCGGCCTCGCCGGTTAGTCAGTCGGCGTCCAGTTCGGCCAGTACCTCGTCGGAGATATCGACATTGGTGTACACGTTCTGGACGTCGTCGCTGTCCTCCAGCGCGTCGACCAGTTTGAACACCTTGCGGGCGCCGTCCGCGTCGACCGCGACGCTCACCGACGGCTGGAAACCGGATTCGGCGGAGTCGTAGTCGATACCGGCCGACTGCAGCGCCTTGCGGACCTCGATCAGGTCGCCGGGCTCGCTGATGATCTCGAAGGACTCACCGAGGTCGTTGACCTCCTCGGCGCCGGCGTCCAGCACCGCCATCAGCACATCGTCCTCGGACAGACCGTTCTTCTCCAGGGTGACGATGCCCTTGCGGTGGAACAGGTAGGACACCGACCCCGGATCGGCCATGTTCCCGCCGTTGCGGGTCATGGCGACGCGCACCTCACCGGCGGCCCGGTTGCGGTTGTCGGTGAGGCATTCGATCAGGACGGCGACACCATTGGGGCCGTAGCCCTCGTACATGATGGTCTGCCAGTCGGCGCCGCCGGCTTCCTCGCCGCCGCCGCGTTTACGTGCCCGCTCGATATTGTCGTTGGGAACCGACGATTTCTTGGCCTTCTGGATGGCGTCGAACAGCGTCGGGTTGCCTTCCGGATCGCCACCGCCGGTCCGGGCCGCCACCTCGATGTTCTTGATCAGCTTGGCGAAGAGCTTGCCACGCTTAGCATCGATCGCCGCCTTCTTGTGCTTGGTGGTGGCCCATTTGGAGTGGCCGCTCATTCCCTACTTCCTTCAGGTCGATGGCACGGTATCGCTCGACAACGCTACGCCACGGACCAGATCGACGAACATTCGGTGCACACGGTGATCACCGGTGACTTCCGGGTGGAAGGCCGTGGCCACCACGCGACCCTGCCGGACGGCGACGATCCGGCCGGCGGCCGGACCGCTCGGCACCCGGGCCAGCACCTCCACCCCGTCACCGGCCCGTTCGACCCACGGCGCGCGGATGAACACCGCCCGGACCGGGTCGCCGGGCAGCCCGGCGAATTCGATATCGGTTTCGAACGAGTCGACCTGACGCCCGAAAGCGTTGCGGCGCACCGTCATATCGATTCCGTCGAGATGTTTCGCATCGGCGCGGGTGTCGAGCACCTCGCTCGCCAGCAGGATCATCCCGGCGCAGGACCCGAACGCCGGCATCCCGGCGCGCAGCCGGGCGCGCAACGGTTCGAGCAGTTCGAAGATCTCGAGCAGTTTGCTGATCGCCGTGGACTCCCCGCCGGGCAGGACCAGCGCGTCGACGGCGGCCAGCTCGTCCGGGCGGCGGACCAGGACCGGGCGGGCACCGCATTCGGCGAGCACCGCGATATGTTCCCGGACATCGCCCTGGAGAGCCAGCACGCCGATGGTGGGCTGGTCGGGCGCGGCACCGGCATCCGGTGCGGCCGCCACTTCCGGGGACACCGCAGACTCGTTCACGTGTGCGAGCTTACGAGCCGAGCCGGTGTGCGCGGGGTCACGCCGGTCCCGGACGGACACCCGGGGGCCGCGGACCATCCCGGCTAGGAACGCAGGGTCCGGATCAGCCCCTCCTGCACCACCGCGGCCACCAGCCGGCCGCCACGATCGAAGATCTTCCCGCCGGTCAGGGCCCGGCCGAACCCGGCCGACGGCGACGACTGGTCGTAGAGCAGCCAGTCGTCGGTGCGGAACGGGCGCAGGAACCACATCGCGTGGTCGAGCGAGGCGTTCTGGGTGGGCTCGTCGGGATGGGTGACCTTGGAGGAGCCGAGCAGCGTCATATCGCTCATATAGGCGAGCGTGCACACATGGAACAGCGGATCGTCGGGCAGCGGATGCCGGTAGCGGAACCACACCTGCTGCGGGGAGACCACACCGGGCCGCCGGGTCACCTGATCCTGCGGCACCGGGCGGATATCCCAGTGCTCCCATTCCCGCATGGCCCACAGCCGCTCCGGATCCATGCTGGTCTTGGCATCGGGAAGATGGTCCGGCGGGGCCACATCGGCCATCTCGTCCTGATGCGACGGGCCCTCGTCCCCGATGTGGAAGGACGCCGACATGGTGAATATCGCGTCACCGTCCTGCACACCGGTGACCCGGCGGGTGCAGAAGGAGCGACCGTCGCGGATCCGGTCCACCATGTAGACGGTGGGCGCCTCGGGGTTACCGGGCCGGAGGAAGTAGCCGTGCAGGGAATGCACCTGGAACCGCGGCTCCACCGTGCGGACCGCCGACACCAGCGCCTGGCCCGCCACCTGGCCGCCGAACGTACGCGGCAGCTGGGTCTTGGTGGACGCGCCGCGGAAGATGTCCCGCTCGAGGCGTTCGATCTCCAGTGCCTCTTCGATAGTCGCCATCCGCCGAGATTATCCCGAGCCCCCGTTTTTCCACGATCCGGTCACGGGTAATCCCCGTCACCGACCGCCCGGCCGGACCTGCTGTGATGGTCCGGTGCCGCGTTTCACTCCGACCACCCCCGACGCTCTCGCCGAACTACTGACCCGGGACCTGCGGATGCTGGACGGGTACCGGGTGGTCGGTGTCGACGGCGCCGACGCGGCGCGCCCGCTCGGGTTCGCGGACCGCGCCGCCGAGCGGGTGCGCGCGGACGGACGGCCCGCCGAAACGGTGTCCCTGCACGATTATGTCCGGCCCGCCTCGCTGCGGATGGAATTCGGCCGCGACGACACCTCGTATCGCACGAGCTGGTTCGACTATTCGGCGCTGCGGCGCGAAGTACTCGATGCGGTGCACCACACCGGCACCTGGCTGCCCGCGCTGTGGGACGAGGCCGCCGATCGCTCCGCGCGGGCCCGCCGGCGCACCGCGCTGCCCGGGACCGTGCTGTTCGTGGCGGGCCCCATGCTGCTGGGGCGCGACCTGCCCTTCGACCGCACCGTCCACCTCGACCTCAGCGCGGCCGCGCTCACCCGCGGCACCCCGGACGACCAGGCCTGGACCGTACCGGCACTGCTGGCCCACGATCGTGCACACGGCGGGACAGCGGAATACTTCGTGCGCTGGGACCATCCCGACCGGCCGGCGCTGCGGACAGGCACCGGCTGACCGCGCGACAAACGGCCGATCCGCCAGTCCACACCGGGGACCGGGGAGGGCCGAGCCGATCTCGACTTCCTCTGTGGAGACATCCCAACGCACGCGACCTCCTACCCGGCGGGAATCTCTCTGCGGCCAGAGCGCCGATCCGCGCCACTCGCCGGCGCGGATCGGGACCCTCGCCGCCGCGGGTACCGAAACGTCAGACCAAGCGGTGGCCGCCGTCCGCGTGCAGCACGGTGCCGGTGACGAACGGATTGCGCATGAGCGCGAGTATCGCGGCCGCGATATCGCCGGGCCGCCCTATCCGGCCCACCGGTAGCCGCGCCGCCATGTCGCGCTGTCGCTGCACCGGGTCACCACCACCGATCGACTCCCAGATCGGGGTGTCCACCCAACCCGGCGAGATCACATTGACGCGGGTCGGCGCGAGTTCGAGGGCCAGCGCGTAGGCCAGCGAGGCCACGCCGCCGTTCACGGCGGCGACCAGCGCCGAACCCGGGCCCGGCCGATAGGCGGCGATACCCGAGGTCAGCACGAGCGAACCTCCGGGACCGAAATCGGCGTACTTGGCGACCAGCGCGGGTCCGAAGAGTTTCGTCTCGACGAGGGCCCGGGTCGCCGCGGGTTCGAAGGACCGGATGGGCGCATACATACCCCGCACATCGGCGGCGGTGACGATCGCGTGGTCGATCCGGCCGAGGTCGGCGAACAGCGTCTCGACCTCGGATTCCCGGGTGATGTCGACCTGCCGGGTGTGCACCGTACCGGGCCCTGTGGGCAGCGTGGCCGACGCCGTCGCGAGCCGGGCGGCGGACCGGCCGGCGATCACCACCTCGGCACCCGTGCCGACGAGTTCCCGGGCCAGCGCCAGACCCATTCCGGAGCTGCCACCGATGATGACGACCCGTTCGGCCGCCGTGGTATCTGCTGTCATGGCGCCAGTCGACCACCGGCGAGATCCCCGGTCCATGTGGTGATCACACACCACCGTTCGGTTCCGGCGAACACCGCAGGTGAAAGCGCCTGTGTGCTCCGCCCGCGGAGCGCGGTTCAGAGTTCGGCGGGTCCGGTGAGCGCACCGGCGGGCAGCGTCGCGAGCACGCCCCGCAGCACCGGATGGCGACTGTCGCGCGGCCAGGCCGCGACGTAGGTGACGATCAGCGGATCACCCGGAAAGGCACGCCAGACCAAGCCCGGGCGCCGTGCCCGCGGCGACCCCAGACCCACCACATCATCACGAGACGGCAGCACCGAAACCATCTGGGCATGACCGAGCACACTGTCGCTGAGCCGCATCCGGACGCCTCGCGCGCGGAGCTCACCGAGCAGCCGGTCATGCAGTCCGGGAGCCACGTCGCGGGAAAAGAGGATGAGCTCGTGCCCATCCAGATCGTCCGGAGTCAGGGCCGAGGCGTCGGCGAGCGGATGACCGGCCGACATGAGAACCCCGAGTTCCTCGGCCGCCACGGGGCGTTGGGCGAAGGCGGCAGGCAACTGGACCGGTGCCCGTAGCAGAGCCAGATCCACCGCGCCCGCGGCCAGCAACTCGGCCTGCTCGGTAGTGGTACCGCTGGTCAGCACCGTCCGAGCGCCCGGAACCGCGGCCCGGGCCAGTTCGCCGATCCGGGTGGGTAACCAGGGCGGTGCGCCGTTGACCAGCCCGAGACGCAAACGCGGATCGTCGACGCCGCCCGCTCGCCGGGCCGACCGGACCGCCTCGTCGGCGGCGCGCAACACCGCACGACCCGATACCAGCAGTGCGGCTCCCGCCGGAGTCAATTCGGTCCGGCGGCCGCGCAGCACCAGGGGGGTACCGAGTTCCCGTTCCAGTACCTTCAGCTGCTGGCTCAGGGTGGGCGTGGTGATGAACAAACGGTCGGCGGCGCGACCGAAATGCAGTTCCTCGGCGAGTACGACGAAGTACCGCAGCTGCCGCAGTTCCATCCGCGCCGCGTTACCGAGCCCACCGCGATCCGGTGTCGCACCGCGGCACCGGATGGAGGCTGCCGGCGCACGACCGGCACGGGGGCGGCGCGGTGCGGCCGGAGTTCTGCGCGCCGATCACCAACCGCGTTCGGCCAGCCGGTGCGGCTGCGGGATCTCGTCGACATTGATACCGACCATGGCCTCACCCAGTCCGCGCGAGACCTTGGCGAGCACATCGGGGTCGTCGTAGAACGTGGTCGCCTTGACGATCGCGCTCGCGCGCTGTGCCGGGTTGCCGGACTTGAAGATGCCCGAACCGACGAACACGCCCTCGGCGCCGAGCTGCATCATCATGGCCGCGTCGGCCGGGGTGGCGATACCGCCGGCGGTGAACAGCACGACGGGCAGTTTCCCGGTTTCGGCGATCTCCTTCACCAGTTCGTAGGGCGCCTGGAGTTCCTTGGCGGCGACGAACAGTTCATCGGTGGGCAGGGAGGCCAGCCGGGTGATCTCCTGCCGGATCTTGCGCATATGCGTGGTGGCGTTGGAGACATCGCCGGTGCCCGCCTCGCCCTTGGAGCGGATCATGGCCGCGCCCTCGGTGATCCGGCGCAGCGCCTCACCGAGATTGGTGGCGCCGCAGACGAACGGCACCGTGAAATTCCACTTGTCGATGTGGTTGGCGTAGTCGGCGGGGGTGAGGACCTCGGATTCGTCGATGTAATCGACACCGAGGCTCTGCAGCACCTGCGCCTCCACGAAATGCCCGATCCGGGCCTTGGCCATCACCGGGATGGAAACCGCCTCGATGATCCCGTCGATCATGTCCGGATCGCTCATCCGGGACACCCCGCCCTGGGCGCGGATATCGGCCGGTACCCGTTCGAGCGCCATCACCGCGACGGCACCGGCATCCTCGGCGATCTTGGCCTGCTCCGGGGTGACGACGTCCATGATCACCCCGCCCTTGAGCATCTCGGCCATACCGCGCTTCACGCGGGCGGTACCGGCCTCGCGGGTCGCGTCGGGGGTCTGGGTGGTCTCGGGCGTGGTCACGGCAGCTCCTGTGTCTGTTGCCAGGTGGGGATCGTCGATGAACACCACGATTCTAGGTGGGGCGACAAACCGGCTTCATAGCCAGTTGACGCACACTGGCCTGGCAACCACCTGCGATTTACCGGCTACCGCCGGCTACTGGACCGGAAAACGGCGCCGCCGGACCGGTGCGACACCGGCCCGGCGGGGCGCTGCGAACCGATTCAGATCGGATCGACCACCAGCAACTTCGCCCAGTACTCGGCGGCGCCGGGACCCAGAATCGGCAACAGGTAATCGAACAGGATGTAGGACACGTACTCACCTCCACACACCGAATCGACACATCCTCGGCGTGTCAAACCGTCTGCGACCCTACCACGCCAGTGAGCCCGGTCACATTCACCGGATGGAGCGGACCTCCGGATCGCCGGCGCCGTCGGCCGCGGCCGCGGCTTCCGCGAGCAGTTCGTCCAACTGGTACGGATACACCATCTCACCTGCGGCGACCTGGGCCCGGATCTCGTCCGGACCGCACCACCGGTTACCGGTGATGGAGCGTTGCTCGACGTAGGTCAGATCGGCCGCGGCGGGTTCGAATCGGGGTACCCGCAGCGCGAAGAACAGTTCCTCGGACCGGATCAGATCGCCGTTGAAGGGGAAGACCGCCACCCGCCGCCAGATCGGGCCGCGCAGGGCGGCCGGATCGGCGGTGAACCCGGTTTCCTCGTACACCTCGCGCACTGCGGCGTCACGCAGACTCTCCCCCGGTTCCACCCCGCCGCCGACGGTGAACCAGAACGACACCTCCGGGGCCAGCGGATCGTGGCCGCGCATGAGCAGGATCCGGTCCTGTTCGTCGAGCAGTGCCACCCGCGCCGAGACCCGCGTGGTGTCGACCTCCAGTCCGGTGGAGGCCGCGGGAGTGGCTCGTTCGGCGATCTCGAAATAGGTCGGCATGGGGGCGGTGCCGCCGAGGTGCAGCCAGCGCACCGGGCGGCGGGTCCGCAGCGCCAGGGTGTCACGCACGGCGTCGTTGTGGAACCGGCGGGCGATGAGCACCCGTGCTTCGGCATCGGCCAGTTCGGCGACCTGCTGGGTCGGCAGCCGGGCGATATCGACGGCCGACAGGGCGGCCGCCAGCTGGTTCTCCACGGTTTCCCGGTCTTCGCGGCCGGTGCGCTCGGCACGGTCGGCCAGTGCGGTGAGTCGCCGGGCGGACTCGGCCGTATCGGGGTCCGGGCCGGCGTGCGCACCGGACAGCGACGTCGCCACCGCCCGGGCCACCACGGCCCGGCGGGCCAGCGCCGCCTCCAGCGCGTGCCAGGCCAGATCGGTGCGCACATGCAGGCGGTCGAGCCGGTTGGCGGTGGAATAAGCCCACACCCCTAGTGCGACCACGAGAGCGGCGACGAACGCGAGAACGAGAACCGTGGTCGCGGAGAAGGTGATCATCCGGCCACCCGCACTCGCAGATCGCCGACCACCACGGTTTCATAGACCCGCAGGATCTGTTCGGCCACCACCGGCCAGTCGTAGGTGCCGACCACCTGTGTCGCCGTACGCACCAGATCGCCGCGCCGGGCCTCGTCGGTGAGCACCGTGTCCAGGGCGTCCGCCAGAGCCGTTGCGTCACCGATCGGCACCAGCAACCCGGCGGCGCCGTCGCGCAGTACCCGGCGGAAAGCGTCCAGTTCGCTGGCCACCACGGCGGTCCCGGCGGCCATGGCCTCGATGAGAATGATCCCGAAACTCTCCCCACCCAGATTCGGTGCCACGTAGACATCGGCGCTGCGCATGGCCGAGGCCTTCTCCGCGTCCGAGACCTGGCCGAGGAAGCGCAGGTGCCGGGCGAGCGGACCGGCCTCCCGGCGCAGACGTTCCTCGTCACCGCGACCGACGATCAGGACCTCCACCTCGGGATGCCGCGCGACGAGGGCCGGCAGCGCCCCCAGCAGGACCTGCATCCCCTTACGCGGCTCGTCGTAGCGTCCGAGGAACAGTACGGTGCCGCCCGGTCGCGGATAGCCGGGTAGTCGCGGGGCGCGGGCGAACGCCTGCACATCGACCCCGTTCGGGATCTCCACCGCGTCGGAACCGAGCGCCTCCACCTGCCAGCGGCGGGCCAGTTCCGATACCGCGATCCGGCCGCTGATCTTCTCGTGATAGGGCCGCAGCACACCCTGGAATGTCGCCAGTATCAGGGACTTCGTCGTGGAGGTGTGGAAGGTGGCCACGATCGGGCCCTCGGCGATCTTCAGAGCCAGCATGGACAGACTGGGCGCGTTGGGTTCGTGGATGTGCAGGACATCGAATTCGTTGCTCTCGATCCACCGACGGATCCGGGTGTAGGCGGTCGGCCCGAAGGAGAGCCGGGCCACCGAGCCGTTGTACGGGATCGCCACCGCGCGCCCGGCCGAGACGACGAAATCGGGGAGCTCGGTCGTCTCGGCGGCGGGCGCCAGCACGCTCACTTTGTGGCCGCGTTCCAGGAAGACCTGCGCGAGCTCCACCACATGCGCCTGCACGCCGCCCGGTACGTCGAACGAGTAGGGACAGACCATGCCGATTCTCATAGGGCGCGGTCTCCACCGGCCTCGATCGAATACGTCTCGCGCCGGGCCTGTTCGGCGTGGATACGGTCCAGCCGGGCCTCGGACAGATCCGTTTCCCACAGCGGCTGCAACATATGCCAGTCGGCCGGGTGCTCGGCGATACCGGCGGCGAAACAATCCGCCAGCGCCTGCGTCGCGGCCGCGACACCGTCCGTCACATCCAGGGGTTCCCGGGTACGGACCAGCCAGCCCTCACGGCCGCGGTCGTCCACGGTGAACGAGACGTGTACCGGCATGAGCGCGGCACCGGTTTCCACGGCGAGCGCGGCCGCTCCGGCGGGCATCCAGGTCCGTTCGCCGAAGAAGGTGACCGGGACACCGCGACCGGTGAGGTCACGCTCCCCCATCAGGCAGACGATCTTGTTGTCACGCAACCGCTGCACCAGCGCGGTGAACGGCGGCTGCTCGCCGCCGGTCAGCGGGAACACCTCGAAGCCGAGACTCTCCCGGTAGGCGACGAACCGTTCGAACAGCGATTCCGGTTCCAGCCGTTCCGCGACGGTGGTGAACGTCCCGTAGTTCTGGACCAGCCACGTACCGGCCATATCCCAGTTACCCGAATGCGGCAGGACGAACACCACTCCGCGACCGCGGGCCAGCGCGGCGTCCAGGTGTTCGCGGCCGATCACCGTGATCCGGCCCGACCTCACCAGTTCGGCGTGATCCATCGTCGGCAGCCGGAACGCCTCCCGCCAGTAGCGGGCGTAGGAACGCATACTCTCCCGGACGAGTTCGTCGGATACGGCTTCCGCGGGCATCCCGACCACCCGGGCCAGATTGCGCCGCAATTGGACCGGCCCGCCCTTGCGGGACACGAAATCCGCACCCCGGTCGAACAGTGTGCGCGCCGCCCGATCCGGGAGGGCGCGCACCAGCCGCCAGCCCGCGGCGTATCCGCGATCGCTCGCGTTCGCCCGCCACCCGCTCACGACGGCCGCTCCGTTCCCTTGTTCGTGCTACCCAGGATCTCGCGGGCCCCGGGCGAGTTGCGCACCGCCAGCACCCGCTGGCCCACCGTCACGATGCTGAGTACGGCCAGGACCCACATCGCCACGTGCACGGCCCAGGTGAGCCATTCGATACCCCAGTACCCGCCGATCCCGGTAAGCCCGGCGCCCACCAGCACGATCACCAGCCGGTCCGGGCGTTCGATCAGGCCCCCGTCGGCGGACAGCCCGCTGGCCTCGGCCCGGGCTTTGGCGTAGGAGATGACCTGCGACGTCACCAGGACCACCAGAGTGGCCACGAACAGCGGCCTGCTCTGTTCGTGGTAGACCGCCCACCAGGCCAGCGAACCGAAGATGGCGCCGTCGGCGACGCGGTCGCAGGTCGCGTCGAGCACCGCCCCGTAGCGGGTCCCACCGCCCCGGGCCCGGGCCATCGCGCCGTCGAGCATGTCGAACATGACGAACAACCAGATGAGCATGGTTCCCCAGAACAGATGCCCGGTGGGGAACAGCGTGACCGCGGCGGCGATCGAGGCGGCGGTGCCGATGAGGGTTACCGCGTCGGGGGTGAGGCCGGTGCCGACCAGGGCCCTACCCAGCGGCGCGGTGGCCTTGGCGAAGGTCGCCCGGCCGAAGATGCTCAGCACCTACCCCTCCTGCTCTGCCCGGTGGGTCGCCCGCACCCATCCGGCTCCGGCGCGCGCCCGTAGTACGGCGTCGCTCATCTACGCCTCCTCCCAGGCCGACGCGAGTAGCGCCCGGGTCTCGCGCAGCAGCTGCGGCATCACCTTCGCGCCCCCGATCACGGTGATGAAGTTCGCGTCACCACCCCAGCGCGGAACGATGTGCTGGTGCAGATGGTCGGCGAGTGAGCCCCCCGCGACACCGCCCAGGTTGAGTCCCACATTGAAGCCGTGCGGGCGGGACACCTTCTTCATCGTCCGGATGGCCCGCTGCGTGAACTCCATCAGCTCGGCGGATTCGGCGGCGGTGAGATCCTCCAGGTTCGCGACCCGGCGATAGGGCACCACCATCATGTGCCCCGGGTTGTAGGGATACAGGTTCAGCACCGCGTACACCTGCTCGCCGCGGGCGATGACCAGACCGTCCTCATCGGACATGGTGGGGATATCGGTGAACGGATGCCCGGTCGCGCCCTTGGGCGCCGTGGTGGCGGCCTCCGCGATATAGGACATCCGATACGGCGTCCACAGCCGCTGCAACCGGTCCGGTTCGCCCGCGCCGCGATCCACGATCTCGCCGGACCGCTCCGGGGTCGCGCCCGACTCCTCGGTCAGCTCGTCCGGCACCGTGCGCTCACTCATGCTCCATACCCTTTCCCCGCCCGGACGGACCCGGTGTCACTCGGGCGCACCGCCTTCGCTGTCCACCAGGGCGCGAACCGTGTCCGCGGTGGGCGAGGAATTGTCGCGGCGGCGGATCCACTCCGCGACCACTCGCACCGCATCGTCCACCGGTACCCCGTTGACCTGGGTGCCATCCCGGAACCGGAAGCTCACCGCGCCGGCCTCCACATCCCGCGCGCCGGCCAGCAGCATGAACGGCACTTTCTGCGCGGTGTGGTTGAAGATCTTCTTCTGCATCCGGTCGTCACCGCGATCGACCTCGGCCCGGACCCCGGCCGCGCGCAGCCGCTCCACCACCGCGTCCAGGTGCGGGACGAAGGTATCGGCGACCGGAATGCCGACCACCTGCACCGGCGCCAGCCAGGCCGGGAACGCACCCGCGTAGTGCTCGGTGAGGACGCCGAAGAAGCGTTCTATCGAGCCGAACAGGGCCCGATGGATCATCACCGGCCGCTTCTTGGTGCCGTCGGAGGCGGTGTACTCGAGTTCGAACAGGTCCGGTTCGAAGAAATCCAGCTGGATGGTCGACATCTGCCAGTTGCGGCCGAGCGCGTCGCGGGTCTGCACCGAGATCTTCGGGCCGTAGAAGGCGGCGCCGCCGGGATCGGGCACGAGTTCCAGACCGGACGCCTCCCCCACCTGGCGCAGGGTCTCGGTGGCCTCGTCCCACAGTTCGTCGGAGCCGACGTACTTGTCCGGGTCCTTGGTGGACAGTTCCAGATAGAAATCGTCCAGACCGTAGGCCTTCAGCAAGTCGAGCACGAACCGCAGGGTGCCGGTCAGTTCCTCGACGACCTGCTCCTGGGTGCAGTAGAGATGCGCGTCGTCCTGGGTGAAACCACGGGCCCGGGTCAGGCCGTGCACCACCCCGGACTTCTCGTACCGGTACACCGAACCGAATTCGAACAGCCGCAGCGGCAGTTCCCGATACGACCGGCCGCGGGACCGGTAGATCAGGTTGTGCATCGGGCAATTCATCGGCTTGAGGTAGTAGTCCTGCCCCGGCTTGCGCACGGTGCCGTCCTCGTTGAGTTCGGCGTCCAGGTGCATGGGCGGGTACATCCCGTCGGCATACCACTCGAGGTGCTTGGAGGTCTCGAACAGATGCGCCTTGGTGATGTGCGGGGTGTTGACGAACTCGTAGCCCGCCGCCACATGCTGCTGACGCGAATAGTCCTCCATCTCCTTGCGGATGATGCCGCCCTTGGGATGGAACACCGGCAGACCCGAGCCCAGTTCGTCCGGGAAGGAGAACAGGTCGAGTTCCAGGCCCAGTTTGCGATGGTCGCGCTTCTCGGCCTCGGCGAGCAGGTGCAGGTACTCCTCCTGCGCCTCGGTCGATTCCCAGGCGGTGCCGTAGATGCGCTGCAGGCCTTCCCGGTTCTGGTCACCGCGCCAGTACGCGGCCGAACTGCGGGTCAGCTTGAAGGCCGGGATGAACTTGGTGGTGGGGATGTGCGGGCCCCGGCACAGATCGCCCCACACCCGCTCGCCGGTCCGCGGGTCGAGATTGTCGTAGATGGTCAGCTCGTTACCGCCGACCTCCATGATCTCCGGGTCGTCGATCCCGGATTTGTCGCCGATCAGTTCGAGTTTGAACGGTTCCTTCGCGAGTTCGATCCGCGCCTGGTCCACCTCGACCACGCGGCGGGAGAACCGCTGCGCGCCCTTGACGATCTTCTTCATCCGGGACTCCAGCTTGGCCAGATCCTCGGGGGTGAACGGGCGCTCGACCCGGAAGTCGTAGTAGAAGCCGTCCTTGATCGGCGGGCCGATACCCAGCACGGCCTCGGGGAACTCCTGCTGCACCGCTTGGGCCAGCACATGGGCGGCCGAATGGCGGATCACGCTGCGGCCGTCCTCGGTGTTCGCGGCGACCGGGGTGACCTCGGTATCGAGTTCCGGAGCCCAGGAGAGGTCGCGCAACTGTCCCGCGGCGTCGCGGACGACGACCACGGTATCGGGGCCCTTGGCCGGCAGGCCCGCCTCACGCACCGCGGCACCCGCCGTCGTCCCGGCAGGCACCCGGACGAGGGTGGCTGGGCTGCGGGGGGCTGTGGTGGTCACGGTGGCGCTCTCCTCGGTATCTGTGGCCGGTTGCGGTTCGGCTCGCTCGGGCAACGGATCGCCCGCATCACTCCGGCTCGTTCCGGCTCGATGACGGCTCGATCCGTCTGTCGGTGACCGGGCACAGCCCGGCCGCGACCATGCTATCGGCACAGCCGGGAACGCGTGTCGATGGACCGGGCGAGGTCGCTCGCCGTGCCCGCGCGAATGCCCGGCCGGTAACGGAACCGGCTCCTCACCCCCGCCGCGCGTAGTCCGCGAGCAGCGCTTCACGCTCGTCCGGGCGGCGTTTGGGGCAGCTGACGCATTTCTCGCAGCCCGGCGCCTCGTACACGAGGCAGCAGGAGGCACGCCGGACGAAGGTGCGCCCGGCGACCTCGACGAAACGGGGTTCGGGCAGTGCCGTGCCGATCGCCTCCGCCAGCCGCCGGCCGATCGGGGGTTGCCCGGCGTCGACGGCCCAGCTCCCCACCACATCGGTGACCACCGCCCACAGCGCCGGTTCCCGGACACCCGACACCGCGGTGAGGCGGTCGATCACCGTGGTGAGGGTCTCCCGCAGGGCCACCGCGATATCGGCCTCGGTGGCCTCGATCCCGGAGTCCGCGCCTGCCGCGTGCCACCCGGGTTCGTCGATCCCTACCCGTTCGACGGTCCCGTCGGCGCGCAGGGTCAGCGTGAGCCGGTCCAGGGTGGGTGCCGGAATCGGACGCCCCTGGGCCAGCGCCCGCACCACCTGTTCGACCAGCGCCGAGGCCGTCATACACCACCACAGCGTCGCGCTCACCCGCATCGAATCGGTACGCCAGGACGCGCCGAGATCCGCCAGTCGAGCCGCCAGCCACGATTCGTCGGTGAGCATCCGGCCGCGCACCGAGATCACGACATCAGGGGGCTGCGCAACCACTGCCAATCGACTCCGATCCAGTCACCGACCAATCCGAACGTCCCGAGTACCCACAGGGTCGCCACGACCAGCGCACACGTCGCCAGGAAGGCGATCACCTGCATGATCGGCCCGCGGGAGATGTACCAGGCCATCCCGCGCCGGTACTTGTCCCGCAACCACACCAGCGCTCGCCGCGCCACCGCGAACTCGGTGGCCAGGATGCCGATACCGGCGAACACCAGTGCCCAGCCCGGACCGGGGAACGGGATGGTGATCACCCCGACGACGAGCACCGCGGTGCCGACGACCGCGACCCCGACGCGGTAGACGATCTCGAGCGTAGGGCGCCGGGCGATCCGATCCCGGTAGGCGCGCCAGAACGCGGGACCGGACCGGTGCCCGGCCTCCGGCTCGGTGCCCTCTCCGGGTATACCGGCCTCGGCCGCGGGACGATCCGCGACGGAATCGGAACGACTTTCCACGGGTACCAGCCTACGAGGCGCCGCGGGACGAGAGCGCGGACGTGACCCGCCCGGGAGACCCGGACGGGTCACGTTCCGGCGCGTCACCGGGCGGACTGCGCCGGTTCCCGCTGCAACTGCGCCAATAACTCGTTGTTGTCCTCGATGGGGGCGATGTCGTCGAGGCGGACTTCGATGACCCGTGCGCTGGCGATATCGAAGAACAGACCGGAGACGGTGAGCCCGCGTTCGTCGGCGGCCCGGCGGACCGACGGATGCCGCTGCAGGTTCTCCAGCTGCACCGCGATATTGACCATGCTCAACTGCTCCACCGGACCGAAACCGGCGGCTTCGGCGGCGCGGCCGACCGCATGCCCGGCCCGGTAGCGCTCCAGGCTCGGCCGGCCGTATTCGAGCCAGCGGTCGATGCCCGGACCCGCGGGTTCGCCGGAGTGCAGCGCGCCCATGGCCCCACAGGAGGAGTGACCGCAGACCACCACGGATCGGACATTCAACTTCTCCACCGCGAAGACCAGCGCCGCCTCCACCGACGCGTCACCGTGCTCGGGCACCAGATTGCCCACATTGCGCACCGTGAACAGATCACCCGGCCCGCTGTTGGTGATCACATTGGGCACGATCCGCGAATCCGAGCAGGTCAGGAAGAAGGAATCCGGATCCTGGCCGTCACGCAGCTCGTCCAGATGCGGCCGCATCAGATGCGCGTGGCTGCGATGGTAGGCCGCGATACCGCTGACCAGCGGATCACCACTGTCTCCCGATCCATTCGACGAACCGTTGCGATCCACCTGCCAGG
Organism: Nocardia fusca NBRC 14340; assembly: GCF_001618425.1. GTDB lineage: Bacteria > Actinomycetota > Actinomycetes > Mycobacteriales > Mycobacteriaceae > Nocardia > Nocardia fusca. Next base: position 236,455 of record NZ_BDCU01000017.1, read on the forward strand.
GCCCGAGGACACCGTCGAGGGCGACCCGGCTCATACTGCGCGAGGGTGGTGCTGCTTCCACGTTCGCCATCCGCGCGGCACCGATTTCCACGAAATCGACAGTGCCACCGTTGCTCTCGTGCTGCCGCGCCCAATCGGTGATCGCGTCGTAGGCGGCGTGGTCGAGGAAGTCGACGGTCATCTCCACGGTCACCGGGATACCCTGCGGGACCTTCGCGAAGGTGGACGACAGTTTCGGCAGCGACAGGAACGTGCACGAGCCGTCGACCTGGATCAGCCAGCGATCGGTGCCGCCGAGCGGTTCGGCGGTGATGGTGACCCGGACGACCCGCCAGAGCAGGAGCGCGAAGGCCAGCGCCAAGCCGATCAGCACGCCTTCCAGCAGGTTCAGGAAGACCACCGCGGCCAGGGTCACCGCGTAGACGAGCAGATCGCCGGTGCGGTGGGCGAGCCGGATATGCGCCAGTTTGACCAGCTGTACGCCGATGACGATGAGCAGGCCGGCCAGCGCGGCAAGCGGGATCTGCTCCACCAGTGATGCCAGGGCCACCGAGAAGATCAGGAGCCAGACACCGTGCAGTACGGCCGAGGCCCGGCTGCGGGCCCCGGCCGCGACGTTGGTGGAGCTGCGCACGATGACGCCGGTGACGGGCAAGCCGCCGAGCAGGCCGGACAGTACGTTGGCCGAACCCTGACCGAGCATTTCGCGGTCGAAGTCGGCCCGCGGCCCGGTGTGCATCTTGTCGATCGCGACGGCCGACAACAGACTCTCCACACTGGCGATGAGCGCGAAGGTCAGGATCATCACCACGACCCCGGCCCAGTCGCTGCGGGGCAATTCGGGCAGCCCGATCGCATCGAAGAGCGAACCGTCGATGGTGACCCGCTTGACGTCGAGCGAGAACAGCAGCGACAGCACCGTGGCCACCACGATTGCGGCCAGGGCGCCCGGGACGACCCTGACCCGTTCGGGGAGGTACTTCCAGCCGAGCATGATGGCGATGACGACCGCGCCGAGGAAAACGGCCGGCCCGTGCAGCGCGGCCAGCTGCGCGGGCAGGTCGGTGATGTTGGTCCACGCGGTGCTGTTGGATTCGCCACCGAGCAGTACGTGCAACTGTTGCAGTGCGATGGTGATGCCGATTCCGGCGAGCATGGCGTGCACCACCACCGGCGCCACGGCCAGCGCCGCCCGGGCGATGCGGCTCAGACCGAACAGGATCTGCAACACACCGGCCGCAGCGACAATGAAACAGGTTACGCGCCAACCGAATTGGTTGATCGATTCGGCGACGATCACGGTGAGACCCGCGGCCGGGCCGCTCACCTGGAGGGCCGAGCCGCCGAGGGCACCGGCAACCACACCACCGATCACCGCGGCGATGAGACCGGCGGCCACCGGGGCGCCGGAGGCGATCGCGATACCGATGGACAGCGGTAGCGCGACGAGGAAGACCACGATCGAGGCCGGGACATCATGGCGCAGGATCGAGGTCAGCCAGGTCGGGGTGGGTTTGCGCCCGGACCCGGCGGGCTCGCGCCCGTCCGGGCCCGAACCAGTAACTGATTCCGGGGAATTCGTGCTCTGGGTGCCCATCGTTCTCCTTCGCCGACTCGGCACGGGCCAGGTCGGTTGACGATCAAGGTGTCCGCTCGGACACAGACCGCGAACCGGCAACTCGCGGTGAAGTGGGTACTCGGCACACCAACGGGCCGAGTTGTAAACCGTTGCCATAGTAAGGGTAATGACTTATCAAAGCCTGAGAAAGCACCCCCCACCGGTGGCGATAACGCGCGCGACCATGTCGGCCCTATCCCATTATGACCGAAATCACAGCCGAAAGCGGTTGTCTCGCAGGGGGTCCCGACTCGATCGGTAGCGCCGGAACGGATGGCCGCATCCATGCTCATACCGCTCCCATCGACGCCGTTTCACACTGCAATTGCGCCAGCAGCCCGTCCGAGTCCTCGATGGAAGCGATCCCGTCCACACTCACCTCGATCAGCCGGGCACTGGCGATATCGAAGAACAGACCGGAGACGGTGAGCCCACGTTCCTCGATCGCGCGGCGGACCGACGGATGCCGCCGCAGATTCTCCAGCTGCACCGCGATATTCACCATGCTCAACTGCTCGACCGGACCGAAACCGGCCGCCTCCGCCGCGGCGCCCACCACGTGCCCGGCCCGGTAACGCTCCAGGCTCGGCCGACCGTACTCGAGCCACCGGTCGATACCCGGACCGGCCGACTCACCCGAGTACAGGGCGCCCATGGCCCCGCAGCACGAATGGCCGCAAACCACCACCGTGCGCACACTGAGTTTCTCGAGCGCGAAGACCAGCGCCGCCTCCACCGAGGCGTCGTGCTCGGGCACCAGATTGCCCACATTGCGCACCGTGAACAGATCACCCGGCCCGCTGTGTGTGATCACATTCGGCACGATCCGTGAATCCGAGCAGGTCAGGAAGAAGGAATCCGGATCCTGGCCGTCACGCAGCTCGTCCAGATGAGACCGCACCAGATGCGCACGGCTGCGATGGTAGGCGGCGATACCGCTGGCCAGCGGATCACCACTGTCCTGCAATCCCTTCGACGAACCGTTGCGATGCAACCGCCACGGCCCGAGGACATCGGCGAGCGCGACCCGGCCCATACTCCGCGACGGCGGAGCCTCCTGCGCGTTCGCCATCCGAGAGGAACCGATTTCCACGAAATCGACAGTGCCACCGTTGTTCTCGTGCTGCCGCGCCCAATCGGTGATGGCGTCGTGGGCGGCGTGATCGAGGAAGTCCACGGTGAGTTCCACCGTCACCGCGACCCCCGGCGGGACCTCGGCGAAGGTGGTGGCCAGTTTCGGCAGGGAAAGGAACGTACAGGAGCCGTCGATCCGCACGAGCCAGCGATCGGTGCCGCCGATCTGTTCCGCCGTCACCGCGACCCGCACGATCCGCCAGACCAGCAGCGCGAAGGCCAGCGCCAAACCGATCAGAACCCCCTCGAGCAGGTTCAGGAAGATCACCGACACCAGGGTGGCGAGGTAGACGAGAAGATCGCCGGTGCGGTGCGCGAGCCGGATATGCGCCAGTTTGACCAGCTGCATCCCGATGACGATCAACAGGCCGGCCAACGCGGCGAGCGGGATCTGCTCCACCAGCGACACCAGGGCCACCGAGAACACCAGCACCCACACACCGTGCAGGATCGCCGAAGCCCGGCTGCGGGCGCCCGCGGCCACGTTGGTGGAACTGCGCACGATAACGCCCGCGACGGGCAATCCACCGAGCAACCCGGTCAGGACGTTCGCCGATCCCAGGCCGATCATCTCGCGATCCAGGTCCGTCCGCGGCCCGGTGTGCATCTTGTCGATCGCGACGGCCGACAGCAGACTCTGCACACTGGTGATCAGCGCTACGGTGAAGATCATCATGATCACGGCGGCCCAATCACCGTGCGGCAGTTCGGGCAACATGATCGCGTCGAACAACGAACCGTCCAGCGAGACCCGCTTCACGTCCAGCGACAACACCACGGAAAGCCCCGTGGCCACCACGATGGCCACCAGTGCCCCGGGCACCACCTTGACGCGTTCGGGCAGGCGATTCCAGCCCAGCATGATGACGATCACGGCCACGCCGAGCAGCACCGCGGGGCCGTTCGCGGAGGCGAACCGGCCCGCCAGGCCGGTGATGTTCTCCCAGGCGGCACTGCCGGATTCGCCACCGAGCAGCACATGAACCTGCTGGAGTGCGATGGTGATGCCGATACCCGCGAGCATGGCGTGCACCACCACCGGTGCCACCGCCAGCGCCGCCCGCGCGACCCGGCTCAAACCGAACAGAATCTGCAACACACCGGCCGCGGCGACGATGAAACAGGTTACCCGCCAGCCGAATTGATAAATGGATTCGGCGACGATCACGGTGAGGCCGGCCGCGGGGCCGCTCACCTGCAGAGCGGAGCCGCCGAGCGCCCCGCCCACGACACCACCGACGACGGCGGCGATGAGACCGGCGGCCACCGGGGCGCCGGAGGCGATGGCGATACCGATGGACAGCGGTAACGCGACGAGGAAGACCACGATCGAAGCCGGGACATCATGGCGCAGGATCGAGGCCGGGTCCAGGGAACGTGAACGGGATCCGGACCCGGCCGTGGTTACGGACGAGCCCGGTCCAGGCGGTGACGCATGGGCATTCGGGATTTTGGTTGCCATTGGTCTCCTTCGCCGACTCGGCAGGAGCCGAGGTCGGTTGACGATCAACATGTCCAGTCGGGCACAGACCGCGAACCGGCATCTCGCGGTGAAGCAGGTCCTCGGCACGGCAACGAGCCGAGTTTCAAACCGTCGCCATGGTATTGGTAAAGCCTTAGCAAAGCTTAAGAACTGGACCTCGCGTCCGGCCACATCGCCACTACGAAGACCGAACCGCAGCGATCCCACCCTCGGAACCACATCGAACGAGCAGACGCGACTACCAGAATACTGTTGAAAACCCATGCAAGACAGCTGATCGAAGCGCAGTGAACAGCGCTCGGAGGAACCCTTCCGAGGCACCGCCACAACCATTCCCGTGGTGTCCCAGTGATGCGAGATGCCACAGTCCGGCTCCACATATAGTAAAGAACTACCCAAACTCAGCAATAGAGGTAGCGAGACGAAAATGACAATCGCTACCCAATCGATACGTGTCATTGAGATGCGGCGACCTGTGGCACCCCGGAGACAGCCTCGGATGACCGAGCCGGCGACGCGCGCGTCACATCAATGAATCGACATGAGTCTATCGAACAAAGCCGGGCCCTGAACAGCGGAAACACAATTCTCACCGAGACCCGGCCGCACGGACCACGGTTGTGCGGCCGGGACGACCAGCGGACGCGGCCGCCGCGGCGGTATTCTCGTCGGTGTGTCGGACCGGGGTATCGAGTACAAGCCGGATGCGGACGATCCCAAACGTGTTCGACTCACTTCCGGCCTACCGGAAGGGATTCCGCGAGCGGAGATCTCCTATCGCGCGGCGGGCGGACTGCGCGGCACCCGGGAGGTGCGCCGCTCGGCCGCCGAGTTCGCCCACCTGCGCACCGCCGTCGGCAGTGGCTACGACGGCGGGTGGAGCACCCCCGAGCAGCTGACACTCGGCCACGCCGAACGCTATATCGAGCAGGCCCGGCACCGGATCCGGCAGCAGGACAATGAGGTCCGCCGCATCCGCGAATCGATCGACCTCACCTGTCCCTGGTGCGCACGGGAACGGACCTATCTCGGTGCGCTCGGCTTCGTCACCGGAGTCGCGGGGATCCTCACCGACCGTCCGGCCGAATGGGGCCAGGAACTCGTCCATCAGCATGCCTACCGCTGTGACCGGTGCGGTTCGATGCAGTACTTCGCCGATGGTTTCCTGGCCCATCCCCTCCCCGGCCGGCCCACCGGCGACCGGCCCCGGGCCTGAGCCGGTCCGGTTCGCGGGCTACTCGGCCAGACTGTCGAGCGACTCCAGATCCGCCACTGCCTGCAAAATCCGCTCGAAATTGGCGAGGCTGATATCGCGGGGCTGCATATCGGGCTGCATGCGGCCCTGTCCCAGCGTGCCGACCCAGGCGAAAACGCCCTGGAAGGTCTGCTGCCGGTACTGCAGCCACGCGGCGTCGAAAGCGAGCGCCGCACCGCCCGCGGCCCGCAACCGGTCGAGGTAGTACTCCAGCAGGTCACGCTCCCATTCCCGGCGCTGTTCCACGGTCAGCCCGGACATGATCGCGTACGCGAAATCGGCCGCCCAGTTCCCGCGCAGCGTGCACTGCCAGTCGTAGAGGCCCATCCGGCCGTCGCCGGTGACGTACCAGTTGCCCGCGTGCACATCGGCGTGCAGCAGGGTCTGCGGGGTGCGCTCGTGTAGCGCCATGGAGCGGAACAGGCCGGGCCACAGCTCTTCGCGCCGGCCGCGCAGTTCCGGCGGGATCACCTCGGCGCCGCGCGCGAGCCCGTTGCGGAACATCCGGCCGGTATTGATCATGTTGTTCATGGTGGTGTGCCACTGCGCACCGGTGAGCAACCAGCCGAAATCACTGCGCAACCGCGGGCTGTCCCAATACGCACCGTGATAGAGCGCCAGCTGCCCCACCATGTCCTCGGCCATCGCCTTGTCCAGCACCCGGGTGAGCGGATTGCCGAAGGTGGCGCCCTTGGTGGCCACGACATCCTCGAGCACGAACAACGAGCGGAAAGACCGCGGATCGAAGGCGGCGTGATACGCCCAGGGCGCCTCCAGCTGGAGCTCGGGCCTGATGTGGCGGTAGAAACCGGACTCGTTGCCCAGCAGTTGACACAGCCCGCACACCACTCGCATCGTCAGTGCCGCAGTCGATTTCGTGAACAGCTCGGTCGGCAGACCGGCCGCCACACCGGCCTCGTTGTACCGGACGGTGAGCCCCCGTCGCGATGAGGTGCCGTTGCTGCCCTCGGTGAGCGTGAACGACTCCACCCGCGCCTGCGGATGCTGCGCGCACAACGCGGCGGTGAGCCACTGTTCGGTCAGCAACTCGGGGGCGGCGGGTACCTCGGTGAGCTCGGTGGGAGCCGTTCTGCGGATCACGTCCCGCAGGTAGTACCCCGCGATCCGCGTGGTGAGCCCTACCGCCCTGCCCTTTTCCCGAACCGACACCTCGACCACCCGAACCCTTCACACATCGAAACTCTGCGCTCTGCACGATAATCGGTGCGCCGAGCGATGCGCTTCCCACTGTGGCGACGTCCGCCGAACACCGGATCGGCATGGCACCGCCGCGGCCGGCGAGCGCCGGTAACAGGTCCTACGCGCTCGCCGGCCGCAGCGGCGCGGACACGGGGAACGCGACCGGCAGCGCGGTGAGCGACCGGTGGAACGGTCCCGGCCGCCAGGTCAGGTCGTCGGCCGGTACGGCGAGCCGGATCTCGGGCAGCGCGTCCAGCAACTGATCGATGGCGTCCTGGGCCACCAGGTAGGCCACCGATTTCGCCGGGCAGGAATGCGGTCCGATACTCCACGACAGATGCGAGCGGTTGTCGGTGTAGGCACCGGTATCGATCGCGGGATCGTTGTTACAGCCGGCCATACTGATCACCACCGGCTGATGCGCCGGCAGCCACACCCCGTCGATGAGGATCGGCTGCCGGGGGAACGAGACCGAGTAGTTGGACAGCGGCGGATCGGTGAACAGCACCTCGTCCAGCGCGTCCCGGGTGGACAGACTGCCGCCCAGGATGCCGCTCGCGAAACGTTCGTCGGTGAGCATCAGCCGCAGGGTGTTGACGATCAGGTTCTGCAGTGGTTCGATCCCCGCGCCGTAGAAGCTCAGGACCTGGTGCAACATCTCCTCGTCGTCCAGGTCGGCCGGATCCGCCAGCAGCCGGGTGACCACGTCGTCACCCGGTTCGGCCCGCTTCAACCCGACCAGATCCGCCATGGCCTGGGCGAACATCATATTGCCGGCGTCCGCGTCGACACCCTCGAACATCGCGGCCATCCCCGCTGCGGCCCGTTGGCCGATCTCGGCCGGGCACCCCAGCATGCTGTTCACCACCGCGAAGGTCAGCGGAAACGCGTACTGGCCGATGAGTTCGGCGGATCCGGCGCCGCAGAAGCTGTCGATCAGCGGGATCGCGATCTGCTCGACGGTGCTGTGCATCGCGAAGAGATCCACGCCGTCGATCCCGGCGACCGTCGCCCGGCGGTAGCGCGCGTGCTCGGAGCCGGTGCTGCGGATGGCGGCCGGACGCCACTCCAGCATCGACCGTACCGGGCAGTCACGCGGGACATCCTGCTGCCAGATCCGGGAATCCGCGGGGAAGTGCTCGGGATCGTTCAGGATCCGCAGCGCGGTGTGGTAGCCGATGACCAGGGTCGCCGGGACCCCGGGCGCCAGTTCGACCGGTACCAGCGAGCCGTACCGCCGCCGCATGTCCTGATAGGCACGCTGCGGCGTGGTGGCGATCTCGTCGGAGTACAGGGGGACACGAGGCCCGGCGCTGTTCTGAGGTGAGCCGAGGGCGGCCGGGATCCCCGAAAGCGCGGTGGGACGTGCGGAATTCACAGAGTTCTCCAGTCACGGCGGTGGCTACTCGACGACCGGTGCGACTCGACCGAAGTCCCGGCAACGTCAGGGACGCGAGATTACCTGCCGCACGACAGTTCTGCGTTCCAGGGTGTGCGCCACACCCACCGGGGCGGGTCGCCGTCGCCCCGACCGGCGCGGTGTCAGCCGAACAGGGCGGTCAGCGCGGCGCGATCCACTTTGCCCCGCGGCGTCCGCGGCAGCCGGTCCACCACCCGGACCCGATCCGGCATACTCGGGGCCGGCAGCACCGCCCGCAGCCGCCGCCGGATCTCCTCGGGTCCGGGCGCGTCGCCCGTGACGACGACGGCGGCCACCGGCACCTGTCCCCAGCGCGGGTCCGGGAGTCCGACACAGGCGGCCTCGGCGACGCCGGGGATCGCGGTCAGCGCGGCCTCGACCGCCGCCGGCTCCACATTCAGGCCGCCCCGGATGAGCATTTCGCCGTCCCGACCGAAGAGCCGTAACCTATTTCCCGCCAACGCTCCTCGATCGCCGACCGAGAACCAGCCGTCGACCGGGCCGGCCACCACACCGTCCTCGGCCAGATACCCGGTGAAGACCATATCGCTGCGTACATGGACGAGGCCGTCGCGGATCTCTACTTCGACTCCGTCGAACAGTTCCCCCGCCGCACTGTCGTCGGTATCGCCGAGACCGCGGTCGAACGAGACGAAACTCAGCTCCGAGGCCCCGTAGAAATGGGTGAGCGCGGCATTCGGCAGTACCTCCCGCAAGGCCGTCCGGCCCGGCCGCGGCCAGCGCGCCGCCGAGGAAAGCACCTCGCGCACACTGCCGACCGGCGCCACGCCCGAACGCACCACGTCCCAGGCGATGGCGGGGACCGAGTACAGATGGGTGGGGTCATCGGCCAGCGCCGCGGTGACCGGACGCAGATCGACCGTCGCCCCCCGGGTCAGCGCGTGCAGCGCGCCGTAGAGGAAATGCGTGTGATCGAGTACGCCCGGCGTCGAGACCCGGTCTCCCCTGTCGATATCGAAGGTCGCGTCGGAGCGGTCCAGAGTCGCCGCCCATGACCGCTGATCCCGGACGAACAGTTTGGGTTCACCGGTGGTGCCGGAGGTGATCCCCACCAGTAGTTCACTTCCGGGGCCGGCGCGCCCGCACGGTCCGTCCGATTCCAGTTCCGCCGCGGTGCGGATCGTGCCCGTCCAGCCCAGTCGGCGCAGCAGCCGATGATGGCCGGGGGCGGCGCACACCTGCGCGGGACGAGACAGCGTCAGGACCCGGTCCAGCTGCCGCGGCAGCAGATGGCGGTGCAGCAGCACCACACCGACCCCGGCGTACATCGCCGCCGCCACGGTGACCAGTGAGCCGATATCGGAGGTGGGCAGTACCGCCACCCGGTTCGCGCCGGCCAGACCCGCGGCGGTACGGGTGACCCGCTCCAGGAATTCGCCGTAGGTGGCCTGTTCGCGGGCGGCGACGACGGCGGTCGCCGCGGGATCCCGGGCAGCCTGGCGCGCGATCCGCTCGGCGAGCAGTTCAGTCATCGTCGACTCCGCGGGCGGCCAGCGCGTCGCCCATCGCGTCGGCGGTGCGCAACGCCCGGACCAGCACCGGCGTGGCGAGGGCGGTCACCGACCACTGCAGTCCGCGCGCCCGCCGGGCGTCCGCCACCTCCCGGACGATCCCGGCCAGCAGCGGCACGCAGCGGATCGCCAGCGCCAGCAGCAGGCCGATACGTTCGGGATCGACGCCGAGACGGCGCAGCGGACCGAGCCCCCGGGTGACGGCGTCCAACATATCGGTGACCCGGGTCGTCAAGGTGACCAGCGCGGCCAGCGCCACCGAGATCAACAGCAGCCCGCACACCACCGTGGCACGCGCGGGCGAGGTCGTCAGGATCTGGACCACCGCGATGAACACCAGCATCCACACCACCGGCCGCAGCTGGGCCAGCGCCACCCGCCACGGGATCCGGGCGAGCGCGAACACCGCGGCGACACCCAGCGCGAGGACACCCACCTGGGCGGGTGTCCGCACGAGCACGGTCGCCGCCACGATGATCGCGACGAGCGACAGCAGTTTCACACCGGCGGGCATCCGATGCAGGAGCGAGCGACCGGGAAGGTACAGCCCGATCACTCGATCAACTCCCGATAGGCGGGGACGGCCGCGGTGGGGGTGCCGTCGAAGACCACCGCGCCCTCGTCGACGACGATCACCCGTTCGAAACTGTCCAGCAGTCCGAGCTGATGGGTCACCACGATCACCTGCTGGTCCACCGAATCGAGCGCCGCGGCGACAGCACGGGCGTTGCGCAGATCCAGCAGGGTGGTCGGCTCGTCGGCGACGATCACCTCCGGACGCCGGATGAGAACGGCACCCAGCGCCAGCAGCTGTTTCTGCCCGCCGGAAAGCAGATGGGACGGATGATCGGCGTGGGCGGCGAGGCCGAAGCGGTCCAGTATCTCGGCCACCCGCCCGGCGATCTCCGGCTTGCTCAGGCCCGTGCGCCGCAGCGAGAACGCCAGATCCTCGGCGACCGTCGGCATGACGATCTGGGAGTCGGGGTCGGTGAACACGAATCCCACCTTGCGGCGTACCCGGGCACCCTTCTTCGAGGCATCGACACCGTCCACGGTGACGGTGCCCGAGGTCGGGGTCAGCAGACCGTTGATCATCCGGGCCAGCGTCGACTTCCCGGATCCGTTGGCGCCGATGATCCCGACCCGGCGCTCGGTGATCCGCAGATCCACCTCGCGCAGGACCCGGCGCTCACCGTAGCGGTGGCTCACCGCGTCGAAGACGATCTCGCTCATTGCCTCCGCTCCACGAGTACGGCGATCCCCTGACCACCGCCGATGGCACAGGCCGCCAGTCCGAGGGCGGGCCCGTCCGGCCGTAGCATCTGACTCGCCAGCCGCACCAGCAGGACCGCGCCCGAGGCGCCCCAGGGGTGGCCCATGGCGATCGCGCCGCCCTCCGGGCAGAGCACCCCTTCGTCCAGGCCCAGTTCGTCGGACACGGCCAGCACCACCGAGGCGAAGGCCTCGGTGATCTCCACGATGCCGAGGTCGGCCACCGAGTGACCGGTGCGGCGCAGCACCTTCCGGATCGCCGGCACCGGCCCCAGTCCGGGCAACGCGGGATCCGAGCCGCTCACCGCCGAACCGAGGATCCGCAGGGCGGGCAACCCGGCCGCTCGCGTCTCGCTCGTCACGGCCAGCACGGCGGCACCGTCGGAGATACCGCAGGAGTTGCCCGCGGTCGCGGTGCCGTCGGCGCCGAAGCTGGGCCGCAATCGGCCCAGCCGCTGCGCGGTCATCCCCGGCCGGATGCGCTGGTCCCGGCTCACCCCCGCGACCGGTACGAGTTCCGCGCCGAAATCGGTGGCGGCGGCGCGGGCATGGGAGCGGGCGGCGTAGGCGTCCTGCCGTTCCCGGCCGATACCGCGGCGGCGGGCGAGGTCATCGGCGGCGACGCCCATATCAGGGTCCGGGAAACCCTCGGGCGCGAACGGCGCGCGGGTGTAGCGCACTGGTTCCCGCTCCGGCTCCGGCGGCCAGAACCGCCACGGCGCGGTACTGGCGGATTCGGCGCCGCCGGCGAGGATCAACCCGTCCGCGCCGCTGCGCACCCGCAGCACGGCCTGCATCACCGCGTCCAGGCCGGAACCGCACTGCCGGTCCACGGTGACGCCGGGTACCTGCGTTCCGAGCCCGGCGCGCAGCGCCGCGACCCGGGCCGGATCCCCGCCGGGGCCCAGACAGTTGCCCAGCACCACATCGTCGATCTCGTCGTCCAGCCCGGCCGCGCGCAACTCCCCGGCGACGGCCCGCAGGACCGGTGCGGCCAGATCGGTGACGGTCAGTCCGGCGAACGCGTGCCCGGCCGTGCCGATCGGGGTTCGCCGGGCGGCGACCAGAACAGGAACAGCACTCACGCCAGCAAGTCTTTCAACCGGCCGCGGGCGATCTTCCCCGCGGTCGTGGTGGGGAGTTCACCGACCCGCACCCAGCGCCGCGGCACCGCTTCCCGGCTCAGCAATCCGCGCGCCCGCCGCCGCACCTCTTCGATGGCGACCCCGTCCAATTGCACTGCCGCCGTGATGGTTTCGCCGAACACTGCGTGCGCCGAACCGATCACCGCGGCCGCCACCACACCGTCGATACCGCCGAGTACCCGTTCCACATCCTCGGCGACGACGGTGGTACCGCCGACGTTGATCACCGCCTCGCCCCGTCCCCGGACCGCGAGTTCCCGGTCGTCCCCGAGTACGGCCAGATCGCCGACACCGAACCATTCGGGCGCACCGAGCACCGTGTAGGGCGATCGGACGTAGAGCAACCCGTCGCGGATCTCGGCGTCCACCTCGTCGAGCAACCGCAGCGGTTCGGGGACCCGCCGGGCGGCGACCAGCGATACCTCGGAGGAACCGTAGTACTCGACGACGCGCAGATGACGGGCCGCCGCGAGCGCGCCCGGGTCGGCCGCGATACCGGCGACGACGGCGGTGCGCAGCTCCGGTGCGGTACGCACGACCTCGCGCAGTACCGCCGGAACGGCGTGCACGACGGTGGCGTGCCGCGGGTCGTCGGTGACGCAGGCCCCGCACCACAGCGTGTGCAGGGCCCCGAACAGATGCATCGTCGCGTGCAGCGGGCCGGTGAGCAGGACCCGGTCGGCGGCCGTGACTCCGGTGAGCGCGGTGAAGGACGGAAAACTGTCGTACCAGGAGGCGGCGGTGCGGGCCAGCGGCCGCGGCCGTCCGGTCGACCCCGAGGTGGCGACCAGCAGGAATGCCGAGGCCGGCCATTCGGTGCGGTCGGGGCGCGTGGCGGGGTCCTCCACGGCGACCGGGACACCGCGCCGTGCGGCCGCGCAGACGCAGATCAGCGCTTCGGCGACCGGAAGAGTGGAGGCATCGTATCCACCCGGGCCCGGCTCGTGCCGGTCGATCCAGCGGTCGACGGCGCGGTCGAGTTCGGCGTAGCTGTACCGATGCCCGCCGAGATCGAGCGCGGGCGCGGCGCCGGTTCCGCCGAGTTCCCGGCTAGGCACGGATCAACCCGGGATAGGCGCGGTGCACACCTTTGGCCACCATCGTCGCGACGACCACCTTCAGCAGATCGCCGGGCAGGTACACGCCGTTCGAGGTGATCGCCGGCCACAGTGCGATATCGGTGCGCAGCAGCAGGCCGAGGGTCCCGAAGAAGTAGATGACCACGATGCCGCCGGCCGCGTTGATCAGCAGCGCGGGCAGCACCGGATACTTGGGCACGATCCGGGCCGTGAGCAACCCGATGAACAGCGCCGCCGGGATCCAGCCGACCAGATAGCCGGCGCTCGGGCCGGCCAGCGCGGTCAGCCCGGTGCGGCCGCCCGACAGCAGCGGCAGCCCGATGACGGTCAGGGCGATGAAGACCGCCACGGCGGCCGTACCCTTGCGCGGTCCCAGCACCGCCCCGGCCAGTAGGACACCGAGGGTCTGCAGAGTGATCGGCACACCGGTGAATCCGACCGTGATGGAACCCGGGAGACCGAGCGCCGCGATCAACGCGGCGAACACCGCGATCTGTGCCATATCGCGTGCGGTGATACCCGGCCGCGGCCTCCGCTCGTTGTCGACACCGCTCACCGGGATACCTCCGCAACACCATGACTTGAACGACGTTCAAGATAGCAATCGCCGGGTAACCCGCCGACGGGTCCCCCGCAGTTGTCCCCCGGCCCGCGGAGGCCGGGCTACGGATCCGGCACCCCCTTCCACCCCACGACCCGCTCCGGACCACAACCCGGTCGTACGGTGATCGATGACCCGGATCGCCGTACAACCGTCCGAAGGACCACGATGACGCAGCCGCTACCGACCGCGACACACTGGGGCAACTACCTGATCGACCGCGCCGGCGACGGCGAACTCCGCGTCACCCCCACCGGATCCGACCCCGACCCCTCGCCGATCGGCCGCTCGCTCACCGCCACCCACGACCCCGATCACCGGATCGCCCGGCCCGCCGTCCGGCTCGGGTACTACCGGGACCGCGAGCACAGCGACACCACGGGCCGGGGCCGCGAACCGTTCGTGGAGGTCGACTGGGACGAGGCGCTGGATATCGCCGCCGGCGCCCTGCGGTCCACCCGGGAGCGAGCCGGCAACCGCGCGATCTACGGCGGCTCCTATGGCTGGGCCAGCGCCGGCCGGTTCCACCACACCCAGGGGCAGATCCATCGCTTCCTGCGGATGTTCGGCGGCTACACCGCCTCGGTGGACACCTATTCGTTCGCCGCCGCCGAGGTCACGATCCCGCACGTGCTCGGGATGAACGCCTATTACGCGGCCCGGCAGTCCCCCACCACGGAGGAGATCGCGCGACACTGTGCCCGCATCGTCTTCTTCGGCGGGGCAGCGGCACGAAACGCGCAGGTCAACCCGGGTAGCTTCGGCGCCCACGGCTATCGCGACCATCTCGCGGCCCTCCGCGCCGCCGGCGTCGACACGATCAATATCGGACCCGTCCGCGACGACCTCGAGCCGGTTCTCGCCGCCCGGTGGATCCCGTGCCGGCCGGGCAGCGATGTGGCGATCATGCTGGCCCTGGTGCACACCCTCCTGACCGAGGATCTGCACGATCGAGCCTTCCTGCATCGCTACACGGTCGGTTTCGACCGCTTCGCCGACTATGTGACCGGGCGCGCGGACGGCGAACCGAAAACCCCGGAGTGGGCGGCGGCGCTGTCGGAGGTACCCGCCGCCGAGATCCGGGAGCTGGCCCGGCTGCTGGCCCGGGAACGCTGTGTGATCGGACTCCCCTATGCCCTGCAGCGCGCCGAACATGGGGAGCAGACCTATTGGGCCGCCTGGGCGCTGGCCGCCGCCCTCGGCTATATCGGCCTGCCCGGCGGCGGCGTCCTCATGGGCACCGGGAGCGGAATGACCAACGGGATGCAGCGGCGCCGGCTGCCGTTCGAGATCGCCGCCCTGCCGCAGCCGCCGAATCCGGTCGCCGCGGTGGTTCCGGTGGCGCGCCTCACCGACATGCTGGAACGTCCCGGCGAGACCGTCGACTACAACGGCCGCGTCCTCACCTATCCGCACATCGACCTCGTCTACTGGGCCGGCGGTAACCCATTCCACCATCACCAGGACCTCAACCGGCTGCGCCGCGCCTGGAACCGGCCGCGAACGGTCATCGTCAACGAGATCGGCTGGACCTCCACCGCCCGCCTGGCCGATATCGTGCTCCCCAGCACCGCCGCCCAGGAGCGCGAGGATTTCGCCGCCGCGCGGGTCGATCACTGGCTGTCCCCCATGCGCGCGGCCCTGCCGCCCTACCGGGAGGCACGCGACGATTACGCGATCTTCGCCGCCCTCGCCGACCGGCTGGGTTTCGGCCCGCAATTCACCGAGGGACGCACCGCGCGGCAGTGGGTGGAACACCTGTGGCAGACCACCGTCGACAACGCGGCCGCCGCCGGCATCACCCTCCCCGACTACAACGAGTTCCGGTCCGGTGCGCCGATCGACCTGCGCCCCCGGCTCCCCGAGAGCCGCCACGTGCTCGAACGGTTCCGCGACGACCCGGACCGCCATCCGCTCGGTACACCGTCGGGCCGGATCGAGATCTTCTCCCGCACCGTCGCCGACTTCGGCTACTCCGATTGCCCCGGCCACCCCGCCTGGTTCCCCGCCCGGGAGTGGCTCGGCAGCCCCCGCGCGCAACGCTTTCCGCTGCACCTGCTCTCCCACCAGCCCGCGACCCGCCTGCACAGTCAGCTCGACTACGGCGCCACCAGCCGGGAATCCAAGATCCGCGACCGCGAACCCCTGCGCATGCACCCCGCCGACGCCGCCGCCCGCGCCCTGCACGACGGCGATATCGTCCGCGTCTTCAACGACCGCGGAGCCCTCCTCGCGGGCCTCCGGCTCACCGCCGCGGTCCGGCCCGGGGTCGTGCACATGGCCACCGGCGCCTGGTACGACCCCCTGGACCCCGGCGACCCGAAATCACTGGACGTACACGGCAACCCGAACACCGTCACCCACGACATCGGCACCAGTTCGCTGGCCCAGGGCCCGTCGGTCAACAGCTGCCTGGTCCAGATCGAACGCTACGCGGGCGACCTCCCGCCCCTGCGCATCCACCGGCCCCCGGAGTTGATCCCTGCCGGACAGGTCGGCGCCCACCCCGCCTGATCGGCATACAGCCGGCCCTTCGAGCCTCACGCCGCCGGCCCGGCAGCCAGCAGATCGTCGGTCGCGATCTCGACCCGGGTGCCGAAACGATGGCTGATATCGGCGAGCCGATCCCGTAACCATTGCGTATCCGATCGCCCCGGGCGCTCGAGCCGCATACGACGGATACGGAGGGGCAGCATTCGCAGCAGGGCCGGGCCGACGGGATCGAGAGTGACGAGATACAGCAACCGCAGGTCGGGCCGGTAGGACTCGTGGCCGCCGATTCCCTCGTAATCGTCGATCACATCACCGCACCCGTACAGGATGGGTCTGCCGCGATAGATCTCGATCGGCCGGGGATGGTGCGCGGAGTGGCCGTGCACGATATCGATACCGGCGTCGATGAGGCGGTGTGCGAACTGCCGCTCGCTCAGGCCGATTCCGTACCCCCAGTTGGAACCCCAATGGACCGAGACGATCGCGAGCTCACCGTCACGGCGGTGCGCCGCCAGGTGCGCCGCGATCTCGTCGGCGTGCCGCACCGAGGGATGGTCGAGGCGCCAGACGCCGGGACGGCCGGTGGCGGCAGCCCAGTCCGGTGGCACACCGCTGGACCGGGTCGATACGGACGCGATCAGGACTCGGCGTCCGTCCGGTAGTGGCACCGCGGCGGGCTGTTGCGCCGCGGCGAGATCCGCTCCCGCGCCCACGGCCCGGATACCCACGCCGGCCAGCGCGTCGAGTGTGTCCATCAATCCGCCGATACCGAAATCGAGGGCATGGTTGTTGCTCAGCGCACAGACGTCGGGACCGAACGCGGCGAGCGCCGGCAGATTGCCGGGCTGCATCCGATAGTGGATTCCTTTGCCGGGGGCGAAGCAACCGTCCGCGGTGATCGCGGTTTCCAGATTGACCAGGCGTACCTCGGGCCCCAGCTCGTCCAGCAGGCCCGGCACCTCACCCCACACCCAGTCGTAGCCACAGGGCCGCGGCACCGATCCGTGGGCCCACTCGGCCAATTCGACGTAACGCCGGGCATCCCGGACCCACGGCTCCCGCAGTTCCGGGGCGCCCGGATACGGCAGCACCTGGTCCACACCACGACCCAGCATCACATCACCACCGAGAAGGACCGTGTCCGTCGTCATGGCACCCCCCGGTACAGCACAGGTCGGGCTCGCGTGCCAACCATCCCGGCCCGGCACGCCCCCGAACCGACAACGAGCCGCGCCGGGGCGACCGCGCGAACCATCGGTTCCGCCCCGAAACCCATACCTGAAAGCTATCACCAGACTTGCGGTGACACA
Organism: Nocardia fusca NBRC 14340; assembly: GCF_001618425.1. Lineage (GTDB taxonomy): Bacteria > Actinomycetota > Actinomycetes > Mycobacteriales > Mycobacteriaceae > Nocardia > Nocardia fusca. The sequence continues at coordinate 253,997 of NZ_BDCU01000017.1, forward strand.
GGTCCGAGGCACCACCCGGAGTGGTCGACATTGGTCAAATGCGCATATCCGGGTATCGACACATAGTGCCGCTGAGAGGGAGCACTCCTCCCCGCTTACGCCGCGGGTATCGAACTCCGGACCGGTGCGAAAACTGGGCCCAAGGGCGTAGCCAAGGGTGCGGCAGCGAAAATCGGCCGGAAACAACAATCGCCTCCTACCTGCCGATTCGCAGATAGGAGGCGATTTCTTTCTGTGGTCCCAGCTGGGATCGAACCAGCGACCTTCCGCGTGTGAGGCGGACGCTCTCCCGCTGAGCTATGAGACCGGGATAAACCGCTCGGGGGGATTTCGATGCCCTCCGAACGAGTACGAACCTTAACACGCACCACCCGTTCGCCACCAAATCACCCGGTTGTCATTCTTTCACCGGGTTCGGCCGGGCCGCCACACCCACCCGTTACCGGCGGAGTGGGCCGCGTCCCGGACGGACGAGTGGCGCGGCCCGCACCGGTACCGGCGGAAAATGACAAGCTTGTAATTTACCGGCATCTACCAGGCGATTTGTAGGTTTCGCCGAACGTCGGCTAATGTTCTGTCTCGCACCACGGAGGACGGAAACGACCACCGGGGATGCAGAATGCGGATGTAGCGCAGCTGGTAGCGCATCACCTTGCCAAGGTGAGGGTCGCGGGTTCGAATCCCGTCATCCGCTCGAGAGGTAGGGCCAGGCGCATAGAATGCCTTCCCCCTTTGCGCGGTGGAGTGGCCGAGTGGTGAGGCAACGGCCTGCAAAGCCGTGCACACGGGTTCGATTCCCGTCTCCACCTCGCGCGATTAGCTCAGCGGGAGAGCGCTTCCCTGACACGGAAGAGGTCACTGGTTCAATCCCAGTATCGCGCACCAGTTCATATCGGTTGAGAGGCACTTTCCGAACAGATCGGAAAGTGCCTCTACTGCTTTTTCCGGGCGGCTACGCCGCGTAACGGAGGATGCCCGCGATCTGCGTCTCACCGGGCAGGTCCTCGGCGCGCACGGCCAGGACCCGGCCACCGGTGAGCAGGACGCGACGGCTTATCTCGTCCAGGATGCCGGGCGCGTCGACCGGCTCCGGTTCGGCGAATGTGACCGCGCCGTCGGCGGATACGGTGCCGGGCACCGACGCATCGATATCGACGAGCAGAGTGTCGACGGCGCCCGCGGTGGCCGATCGGGCGAGATCGGAGATATCGGTGGCGGCCCGGCCCTCGCTGCGGCGGCGGTCCAGCAGCTCGATCAGCTCGGCCAGTTGCGCGGCGTAGTGGCGGTCCAGTACCGCACGGGAACGGTCGGCGAGTTCCTGGTCGGAGGCGTGCTCGGGGCTGCCCGGGATGCTCTCGGCGAGCAGACCGTCGTAGCTGTTCACCGAACGGAACAGGGCGTCGATCGGTTCGGTGGCCGCGAGAATGAGCGGGACGTGGCGGCCGGCCAGGAAATCGCGGAGTTCGGTGTCGATGGCGCGGGCATACTGGCGGGCCCGCATCTTGCGGCCCTCTTCCCCCTGGACACGGCGCTTCGGGGCCCGATCGCCCAGGCTCGATTTGCCGGCGTGCGCGGCCGCGTTGGCCGGCAGGCCGGGTATCCGCACCGTGTACGCCGGTTTGTCGGCGGTGATCTCCACCAGCCGGACGCTGCCTTCGGCGAGTGCCAGGACGAACGCCGACTGCGGGAAGGTGACGGCGCGGAGCAGGCGTTTGAGGTAGAAACGATCGCCCACGGTGACGGAGGCGTTCAACTCGTTGGGCACCCGGAAGGTGCGGATCCGCGTCGGTGTGGCGAGGGCGACCAGGGTGCGCGACTGGTAGCGCCAGAACTCGGCATCGTCGATGTGGACGTCGAATTCCTCCTCCAGGGCGGTCCGCGCCGCCGCATCGGTGACCTGGCCGAGCGCCTGCCGGACCTGGTCCCAGAACGCGATCCGGTTGCGGTCCGGATCGGCCGCGTCCGATTCGGTGGGGGTGTAGATCGATACGCACCAGTCGTCGGTGAGGGCGGCGAGCGCTTCGATCTCGCCGCGAGTCGGGATATCGGTGTGCAGCACGAAATCCTCCACATCGTGGGGTCGGCGCGCCGAATCCGGTGGAACCGGGGATCGCGGCGGTGGGTCGTGACGCAGGGCGAATACTCGGCAAACTTCATTAGAGCACAGGACGACCCCGGACAGTCGGTACGCGTCCGCCGGGGTTGTCGGCGGGCGCGGTTAAGCTGGCCCGCACGAACTCGAGCCGACCGGCCCGCCGGGTCCCGACAGGGGGTGTGTGTGCAGACGGAACCAGCCCGCGAGGTGATGCCGGACGGTCCGGCCGCCACGGACACCGGGGAATCGTTCCCGGACGATCTCCGTGAGCATCTGTCCTTCGAACTCGAGGAATGCGGCCACGCCCTGGCCGAACTGGTGGACGATTACGCGGTCGACCGGGAACGGGCCGCGACGATCCTGCGACTGCGGCTCGGTATCACCGGGGACCGTCCCGAAACGCTCACCCGTATCGGCGCACGTCTGGATTTCGCCCGGGACCGGGCCCGCCAGCTGCACACCAAGGCGGTCGGTGAACTGCTCCGGCACACCGCGCGCTCCGGACGGCTGCCGGTTCCCGAGTACGCCCGGCGCTACCCCGTGGGCACCCGGGATTCCGCACTCACTCGCGCGCTGCTGGCCGAAACCTACGCCACCGATACCGATATCGCGGTGAACGATCTGTCATACCTGAAGCTGCGGCTGGCCGGTCATACCGCGGCCGACGCGAAACGGATCGCGGGTTTCGTCACCCAGCGCATCGTGGGCTGGCGCAAGAAGACCAACCACCTGCTGTCCCGGTTGCGCATGGACGAGGAACCCGCCGGACCGCCGGCGCCCTGGCTCGACCGGATCGACTGGCCCACCGGGAACGGCTCGCCCGCACCGCTGCCCACCGGCCCGGCGCGGACCTTCGATATGGACGACGACGGTCGCGGCCGGTTCTACCTGCATAAACCGGGACGTGATATCGGTTTCGACTCCGGGCTCGAGGCCAGGCTGCTCCGCCTGCTCGACGCCGACGACCGGATCCGTAACTTCCAGGAATATCCCGATGCCGTCGGGTACCGGATCGACGGCACGGAACAGTTGCACTTCCCGACCGTCGTCGCCGAACTCGCCGACGGGCGCCTGGTACTGATCGACGAACAACCACTGGGGCATATCGGTTTCCATGTGAACCGGATGAAGTCCGCGGCGGCCCGTGCCCGGGCGCACGAGAACGGCTGGGGCTGGTTGCTCTGGACGGGCAGCCACCTCGGTGAACCGGAACTGGCGGCCCACCGGGTGCCCGCAGGCCTCGAGGACCGGCTCACCGAACTGCTCACCGAGGGCCCGGTCCGGCTGCCCGCACTACGGCAGGTGCGGGCGGAGACCGGATTCGACCCAGTGGACCTGATCGCGCTGGTGGTCCGTAACGAGTGGCGGTGGGATCGAGGCCCGTTCCGGTTGGCCGCCGGATAGCGGACGCAACATCAGGCCCTCACCCCGGCGGGGCCCGGCCGGTGCACCGGCGCGGAAACCGCCGGGCCGCGGCCAGCGGGTCTGCCCAATGGGATCGGGCGCTGTTGGTCGGTCCCGACGCCGGGCTCGGCGATCGGGCCCGCGCCATCGTCGCGCTGGGCGGCCTGAGCGACTGTTTGGTCCTGCTCGCCGACACGCCGGTGGAAGAGCTGCGCGTGGCCGCGCTGGACAGAAGACCGCCCGCGGCGGATTCGGCGGCCTCTGCGCGCTGAGATCCGCCCGGCGGGTACGAGATCGGGCCGGGCGGTCGCCGTCAGGGTTTGACCAGCATGGTCGCCGCGATGAAGGTCACGAGCAACAACATGACGAAAACCGTGATCAGCTGCCAGTTGTCGATGGTTTTGTGCAGACGCCGGATGGTGTCCTCCAGCGCTCGGTGTACCCGCCGCTCATCGGCGATCCGGCGATCCACCGCCGCCACCGCCTCGGCCTGCTCCCGGGCGCGCTGCGCCGTCCGCTCCATCCGGGCGACGGTTTTGGCGAGCTGCCGCTTCTTCTCGCGCACCGCCTGCCGGGCCACGGCCAGCGCGGTGCGCTGCGACATCAGTTCCAGGCGTTGCTGTTCGAGCAGCAGTGCCTGGGTCCTGGTGTGCTTCTCCCAGTCGGTCACGGCCGCCCATCCTTTCTTCAAATGATCGCGGTAACCCCACGCGACCTCGCCTGCCACCCACTCCCGCAGGAACTCCCGTAATTCGTAAGGTCGCCCGCTCGGCACGACCAGGCCGGTGGGACCGGTTTCCAGCATGCCGCTCACGGCGCGGTACTCACACGAGGCGGGCGCGAGATCGGCGATACCGAGGGCGGGCAACTGGGACACCCAGAAACCGGGCGCGCACAACCACAGCACCTTCGCGCAACCCAGCGCACGCAGCCGGTCCGTATGTTGTTGCGCGAGTTCCTGGGTCAGTGGGCCGGTGCGCACCTCGATCGCGCCTTGCTCGGTGCCGCGCCGCCACCAGACATCGACGGTGACCGGGCCGCAGCGCCGGTCCACCACCGCCTCGTCCGCGCCGAACGCGAGCAGCCGGCTCGCCAGCCAATACTTGAGTCGCTGCGCGTCCCACTGCGCCTCCACACAGCGCGCACAGCCGCAACCGTACCCGGAGGTGGTCTGCTCCGCGGTGTCCGTACCCACCGGACCGTCGGATATACCCAGGTCGGACAACATCGTCCGACGCCCGCACCGAATATCAGTCCGCCGCTTCGTCTGCATGCGACCACCCATCTAACCCGTCCCACCATGTCGGCCCGACACCACACCGACGTATTCCAGGGTGCTCCACAGAGGCCGGTCACCGCCAGGTTTCTGCCCAGCAGTTACCCAGATGGGACCCATGCAACCCTCACCCCCGGCGGTGTCCCGGTCACCGGATCGGCGGCTGTCAGCACCGAACGCACCAGGGTGCGCAGCCACGCGTGCGCGGGGTCGGGAGTGTTGCGCGGATGCCAGGCCAGCGAAATCGTCACCTCCGGCAGCGGCAGCGGGATCTCGAACGCGCACAGACCCAGCGCCGGCAGGGCGGTGGCCGCCACGACCGCGGGAGCCGGGCACACCGCGACACCGGAACGCACAGCGAGCAACGCCGTTGTCAAATCGGGGACAGTGGCCACGACGCGGCGGGTGCGGCCGTGCAGGGCGAGACGGTCGTCGATGGGGCCGCGGGCGATCCCGCGCGCCGAGATGCTGATATGGGCCGCGGCGGCGTAGGCGGCCACGGTCACCCGCTCGGAGACCAGCGGATGGCCGGGTGCGGCGACGCCGATCAACCGGTCTCCGCGTACCCGTTCCACCCGGGTCTGCGGATCCGCCTGCGCGATCACCCCGACCTGCGCGTCGATCCGGCCGTCGCGCAGCGCACTCGCCGAACCGGCCGTCTCGCCGGGCACGAACCGCAGGGTCACTCCCGGTGCCCGGGCGCGGACCTCGGTGAGCAGCCGGCCGGCGAGTTCGGGCAGCACCGCGTCGTCCACGTACAACGCGAACCCGCGTACCAGGGCGGTCGGGTCGACCGTATCGGGTTTCGCCAGCAGCGCCCGCCCCTGTTCGACCAGCGCGCCGACCTCGAACCGCAACTCGAGCGCGCGTGGCGTCGGGACGAGCTGGCGCCCGGCCCGGACCAGCAGCGGATCGTCGTAGACCCGGCGCAGCCGCGCCAGGGTGCGGCTCATCGCCGGTGGCGAGGTGTTGAGCCGCTCGGCGGCCTGCGTAACGCTGTTGGTCTCGAGCAGGGCGTGCAGGGCCACCAGCAGGTTCAGATCCAGATCCGGCACGGCCGGATCAGGTTCGCGAGGACGCGCCGGTGGCCTGTGTCTCGGATTCGGGAGAAACCGATTCCGAGTCGGCGGTTGCCCTTTCCCGCTTCCCCGAACCGGCGGCGGGCGCCGAACCGGTGGCCGGCGCCCGCTCGGTGGTGTCGGCGGGCGCCGGTTCGGCGGTCCCCGAAGCCGATGCCGTATCGCCCGCACCGATGGCCGATGTCCGGTCGGTGGCGTCGGCGGACACCGGTTCGGTGGTCTTCGGGGCCGACGAACCCGCAGCTTCAGCGGGCGTGTCACCGGCACCGGTAGCCGGTGACCGGTCGGCAGTCGACTCCGTATCCACGGCCCCGGTCGCCGGTGCCGGGTCGGTCTTCGCCGGTTCGGCGCGGTCCGATTCCGTGGTGGCCGTATCCGGTTCCGACGCCTCCTGGGTGCCGGTCTCGGCGGCGGGCGCGGATGCCGCGCCACCCGGGGCATCGCCGCCGGGTGTCCCCGGCCCGGGCGACGGTGCCGCGGAGTTCTCGGCCGCCGCGGCGGCTGCCGCGGCCTGGGCCGCACGCATATCGAGCCGGACCGTGGGGCTGTTGGATCGTGCGGCGATACCGGCCGCGCGCTTTTCGGCCGCGGCCCGCCGGGCCGCGTCGCGTGCGACGTCCACGGCCGACTGCTGCGCGGCGGGAGGTGTCTCCGCGGGTTGCCCGTTGGGGGGCGCCGCGTTCTCCTGCTGCGGGGTATTCACCGGCCACCGGGTATTCACCGGTGCGGGCGCGGGCCGGGCCTGGTGCACCGGTTGCGGAGGTTGCCCGGGCGCGGGTTGCGGGTCCGGTCCGACCGGGTGCGCGGCGGGCATCGCGATGATCTTGGTCCGCTCGTCGGCGCCTGGGAGAGCCGATTCCGGCAATTTCACGGTCGGAGATTCCGAGGCCACCGGTCGCCCGCCGGACGATTCGGGGCGGGCGGCGCCGGTATGGATCGGTTCGGTCGCTCCGGTCGGCGGCGACGCCGGCTGCGGTGGCGACGACTGCGGCGAGGGCCCACCGTAGGGGGCCGCGAGAGGCTGGGCCACGGGCCCACGCTTCCGGCGCGACACCACCTTGTAGTCACCGGGCCGGGCCGGGCGCACCCATTGCGCGGTGCGTGCCGCGAAGGGCAACTTCACCCCGAGATCGGCCAGCAGTTCATCGATATCGCGCAGGGCATAAGGGGTCACCGAGGCACCGTGCGCGTGGTGACCGCCGGTGTACTCGTGCATCCAGCGCAGGCGGGCCTCGATCCGCTCGCTCATCGTCTCCGTCGGCGGCAGGGACAGGCTCCTGGTGAGCAGGGCCGAGGTCCAGTGCGCGCCGACCTCCGCGCCCACCGCGCTCAGCAGCGACGAGTTGTAACCGGCGAAGGTCAGATGTGGTACCTGCAACGGCAGGATCTGCCGATACAGCCGGAAATTACCGTGATCGTCGGTGAGCTGGCGCTGTACGTACGGGGTCAGGAACGGGACCCGCTGCTGGAAACCGGTGGCGCAGACGACGATATCCGCACGGACCAGCCGGCCGTCGGACAGTTCGGCATACGGCCCGGCCTGGCCGCCGCCCAGCGCGGCGACCTCGATCCCGCCGCACACGGTGATACGGCCGGCCGCGACCTGGTCGGCGAAATCATCTGCGACCAGTCCGAACGCGGCTTCGTGGGCCTGGTCGAACCGCACCGGCGGCACCAGCCCCAGCTCCGCGGCCCGGGACCGCTGGGCCACCAGCGCTTCGATGAGATCGAGGTTGCTCTCCCGGAAGGAACGGCCCGGACCACGCAGCAGACGCTCGAACCGGCCGGGCTCGGGATGCCGGAAATGGGCGGCACCGGTGCGGGTGAGCAGTACCCGTTCGGCGTCCAGGCCGGGGGCCAGCCGGCGCGGCATCTTCCACAGCAGCCGACGCGCCACCACCGTGGTCTCGGCGGCCACCCGGCTGATCTCGGTGGCCAGATCGCAGGCCGCGGCACCGTAGCCCACCACGACCACCGAACGGTCGCGGACCGCGTCCACATCCAGGAACTGGGTGCTGTGGCCCAATTGGCCTCCGGCACGCCCGAATTCGGTCATACCCGCGAAATCGGGGAGCTCCGGTTCGCTGAATACGCCGTTGGCGATGACGAGGTGATCACAGGAGGTGCGATGCACACCGTCGAGATCGCGTATCTCGAGCAGCCAGCCGCCGTCGACCGGATCGGCCGCGACCACTTCGGTGCGCAGCCGGAGGCGATCGGTCAGCCCGAAGGCGCGCACGTAGCTCGCCAAGTACTCCTGCATCCGGGCTCCGTCGAGCACCCGTGGGTAGTCGGCGGGCATCGGATGGTCGGAGAAGTGGTAGGTGTACTTGCTGCTCTGCGCGCGTAAGCCCGGGTAACGGCGAGTCTCGCTCCACACGCCGCCGATATCGGGGGCTCGGTCGAATACCTCGACCGCGAACCCATCCTCACTCAGGACCTTCGCGCAGACCAGACCCGCGATACCCGCACCGACGATCGCGATGCGGTTCCCGCTCCTCATGGGCGAGAGATTACGTCGGATGTGTCCGGCAGCAAAGCTGGAGGCTCTTTTACGCCCATCGCCGCAGGTCGCAAGAGCCCCGCCGGAACCCCGGGCCAGTTGTCCGCGGGGCGGGTACGCACCTGCCGGACCAGCGGACACACCGCCGCGCCGTACCGCTGTGGTCTCATTGAGATATGACCACTGTCACCGTGGACCGGGCCGGACTGTGGGACGCCGAGGAGCTCAGCGATGTCGCCGCCGCGACCTTCCCGCTGGCCTGCCCGCCGGGTTCGGATATAGACGATATCGAGGTGTTCCTGGCGGAGGCGCTCTCCGGGGAGCGGTTCGGCGAATATCTGTCCGATCCGGCGCGCACGGTCCTCAAAGCGGTCGCGGACGGCGAGATCGTCGGGTACGCCATCCTGCACAGCGGGCCGCCGTCCGACCCCGCGGTGGCGACGGCGGTAGCGCTGGATCCGGTGCTCGAGATCAGCAAGATGTATGTGCTGCCGGGCCATCACGGCACCGGAGTGTCGAGCGCGCTCATGCACGCGGCGCTGGAGCAGGCCCGCGGCGCCGATTACGCCGGTGTCTGGCTCGGCGTGAACCAGGAGAACCTGCGGGCGCAACGCTTCTACGCCAAGTACGGCTTCGAGCAGGTCGGTACCCGGACTTTCACCGTCGGGCGCCAGGTGTACCACGACGACGTGCTGCGACTCGAGTTCTGACCTTCGGACCCGTGTCGCGGTCTCAGTCCAGCATGCGCTGTTTCAGGGTGTCGATCTCTGCGGAGCCGAGACCCAGCCCCTCGCTCACATAGCGGTCGAAACCGCCGTAGCTCACCGCGACCTGATCGAAGGCGGCGTCGAGCCACTCCCGTTGGACCCCGCCCACCGGATCACCGGCCGCGGCGCCGCGGTAGTGGTTGGACATCAGATAGTCCTCGGTGACCGTGGCCCGATCCACACCGAGCACCGTGAGCAGTACCGCGGCGGTCCAGCCGGTCCGGTCCTTGCCGGCGGTGCAGTGGAAGAGCACCGCGCCGGCCTCGGGCCCCCGCCCCGTCGCCGCGATATCGCGCAGCACCCCGGCCACCGCCTGGTTCGCGCCCGGGGCGGTGATGAACGCCCGGTACAGGTCGCTCCCACCGGCGAGGGTCGACACGAGTTCCGGCAGCGGGGCGGCGCCGATCATGTCGTACCAGTTGGCACGCGCACCGGCGGGGATCCGGTCCGGGCCGAGCGCGCGCTCGTACACCGTGCGCAGATCGTCGACCGCACGGACCCCGAGCCGGGTCAGCTCCGCCAGATCCGCGGGGGTGAGATTGTCGAGCTGATCGGTGCGGAACGCGATACCGGTGCGTACGGTCCGTCCGTCCACCGTGCGGTAACCGCCGAGATCGCGGGCATTGGGAGCGCCGGCCAAGTGAAGCGACCGGTCGACGGTGAGTACCTCGGCGACTGCCGGCGCCGCGGTGATATTCGCCGCCGCGGCGGGGCCGAGCGCAATCAGGGCACCGGTGAGAACAGCGGCAGGTACGCGTGCCGAACGATGAACCATGAGCGGAACTCCCATCGTGCTCGCCGGCACCCCCGCGCGGCGTGCCGGACTCAGCAAACCAATCCGGGGGTCCGGGGTCAACCCGAAAACGGCGCGTCTCCGCGCGCCGCGCGGGTCGGCGCCCGGCGACCGGAAACGACCCGGCTACCGCCGGGCCGCGCTCAGGCCGGGACCTCGAAGCGGGACAGCGCCAGCAGCCGGGAGATCGCCCGCAGATACTTCTTGCGGTAGCCGCCGTCGAGCATTTCCTGGGAGAAGATCTCGTCGAGTTTCGCGCCCGAGACCGTCACCGGGGTGCCCGCGTCGTAGAGCCGGTCGGCCAGCACCACCAGGCGCAGGGCCACCGCCTGATCGTTGACCGGATGCACGCCGGAGACGAACACCGCGGACACCCCGTCGATCAGCGCCCCGAATTTCGACGGGTGCAGGGTGCTCAGATGGCGCAGCAGAGCGTCGAAATCGTCCAGCGTCGCGGCGTGGGTGGCCGCCGCCCGTTCGGTCAACTGCGCGTCGGTGCCGGGTTCCGGGGCCGGCGGCAGATCGCGGTGCCGGTAGTCGGGGCCGTCCACCCGCACCGTGTCGAAGATCGAGCCGAGTTTCTTGATCTCGCGCAGGAAATCCTGCGCCGCGAACCGGCCTTCGCCGAGCTGCCCGGGCAGCGTGTTGGAGGTGGCCGCGATCGAGACGCCGCTCGCCGAGAGCTCGGTGAGCAGCCGGGAGACCAGCATGGTGTCGCCCGGATCGTCCAGTTCGAATTCGTCGATGCACAGCACACTGTTCGCCGACAGCCGCTCGACCGCGTTGCCGAATCCGAGCGCGCCGACCAGGTTCGTGAGTTCGCCGAAAGTGCCGAACGATTTCGGCGCGGGCGCGCTGTGGAAGATCGACGCCAGCAGGTGGGTCTTGCCGACACCGAAACCGCCGTCCAGGTACAGGCCCGCGCCCTGGGTCGGCTTCTTCCTCCCGAAGAAGGATTTCTTCTGCGCGGCCTTGTGGATGGCGGTGACCTTCTCCGCGAAGGCACGCGCCGAGGCGACCGCCGCGGCCTGGCTGGGCTCGTTCGGATCGGGGATGTAGGTATCGAAACCGACCTCGTCGAACATGGGCGGCGGTACCATCTGGGCGACCAGCTGGTCGGCGGGGACCTCCGGACGGCGGTCGACGAGGCGCATCGGCATGGACGTAGCCTAGTGACGTGGTATGAGCTGTTGGTATGCAGCGTATCCCCGATGCGATCCAGCTCACAGACCTCGACAATGACGCACTCGCCGATCTGTACGCCTATCCGGGCGGTCCGGACGACAGTTGGCTGCGGGTCAATTTCGTCTCCAGTATCGACGGCGCCGTCACCGGATCCGGCGGTGTCTCGGGTGCGCTGGGTACACCGGCGGACAAACGGGTGTTCCATCTGCTGCGCGAACTGTGCGACGTCGTCCTGGTCGGCGCGGGCACTGTACGCGCGGAGAACTACGGGGGCGCGCAGACCGACCCGGCCCTGCGCCGTGAGCTGTTCGCCCGGGGCATCGGCGGGCATGCCGAGGGCGACCCGCCGCCCATCGCGATCGTGACCGCCGCCGCCGCGCTGGACCCGGACCATCGGGTGATCACCACCGCCCGGACCCCCACCCTGATCCTCACCACCGCGGCGGCGCCCGCGCAGCGGGTACGCGCGCTCGCCGACGCCGGTGCCGAGGTGATCGAGATCGGTGACGAGGTCATCGCACCACAGACGGTTCCGGAGGTGCTCGCGGCGCGGGGGTTGCGGCGGATGCTGTGCGAGGGCGGACCGCAGCTGTTCGGCTCGCTGGCCGGCGCGGGGGCGGTCGACGAACTGTGCCTGACCACCGCGCCGCTGCTGGTCGGCGGGGCGGCGCGCCGGATCTCGGTGTCGCACGAGGAATTCGGGATGCGGATGACGCCGGCGCATGTGCTGCTGGACCCGGACGGGACGATGCTCACCCGCTGGGTGCGCGCCTGAAACCCGGGCGGCGAGCGTGCGTGACGGGGCCCGGGCGTCCCGCTCAGGCGGATCCGATCGGGACCTGGCAGGGTGTAGCGCATGCGCTGGACTCGGGCAGTGGTGCCGGCCTCGGCACTTTTGATCATGATCGCCGGATGCGGGGCCGGTCCGTCGGACCGCCCGCACGTCGCCGTCGAACGTCCGCCTGTGCCAGGCGAATCCACCGCCTCCGCCCAGGTCCCACCGCCGCCCGCCGCCGAGGTTCCGACGAAGGACCTCCCGTGGCGCGAGTGCACCCGGGAAACATTCGACAAGGCCGGGATGGGCCCGGGGCCCGCCGGCCTGGTCCTGGAATGTGCCGATTTCTCCACTCCGATCGACAGCGCGGGCACGGTGCTGGGCAACTTCCGCACCGGCGCGGTGCGCGCCCGGCTGCCGCAGACCCCGCCCGACGCCGCACCCGTGGTGCTGACCTCCGGTGTGGACCGCTCCTCCGGCGCCACCCTCGCGGGGCTGGCCACCGGTCCGGCGAGCGCCCTGCTCACCGCCCACCCCCTGGTCGCGGTGGACCGCCGGGGTATCGGCACCTCCCAGGCGATCGACTGCCTGCCCGCCGATATCCGCAGCGGCCTCCAGGACAACGCCCAGTTCACCCCGGGCGGTGACGCGGTGACCGGTATGTCCGACCTGTCCCGCAACGGCACCATTTCCTGCCGGGACTTCCTGCAGCCCTACGACGGCACCTTCGACGCCGCGCACGCCGCCGACGATATCGAGCAGTTGCGCCGGGAGTGGAACGTCGACCACATCGCCGTGCTGGGCACCGGCAGCGGTGCCCTGGTGGGCCTGGAGTACGCCCGCAAGTACGGTGACCGGCTGGCCCGGCTCGTCCTCGACTCCCCCACCCCGGTGGGTGTGGACACCGTCACCCGGACCGAGACCGCGGTCCAGGGCGCCGAGGCGGCGCTGTCGGCGTTCGCCCAGCAGTGCGCCGGTATCTCGTGCTCGCTCGGACCCGATCCGCGCGCGGCGGTGACCGCGCTGATACAGAAAGCCGCCGACGGGCAACTCGGCGACATATCGGCAAACGCGGTGCGCACGGCTGTCACCGGGTTCCTCGGCAGCCCCCGCGCGGACCAGACCGGCCGGATCGGCGCACTCGCCGACGCCCTGTCCGCGGCCGGGCGCGGCGACCGGGGCGGGCTGCAGGCGCTGATCGATCAGCAGGAGGCCGCCACCGCGACCGACGGACAGTTCGTCAACGGCTGCACCGATATGCCCCAGACCCCGCCCGCGCCCCAGGTCACCGACCTCGCCGGTATCTGGGCGCAGAAGTATCCGGCGTTCGGCCGGGCCACCGCGCTGTCGATGCTGGCCTGCTCGGCGTGGCCGGTGACCGAGGCACCGGCGGCGCTGGAGAAACTCGAACTGCCGGTGCTGGTACTCACGGGTGTGGCAGACCCGGTGACCGGGGTCGCCCAGGCCTCGGTGACCGGCGCACTCGGGGCCGCGGGCGCCCGGACCTCGACCATGACCTGGCAGGGCTGGGGCCACCCGGTGAGCGCGCATTCCGGATGCGCGCAGACCGCGCTCGTCGCGTATCTGAAGGACGGGCGGCTGCCCGGCGACGGCACCGCCTGCCCCGCCTGACGATCCCGCGCGAGGGCACCCCGAACAGGGTCCGAGGGGGCGCCTGACCGGCGCGTCGAGGGTGGGCCCCGGCAACACCACGGCACCGCCCGGTGTACCGTGCCGTGGTGTTCCTTCGACAGCTCGAGCCCCGCACTGCTCGAACAACCGCCGACGTGATCCGGTTCGCGCTCTGGCCGCTGGCGGTCATGACCGTGCTGAACCGGGTGTTCATCAAGGCTGTCAACGGTTTCGTGACCGATGACTACAAGCCGGTCTACCAGGCCTCGCTGGATTTCCTCAACGGACGCGAGGTCTACACGGCGAATTTCGATTCGGTCGACCCGCACTATCTGTACCCGCCCAGCGGCACCCTGTTGATCGCACCTATCGCCGTGATCGACTACGAGAAGTCGCGGTGGCTGTTCATCCTGCTCAACGCTGTCGCCATCCTGATCGCCTGGTACCTGCTGCTGCGGCTGTTCAACTACACGCTGCGCTCCATCGCCGCCCCGGTCCTGCTGCTGGCGATGTTCATGTCCGAGACGGTGATCAACACGCTGGTGTTCACCAACGTCAACGGATGCCTGCTGCTGGCGGAGATGCTGTTCCTGATCCTGCTGTTACGACGACGAGATGTCTGGGCAGGTGTGGTGCTGGGCCTCAGTATGGCCGTCAAACCAACTCTGGCACCGCTACTGCTGATCGCCGTGGTCCGCAAACAGTGGGCACTCGTCGCTACGGCGGTGGCCGTGCCGATCGCGCTGACCGCCGTCGCCTGGCCGCTGTCGCGGGATCCGGAGCGCTTCTTCACCCGTACCGCGCCATACCTGTTCGAAACGCGCGACTACTTCAACAGCGCCATTCCCGGCAACGCGGAGTACTACGGCCTTCCCCCCTGGCTGACCTGGACCATCCGGCTCACGATGGCCGTCCTGGTGCTGGTCTCGCTGTGGATCCTGTACCGGTACTACCGCGAGGACGAGCTGTTCTTCGTCACCACCGCGTCGGGTGTGCTGCTCACCGCCTCGTGGCTGCTGGCCTCGCTGGGCCAGATGTACTACTCGATGATGCTGTTCCCGTTCCTCATGTCGGTCGTGCTGCGCAATTCCGTGCTGCGCAACTGGCCGGCCTGGCTGGCGGTGTTCGGTTTCCTGTCCTACGACAAATGGCTGTCGGACCGCTGGCCCGATATCGGCCGCAACCTGGAATACCTGCGGATCACCTTCGGCTGGGGCCTGCTGCTGGTCGTGGTGTTCTGTGTGCTCGGCGACCGGTATCTGGCCGCCCGGCGGACGGGCCGGTTGCCGCGGCTGGACCCGGTATGGATGGCCGATGCGCCCGACTCCCGGGATGCCGGGGTGGACGATTTCGCCGCACCGGCCCCGCCGGTCCGGTCCCCGGCCGCCGGCCCCGCGGCGGAGCCCAAATCGACCGGTGCGCGCGTAGTCGAGACGCAGGCCGTGCGCAGCTGATACGAGACGCCACGGGACACGCGTATTAGCGTGGAGGTATGAGCTCCGAAACGGACGCGACCGATACCTCCCTGCCCGCCCCGAAGATCCAGCTCAGCCCACAGCAGTGGCGGGCCAGGCTGGACCCTGCGGAGTACGCGGTGCTCCGCGAAGCCGGCACCGAGCGGCCGTTCACCGGCGAATACACCGACACCACCACCGAGGGGGTGTACAGCTGCCGTGCCTGCGGCGCCGAACTCTTCCGGAGCACGGAGAAGTTCGAGTCGCATTGCGGATGGCCGTCCTTCTTCGATCCGGCCGCCTCGGACGCGGTACTGCTGCGCGAGGACAATTCGCTGGGAATGCGCCGCGTCGAAGTGCTGTGCGCGAACTGCCACAGCCACCTCGGGCATGTGTTCGAGGGCGAGGGCTATCCAACACCCACCGACAAGCGGTATTGCATCAACTCCATCTCCCTGCGCCTGCAACCCGTGAGTGGTCCAGCGGAGTGACCCGTCCTGCTGCCCCGCGGTACGTCATGTGACAACCGCCCGGCGGACATGCCCCCGTTTCCGGGGCCTCCGCCGGGCGGTTGCGCTACTCCTGGTCAGGGCAGGGCGGCGACGAGCTGATCGAGTTCGACCCGCGGCCCGGTGTAGAACGGGGTCTCCTCCCGGACGTGCATCCGGGCCTCGGTGGCCCGCAGGTCACGCATCAGATCGACGATCCGGTGCAGTTCCGGCGCCTCGAACGCGAGGATCCACTCGTAGTCGCCGAGCGCGAACGAGGCGACGGTGTTGGCTCGCACATCGGGATAGCCGCGTGCTTCCTTACCGTGATCGGCGAGCATCTTGCGGCGTTCGTCGTCGGGCAGCAGATACCACTCGTAGGACCGGACGAACGGGTAGACGCAGATGTAGTTCCCGGCTTCCTCGCCGGCCAGGAACGCGGGGATATGACTCTTGTTGAACTCCGCGGGCCGGTGCAGCGCCACATTGCTCCAGACCGGAGTGCTGGCCCGGCCGAGTTCGGTGGTGCGCCGGAAATCGGCGTAGGCGGCCTGCAGGTCTTCGACCCGCTCGGCATGGGTCCACACCATGAAATCCGCGTCGGCTCGCATACCGGCCACATCGTAGACGCCACGCACCACGACACCGCGATCGGCGAGCCCGTCGAAGAACTCGCGGGCCTCCTTCAGCGCTGTCGCGCGGTCGTCCCCCAGCACTCCGGGCCGCACCTGGTACACGGAGAACATGAGATAGCGGATGGTGGAGTTGAGAGACTGGTAATCGAGTCGCGCCATGGCCCCATCGTGCCACTCGCCGGATCGTCGCGGGGCCGGGGCCGGTCGATCGCCAGGCCCGGGCCGACCGGCTGCCCACACCCGGGCGAACGGCGTTCAGGCCGGGGCCGGAGCCACACCGCCGGCGATATGAGTCGCGGCCCGCGTCGCCGCCGCCACACAGGCGGGCACCCCGACACCGTGCAGATAGGCGCCGGTCACCGCGAGATCGCCGAAACCGGCGAGCGCGGACTCGATCTCGGCGACCCGCTCGGTGTGCCCGGGAGCGTACTGGGCGAGGCCGCCGGGCCAGCGCTGCACGATCGCGGACCGCGGGGTGATCGGCACCCCGGTGACGGTGGCGAGGTCGGCGGTGGCGGCGTCGATGAGTTCGGCATCGGAAAGACCCAATACCGCGTCGTCACCGAACCGGCCGAACGAGACCCGCACCAGGGCCGTCTCCCGCGCGGCCAGATGGGCCCATTTCCGGCTGGACAGGGTGAACGCCTTGGCCCGCAACGGCTCCCCCGTCGCGACCAGCACTCCCGAATTCGGCGGCAGCACGGTGTCCTTCGGCAGTTCCAACGCGACCAGAGCGGAGGACGACAGCTCGATCCCGGCGGCCGCGTGCGCCGCCACGGGCGCGATCTCGGCCAGCAGCCGGGCCGTCACCGGCGCCGGGGTCGCGAGGACGACCGCCTCGAATTCCCCGAGCGGTTCCACCGCCCAGCCACCCGGTATCCGCCGGAGACCGGTGACGGCGGTGTCCCGGATCGTGGTGGCCGCCGTCCGACCGGCCAGCGCGTCCAGCAGCGCCCCGTAACCGTCGCGCAGCGCTCCGAACACCGGCGCGCCGGAAGGCGGGGGCAGTGCGGCCGCCACCGCCTCGGTGAGGCAACCCGCGCCACGGTCCAGCGCCGCGGCCAGCGTGGGCAGCGCCGCGCGGAGGCCGATGGAGCGGGCGGAACCGGCGTACACGCCACCGAGCAGCGGGTCGACACTCCGGGCCACGGTCTGCTCCCCGAAGCGATCGGCCACCAGCGAGTAGACATCGATATCGCCGCCGGGCCGCCAGGTGAACGGACGCCCGGGTTCGGCGGCGATGCACGCCACCGTCGCGGCATCGACCAGTCCTTCGACGGCCGCGGCCTCGGCCGGGATACCCATCAGCGTGCGCTCCGGTAGCGGATGGGCCCGCCCCTGCGACCAGATCAGCGGGCGCAGACCGGCCGGATGAACCAGCTGGTCGGCAATACCCAGTTCGCCCAGCAGCTCGGGCACCTCGGGCCGCCGGCCGACGAACGCCTCCGCACCCAGATCGACCGGTTCACCCGCGATCTCGCCGGTCCGCAGCACCCCGCCGAACCGGTCCCGGATGTCGGCCACCGTGATCGCGGCCGGTTCGCCGAGCAGACCGCGCAACCGGTAGGCCGCGACGAGTCCGCTGATCCCCCCACCGACCACCGCGATTCTCATCCCCCGACCGTATCCGGCGCCCGCGCACCGCGCGATCGCGCCCTCCGCACCCGAAACACCCACCCCGGCCGGAGTGTCCGGTCCCTGACGCCGATGTCACGACGGTCGCCACGACCTCACAGCTCATGGACCAGCTCCACCAACGCCGTGAGCACTCCCGGGTCGGTCTCGGGCAGCACCCCGTGACCCAGATTGAAGATATGGCCCGCGGCGCCCATGGCCAGCGCCGAATCCGCTTCGTCGGCGATCCGGCGTGCCTCGGCCTCCACCACCGGCCAGCCCGCGAAGAGCACCGCGGGATCGAGATTGCCCTGCAACGCTTTCCCGGGGCCGACCCGCCGCACCGCCTCGGTCAGCGGCAGCCGCCAATCGACACCGACCACATCGGCCCCGGCCTCCCCCATGGCGCCGAGCAGTTCCCCGGTGCCCACCCCGAAATGGATCCGGGGCACCCCGGCCTCGGCGAGTTCGGCGAACACCCGCTCCGAATGCGGTAGCACATAGCGGCGATAGTCGGCCAGCGAAAGCGCCCCGGCCCACGAGTCGAACAGCTGCACCGCGTCGACCCCGGCCTCGAGCTGGGCCCGCAGGAACACGATGGTGATATCGGTGAGCACCCCGAGCAGCGCGTGCCAGGCCGTCGGATCGCCGTGCATCATGGCCTTGGTGCGCTCGTGGTTCTTGCTGGGGCCGCCCTCCACCAGATAGGACGCCAGCGTGAACGGCGCACCCGCGAAACCGATGAGCGGGGTCTGCCCCAGTTCCTCGACCAGCAACCGCACCCCGTCGGTGACCGCGCCCACTTCCTCGGGCCGCAGCCGGGGCAGCGCCTGGATATCGGCGGCCGTACGTACCGGTGTGGTCACCACCGGACCGACGCCGGCCACGATATCGAGATCGATTCCGGCGGCCTTGAGCGGAACGACGATATCGGAGAACAGGATCGCCGCGTCGACGCCGTGGCGGCGGATCGGCTGCATGGTGATCTCACAGACGAGTTCCGGATCGAAACACGACTCGAGCATCCCGATACCTGCCCGGACCTCGCGGTATTCCGGCAGTGACCGGCCCGCCTGGCGCATGAACCACACCGGCCGCCGAGCCGGTGCGGCGCCGGTGGCGGCGGCCAGGAACGGGGCATCGGACAACCGGCGGCGCGTATATGTGCTCATCACCGCCATCGTATGCGGCCCCGCCCGGCCCGGCGCGCAAGGCCGCACAGCACCGCAGGAACCACCGATCCGCCGTCCTGGGCGGCGGCTGCGTACGCCGTCCCGGCGGGTTGCGCGGTGTTTACCACGATCGGACCCGCCCACGCAGCAACAACGGTCGCCCGGCGCGCCTCCGCACGCCCCGGGTGCTACGGGTCTACCGTCATTCCCCGTGACACCGCTCGATATCCGCGACGGCGCACCCGACGACGGGCCCGGCGACGAACCCGCAGCGTTTCGTGCCGCCGTGTCGGCGATGGGCACCGCATCCGTACATCCGCGGATCGAGCTGTCCCCGATCCGTCCGCCGCAGCGTCTCGCCCCGTACTCCTATGCGCTCGGCGCCGAGGTGATCCACGAGGACTCACCCGTCGTACCGATCGACTCCGACGGTGATGCCTTCGGGCGGCTCATCCTGCTCCACGACCCCAGCGGGGACGAGGCGTGGCACGGCGTCTTCCGGCTGGTCGCCTATATCCAGGCCGATATCGACGGCGCGCTGGCCGCCGACCCCCTCCTCCCCGAGGTCGCCTGGAGCTGGCTGGTGGACGCCCTGGAATCCCGGGAGGGTCCGTTCACCGCGCTCGGCGGTACGGTGACCTCCACCAGTTCGGTGCGCTACGGAGATATCGCCGGTCCACCCCGCGCGCACCAGCTGGAACTACGGGCCTCCTGGACGGCTCGCACCACCGAGATGCGCCCCCATGTGGAAGCGTTCGGGGAAGTCCTGGCCTACGCGGCGGGTCTGCCGCCGGCGGGCATCACCGATCTGCGGCCCTCGCCGGCCGGCGAGACCGACCGTGGTTGAATATCGGACGTAGCCTCGGCCACGTAGAGTGGCCCTTTATGCCGGTAGTAGAGGAGCCCGAACACCTGTCCGGTGACCACCCGGATGGTGGCACCGGCCTGTCTCCGGCGTTCGATCCGGGCCCACGCGACGAAGCCGCCGATTCCGGTCCGGCCGAGCCCACCGCGGAACCGCTGCTGGTCCCGGCCGAGGGGATTCCCCCGGTCTGCCGCACCGCCGAGGCCGTGGCAGCGGCCGCCGAACGTCTCGCCGCCGGCTCCGGGCCCCTGGCGGTGGACGCCGAACGCGCCTCGGGTTTCCGGTATTCGTCCCGGGCGTACCTGATCCAGTTGCGCCGGGCCGGGGCGGGCACCGTGCTCATCGACCCGATACCGGTCGCCGACGCACTCGCACCACTGGCCGAGGCGATCAACGGACTGGAATGGATTCTGCATTCGGCCGATCAGGACCTGCCCGGCCTGGCCGAGCTGGGGCTGCGACCGGCGGTGCTGTTCGATACCGAACTCGGCGGGCGGCTCGCCGGTTTTCCCCGGGTAGGTCTGGCGGCGATGGTCGAGCAGTTGCTCGGCCGGGCGCTGCGCAAAGGGCACGGCGCCGCGGACTGGTCGACCCGGCCGCTCCCGGAAGCCTGGCTCAACTACGCCGCACTCGATGTGGAACTGCTGATCGAACTGCGTGCGGCCGTGGCCGCCGCGCTGGCCGAACAGGGCAAAACCGATTGGGCCGCGCAGGAGTTCGAACATATCCGGCTGCTCGAACCGGCCACGCCGAAACCGGACCGCTGGCGGCGGACCTCCGGGATCCATACGCTGCGCCGGGCCCGCCAGCTGGCGATCGTGCGGGAACTGTGGACCACCCGCGATACCCTGGCGCGCGGACGCGATATCGCGCCTTCCCGGATCCTGCCGGATTCCGCCATCATCGCGGCCGCCAAGGCCGAACCCGCCTCGATCGGGCAGCTACGGGAATTGCCGGTGTTCGGCGGCCCGCGCCAGCGCCGCTACTCCCGGGAATGGCTGGGCGCGGTGGAACGCGCACGCGCCCTGCCGGACGAGGACCTACCCCGGATGAGCCAGCCCTACGACGGGCCGCCGCCGGTGAACCGCTGGGAACGCCGCGATCCCGCCGCCGCGGCCCGGCTGGCCCGGGCCCGCGCGGTGATGACCCGGATCTCCGAGCGGGTGGCGGTCCCGGTGGAGAATCTGCTGTCGCCCGATCTGGTGCGGCGGCTGTGCTGGGACGGCCTGCCCGACTACCGCAGCGCGCCGGAAGCCACCGGCGAGGTCGCGGCGGCGGTCGACGGCTTCCTGAAGAGCCACGGCGCCCGGCCCTGGCAACGCGAACTCACCGCGCGGCCATTGGCCACCGCCCTCATCGACCAACCGCCGAGCTGACGGCCGCCCGCACGGTACCCTGCGGGCGCGGCCGTCCCCTCGCGTCAGCTAGGGCGCGTCCAGCCAGCCGGTGACGCGTCGAGTGATATCGGGCGCGGTCAGGCCGAGCTCCTGCCGCACCTGGGCGATACTGCCGTGCTCCAGGAATTCCTGCGGGATGCCGATATCGCGAGCGGGCACGTCCAGCCCCGCCGCACGCAGCCGGGCCGATACGGTCGCCCCGATTCCGCCGTGCAGGCCGCTGTCCTCCAGGGTCACCACCAAGCGGTAATTCTCGGCCAGTTTGACGACGGTATCGGAAACCGGCAGCACCCACCGCGGGTCGATGACCGTGGCGGTGATCCCCTCGGCCTCCAGCAATTCCGCGGCCTGTAGCGCGGCCGGTATCAGGGCACCGACGGCCACGAACAGCACATCGCCGCGCTGGGCCTGCGCCGACGGCCCCTCCCGGTCCGGCAGCCACAGCACATCCACGCCGTCGAGCCGCTCGATCGCCCGGATCTCGGCGCCCACATTGTCCTTAGGGAACCGCAAGGCGGTCGGCCCGTCACCGACCGCCAGCGCCTCGGTCAGTTCCTCGGCCAGGGTCGCGGCATCGCGCGGGGCGGCCACCCGCATACCGGGCACGATGCCGAGCAGCGACAGATCCCACATACCGTTGTGGCTCGCGCCGTCGGCGCCGGTGATCCCGGCGCGGTCCAGCACCAGGGTGACCGGCTGTTTCAGCAGTGCCACGTCCATCAGCAGCTGGTCGAAGGCCCGATTCAGAAAGGTCGAGTAGATGGCCACCACCGGGTGCAGCCCGCCGAGAGCAAGACCCGCCGCCGAGGCCAGCGCGTGCTGTTCGGCGATACCGACATCGAAGAGCCGATCCGGGAAACGCTCACCGAACGCGGACAGTCCGGTGGGACCCGGCATAGCGGCGGTGATCGCGACGATATCGTCGCGCCGTTCGGCGTGGGAGATGAGCTCTTTCGAGAACACCGAGGTCCAGCTGACCGCGGTCCCGCTGCTCACGGATTCGCCGGTCCGCGGATCGATGGGACCGCAGGCGTGCATCTGATCGGCCACATGGTTCTCGGCCGGTTCGTATCCGTGCCCCTTCCGGGTGACCGCGTGCACCACCACCGGGCCGCCGAAATCCTTGGCGTGCCGCAGCGCCGATTCGAGCGCGACGAGATCGTGGCCGTCCACCGGGCCGACGTATTTGAGACCGAGATCGCTGAACAGCTCCTGCGGGCTCACCGCGTCCTTTATCCCGGCCTTCACCGCGTGCACCATCGAATACGCCGAATCACCCACGCCCGGAATGCTTTTCAGGAACCGGCGGCCCGTGTCGAGCATATGCTCGTACACCGGCTGGGTGCGCAGCGCCGTGAGCCGGTCGGCCAGCCCGCCGATGGTGGGGGCGTAGGAGCGGCCGTTGTCGTTGACGACGATCACCACGGGGCGGTCCTTGGCGGCGGCGATATTGTTCAACGCCTCCCAGCACATACCGCCGGTGAGGGCCCCGTCACCGACGACCGCCACGACATGGCGGTCCTGGCCGGTGAGCGCGAACGCCTTGGCCAGGCCGTCGGCATAGGACAGCGACGCCGAGGCATGTGAGGACTCCACCCAGTCGTGTTCGCTCTCCGCGCGGCTGGGATACCCCGACAATCCGTCCTTGCGGCGCAGGGTGTCGAAGCGATCCTTGCGACCGGTCACGATCTTGTGCACGTAGGCCTGGTGCCCGGTGTCGAAGATCAACGGGTCGGCGGGCGAATCGAATACCCGGTGCAGGGCGAGGGTGAGTTCCACCACCCCGAGGTTGGGCCCCAGGTGCCCGCCGGTGACGGCGACCTTGTGCACCAGGAATTCGCGGATCTCGGCCGCCAGCTCCCGCAGTTGCGGTGCCGAGAGCCGACGCACGTCTTCGGGCGTATCGACCCGGGAAAGCACTCCCACCTGATTCGCTCCCTCCGGATAGCGCAGTTGATCCGACCAGTCTAGGAGCCGCGGCCGACTGCACCACCCGGGCGGCGAGCCGTACCCACCTCAGTACCGGGCCGGAACCGCGGTCCGGCGTATCGGTCCAGCCTAAGGTGAGAGGCGGGTGCCGCGCGAACCGCGTCCGGCCGCGGGCACCGGGACGGCGGCGCACCGACGAGCGCCGCATATCAACCGCGAGGAGACCGGATGACCCAGCCGCAGGCGGGAACGGTGACCGTATTCGGGTACGGCACCGTACGCGCCGCTCCCGATCTGATCGTGCTCTCGATCGGCGTCGAATGTCGCGCGAGCACCGTCGGTCTGGCCTACGACCGGGCGGGCCGGAGTGTGACGGCACTGACGGCCGCGTTACGCGAAGACGGCGTCACCGGCAGCGATATCGGCACCGGCATGCTGTCGGTGCGCTCGGATACCTCCTGGCAGGACGGCACCGCACGGGTGATCGGCTACATCGCGACCAGCACGCTCACGGTCACACTCGCCGCCGCGGCCGACCCCGCGCGACCGGCGCCGTCGGACGTGGTGGCCCATGCCGTGGCGGCGGGCGGCGACGACGCGCGGCTGGGTGGGCTGTGGCACACCTTCGCCGACCGGGAACGGCTACTGGAGCGCGCCCGCGACGCCGCCTGGGACAACGCACTGGACAAGGCGCGGCAGTACGCCCGCCGCGCCGCCCGCGAGCTGGGTCCCGTGCTCGAGATCACCGAGCACACCACCGCGCCACCGCCGGCGCAGCCCACCGAGCCCGGCGGTATCCGGATGGTGGCCGCGTCCGCGCCGACGCCGGTGCCCCTCGAATCCGGGGAGACCGAGATCACCGCGACACTGCGGGCCACCTGGCAGCTGCGATAGGGCGCCGCGGCGCCGCACGGGCGTTGTCAACGCTCCAGGAGCGCAAGGCATTCCACGTGATGGGTGGCCGGAAACGCGTCGAAGGCGCGCAACGCGGTCAGTCCGTAGCCGGCGTCCAGGTAGAGGCGCAGATCCCGGGCGAACGACGCCGGATCACAGCCGATGTGCACGATCCGGTCCGGCGCCGCGGCGGCCACGGCGTGCACCACGGGCTTGCCGGCCCCGGCCCGCGGCGGATCGAGTACCACCACCCGCGGCCGTGGGTGATGGTGTCCGGCCGCCCACTGCTCGACCCGTCCGGTGCGCAGCTCCAGCCACGGCAGATCGCCCAGCGCGGCGTTACCGTCGGCGACCGCGGCCGGTGCGGATTCCAGCGCCCGCACGGCGCCGGTCGGGCCGACCTGTTCGGCCAGGCGCGCCGCGAAAACGCCCGCGCCGCTGTACAGGTCCCACGCGGTCGCGCCCACGCCCGGGTCGGCCCAGTCGGCGACGATATCCGAATAGCACTGCGCGGCACCGCGGTGCGCCTGCCAGAAGCCGGCTGCCGACACCTCCCAGCGCCGGCCGGCCACGTACTGGACGGCCCGGCCGCTCCCTTCGACCACCCATTCGTCGCGGTCGGTGTGGGCGGCGGCGCGCCGGGCCGCCGTGCGCCGCCGCTGTGCGCCCGGGGTCTCCGGCTCCGCGCCGGCTCGGCTCGAGCCGTCCCGCGGCCCGCGTGCGCGTCCGCTACGCCGGTCGGCCCGGCTCCCGGGCCCGGAACGGCCGCCGTGCCGATCACCGCCGCGACGGCCGGTCTCGGGTACCGGCGGGGCGATTTCGACGATATGCCGGGCCCCGGTGTCGTCGACCGCGATCACCAGCTCCGCGCCGGGCATCCAGCGGCGCCGGTCGATATCGTCCAGGGCGCCGGGCACGGGTTGCGGACAGCGGAGGTCGGTCAGCACCCCGGTACTGCGGTAGTGGTGCACACCCGCCCGGCCCGCCGTATCCACCGCGAGCCGGATCCGGGTGCGCCAGCCGCCGGTGCGATCGCCGGAACCGGTGATGGGTTCCACCTCGACCGCGCGTTCGATACCGGTGATGCGGCGCAGCTGTTCGGCCACCACCGCGCCCTTCAGCTGCCGCTGCGCCGCCGCGGTGGCAAAGGAGAAATCGCAGCACCCCGCCCCACCCGGCCCCGATACCGGACAGGTGGCGGGGATCCGGTCCGGTGATGCCTCGAGGATCTCCACGGCCTCGGCTCGGCAGAACGCGCCGCCGCGGTCCTCGGTGACCCGGGCCCGCACGAGCTCACCGGGCAGGCCGTGCCGGACGAACATCACCCGGCCCTCGTGACGAGCCACACAGAATCCGCCGTGCCCGGGCGGCCCGAGCCGTACCGACAGCACCCGATCGCGCCACGAACTCATCGGACCTCACCCATTGTCGCCGTAGCCGCGCCGTACCGCGCCCGGTGCCGCGGGTTCGCCCGCCGCACGGGCGCGCGCCGAGGAACTCAGCTGCCACGGCACGCTGGTCACCATCACGCCCGGTTCGAACAGCAACCGGCCCTTCAGCCGCAGTGCGCTCTGATTGTGCAGCACCTGCTCCCACCAGTGCCCGACCACGTACTCGGGAATGAAGACGGTCACCACATCGCGCGGCGCGTCCTTGCGCACCCGCTTCACATACTCGAGCACCGGTTTGGTGATCTCACGGTAGGGCGATTCGATCACCTTCAACGGCACCGGATTGTCGCTCTTCTCCCAGTCCCGCACGAGTGCCCGGGTGTCGTCCTCGTCGACGTTCACTGTGATCGCCTCGAGGGTATCCGGCCGCCCGGCCCGCGCGTAGGCCAGTGCCCGGCGGGTCGGCAGGTGCAGTTTCGACACCAGGACGATCGAATGGGTCCGGCTCGGCAGAACCCCGTCCCACACGTGCTCTTCCAGTTCCCGGGCCACCGAATTGTAGTGGTGGTGGATCATCTTCATGATCACGAAGATGACCGCCATGGTCACGATGGCGATCCAGGCGCCGGCGAAGAACTTCGTCACCAGCACGATCACCAGGACGGCCCCGGTGGCCACCAGGCCCAGCGCGTTGATGGCCCGGGAACGCATCATCCGGCGCCGTTCGGCCGGATCCGTTTCCCGGGCCAGCAACCGGCTCCAATGCCGCAGCATGCCGGTCTGGCTGAGGGTGAACGAGACGAACACCCCGATGATGTAGAGCTGGATCAGCCGGGTCACTTCCGCGTCGAACGCCACCACGAACGCGATCGCGCCGACCGCCAGGAACAGGATGCCGTTGCTGAAGGCGAGCCGGTCGCCGCGCGTGTGCAGTTGGCGGGGCAGGAAGCGCGCCTGGGCCAGGACCGAACCCAGGACCGGGAATCCGTTGAACGCGGTATTGGCGGCCAGTACCAGGATCACCGCGGTCACCACGGCCACGAAGTAGAAGCCGGGAGTGAAACCGCTGAACACCGCGTGCGCGATCTGCGCGATCAACGTCTTCTGGTGGTATCCCTCGGGCGCGCCGACGAGTTGTTCGGGGTGTTCGGCGAACACCACGTGCGCCTGCCGCGCGAGCACGATCATGCCGAGCAGCAACACGATGGCGATCGCCCCGAGCATCAGCAGGGTCGTCGCGGCATTGCGCGATTTGGGTTTGCGGAAGGCCGGCACGCCGTTGCTGATCGCCTCGACACCGGTGAGCGCCGCGCAGCCGGAGGAGAAGGCGCGGGCGAGCAGGAAGATCAGGCCCAGCCCGGCCAAATGCTCCTCCTCGGCCCGGAGCTCGAAACCCGACGATTCGGCGCGCACATCGTCACCCAGTACGAAGATCCGGATCAGTCCCCAGGCGAGCATGGTGAACATACCGAACAGGAAGGCATAGGACAGCAGTGCGAACAGCCGGCCGGACTCCCGCACCCCGCGCAGGTTCATCGCGGTGATGAGCACGATGGCGGCCACCGCGAAGAGCACCTTGTGGGTCGCGATGAAAGGGATCGCCGAGCCGATGGTGGACGCGGCCGAGGAGATCGAGACCGCGACCGTGAGCACATAGTCGACCAGGAGCGCGCTGCCCACCGTCAGACCGGCCGTGGGGCCCAGGTTCGTGGTGACCACCTCGAAGTCACCGCCGCCGGACGGGTAGGCGTGCACGTTCTGGCGGTAGCTGGTGACCACGATGACCAGCACGGCCGCGACGGCGAGGCCGAGCCACGGGGCGTACGCGTAACCGGCCAGCCCGGACACCGACAGCACGAGGAAGATTTCCTCGGGCGCGTAGGCGACCGATGACATCGCGTCCGAGGCGAACACCGGCAGCGCGATTCGTTTCGGCAGCAGGGTGTGGCCCAGGGAGTCACTACGGAATGGCCGCCCCAACACCAGACGCTTGGTGGCGGTCGTCAACTTCGACACTGGACGGAGCATAAGCCCCCGCGCCCGGCTGCGCTGCGAGGCATCACCGGACGGCGGGGTTTGGCCACCCCCCGCGGGGGGAACGTGGCTGGGGGCGGGAACCAGCGAGTACGGTTCGTTTTCGCAGCAGCCACACGGCTGTTCCACTTGCCGTAGGGCAGACCGAGTCAGGAGCGAGGTTCACGGTGTACGTGGTGATCATGGGATGCGGCCGGGTGGGGGCGTCGCTGGCCCGCGCCCTGGTCCGGATAGGTCACGAGGTCGCCGTGATCGACCGTAATCCGGACGCGTTCCGGCGCCTGGGCCCGGAGTTCCCGGGCGAGCAGGTCGTGGGGGTCGGATTCGACCGCGAGGTCCTGCGCCGGGCGGGTATCGAACGGGCCGGGGCCTTCGCCGCCGTGTCCTCGGGCGACAACTCCAACATCATCTCCGCACGGGTGGCCCGGGAGATGTTCGGTATCGACCGGGTGGTGGCCCGTATCTACGACGCGAAGCGTGCCGCCGTCTACGAACGGCTCGGTATCCCGACCATCGCCACCGTGCCCTGGACGACCGACCGCTTCCTGCACACACTGATCGGTGATGCGGGCACCACGACCTGGCGTGATCCCACCGGGACCGTCGCCGTCGCCCAGCTGATCCTGCACGAGGAGTGGTACGGGCGCACGGTGAGCGAACTCGAGAACGCCACCGGCGCCCGGGTCGCGTTCGTCATCCGGTTCGGACAGGGCATTCTGCCGGACGCCAAGACCGTCGTGCAGGCCGACGACATCGTGTATGTGGCCGCCACCTCCGGCTCGGCCGGGGAGGCCGTCGCGCTGGCCGCGAAACCTCCAGCTAGCAAGGACTGATCATGAAAGTGGCCATTGCCGGAGCCGGGGCCGTCGGCCGCTCCATCGCCCGCGAACTACTCCGGGCGGGACACAACGTCATGCTGCTCGAACGCCAGCTCGACCATATCGACCGCGAGGCGGTCCCCGAGGCGATCTGGGTCCATGCCGACGCCTGCGAACTGCAACTGCTCGAGGACGCCGGGCTGGAGGACTACGAGGTCGTCATCGCCGCGACCGGCGACGACAAGGCGAACCTGGTGCACAGTCTGCTGGCCAAGACCGAATTCGGGGTGCGCCGGGTGGTGGCGCGGGTCAACGATCCGCGCAACGAATGGCTCTTCGACGGCTCCTGGGGTGTCGATGTGGCCGTCTCCACCCCGCGTCTGCTGGCCTCTCTCGTCGAGGAAGCGGTATCGGTGGGCGATCTGGTCCGCCTGATGACATTGCGGCAGGGGCAGGCGAACCTGGTCGAACTCACCCTGCCACCGGATACGACGCTGGCCGGTAAACCGGTGCGCAATCTGACCCTGCCGCGGGATTCCGCGCTGGTCACCATTCTGCGCGGCGGGCGGGTCATCGTACCGCAGCCCGACGACCCCTTCGAGGGCGACGACGAACTGCTGTTCGTCGTCTCCGCGGCCGCCGAGGAGGAACTGCGTGCGGTGCTGGCACCGCACGGCATCGAATCACAGACCGGCAGCACCACCGGCCTGACACCCGCGCAGGACGCCGAATACTGACCACCCGGCAGCACTCGGCCCACGTCCTCGGCCTCAGGCGGCGACGGGCTGCGTCGCGCGCGCACGCAGCTTGTTCAACGCCCGGTACTGCATGACCCGGATCACGCCGGGGCTGGTGCCGATCGCCGCCGCGGTTTCGGCCGCGCTCCAGCCCAGCACGATCCGCATCACCAGTACCTCCCGGTGCACCGGGTTGAGCTGCTGCATCAGTTCGCGGGCCAGGGCACCGCGTTCGGCGGCCAGCGCCCACTCCTCGGGGCCCGCCGCGGTGGACACCGCTTCGGGCACCTCGGCCATGGGATAGGCCGGATGGACCTGGGCACCGCGGAACGCGTCGGACACCTTGTTCGCCGCGATGCCGTACACGAAGGCGAGGAACGACTTCCCCTGATCCCGGTAGCGCCCGATGGCGTGCACGGTGGCCATCAGCACCTCCTGCGCCACATCATCGGCGGTGACGTGCAGATGGGCGGCGTTGCCCAGGCGGGTCCGGCAGTAACGCTGAACCAGGGGCTGGACCAGTCGCAGGATCTCGGCCACGGCGGCGCGGTCACCGCCGGCCGCCGCCGGGACGAGAACGTCCAGTTCGGCGGAGATCCGGCGGCTCTGGGACCGCACCGGATGTTCGGATCCCCGCTCGGGGCGGGTGATCGGGTGCTGCTCGGCTCGCATTCGCCAGTCCTCTCGGGGAGATCGTCTTCGTCAACGATCGTCCGATGAACGGCGCGCGCGGGATAGACACCAAAGGGTGGGTCCTCGACCACCCTTCGAATGACGCCGGCCGCACCTTCGAATGACGCGGCGCCGCGAAAGTCAGGCCGGGCCGGCGGAATGCCGTCCGGAGCCGGCGGGCAGATGCCCGGCCCGGCGCACCGCCCAGACCGTCACCACCAGCGCGACTGCGGTGAGCGGCCAGCCCATCGCGATCCGCGCGGCAGCGAGCCAGCCCGTGTTGTCGGTGTCGTAGAGGTGGTTCTGCACCAGGTAGCGGGCACCGAAGACGAGCACCCACGCCACGGTCGCCAGGTCGTAGAGACGGACCACCCGCGGATCCGCGCGCCAGTCGCCGCTGTGGCCGTTGAGCACGCCCCACACCACCCCGACCAGGGGCCGCCGGACGAGTATCGAGATCAGGAACGCAGCCCCGTAGATCAGGCTGGTGTAGATCCCGAACAGGAAGAAGCCTTTGGCCTCGCCCACCCGCCAGGCGATCAGCGCGCAGATACCCACGCCCACGAAACCGGAGACGGCGGGCTGGATCGGCTCGCGGCGCACCAGCCGCCAGACCAGGATCGCCGTCGCCACCCCGAGCGCGGCCCAGATCGCCGCGGTGAGCCCGAACACGGTGTTCACCGGGACGAAGACCAGAACCGGCAGCGTCGAGTAGATCAGGCCGCCGAAGCCGCCCAGCTGTTCCAGCAGGGTCTGCTTGTCCGGTTCCGCAGGAGTGTCGTCGGCGGAACCGGCCCGGGCGGCGGGCGCGGATTCCGGAGTGGTCGCGGCCCGGGGCAGCGGTCTGGTGGCGTACTCGTCGCTCGATGGCATACGTCAGCTGTTTCCGCGCAATTCGTAGTAGGGGTTGTACATCACCTTGCGGCCTTCGCGTTCTCCCACCCGGCCGCGCACCATGATGCGCCGTCCCGATTCGATACCGGGAATCCGGCGTCGTCCGATCCACACCAGGGTGATGGCATCGGTACCGTCGAAGAACTCCGCCTGCATACTCGCACCCGAGGACTGCGGACAGGAGTCGACACTGCGCAAACGGCCCAGCATCGTCGCCTCCTCACCGCGCCGGCACTCCGAGACCCGGCAGGCGCCCGAAGCGTCCGCCTTCTCCGCCAGCTCCTCGGCGTCGAGCTGATCGATATCCTCGGTCAATCTGCGGCCGAGCCTGCGAAAATATCCGGTCGCGGACTTGGCGCCCGCTTTTCTTCCTGCCGCGGCAGACATCGCCTGCTCTCCTGTGCGCGGACGACATGGTTCGCACGTCATCCGAATTCCTTACTCCGGCCCGGCTGTAGCCGTACCCGCCACTGTAGATGGGTACCGGCGGCACCGCTACGCTCGGTCCGGTGTTCGATTCCCCACGTCCGGCCGTTGTCGTCGCCCTGCCCGGAACCGGTTCCGACGCACACTTCGCCCGCCGCGCGTTCGGCCCCGCATCCGCCGCCGCGGGAATCGATTTCGTCGCCGTGGACCCCGATCCGGCCGCGGTGATCGAGAGCTACCGCGCCGCCCTGGACGACGCCGCGACCCGCGGCCCGGTGCTGGCGGCGGGTATCTCGCTCGGCGCCGCGGTCGCCGTCGAATGGGCCGCGGGCCGGGAACCGGGCGAGGTCGGTGGTGTGGTGGCGGCCCTGCCCGCGTGGACCGGTCCGGATACCGCGGAATGCCCCGCCACACACAGTGCGGCGGTCACCGCGGCCCAGTTGCGCGCCGAGGGCCTGGACGCGGTGATCGCCAGGATGCGGGCGAGCAGCCCCGGCTGGCTGGCCGACGCGCTCACCCGGTCGTGGCGCTCGCAGTGGCCCGGGCTGCCGGCGGCGCTGGAGGAAGCGGCGCAGTACAAATGGCCGGAACCCACCCTGCTGGACGCGCTGAGCGTCCCCCTGGCGGTGATCGCCGCTGCGGATGACCCGGTGCATCCGGTGACCGTGGGACGGGAATGGGCACACCGGGCACCCCGGTCGGCACTCACCGAGGTGACGCTGGACGAATTCGGCGCCGATCCGGGCATCGTGGGGCGGCTGGCGCTGCGGCACCTCGGCTGACACCGCCGCCCGGCCATTCGACCGGATCCGTGCCCCCGGCCGCGTGGTCCGGTGCCGCTCGGGCACCGGACCACGCGATCGGTCAGTTACGACCGAGCTGCTGCATCGCCGACCCTTCGGCGCCCCGCCGCGGCTGCTGCGGCTGCTGGGGCGGCAGCACCGCGGGCGTCGGCGAGGGCCGGGCGCCGGGCGGCGGGGTCGCGACCTGCTGCTGGGCCTGCTGTTGTTGCTGCTGCTGGTGGGCGGCGGTGAGCTGTTCGGCGAGCTGCTGGGGCAAAACCACCGGAAGCGGTTCACGCACCGGCAGCGCGTCGGTTCCCCGTCGGATGATCGTCTCGCTGAGCACGGTGCGCGCCGCCACGACCAGCGGGCCGCCCGCCGCGGTGGAACCCGAGGGTCCCGCCGCCACCAGCCGGATCATCCACCGGTAACCGTCCACCCCGATGAAGCGCAGATCGGCGCCCTCGGTGACGGCCACCAGTTCCCGGCCCCACGGGCCCTTCTCCACCGAGACCCGGGCCCCGTCCTTGCGCAGCGATTCCGCCAGGTCGGCCGCGACCGTGCGCCACTGGCCCTTGGATTTCGGCGCGGCGTAGGCCGCGACAGTGATGCGTCCGTGTTCGGTGGCCAGATGGACCGCCTGCGGGGTGCCCTGCGGGGTCATCTCGACCTGCAACTGCCCGCCCGGCGGCACCGGCAGGATCACCGAGCCCAGGTCGAGCCGCGTATCGGTGAAGTTCTCCAGCACCTCGGCGACATCGTCGTAGTCGTAGGGGCCGCGCCGCTGGGGTTCGGTGTCGGGATCGTCGATCGCGGCGTCGTAGGCGTCGCTGTAGGCGGCGCCGTCGTAACCGTCGTCGTAGCTGTCGTCGTAGGGCTCGTCGTATTCGGCGCGGTGGTAGCCGCCGTCGTCGTAGTCCTCGTATTCGCCGGTCTCGTACTCACCCGTGGTGTACTCGCCGGTGTCGTTCCCGTCGCCGGATCTGCGTCCGCCGGATTTCCGTCGTCCGAACATGTCAGGCCTCCTTGCCGTCGGCGGGCTCCGCCCCGCCCGGCGTCAAACTCGCGTGTCCCCCGCTGGATCCGTAACCGCCCGCGCCGCGCGCGGACTCGTCGAGCCGGTCCACCGCCACGAACTCGACCAGTTCCACCCGCTGCACCAGCAGCTGCGCGATCCGGTCACCGCGGCGCAATTCGATGGGTGTGCGCGGATCGTGGTTGATCAGGCATACCTTGATCTCACCCCGGTAGCCGGCGTCGATGGTCCCCGGCGTGTTCACCACGGATAGTCCGGCCTTGGCCGCCAGCCCGGAGCGGGGATGGATCAGGCCCACGGTGCCCACCGGCAGCGCGACAGCGATACCGGTGCCGACCAGTACCCGCTCTCCCGGCTCCAGGACGACGTCCTCGGCGGTGCACAGATCCACGCCCGCGTCGCCGGCGTGGGCGCGCGTCGGCATGGGAATCCCGGGGTCCAGCCGGAGCAGCGGTATGGGTGAGAGTGCGTTCACGTCCGACCAGCCTACGCGCAGGCCCGGCGTGGGTGTCGCTTAGTGTTGAGTCGTGTCCGACCAGCCTCGACCCACCGAAACCGAGCGCCCCGCGCGACCGGAACCGACCGCCTATCGCGAACGCCTCTGGGTGCCGCTGTGGTGGTGGCCGGTGGGCTTCGCCCTCGCCGGTCTGCTCGCCGCGGAGATCCATATGGGAGCGCCCGGCCTGCGGGCCTGGCTGCCGTATGTCCTGCTGTTCCCGGTGCCCGTCTGGGTGCTGCTGTGGATGAGCCGGCATCGCCTCGAAGTCACCCCGGACGCGACGGGTACCCCCGAACTGCGGGTGGACCGGGCCCATCTTCCGGTATCGTTCGTCGCCCGGGCGACCGTGGTGCCCAGAAGCGCCAAGAGTGCGGCACTGGGCCGGCAGCTCGATCCCGCGGCTTATGTCCAGCACCGGCCGTGGATCGGCACCATGGTCCTGCTGGTTCTCGACGACCCGGACGATCCGACACCCTACTGGCTGGTCAGCACACGTCGGCCCACGGCGGTCCTGGCCGCGCTCGGACTTCCGAGCGCGGATTGACCTCACGCTCCGCTCAGGCCGCGCAATCCATGCAGATCATCTGACCGCCTGCCTCACTGGCGAGGCGGCTGCGGTGATGTACCAGGAAACAGCTCGAGCAGGTGAACTCGTCGGCCTGTTTCGGGATCACCCGAACCGTCAGCACTTCCTCGGACAGGTCCGCGCCGGGGAGCTCGAACGACTCCGCGGTATCGGATTCGTCGACATCCACGACGGCGGACTGGGCCTCGTTGCGACGAGCCTTCAGCTCCTCCAGCGAATCCTCCGACACATCGTCGGACTCGGTACGCCTCGGTGCGTCATAGTCGGTTGCCATGTCGTTCCCCTCGTCCTTACTCCGTATATCCGGATCGGCGCACGCCGTCTCTCGACCGCGCCCGCCGCCCCGCCGGTGGTGCACTTCACACCCGCACCGGTCCTCTATCAGCGCGAACCCAATGGACTCACCTCCGATAGCGTCCGGACAACGCATGAGTTGCCCTGCTTGTTCCCGCGACCGAACGCCGATTTACTCATGGATATTTCGGTCTGGGCGGCCAGACAATAGCGGACGGTGCGGAAAATGTCGCAATCGAAACCCAGCCGTGTCGAAACCGCTGGGCAATCGATACGCCGCCCGGAGCGAGCCGTGACCGGCCCTGGTAACGCGCCCGGAGCGGCCCGGGTAATGCGCGGCACGCGGGCGGGGGTACGTACAGTGTCGACGTGGTTTCACTGATCACCGAAGGCAGACCGACGGATGCCAAAGGCCGTCCCTACCCGCGTCGACGGCCGCGCCCCTGGCTGATTCTCGTGGTTGTTCTCATGGTTGTTTGCGCAGGTCTGTGGATCAAGGCACTGACCACCAACGACGACGACCACACGCCGATGGCATGCAATTCGCCGACCCCGGCCACCGATCCCAAGGCCGCGCCGCAGCCGCTGCCCGGCCAGCGGGTCGGGGCGAGTCGCCTCGAGGATGTGGAACCCGCACCGACCTCGGGTACCCAGGTGCGTGTCCTGAACGCCAACGGACAGCGCGGTCAGGCCGCGCACGTCGCGGCTCAGCTCGGCGATCTGGGTTTCGGCAGCCCGCCCGGGGATCCATACGGTAACGATCCGATATACGCCAACGGCGACCTGGAATGCACCGGCCAGATCCGGTTCGGTGAGAACGGCCGCCCGGTCGCGGCCGCGGTACAGCTGGCCGTCCCGTGTGCCGAGCTCATCGAGGACAAACGCTCCGACGAATCCGTCGACCTGGTGCTCGGCTCGTTGTTCGGCGGCGACCTGCAACCCAACAACGACGCCGAGGAAGTGCTGCGGTCGCTGAAGAACCCGGTGAGTGGGGAGAGCCCCGCGATCGATCCGGATATGCTCGCGGCCGCCCGGACCGCCCGCTGCTGACCGCGGGCGCCCGGGCCGGGGGTCAGGCCTCCGGAATCGGCGCGGCGACGCCCAGGCGATCGAGGAGCGCGAACAGTTCGTCGGCGATACCGGGCGCCGCGGCCACCACGAGTGCCCCCGCGGCACCGGTCGTGGGCAGCGGGGGCAGCCGCAGCACCGCGCCGGCCTCGGCCGCGATCAGCGCGCCGGCCGCCCAGTCCCACGGATTGAGACCGTGCTCGTAGTGCGCGTCCACCCGCCCCTCGGCGACCATGCACAGATCCAGTGCGGCCGCGCCGATCCGGCGGATATCCCGCACATGCGGCAGCAACTCGGCGACGCAGGCCGCCTGCCGGGTCCGCCGTTCGACCCCGTAGGCGAAGCCGGTCGCTACCAGCGCCAGCCGCGCGGAGCGCACCGGGTTGCACCGCAGCGGCGTATCGCGGCCGTCCGGGCCGATCCGCAGCGCCCCGAGGCCGGTGGCCGCGGTGTAGACCGTTGACGCCGCGATATCGGCGACCGCGCCCGCGACCGGTCGCCCGCCGCGCACCGCGGCCACCGAGACCGCGTAGGCCGGGATCCCGTAGAGGAAGTTCACGGTCCCGTCGATCGGGTCGACCACCCACACCACCTCGTCGTCCCCCGCCGCGGCCAGATCGCCGCCGCCCTCTTCGCCGAGGATGTGGTCGCCGGGTCGCAGCCGGGCCAGTTCGTCGCGGATGAGCTGTTCGGTCTCGGTATCGACGACGGTCACCGGATCGGTCGGGGTGCTCTTGGTCCGCACCGCGGCCTCGGCGGAGGCGGCGGAGGCGAAGACCTCGCGACGGCGGACCCGGGCATGCGCGGCGGCGATACCGGCCAGATGGGCCGCGATCCGGCGCAGCACGGTGGCATCGGCGGGGGCGGGTTCGGTGGCAGCGGTGAGAGACCAAATCGATTCCGGCACGTCCTCCATCGGAGCACAGATCCTGCGATGAGGTCGTTCGGGCGCGCACATTACCCTTGTCGTGCACACCACACCGGCGGAGCGCGGCCGCGGAGGAGGCAGCGGGACGCGGGTGGCCGGCCGACGCCGTCCGGATCTCCTCGCGCGCGGCCGGGCCCACCCGGAAACCGGTGCGGCACACCATGACATCAGCCAGCACAGGGAACGAGGAACCCGCATGTCCGTTGGACGGCACGCGTTCGGCATCGATATCGGCGGCAGCGGCGTCAAGGGCGCCGCGGTCGACCTGGACACCGGGGAGCTCGTGCACGAGCGCATCAAGATCGCGACCCCGCATCCGTCCACCCCGGACGCGGTCGCGGCCGCCGTGGCGAAGTTGGTCGAGACCACGGGCTGGGACGGACCGGTGGGTCTCACCCTGCCGTGCGTGGTCCTCGACGGTGTCGCGCACACCGCGGCCAATGTCGACAGATCCTGGATCGGCACCGACGCCCGGGCCCTGTTCGCGGCGGCACTCGGCGGTCGCGAGGTGACCGTGCTCAACGATGCCGACGCCGCGGGACTCGCCGAGGACCGCTATGGCGCCGCCCGCGATATCCACGGGCTCGTACTCCTGCTCACATTCGGTACCGGAATCGGTTCCGCGCTGCTCAACAACGGCTCACTCGTTCCGAACACCGAACTCGGGCATCTCGAGATCGGCGGCATGGAAACCGAGCACCGGGCCGCCGCCTCGGTCAAAGAGCGGGAGAACCTCGACTACCCCGAGTGGGCGGCGCGGGTCAGCACCGTGCTGAGCGGCCTGGAGGCCCTTTTCTGGCCGACGGTGATCGTGGCCGGTGGCGGGATCAGCCGCGACGCCGACCAGTGGATTCCACTGCTGACCAACCGTACCCGCGTGGTCCCGGCGAACTTGAGGAACACAGCGGGTATCGTCGGCGCGGCCATGGCCGTCGATGCCGGGATCACCCCCTGAGGTTCTCCATGGCACGGGCCAGTGCACACTGGTCGGATCGTTACAATGGAAGCACCCGGCGGTGAGCCGGACCCCCGACCGGCGTTTTAGCCGGTAAACCCGACAGACCGCTCCGCCGGAATACTACTCTGGCGTGACGCCGCACGAGACCGTCACGAAAGGGCGTACGTGGTAGCCACGAATACCCGTCAGACAGCCGAATCGGCCGACGCCGAGGCCACGGAAGTTCCCGCGGCACGCCCGGCCCGCAAGGCCGTGGCCAAGAAGGCCCCGGCGAAGAAGGCCGCTGCCAAGAAGGCTCCGGCCAAGAAGGCCGCTGCCAAGAAGGGAGCCGCCAAGAAGGCCCCGGCCAAGAAGGCGGGGAGCGCGGGCGCCCCGGGCTCGGGCGAGGAACAGCTCGACGACGATTCGCTGGATGTGGCGGATCTGGGCGACCTGGAGGTCTCCGAGGACGATCTCACCGAGGAAGGCGACGATCTCGTAGCCGAGGTCGCCGAGGAGGAGCCCGAGGCGGCCGAGGACGGCACCTCCGAACCCACCGCGGCGGACAAGGCCTCCGGCGATTTCGTCTGGGACGAGGAGGAGTCCGAGGCGCTGCGCCAGGCGCGCAAGGACGCCGAGCTGACCGCCTCCGCGGATTCGGTGCGGGCCTACCTCAAGCAGATCGGTAAGGTCGCGCTGCTCAATGCCGAGGAGGAGGTCGAACTCGCCAAGCGGATCGAGGCCGGGCTCTACGCGGCGGAGAAGATGCGCGAGTTCACCGAGGCCGGGGACAAGCTCCCCGTGGCCACCCGCCGCGATTTCAACTGGATCATCCGCGACGGCAACCGTGCCAAGAACCACCTGCTCGAGGCGAACCTGCGTCTGGTGGTGTCGCTGGCCAAGCGCTACACCGGCCGCGGGATGGCGTTCCTGGACCTCATCCAGGAGGGCAACCTCGGCCTGATCCGCGCGGTCGAGAAGTTCGACTACACCAAGGGCTACAAGTTCTCCACCTACGCCACCTGGTGGATCCGGCAGGCGATCACCCGCGCCATGGCCGATCAGGCCCGCACCATCCGGATTCCGGTGCACATGGTGGAGGTCATCAACAAGCTCGGCCGTATCCAGCGCGAGCTGCTCCAGGATCTGGGCCGTGAGCCCACCCCGGAGGAACTGGCCAAGGAAATGGACATCACCCCGGAGAAGGTGCTGGAGATCCAGCAGTACGCCCGGGAACCCATTTCGCTGGATCAGACCATCGGCGACGAGGGCGACAGTCAGCTCGGTGATTTCATCGAGGACTCCGAGGCCGTGGTCGCGGTGGACGCGGTCAGCTTCACCCTGCTGCAGGATCAGCTGCAGTCGGTGCTGGAAACCCTGTCCGAACGTGAGGCGGGCGTGGTCCGGCTGCGGTTCGGCCTGACCGACGGCCAGCCGCGCACCCTGGACGAGATCGGTCAGGTCTACGGGGTGACCCGTGAGCGGATCCGGCAGATCGAATCCAAGACCATGAGCAAGCTCCGGCACCCCAGCCGGTCGCAGGTCCTGCGCGACTACCTGGACTGAGTCCCGGCAGCATACACAGCGGCCCCTGAACACGTATGGAACCACCGGTTCCCGCGGTGTACAGGGGCCGTTGCGCGGCTACCCCGCTTCGCCGTCCGATAACCGCCCGGACGGCCCCGGCAGGATATGGTCCCGGGACGTGTCCTTCAGCATCACACCGGAGCGATCGAGCCGGCGGGCACCGGCCACCAGGGCGGCGACGACCTCGGCCGCCCGGCGGTATCCCGTTCCCTCCGGCGGATGGATATTCGATACGCAGTTACGGTCGGCGTCGGTGCGGCCGGGGCGTGGCCGGTGGGTCAAGTAGACGCCGAGGCTGTCGGCCACCGAGAGGCCGGGACGTTCACCGATCAGCACCAGCACGGTCGTCACCCCCAGGGCGGCACCGATATGGTCGCCCAGCGCCACCCGCGCCTGCGTCGCCACCACCGGCGGCGCGATCGACCAGCGCGGGCGCAACACCTCCAGCAACGCCGCGACCGTGGGCGGCCCGTGGGTGGTGAGCGCCCGGGCGGACAATCCGTCGGCGAGTACCAGGCCGATATCGGCGCCCGAGTACGCGAGCCGCGGCGGCCCACTGTCCGCCGCGTCCGGGTCGACGGCCGGCAGCCGACCGAGGTCGGGGCGGCGCAGATATTCGGCCCGGTCCCGGGCCCGGCTGCGGATATGGACCGGCGCGCCCACGTCCAGTTCGGCCAGCCGCGCGCACAGCGCCGGTACCTCGAGCGGGATGTGCACCGCATCGCGGGCGGCGGCATGCGCCGCGGCGAATTCCAGGACGCGCCGGGTGGGTAACGCGTCACCGGCCCGGCCCAGACCGATGCGCGCCTGGGTGAACGACCGCAATCCGGTCCAGAACGCCTGGGAGTCCGCGGGTGTTCTCTCCTCGTCGATGGTCATCGGCCCCCTGTCAGCGCGCGCAACGGGGACGCGGCGGGCGCCACGGGCAGCACCCGGCCCGTCTCGTCCAGCATTCCGAGCCGGTCCAGCCAGTGCGCGAATTCCGGGGCGGGCCGCAGTCCCAGCACCCGGCGAGCGTAGAGCGCGTCGTGGAAGCTCAGGCTCTGGTAGCCCAGCATCACGTCGTCGGCACCGGGGACCGCGATGACGAAGGCGCATCCGGCGGCACCGAGCAGGGTGAGCAGCGTGTCCATATCGTCCTGGTCGGCTTCGGCGTGATTGGTGTAGCAGACGTCCACGCCCATCGGCAGACCCAGCAATTTGCCGCAGAAATGATCCTCGAGGCCCGCCCGGACGATCTGTTTGCCGTCGTAGAGGTACTCCGGGCCGATGAACCCGACCACCGTGTTCACCAGCAGCGGCCGCAACTCCCGCGCCACGGCGTAGGCGCGCGCCTCGAGGGTCTGCTGATCCACCGGCCTTCCACCCGTTCCCCGGTGCGCGTCGGCCGAGAGCGCCGACCCCTGGCCGGTCTCCAGATACATCACATTGTCGCCGACGGTGCCACGCCGCAGCGACCGCCCGGCGTCGTTCGCTTCCCGCAGCAGCGCCAGGTTCACACCGAACGCCGCATTGGCGGCCTCCGTCCCGGCGACGGACTGGAAGACCAGGTCGACCGGCGCCCCGGCCGCGATCAGATCGATCGTGGTGGTGACATGGGCGAGCACGCACGACTGCGCCGGAATCTCGAAGCGAGTCCGGATATCGTCCAGCAGGATGAGCAGGTCCGCCGCGGCCCGCGGGGAGTCGGTGGCCGGGTTGACGCCGATCACGGCGTCGCCGCAGCCCAGCAGCAGGCCATCCAGGACGGCGGCGGCGATCCCGTCGCGGTCGTCGGTGGGATGGTTGGGCTGTAACCGGGTGGCGAGGGTGCCGGGCGCCCCGATGGTGGTCCGGAACGCCGAACTCACGCGAGCCGCGTGCGCGACGGCGATGAGGTCCTGATTGCGCATGAGCTTGCTGACCGCGGCGGCCATCTCCGGGGTCAGACCGGGAGCGAGAGCGCGCAGGGTGGCGGCCGGATCGGTGGTTCCCTCGCCGGCCGCGACCGCGAGCAGCCGATCCCGGAGCCCACCGACCGTGAGCGCGGCGACCGGACCGAAGGCGGCGCGATCGTGGGTGTCCAGGATCAGCCGGGTCACCTCGTCGGTTTCGTAGGGGACCACCGGCTGCTCGAGGAACTCGGTGAGCGGGATATCGGCGAGCACCCATTGCGCGGCCGCTCGTTCGGCATCGGTGCCCGCGGCA
Source organism: Nocardia fusca NBRC 14340 (assembly GCF_001618425.1). GTDB lineage: Bacteria > Actinomycetota > Actinomycetes > Mycobacteriales > Mycobacteriaceae > Nocardia > Nocardia fusca. The sequence continues at coordinate 294,830 of NZ_BDCU01000017.1, forward strand.
CATCCGGCCAGTTCGTCGCCGCTGCGCCGGGGCGTGGCCTTGGCCAGCACGTCCACGAGCCCGTCGAAGCGGTAGTTCGTGCCGCCGAGGCGCTGGGTGTAGACCGTCATCCGGTTCCCGTCCGTCCGGGCCGCTGTGCTCGCCCGGCCCGTGGACGGTGTCCTGCGGACCGGTCGGTGGGCGGCCGACATACACGGTGCCTCCGCAGATTACCGCCGCCGACGGTTCCGCGCCCAGCACCGGGAACTCCGCCGGCGCCACGGCTGCGGCTGCGGCCTCCGCAGTTCGTGCCGGCACCGCTCATCACTTCGATGGATCCGAGCCGCGGATCGGTGTGCTGAGATGAACGGATGCAGCGGTGGTCGGCGTTGTCGGCGACGACACGGGACGTCGTCGTGGCGGGCGGATGGTTCCTGTTCGGCGTGCTGCTGTACCTGGCCGGCTTCCATATGATGTTCGCCCCCGAGGCGCAGGCCGGCCCGCTGTGGCCGCGGATCGCGATTCTCGGGCTGGCGAGTGCGGTACTGCCGGTGCGACGCCGGGCCCCGATCACCGCGATGGTGCTGGGGCTGATACCGCTGGTGATGGATCTGTCGCTCGGTCCGACACTGCCGGTCTGGCTGGTGTACACAGATCTCATCTACGCGGCCGTGGTGTACGGCACACGACGCCAGATGCAGGGCGCGGTGGTGGCCTGGCTGACCCTCTCGGCGACCGCGGCGGGGGTGGTGCTGGCGATCACCGGCGACTGGCATCTGATGTCGCTGGCGCTGGTACTGGCGGCGGCCTTCGTCGGCACCTCGCTGTGGTGGGGCCTGACCGTCCGCGCGCACAAGGAGACCGCCGATGCCGAACGGGCGCGCGCCCGCGCCCTGTCGCTCGTCGCCGAACTGGACCGGCGGGCGGCGGTGGCCGATGAACGCAAGGCCATGGCCCGGGACCTGCACGATGTGATCGCCGGGCATCTGTCGGCCATCGCCCTGCAGTCCGAAGCGGCGCTGGGCGGCCTCGACGGCACCGCCGACCCGCGGCTGGCCGGGGTGCTCGGCGCGATCCGCGCCAACAGCGTCGAAGCGCTCCGGGAGATGCGGACGATGATCGGGCTGCTGCGCCGCGAGGACGACGCCGATCAGACGACCGCGCCGGGGCGCCTGGCCCAGCTACCCGGGCTGGTCACCGCGGCCCGGCAGGCGGGTATGCGGGTAGGGGTCCGGCTGGACCTGGGCGAGACCGTACCGGCCGGGGCGGTGGACCAGGCGGCCTACCGCATCGTCCAGGAAGCGGTGACCAATGTGATGAAACACGCCCCCGGGCAGGAGGTCGATATCGACGTGCACGCCGAGTCCACGACACTGGTTCTGACGGTGCGCAACCCGCTGAGCGCCGGACCGCTTCCGGCGCCGGAGCCGGCCGCCGACCGGCGCGGCCTGTCGAATATGCGCGAACGTGCCGCCGCCCTCGGCGGTACATTGCGGGCGGGGCCGGAGTCCGGCGCCTGGTGGGTGCGGGCGCGACTCCCGTTGGCCGCGGTGCCCGGAACCGCGGGGGATCCGCGGTGACGGTCCGGGTTCTCATCGCCGATGATCATGCCGCGATCCGCGCCGGACTCCGCATGATCCTCGACGCGGCCGGCGATATCGAGGTGGTGGGCGAGGCCGCGGACGGCGGGGTCGCGGTGGCCCAGGCCCGGGCGCTGCGGCCGGATGTGGTGCTGATGGATGTGCGCATGCCGGGGGTGGACGGCATCACCGCGACCACCCGGGTGACCGGCGAGGGCCTGGCGCGGGTACTCGTCCTCACCACCTTCGACCTCGACGAATACGTGTTCCGCAGCCTCCGCGCGGGCGCTTCCGGGTTCGTCCTGAAGTCGGCGTCCGGGCCCGCCCTGGTCGACGCGGTCCGCGCGGTCGCCGCGGGCGAGGGAGTGCTCGCCCCCGAGGTCACCCGCGCGGTGATCGACGCCTTCGCCGGGACTCCGTCCGGCCGGGGATCCGAACCGCCACCGGGTATGGCCGAGCTCACCGGCCGGGAGAAAGAGGTGTTCGACTGTCTGGGCGGCGGGCTGTCCAACGCGCAGATCGCGGCACGGCTGTTCATCAGCGAGACCACGGTCAAAACACATGTGTCACGTGTCCTCACCAAACTGGGGATGCGATCGCGGGTGCAGGCCGCGATCCTGGCGCGCGAACTCGGCGACGGGGCCGCCGGGCACCCGTAGCCGAGGTCGGCCGCGACTCAGCCGGGCAGCGGCGCGAAGCGTCCGTCGGTGCCCGGGAGGTAGCTCTCCACCCCGATGACGGCCTCGACCGGCAGCGGACCGTACAGATGTGGGAAACGCAACGCCGGATCATCACCGGGCGCCCCCGGCTCCCAGCGCACCGGCGCCGCGAGTCGGTCCGGGTCCAGGCGGAGCAGCAGAAGGTCGCGCCGACCTGCGAAAAGACGGTTCGCGGGCAGGTGTACCTGCGGTGGCGCGGAGAGATGAACGAAGCCCTCCGTCCGTAGCGAATCGGGCCGATGCGCACCATCTTCCCGAGCAACTGCCCACTCACCGGGAGTGCAGAGGTGAACAAGGGTGTGAGTGTCACAGGGCACGGGTAACCTCCGATACACAACTCGACAGTCGGTACGGAGCAAGGGCCGTACGTTTTCCACACCCGCCCCACGGTGTTCGCCACAGGCGAAAAGCGCTGGTCGTGTTAGGGAAAACACACTGGTTCCCCAGGGGGAACAATCCCGATGCCCCGAACGTCTGACAGAGTAGTTACACCACTGCTGGGAAGTAGCGGAAGCGAGCCCGCGGAGTGACCACGGGCCTCACACCAGGTGAACGGTATTGTGCCGGAAGCCAGGACGGAGGAGTCATGCCAGGAACCCTGACTAGCACCCCACTGACCGCGGTCGATCGCTGCGATCGCTGCGGGGCGGCTGCGCGTGTACGTGCCGTTCTGCCCGCAGGTGGCGAGTTGCTCTTCTGCCAGCACCACGCGAACGAACATATGGAACGACTGCGCGAACTCGACGCCGTGATCGACACGGAGTCCGCTCCCGCTCTCTGACCCGTCCTCGCGTCCGACACAACAGCATCGAACAACAGAACACCGTCTCCGTGGCGGGCGACCGATCCGGTCGTCCGCCACGGGCGTGTCAGCCGGGCAGGATGCCGTCGATCAAGCGGTGCAGCCCGTAGTCGAAATCTCCGGCCGGGTCACCGGGCGCCTGGTACAGCTCGCCGACGGCCGCACCGACCCGGGCCGACAGTGGGAAGTCGGTGGCCGGCATGACCTGCTCGAGCACCGGCCCGTGCGCCGCCCACCAGTCGGCGTCGGATTGTTCCCGGACGCTGCGGGCCGCGGCGAGCGCGGTCCGCGCGTTACCGGTCGCGAACTGCGACAGCACCGCGATCACCCGGTCCATCTCGATATCGTCGAGGCCCGCCCCGTCCAGCGCCGCCAGGTGCCGCTCGTACCGCCGCGTCCGGCCGGGTCCCAGCACCATCCGCCAGGAGGGCACCTCGAACAGCCACGGGTGGCTCAGGTATTCGTCCCGGATCTGCCGGGCGACGGCCACCATCCGGTCCCGCACGGGCAGGCCGGCGGGGATCGGGGCATCCTCCAGCGCGACCGCGTCGACCATCAGGACGGTGAGCGCGTCCTTGCTCGGGACGTAGGTGTACAGGCTCATCGGCCGCAGTCCCAGCTCCGCGGCGACCGCGCGGACCGATACTTTCTCGTAGCCCTCGCGGTCCGCGAGCCCGATCGCCGCGGCCACCACCTCGTCGACGCTCACGGTCTGCCGGGGACCGCGGCCGCCGCGCCGGGGCGGCAGCTCATGCCGCCACAGCAGTTCGAGCAGGACACGGGCAGGATCGGGCGGACGTGTCACCGGTACCTCCGGCCGACCGCAGCCGATGGGGATACCGGACGGCTCGGGTGCCGCGCTGCCGTCGGCGCGCCGTCGCTGCTCATCGCATTCCCTTCACCACGTAGAGAGACCACCCGAGCACTGCCCGGGGCGTACCGGAACAAATCCGGTACGGTGCGCGTTGGCCTAATACTCCGTACACTATACGCTGATCATAGGGGTGCACTCTGCCGACCATCGAGACCACCTATCTGCCCGACCGTCACATGTTCGCCCTGTGGACCTGGACCGGGCGGGAGCCCGGCCCGGCACCCACGGGAATCGGCGACACCGCGACCCTCGCGCTGGCCGTACCCGGCGGAACCCGGGCCCAGGCACGTGCGGGAAGTATCACCCTGCAGGTCATCCCGGTCGACTGCGCGCTGGTGGACCCCGCCGGTCTCGCCGGATTCGCACCTGCCGAGCCGGGCCACTCCACCCGCGCCTGGCAGGCGATTCTGACCGGCGAACACGCGGACCTCCCTCTCGCCGGGCACGCGTTTCCCAACGCGACGGGGACCGCAATGCTCACCGGTGAGCACGCCCGATCGGTGCTCCACGACACCACGGCCGTCGCCGCCGGCCTGCGCGACGACCTACTCGCCGACCTGCGGCCCTATCAGGCGCGCGGAATCGGCTGGTTGCGCGCCACCGTCGCCCACCATGGCGGGGCGGTCCTCGCCGACGAGATGGGTCTCGGCAAAACCGTGCAGACCATCGGTCTGCTGCTCGGGCGGGCCGACCACGGTACGCAACTCGTGGTGTGCCCGACCTCGCTGGTGGGCAATTGGGTACACGAGATACAGCGTTTCGCTCCCGCCCTGCGGCCGGTGGCCTGGCGGGGTGGCGAGATCGGCACCGCGGCCGGCGATATCGTCGTGACGGGCTACCCCGTGCTGCGGCTGCACGGTCACCGACTCACCGGAAACCACTGGGCGACCGTGGTGTTCGACGAGGCCCAGGCGTTGAAGAATCCCCGCACACAGGTGTCGAAGGCGGCCCACGCTCTCGACGCCGCGGCCGTCGTCGCGCTGACCGGTACCCCGGTGGAAAATCACCTCGAGGAACTGTGGTCGCTGCTGCACCTCGTGGCACCACGCCTGTTCGGGCATCGCGCCCAGTTCCGGCGGCGCTTCGTCAAACCCATCGAGCAGGGTTCGGCCACTGCGGCAGCGCGCCTGCAGGACGCGATCGAACCGGTCCTGCTCGCCCGCCGTAAGGCTCAGGTCGCCGCCGCGCTCCCGGCCAAGATCCACAACGATCTGCTGTGCGATCTCACCCCCGAACAGGAGAAACTCTACGATCAGTTGCTCGACCGCGCGGTCGCCGACGGCTTCGGTACTGGCACCCAGCGGCAGACCCGGGTGCTGGCGGCGCTCACCGCGCTGAAACAGGTGTGCAACCATCCCGGCCTGGTGGACGGTGACCAGGGCGAATTAGGGGGCCGCTCGGGGAAACTCGACTTGTGCACCGATATCGTCGCCGCCAACCTCGACAACGGCGCGCCGACGCTGATCTTCACCCAGTACCGGGCCACCGGTGACCTGCTGGTGCGGCATCTGGCCGAACAGTTCGCCATCACCGCGCCGTTCTTCCACGGCGGGCTGACCCAGGCCGAACGCGCGGCGATCGTCACCCGGTTCCAGTCCCCCGGCGGACCACCGGTCCTGGTGCTCAGCCTGCGGGCGGCGGGTACCGGGCTCACTCTCACCCGGGCCGCGGATGTGATCCATTTCGACCGATGGTGGAATCCCGCCGTCGATGCCCAGGCCTCCGACCGGGTGCACCGGATCGGGCAGACCCGCACGGTCACCGTCACCACACTGACCTCGGCCACCACGGTCGAGGAACATATCGCGGGAATGCAGCGCCGCAAATCCGCGCTCACCGATCTCGGCGACGGAAGCGGTATCGCCGATCTCGCCCGGCTCGACGACGAGCGACTCCTGGAAGTGCTGCGACGGAAGCGGGGAAACTGATGGCGGACAACGAATTCGGCTACACCCGCTGGGGGATGGACTGGGTCCGGCTGGCCGAGCCGCTACGGCAGACCCGCCCCGAGCCGATGCTCCCGCGGGCGCGCAGTATCGCCCGCAACGACGGGGTCCGGTCCGTGGTGGAAGGGCGTACCGTCCGCGCGCACATCCACCGCGGGGGCCAGGCGTCGGTCGTCCATCTCGAACTGGCGCCGCTCACCCGGACCGCGCTCACGGCACTGTCCGCGATCGTCGGCGCCGAACCCACCCTGCTGACCGATGAGATGCATGCGGCGGCCTTCGCGGCGGGCGTCTCGGTGGCCCCGGAACCCGCGGCGATCGATTGCTCGTGCCGCGCGCGCACCGCACGCTGTCTCCATGTACTGGCCACGTTCTACGATCTCGCCCGCCGGGTCGACGAGGATCCGCGGCTGAGTCTGGATATGCAGGGGTACGGCCACCCGGATCACAGTGCCGCGCCGGGCGATTCCGGCGAGAGGTCGGAAACACCGCGCTGGATACCGCTCAACGCATTGGACCCCGCGATGTTCTTCGACGTGTGAGCCCGGACACCGGCGCCGGTGTCCCCGAGCCGGACCGCCGAAGGGGCCGCGGCAGTTCACATCCGGCGCAGCGCGGCGATTCGCTCGCCGAGCTGATCGGCGGTGGCCAGTGCGGTGGGCGGCCCGCCGCACTGGCGCCGCAGCTCGCCGTGGATCACCCCGTGTGGTTTACCGGTGCGGTGGTGATGCATCGCGACCAGGCTGTTCAGCTCACGCCGCAGTTCGCCCAATTTGTCGGCGGTCGCCACCCGCTCGGCGGCATTACCCGCTGCCGGGGACACGGGGGCCGGTGCCTCCGGTTCGGCCTTGGACCGGTCGGCGATCTGCCGGGCCTGCCGCTCCCGCAGCAGCGCACGCATCTGATCGGCATCGAGCAGCCCGGGAATGCCCAGGTAGTCGGCTTCTTCGGCGCTACCGGCGAACGTCGCGGTACCGAACGACGACCCGTCGTAGATCACCTGGTCCAGTTCGGCGTCGGCAGCCAGCGGCACGAACGCCTTCTCTGCCTCGCCCGGTTCGTCCTGCTGCTTGTTCGCCTCGGCGAGCAGGTCGTCGTCGAGACCGTCCTTCTCACGGTGCGGCTTCCCGATGACATGGTCGCGCTGGACCTCGAGCTGGGCGGCGAGATCCAGCAGCACCGGAACCGACGGCAGGAACACACTCGCCGTCTCGCCCGGCCGCCGGGCGCGGACGAACCGGCCGATGGCCTGGGCGAAATACAGTGGCGTCGAGGCGCTGGTGGCGTACACACCGACGGCCAGCCGCGGAACGTCCACGCCCTCGGAGACCATTCGCACCGCGACCATCCACGGCTGGGTGCCCGCACTGAACTCGCCGATCCGGGCCGAGGAGGTGGGGTCGTCGGAGAGCACCAGCACCGGCCGGTTACCGGTGAGATGCTCGATCAGTTCCGCGTAGGCGCGGGCCCTTTCCTGATCGGAGGCGATCACCAGGCCGCCGGCATCGTGCATACCGCCCTCACGTAGCTGCGCCAGGCGCATATCCGCCGCGCGCAGTACCGCGTAGATCCAGTCCCCCGCCGGGTCGAGCGCGGTACGCCAGGCCCGGGCGGTCTGTTCGGCGTTCAGCGGTTCACCGAGCCGGGCGGTGTACTCCTCGCCCGCGCTGTCGCGCCAGTGCGCTTCGCCGGAGTAGGCGAGGAACACCACCGGCCGCACGACCCCGTCGGCGAGCGCCTCGGTGTAGCCGTAACTGTGATCGGCCCGCGACCGCGGCAGACCGGCCTCGTCGGGTTCATAGGTGATGAACGGGATCTGGCTGTCGTCGCTGCGGAACGGCGTGCCGGTGAGTGCCAGCCGGCGGGTGGCGTCACCGAACGCCTCGGCCACCGCGTCGCCCCAGCTCTTGGAATCGCCGGCGTGATGGATCTCGTCCAGGATCACCAGGGTGCGCCGGTTCTCGGTGCGCACCCGGTGCTTGAACGGATGCGCGGCGACCTGGGCGTAGGTGACCACCACGCCGTGATAGTCCCCCGAGGTGCCACCGGTGGTGTTGGAGAAGTTCGAATCCAGCGCCAGTCCCGAGCGCACCCCCGACGCGGCCCACTGATGTTTCAGATGTTCGGTCGGCGCGACCACAGTGACCTGGTCGACCGTACGATCGGCCAGCAATTCCGCCGCGACCCGCAGCGCGAAGGTCGTCTTACCGGCCCCAGGAGTCGCCACAGCGAGGAAATCACGGGGTTTGGTCGCGAGGTACCGGGTGAGCGCGCGCCGCTGCCACGCGCGCAGGGATGCGCCCGGAACCTCCGTCGCAATAGCACCGCTCGCATCGGTCACGGAGACAAACACTAGCGGTCGTGGCGGCGATGGCGCCAAACCGGCGCGGGGCCCGCGACAGGCGTCACACGCCGTGGGGGGCGGTTTTCGGGCCGTGCTCGGTCACCGGCGATTCACCGATCGCCCCCCGACACGTTGCCCGCCGCCATACCGCTGGGCGTCCGGGTGCGCGATGCTGGACAGACCATGCACAGTTACGGACGCGAACCCGGCGCGGACCCGTCGGGTACCGCGTGGGCCCGGCGCGCCCTCGCCCAGATCGGCCGGCTGGTGGTCCGGGTGGCTGCGAAGGCCTGGGACGACTCGATCTTCGCGAAATCCGCCGCCGCCGCCTTCTGGCAGACCCTGTCGCTGGTACCGCTGCTGTTCGGCCTGTTGGGCGGGCTGGGTTACGTCAGCGGCCTCTTCGGGCCGGACACCGTGGAGATCGTGGAATCGAAAGCTCTCACGTTCAGTCGCGACCTGTTCAGTCAGAGTGTGGTCACCGATCTGATCGAGCCGACGATCCGCGATGTGCTCGGGCGCGGCCGGGCCGCGTTCGTCTCGGTGGGTTTCGTCCTCTCGCTGTGGGCCGGTTCCTCGGCCATGGCGACCTTCGTCGACGCGATCGTGGAGGCGCACGGCCAGCAGGACGCGCGGAACCCGATCTGGCAGCGCATCTTCGCCCTGCTCCTCTACGTCCAGTTCCTGATCGCGGCGATCTTCATCCTGCCGCTCATCGCGCTGGGCCCGGTGCTCATCGGGCGGGTACTGCCGGATTCGTGGCTGGAGCCGGGACTGCGCCTGATCGATATGTTCTACTACCCCGCGGTGGGGTTGCTACTCATCGTCGGGCTGGCCACGCTGTACAAACTCGCGCTGCACAGTTCGCTGCCCTACCACCGGCTGTTCTGTGGAGCCTTGCTGGCGGCGGTGTTCTTCATGGCGGCCAGCGATGTCCTGCGCCACTATCTGGCCCTGGTGACCCGGACGGGGGTCACCTACGGCGCCCTGGCCACCCCGATCGCGTTCCTGCTGTTCACGTTCTTCCTGGGTTTCGCGGTGATTCTCGGCGCGGAATTCAACGCGGCGGTCCAGGAGTTCTGGCCGGCCCGGGCCACCCGGATAGAACAGTTCAAGGCATGGCTGGCCAAACGCCGCAGCGAGGCGCAGGGCGAAGTGGAGGCCGATCCGGCCGATCCGGGTGCCCACCGGATCCCGCGCCGACGCGGGGCACGCCGCGGCGACGACAGTGGCCCGGAGGGCGGTTCTGCGGGCGGGGCACCGGCGCCGGTTGTCACCCGCTGACCTGCCGACGGACACGTCGACGGTCGGCGAGACCACCCGGGCGGCCGATGCCGGAGGGGTGGTGCGGAACTCTTCCCTCCGAGCCGGGCCGCGCCGGAGCGTCGGCGGTGCGCCCGGTGCGGCGGCCTTTGCCGGTACCGCCCATGGCGCACGTCTGCACGGGCCGATGCGCTTCTGCGGCCGCGTGGCCGGGATGCGGTCACTCGCCCTTACGAAGGGTCTCGTAGACCTTCTTGCACTCGGGGCAGACCGGCGAACCGGGCTTCGGCGAGCGCGTCACCGGGAAGACTTCCCCGCACAGCGCCACCACCATGGTGCCCATCACGGCACTCTCGGCGATCTTGTCCTTCTTCACATAGTGGAAGAACTTGGGGGTGTCGTCACCGGTGGTCTCGTCGGTGGTCGTATCGGGGCGGACCAGAGTATCGGTACTCACGCCCTCCATGATGCCGCATCACGGCACCGCGCTCGCGGGATCACCCCCGCGACCGGGCCCCTACCGGCGTGTGGTGATGGCGGCCGCCTCGCGGTTCCGCCGGCCCGGGCGGGCGGGCGGTCGACGCGACGGGGCGCCGCGCACAGCGGTCGGTCCGGCCGGGAGAAGGCGTGGCCCGCGGCCACAGCCGACGGCGATCGGGCACCCTCTCGAAACGACCGAACCCGGCGGCGCGGCCGTCGTGCACGATTCCCGGCGGACGCGTTGTACACGGCGGCGGCGATAGTGCAAGACTCGAAGGTATGCAGCAGCACGGCGAAGACTCCGAGCGCCGCTCGGAGCACCTCGACGCCGGTGCGAGCGGTCCCGGTGAGCCCCCCGGCACACCGCGGCCGGCCCGTCCCTCTCGTTCGCGCGGATACTTCCCCGGCGACGACGCCAGACACGCGGCGCTGATCACGAAGGCTGCCCCGTCCTTCGAGGAGCAGCACCGGGCCCGGGTTCGCCGGTACACGATCATCATGGCGTTCCGGATCCCGGCGCTGATCCTGGCCGGGGTGGCCTACACGGTCTTCGGGAACGCCCTGATCTCGATCCTGATCATGGCGGCTTCGGTCCCCCTGCCGTGGATCGCGGTCCTCATCGCCAACGACCGGCCGCCGCGGGACAAGAACGAACCCAGCCGTTGGGACCGCCCGCGTCCCGCGCTGGAGGAACGCCGGCACGACCAGATCGACGGCTAGACCGCTCGTCATCGCCTACTCCGGCCACATCGCCACGGCGGTGCGGCCATCCGGCCGGGCCCGCGGAGGTGGCAGAGTACCGCTGTGCCCACCTACGGATCGACTGTCCGATCACCCCTGACCGCCCTGTGCCCGTCCCTGCGCACCGCGCTGACCAGGGTCGGATACGACGCCGACACTTTGCTCGAAACGCTGGGCGACGAAGCGCACAGCGCCCTGGGCCGCGGGGAACCGGTACCGGTGCGCCGGGCCGCGCGCGCCGCCGGCGAACTGGGCGCGCTCGTCCGTCTGCTCCTCCTCGGTGACGCATTGGACGAGCGCGAGGCCGCCGCGGCACTGGCTCCGGTGCGGATCGACGAGGCCGTGGCGGCCGGACTGCTGACCCGCTCGGGCCGCGAGGTCCGCGCGGCGCTGGACCTGCGCCCGACCGATATCGGCGCGGGCAACCGCTGGATCCTGTCCGACCTCGACGATTCGATGCACCGGCGCATCCTGACCGAGGACCATGTACTCGGCGTCGGCCATGCCTCGCTCTCGCTGCTGCGGGCCACCCCGACGGCACCGGTCGGCTCGGTGCTGGATCTGGGCACCGGCTGCGGTATCCAGGCCGTGCACGCCGCGTCCTACGCCCGGTCGGTCACCGCCACGGATGTGAATCCGCGCGCGCTGTGGCTGGCCGAGGCCACCGCGGCGCTCAACGATCTGGATATCGACCTGGTGCCCGGGTCGTGGTTCGAACCCGTCGCCGGGCGCCGGTTCGATCAGGTGGTGGCCAATCCGCCCTTCGTGGTGGGGCCCGCCCGGGTCGAGCACACCTACCGTGATTCCGGGCTCGCCCTCGACGGCGCCAGCGAATTGGTGATCTCGGGTGTCCCCCGGCTGCTGGCCCCCGGCGGAACCGCCGCGGTGCTGGCCGCCTGGGTGCAGACCGAGGACCAGGACTGGCGGCAGCGCGTCTCGAGCTGGTTGCCCGCGCACGGTATCGACGCGTGGGTCGTCCAGCGTGATGTCGCCGACCCCGCGCTGTACGTGGGCACCTGGCTGCGCGACGCCGGCCTCGATCCGCGCACCCTCGCGGCCCAGCAGCGGGCCGAGGAATGGCTGACCGCGCTGGAACAGGCCCGGGTGACCGGTATCGGTTTCGGTTTCGTCTACCTGCGCGCCGTGGATGCGCCGACCGAACTACTGGCCGAGGACCTCACCCACGGCTTCGACGATCCGCTCGGTGCGGAAGCGCTGGCCTACTTCCAGCGATCCGCCTGGTTGCGCGATATCGCCGGTGATCCGGACCGGGCCCGGCGCTCGCGCTATCGGGTCGACCCGGCGACCGCGCTCGAGCGGGTTTCGCTGCCGGGTGAGCAGGGCTGGGAGCAGCGGGTGATGCGCCTGCACCGGGGCGACGGACCGCGGTGGCAGCACGAAGTGGACGAGACGACGGTCTCCCTGCTGGCGGGAATGCGGCCCGACGGCCTGCCGTTGTACGAACTGATCGAACTGCTGGCACTGTCACAGGGAGCGGAGGAGGTCTCCCCCGAGTTCGCGGATGCCGCCCTCGGAGTGGTCACCGGCTTGGTGAGGCACGGGTTGATTCACCCGGTACCGCACTAGGGGTACGCGCCCACCGCGTGTCCCGCCACCTGCCGAGGGGCTCTCGTTCTCAGGAACTTCTCAGAACGCCACAGTGAAAACCGCAGTTCAGAGCGGTTTATCCGCGCCCGGCGAGGGAACTTTCCCTATGTCGGGTCCGTTGTTCGGAGTGAGACACCACCGACAGGAGGCAAGTCATGACAAGCCCCGCCACCACTCGTGTGCGCCCCAGTGATACGGACCTCGACGCTTCGAGCCCCGCCGCCGATCTGGTACGCGTGTACCTGAACGGGATCGGCCGGACCGCCCTGCTCACAGCTGCCGACGAAGTCGAACTGGCCAAGCGCATCGAGGCGGGTCTCTACGCCCAGCACCTGCTGGAGACCGGCAAGCGTTTGTCGGCGACCCGCAAGCGTGATCTGGCCATCGTCGTCCGGGAGGGCCAGGCCGCGCGTTCGCACCTGCTGGAAGCCAACTTGCGTCTGGTCGTCTCGCTCGCCAAGCGGTACACGGGCCGTGGGATGCCGCTGCTGGACCTCATCCAAGAGGGCAACCTGGGCCTGATCCGCGCGATGGAGAAGTTCGACTACGCGAAGGGCTTCAAATTCTCGACCTACGCCACCTGGTGGATCCGGCAGGCGATCACCAGGGGTATGGCCGATCAGAGTCGTACCATCCGGCTCCCGGTCCATCTGGTCGAACAGGTCAACAAGCTCGCCCGGATCAAGCGCGAACTGCATCAGCAGCTCGGCCGGGAGGCCACCGACGAGGAACTCGCGTCCGAGTCGGGTATCGCGGTGGAGAAGATCGCCGATCTGCTCGACCACAGCCGCGATCCGGTGAGCCTGGACATGCCGGTAGGTAACGACGAAGAAGCCCCGCTGGGCGATTTCATCGAGGACTCCGAGGCCACCTCGGCCGAGAGCGCCGTGATCGCCGGCCTGTTGCACCACGACGTGCGCAGCGTCCTCAACACGCTCGACGAACGTGAACAGCAGGTGATCCGCCTGCGGTTCGGTCTGGACGACGGCCAGCCGCGCACCCTCGATCAGATCGGCAAGCTGTTCGGCCTGTCCCGGGAACGTGTCCGGCAGATCGAGCGCGAGGTCATGTCCAAACTGCGCAAGGGCGAGCGGGCGGACCGGCTGCGCGCCTACGCGAGCTGATAGCCACACCTCCCCACGGTGACCGGCCGGTTTCGGCCGGTCACGCTGTATCACCACCCCGGGTCGGCACCGCCTCGTCCCCGGCCGGGCGACGCTCCCGGATACCGGCCTGTCGGCCGGTCCGTCGCGATCTTCGGCCGTCCCGGCCGCCGGGCCCGCCGGAGATTCCCCCCGCACAAGGCCCGGCGCGGAACCGCCACCGCGGCTCCCTACCCCAATCGACGTGGCCCGGTGTCGAAGCGGCTCGGCTGCGGACCGATCCGGGCGCGGGCATAGAGGATCGCCGCCGATTCCGGGGCGGCCAGTACCGGCTCGAAGGACAGTTCCCGCATCTCGGGGAGATCGTCGAACATCGCCGAGATACGCCGGGTGAGTTCGACGAGAGCCGCTTTGTCCACCCGGGGACTCGCCGGGGTTCCGTTCAGCAGCGGGGCGGCACGCGGCGCATCGATCAGCGCGGCGGCCTCCTGGGCCGACAGGGGCAGTGCTCGATAGGCCCGATCCCCGAGAAGTTCGATGATCGGGCCGGACAGCCCGAATTCGATGACCGAACCGAACGCCGGGTCGTCCTGCACCTTCAGCACACAGCCGACTCCTTTGGGCGCCATGCGCTGAATGTGCAGGAGCGGATCCCCGCACAGGTCGACCAGATCGCGATAGGCCTGGCGGACCGCGTCCGGGCGCCACAGGTCCAACCGCACCCAGCTCATATCGGGGCGGCGCCGCCAGCTCTCGTTGGTGGCCTTCGCCGCCACCGGATAGCCCAGTTCCTCGGCCGCCGCCACGGCTGCCTCGGCATCGCGGACCGCCCGGAACTCCACCACGGAGATGCCGTAGCAGTCGAGCAGTAGAACGGTCTCGTCGTCGGTGAGCCACCGCCCGGCCGGATCGGTCGTCCAGTGCTCCATCAGCCGCACGGCCCGCTCGCTGTCGATACCGGCCGGTCGCCCGTTCTCGTCGCCGGTGTGGACGGTATCGGAGGCCGGAGACGCGGGTAGGTCGCGCCAGCGCGCGTAGCGATGCACTCTGGCCAGCGCGCGGACCGCGCGCGCCGGATCGGGGAAGGACGGAATGGATCCGCGGATCGCGGCCGCGCCGGGACCACGGACGGCCAGCAGATTCGGGATACCGTCGCCGCTGGCGAAGGTGGTGAGCACCGGCTTGGTCGCGGGCACCGAGGCCACCGCCGCCCGGATCGCCTCGGCATATCCGGTCTGCGGCAGCGGAATCGGCGGCGCGAAGATCACGATCACCGCATCGGTGTTGTCGGCTTCGAGTGCCGCGGCGACAGCGAGCCGGAAGTCCTCGGGTGTGGCCTGCGGACCGAGGTCCACCGGTTCGACCACGGTGAGCCCCTCGCTGCGCGCCGCGTCGGAGGTCAGCCAGTTGAGTGCGGTGCTGTTACCCACGACGGCCGGCCGCGGCCCGCGGGGCAGCGGCTGATAGCCCAGCAGGGCCGCGCAGTCGAACATTTCGGAAATCGAATCCGCCTGCACCACACCGGATTGGGCGAACAGATCGCGCACGATGGATCGATCCAGCCCACCGTCCGACATCCCGCGAGCGGCCAGCCGGCTGGGACTGACCGCGACGATCGGTTTGTTGCGGGCCACCCGGCGCGCGATGCGGGAGAATTTGCGCGGATTACCGAAACTCTCCAGGTACAGCAGGATCACATCGGTATCGGCGTCGGTATCCCAGTACTGCAGCAGATCGTTGCCGGAGACATCGGCACGGTTGCCGGCGGAGACGAAGGTGGACAATCCCAGATTTCGCGTGGCGGCCTCGGCGAGGATGGCCACCCCGAGCGGCCCCGACTGACAGAAGAATCCGATCCGCCCGCGACCCGGCAACAGGGTGGCCAGCGTGGCATTGAGACCGACCGCCGGGTCGGTGTTCGCGATACCCAGCGCACTCGGCCCCACCACGCGCATGCCGTGCCCCCGGGCGGCGGCGACGAGTTCGGCCTCCGCGTTGCGGCCCTCCTGCCCCGTCTCCCCGAACCCCGCCGACAGCACCAGGAGGCCCTTGACGCCCTTGGCCATACAGTCGTCGAGCACCGATCCGATGGCGGCCGCGGGGACCGCGACGACGGCCAGGTCCACCTCGTCCGGGATAGCGCGAACAGTCGGATACGCGTGGACACCGCGAACCGAACGCCGCTCGGGGTTCACCGGGTAAACCGCGCCCTGGAACGTTCCGTCCAGCAGATTGGCCAGCACCACACCACCGACGCGGGTGGTGCTCGGCGTCGCGCCGATCACCGCCACCGACCGCGGGGCCAGCAGATTGCCCACACTGCGTGCCTCCGAGGCCCGTTCCCGCGCGTCGCGCACCGAGCGCAACGCCTCGGTGGGATCGATGGCGAATTCCAGATGCAGCACCGAGCCGTCGCGGCTGCGCTCCACCTGATAGCCCGCCTCACGGAACACGGTGACCATCACCGTGTTCTCGGCCAGCACCTCGGCGACGAAGGTGTCGATCCGGTTCTCCGCGGCCGCGCCGGCCAGATGTTCGAGCAGGATCGATCCGAGCCCGCGTCCCTGGTGCTCGTCGGCCACCACGAAGGCGACCTCCGCCGCGCGCGAGCCGGTCCGGTCCAGGATCTCGTAACGCCCGACGGCGATGATCGCGTCCCCCAGGACGACGACGAGTCCGACCCGGTCCCGATAGTCGAGGTGGGTGGTGCGGTGCAGATCCTTCGGCGATATCCGCGGGTAGGGCCCGAAATAACGCAGGTAGCGGCTGCGCTCGGACAGCGCGGTGTGGAATCGCTGCAGTTCGTCGGCGTCGGCCGGAGTGATCGGGCGCACCCGCACCACACCGCCGTCGGAGGCCAGGACATCCGCCTGCCAGTGCAGCGGCGCCGGCGGCGGATCGTCGGGAACACGGTCGGTGGGGTCAGTCACGCGGATCCTCCGGGTCCAGGCCGAGCGGGCCGAAGCACGCTCGGCGGGTGGCGAGAACGGCCGTGTCGACGGCGCGCTGGGAGCGGTCGAACCGGGCGTCCCCGGTTTCGGCGGTCCCCCCGGGGCCGTCCCAGCGCCGGAACGCGATATCCACACCGTCGCCCATGGTGCGGGGCGGTGATATACGGGGCCTGTCGGTGTGCACGAGATCGATCCAATCCTGCGGTATCGCGGTCGCCGGGTCCACCGGGCGGTCGAGCGCGATACCCAGGAGATGGGTCCAGGCCCGGGGCACCACCCGCACCAGGCCGTACCCACCGCCGCCGACCGCCAACCACCGCCCCTCGGCATATCGGTCGGCCAGCTCCCGCATCGCCAGGAAGGCCGCCCGCTGCCCCTCGATACCCAACTCCAGCTCCGCGAGTGGATCCTCGCGGTGGGTATCCACCCCGCACTGGCTGACCACCAGCTGGGGCCGGAACGCCGCCACCGCGCCGGGTACCACCGCGTGGAAGGCGCGCAACCATTGCGGATCGCGAGTACCCGGCAGCAGCGGGAGATTGATCACGGTGCCGTCTCCGGGGCCGTTACCGGTCTCGTCCGGCCAGCCGGTGTTCGGCCACAGTGTGGCGGGATGCTGGTGGATCGACACGGTGAGCACCCGCGGGTCCCGATAGAACGCATGCTGCACCCCGTCGCCGTGATGGACATCCACATCGAGGTAGGCGATCCGATCGAAACCGTGGTCGAGCAGCCAGGAGATGGCCACCGCCGCGTCGTTGTACACACAGAAACCGGCGGCCCGGCCCGGCATGGCGTGGTGCATACCGCCGCCGATACTCACCGCCCGCCGCGTGGCGCCCGTGGCGATGGCCCGCGCCGCGGCCAGGGTGCCGCCGACGATCACCGACGCGGCCTCGTGCATCCGGGGAAACACCGGATTATCGCTGGACCCGAGCCCGTAGGGCGGATCGACCGGAAGATCACCCACCGGCTCCCGCGGCACCGCCGAGCGGACAGCCTCGATGTAGTCGCCGGTGTGTATCCGCAGCAACTCCTCGCGACCGGCCGCGCCGGGCTCCAGGAGCTCTATTCCGTCGAGTACCCCGAGCGAGCGCGCCAGCGCCATCGTGTACTGCAGACGGACCGGTTTCATCGGATGCTCGGGGGTCCACGAGTAGTCCAGGAAACGCTCGGTCCACACAACGGTCCCCGGTTCCCCGGAGCCGGGGTTCACGTCCGGCGGTGCAGTGGCCATGATCGCAACCGTATCGGGAAGGGTGAAACCCCATCGCACGTTGTCATGCAGTAGAAATACATATATGCGCGACTGCGGCGTCGGGCCGCGCGCCGAATGTATTCCCATCGCGTCAGGCGACCCGTTCGTTTCGACCGGGGTCGCTGGTGCGCAGGTAGAATTCGTGCCGACGAAGGGGCAACAGTGAAGGATCTGGTCGACACCACGGAGATGTATCTCCGTACCATCTACGACCTCGAGGAGGAGGGCGTAGTACCCCTGCGTGCCCGGATCGCCGAGCGCCTCGAGCAGAGCGGACCCACGGTCAGCCAAACCGTGGCCCGGATGGAACGCGACGGCCTGCTGCTTGTCGCGGGTGACCGGCATCTCGAACTGACCGAGAAGGGCCGCAGCATGGCGGTCGCGGTCATGCGCAAACATCGGCTGGCCGAGCGGTTGCTGGTGGATATCATCGGGCTGGACTGGCAGAACGTGCACGCCGAAGCCTGTCGCTGGGAACATGTGATGAGCGAGGATGTCGAACGGCGGCTGGTCGAGGTGCTCAACCACCCGACGACCTCTCCCTACGGCAACCCCATCCCCGGCCTGGACGAACTCGGTATCTCCGCGAGCCAGTTGCTGGAGGAACCGCTGAAGCGGTTGTCCGAACTGCCGCAGGGCCGTACGCACGCGGTGGTGGTGCGCCGGCTGGCCGAACACATCCAGACCGATCCCGAGGTGATCGGCCGACTGCGGGAAGCGGGCGTGGTACCCGACGCCCGGGTCACCGTCGAGAGCAAACCGGGCGCCGTCGTCATCACGGTGCCGGGCCACTCGGGGTACGAACTGCCCGACGAAATGGCCCACGCCGTTCAGGTGAAGCTGGTCTGATCGATGAAACTTCTGGTCACCGGCGGAGCCGGTTATGTGGGTGGTGTCTGCGCGCTCGTGCTGCGGGAGCAGGGCCACGAGGTGGTGGTCGTCGACGATCTGTCGACGGGAAATGCCGACGGCGTGCCCGAGGGCGTCGAATTCGTCGAAGGTGATATCGCCGAGGCCGCGCCGGATCTGCTGCGCACCCGGCAATTCGACGGAGTTCTGCATTTCGCGGCACAATCGCTGGTCGGCGAGTCGGTGCAGCGGCCGGAAAAGTACTGGCACGGCAATGTGGTGAAAACACTCGCCCTGTTGGAAGCGATGCGCGACACCGAGACCCGGCGACTCGTCTTCTCCTCGACGGCGGCGGTCTACGGCGAGCCGGAACAGGTTCCGATCACCGAGGACGCGCCGGCTCGCCCCACCAACCCCTACGGCGCCTCGAAGCTGGCGATCGATCACGCCATCACCTCGTATTCCGTGGCCCACGGTCTGGCCGCCACCAGCCTGCGTTATTTCAATGTGGCCGGGGCCTACGGCGGTCTCGGCGAGAACCGGGTGGTGGAGACACATCTGATTCCGCTGGTGCTGCAGGTGGCTGCGGGACACCGGGATTCCATTTCGGTGTTCGGCACCGATTGGCCGACCCACGACGGCACCGCGGTCCGCGACTACATCCATATCCTGGACCTGGCGCAGGCGCATCTGCTGGCCCTGGAGACCGCCGCGGCGGGCACCCACCGGGTGTTCAATCTCGGTAGCGGTACGGGATTCTCCGTACGCGAGGTGATCTCGGCGTGCGAACGGGTCACCGGCGGACCCATCGCCGCGGTCGACGCCCCGCGCCGCGCCGGTGACCCGGCCGTGCTGATCGCCTCCAGCCGACGCGCGATCGACGAACTCGGCTGGAAGCCGGAACACAACGACCTCGACGAGATCGTCTCCACCGCCTGGAGTTATTTGCGGGGCCTCGGCTCGCGCGCGCACAGCGCGCGCTGATCCGGCCGCGGCCGCCCTCACCACACCGCGGCCGGGTCGACGCCCAGAGCGGTGGCGGTGTCCCGGCCGCACTGCGCCAGATCGCGGAGGCGTTCGGGTCGCATGCCGGCCTCCAGGGCGGTATGCAGCAGTGCGGCCATCGAGTGGCGCGGCTCGGCATCCAGCGCCGCGTCCAGGGCGATTCCGGCGAACGGGCCGTCGCCCCGCACGTAGGCGAAATAGCCCAGCAGGGTCGCCGCTTCCGCCCGGTCGGCGCCGTCCAGCGCGCGGGTCAGCAGGGCCAGCAGGCTCTCGGCCGCTTCGGCGTGCGCGGTATCGGCCACGGCGAAGACGGAATCGCGGACCTCCCGGTCACGGAGGGCCACCGCGATCTGGGCAAGTTCCCGGGCATCGAGTCCGGGGCCGGATTCGGCGTTCGCGATGAGCCAGAGCACGGTCATCAGTTCGCCACGCAGATAACCGGCCGGATCGCCGCGCTGCGCGGCAGCCACATATCTGTCCTTGGCTCGACCCCTGGCCTCCTTCAGTTCACTCGACACCCGCGCGCGCAGAGCGTCGTCCGGGGCGACCAACGCGGTCAATTCGTCCCGGCTGCGGCGGATCGGCCGGCCGTCCAGAACCCGGCCCAGGGTGACCGCCGAGGCCTCCGGATCGGCGATCCGCCCGCGGCGCGGTGGGCCCGTCACGCTCCACCACGGCCGCCCGGCCGCGATCGACCGAGCGGCCCAGGCGCCGCGCACCGGCACGGCATGGGACGCCAGCTGCCGTTCCATTTCTCCGAATACCGGGATCCGTTGCGGTCCCGCGGGTTCACCATCGCTGAGCGCGTCGTCCACCAGGACGGCGAGCACTCCGACCACTCCCGGACGGGCACAAACCCGCGCGGCCGCGGCGGCCACCGTCTCGGTATCGGAGGAGGCACCGGTGCCTGGATGCCGGAGATCGAACCGCACCACGAGATCGATGACCGCACTCTCCGCCGTGGGGGCCGCGCACAGGACGGCCAGTACCAGCGAACGCTCCGGCCGGAAGCCGAGCATGGCGGGGAGCGCGGCCAGCAGATCTCCCGGGTCGTCGAGCCGGGCGGGCCCGATATGGAGTGGGCGGTCGTACTCGTCACCGGCCCGGTCGGCGCAGCGTGCCCGCGAGGCCGCGGCGTACTCGTAGGTACTCCGTCCGGAGAAGTGCGGACCGGAAGCACCCCCACCGGACGCGGCGGCGGGCGCCGGAACCGGGTGGGGCCCGCCGCGCGCGACCAGCGCCCGGGCTGTGGGGCACCGTCCCGCGGCCCGGTCGGCACGAGGTGGGGCGGGAGCCGGGCGGCCGGCTCGGTGCGGGACCGACCGGGCCTCGGCGGAGGCGGGACGGGAGGACGGCGCAGCGGAGTTCATGGCCCGAGCATCCGGTATCGGATCTCGCGCAGTATGGACGTGAACTGGGAAAACACCAGTTCTCACGAAGTCTGTGGACAACTCGGGGTTGTGGACAACTCCGGCCGGCGGGCCGCCCCCGCGCCGCGACCGGGTTGCCGACTCGGAAATGGGGTACATCCAGAAGCGGAGTGTGCCAGACTCCCCGGTGCGTTCACCGGCCACAAGACCACACAGACTCCCCGGCCCGCCTTCGCCGGGACCGGGGAATTCACCGCCGACGACCGCTGTTGTCAGCACAGAGAGCCGATGTACGGCCGCGTGTGGCCCTACATCTGCATGGGGGACAATGGAGGGCGATCGCGGCTCGCGGCACGGCAGCGGATACCAGCAGTGTTGCCCGACCCGCCCGCTACGGATCGCGCAGGAAGGAGTACGCGATGGACTACGAGTCGCGAATGTACGAACTGGAGTTCCCCGCTCCGCAGCTGTCGTCCGACGATGGCTCGGGTCCGGTCCTGGTGCACGGCTTGGAGGGGTACTCGGACGCGGGTCATGCGGTCCGGCTGGCCACGACCCACCTGCGGGAAAGCCTGGAGAGCGAACTCGTCGCCTCGTTCGATGTGGACGAGCTGCTGGACTATCGCTCGCGGCGCCCCCTGATGACCTTCAAAACCGATCACTTCTCCGAGTACGCGGAACCCGAGCTGAACCTGTGGGCGCTGCGCGATACCGAGGGCACTCCGTTCCTGCTGCTCGCGGGCATGGAGCCGGATCTGCGCTGGGAGAAGTTCACCACCGCGGTGCGGCTGCTGGCCGAACAGCTCGGTGTGCGCCGCAGTATCGGACTGAGCGCCATCCCGATGGCGGTGCCGCACACCCGGCCGCTGGGGCTCACCGCGCATTCGTCCAACCGCGATCTCATCCCGGACAACCAGCGCTGGCCGGGTGAACTGCAGGTACCGGCGAGTGCGGCCACGCTGCTGGAGTACCGGATGGCCCAGCACGGGCACGAATCGCTGGGTTTCTCGGTACACGTCCCGCACTATCTCGCGCAGACCTCCTACCCGGAAGCCGCGCAGACCCTGCTCGAACATGTCGGTGAGAACGCGGGCCTGGCGTTCCCGCTCGCCGCGCTGGGTGAGGCAGCGGCGCGGGTGCGTGAACAGGTCAACGAGCACATCGCCGGGAACCCGGAAGTGGAGACGGTGGTGCACGCGCTGGAGCGCCAGTACGACACCTTCGTCAGCGCCCAGGAACGGCAGTCCAGCCTGCTGGTCGGTGAGGGTGAGCTGCCCAGCGGCGACGAACTGGGTGCCGAATTCGAGCGTTTCCTCGCCGAGCAGGGCGGCTACTCCGGCGACGACGACGAACGCGGCTGACGCGTCGCGGCCGGTGAGACCCGGCACACGCCCACCGTGCCGGTGATCGGGGGACGGCAGCCCGTAGGGTGTCCGGGGTGGATCTGACCGAACTGCTCGAGATACCGGGGACCGACGCCGACGCACTGTACGAGTCGTTCGCGATATGGGCCGCCGAGCAGGGTACCGCGCTCTATCCGGCTCAGGACGAGGCGTTGCTGGAGCTGGCGGCCGGATCCCATGTCATTCTCGCCACCCCCACCGGTTCCGGAAAATCGCTGGTCGCCGTCGGCGCTCATCTCTTCGCGCTGACCCGGGGCCTGCGCAGCTACTACACCGCGCCGATCAAGGCGCTGGTGAGCGAGAAATTCTTCGCGCTGTGCGAGGTTTTCGGCGCCGAACGGGTGGGCATGGTGACCGGAGACGCCGCGGTGAATCCGACCGCACCCATCATCTGCGCCACCGCCGAGATCCTCGCCAATCTGGCGTTGCGGGAGGGACCGGACGCCGATATCGGGCAGGTGGTGATGGACGAATTCCATTTCTACGCCGATCCCGACCGCGGCTGGGCCTGGCAGGTGCCGCTGCTCGAACTACCCCGCGCGCAATTCCTGCTGATGTCGGCCACACTCGGCGAGGTCGATTTCTTCGCCGCCGACCTCGAGCGGCGCACCGGCCGCGCCGCCGCGGTGGTCGCGGGTACGGAACGTCCGGTGCCGCTGCATTTCTCCTACGCGCGCACGCCGATCACCGAAACGCTGACCGAACTGGTCACCACTCATCAGGCCCCGGTGTATGTCGTCCATTTCACCCAGGCCGCGGCTCTGGAACGGGCGCAGGCACTGACCAGCGCGAACTTCGCCAGCCGGGCCGAGAAGGACGCCATCGCGGAAGCGCTGGGCGAGTTCCGTTTCTCGTCCGGTTTCGGGAAAACGCTCTCCCGCCTCATCCGGCACGGTATCGGCGTCCATCACGCCGGGATGCTGCCCAAATATCGCCGGCTGGTGGAGCGGCTCGCCCAGGACGGATTGCTGAAGGTCGTCTGCGGTACCGACACCCTCGGCGTCGGGATCAATGTCCCGATCCGCACCGTGTTGTTGACCGGTCTCACCAAATTCGACGGTGTGCGCACCCGGCGGCTCAAGGCCCGGGAATTCCACCAGATCGCCGGGCGAGCCGGACGGGCCGGTTTCGACACCATGGGCACCGTGGTGGTGCAGGCACCCGAACACGAGGTCGAGAACACCCGGTTGCTGGCCAAAGCCGGTAACGACCCGAAGAAGATGCGCAAAGTACAGCGCCGCAAACCACCCGAGGGATTCGTCTCGTGGAGCGAGGAGACCTTCGACCGGCTGGTCGCCGCCGCGCCCGAACCCATGGTGTCGCGTTTCGCGGTGACCAACGCGATGCTGCTGAATGTGATCGCGCGGCCGGGCAATTGCTTCCGGGCCATGCGGCATCTGCTGGAGGACAATCACGAACCGCGACCGGCGCAGCGGCGCCATATCCTGCGCGCCGTCCGGCTGTACCGCGCGCTGCGTGACGCGGGCGTGGTACAGCAGCTCCCCGAACCCGACGAGCACGGCCGATACGCGCGGCTCACCGTGGACCTGCAGCGGGATTTCGCGTTGGACCAGCCGCTGTCGCCGTTCGCCCTCGCCACATTCGAACTGCTCGACAGCGCGTCGCCGAGCTACGCGCTCGATATGGTGTCGCTGGTCGAGGCCACCCTCGAGGATCCCCGGCAGCTGCTGATGGCACAGCAGCACAAGGCGCGCGGGGAGGCCGTGGCCGAGATGAAGGCCGAAGGCATCGATTACGACGAGCGGATGGAACTGCTCGAGGACATCACCTGGCCGAAGCCGCTCGCGGAGCTGATCGAGGGCGCCTACGAAACCTACCGGGCCGGACATCCGTGGTTGTCGGAGTTCGCGCCGTCACCGAAATCGGTGGTGCGCGACATGGTCGAGCGGGCCATGACTTTCACCGAACTGATCTCCTACTACGACCTCGCCCGCTCCGAAGGGGTGGTGCTGCGCTACCTCGCCGACGCCTACCGCGCCTTGCGCCGGACCGTGCCGGAGTCGGCGCGGAGCGAAGAACTCGACGATCTCACCGAATGGCTGGGCGAGCTGGTACGGCAGGTGGATTCCAGTCTGCTCGACGAATGGGAACAGCTGACCGGCGCGGGCGCGGAGACCGACGCCGAGCAGATCGCGTTCGGTGCAGAGAGCGTGCGCCCGGTCACAGCCAACGAGCGCGCGTTCCGGGTGATGGTGCGCAACGCCGTATTCCGCCGGATCGAACTGGCCGCCCGGCAGCGTTGGGACGAACTGGCGGAACTGTCCCCCGGTCCGGACTGGGCGGCCGATCTCGGCCCCTATTTCGACGAATACGACACCATCGGTACCGGACCCGACGCGCGCGGTCCGCAACTGTTCCGGGTCGAGACGCGGCCCGGTTTCTGGCAGGTGCGCCAGACCCTCGACGATCCGGCGGGCGATCACGGCTGGGCGCTGCTCGCCACCGTAGACCTCGCCGAATCCGATGCGGCCGGTGATGTGGTCTTCGATGAGGTCACGGTGGTGTCGGGGTGATCGGCGGGTACCGCCGCGAACGAATGAGGCCGAAGGTGGCGCCGGAATTCAGCGGTCGGCATGTCCTGGCCGAGTTCGGTGGGGTGGACCGGGCGCTGTGCGACGATCTCGGGCGGCTCGAGGCCGTGCTGCGGCACGCGCTGTCCGCCGCGGGAGTGACCGTCTGCGAGATCGTCGGTAAACAGTTCGACCCGCACGGGGTGACCGTGCTGGCACTGCTGGCCGAATCGCATGCCTCACTACACACCTACCCGGAGACCGGGGACATCTTCGTCGATGTGTTCACCTGCGGTGCCGCCGCGGACAGTGCCGGTGCGGTGGCCGAGCTGTTGCGCGCGGCGCTGGCTCCCGAACACGTCCGTATCTCGACGGTGCTGCGCGGCCGGGCCGCCGGCGGTCAGGCCAGCAGCATATAGGCCATACCGAGATCCATGATGAGATGCGGGAGTACGGCGACGGGCAGTCCGCGGCCCGCGGCCGGCGCGACCGGATGCGCGACCCACCAGCGCGCCCGCCCGGTGCGCACCGAGACCAGCACCACGGCGGCGTCCACCAGGAACAGGGCGGCGAAGACAGCGGCCGGCCCCGGATCCGCGCTGTGCCCGACAGCACTGTGTCCCGCCATCGTGAACAGCATCACCGCGGCCGCGACCAGGTGGTACACGATGGCCGCCGCACGCTGCCCCGCCCGCGGATACGCATCGCGGTACCAGCGCACCAGCCGGTCGCCGAGCAGCAGGGTGAACACCAGCGTCATCGCGAGCAGCACACCGTGCAGGGCATGAGTGTGCACCCGGGTGGGGAACAGCACCATCACCAGCATGACCGCGCACATCAGCAGATGCGCGGCGTCGGATTCCTGGTCACCGCCGTGCGCCGCGCCACCGCAGCCTGTAGCACCACCCTCGGACTCCCCCGTCGCGAGCACCGGCGCGGCGAATATCACCCGGGCCAGCACCACCAGCGCCGCCACGGCGAACGCCAGCGCGACCAGGGCCCGCACCCCGGCCTGGTCGAGTACGAATCCGGCCATGCCGCACCGCCTTTCGCAAAAGCGCACCCCGACCATATTCGCACGACCGATCGGCCGCGGACAGAGCTTCGATCCGCCGGACACCGCCCGCGTCACCGCCGGCCGCCGGTACCTGCCCGGGCCGCGGCCCGGCCGGACGCCGGGTTTCGATAGGCTGGTCGATGCAATGACCAGGACCGCAGTCACGCACCGGGAGCTTCGTACCCGGTTGGCTTCTCTCACCCTCCGCGACGAACACCGGCTGCACCGGCAACTGGATCGAGTGCGCGGCGGCGACCTGTCCCGGATCGAGTCCGAGATCACGGCGGCCGAGGAACGGATCGCGGCCCGGCGGGCGGCGATACCGGCGATCACCTATCCCGAGCAGCTGCCGGTCACCGGGCGCCGCGACGATATCGCCGCCGCCATCGCCGCCCATCAGGTCGTGGTGGTGGCGGGGGAAACCGGCTCCGGTAAGACCACCCAGATCCCGAAGATCTGCCTGGAGCTGGGCCGGGGTATCCGCGGGGCGATCGGGCACACCCAGCCCCGCCGGCTGGCGGCGCGCACGGTCGCCGAGCGGATCGCCACGGAGCTCGGGACCGAGCTGGGCGACGCGGTCGGCTATACGGTCCGGTTCACCGATCACGCCGCCGAGCACACGCTGGTCAAGTTGATGACCGACGGTATCCTGCTCGCCGAGATCCAACGCGACCGGCTGCTGCGCGCCTACGACACGATCATCATCGACGAGGCACACGAACGCAGTCTCAATATCGATTTCCTGCTCGGCTACCTGAAGCAGCTGCTCCCCCGGCGGCCGGACCTGAAGATCGTCATCACCTCGGCCACCATCGACCCGGAACTGTTCGCCCGGCATTTCGCCGATGCCGCGGGCAACCCGGCGCCGATCGTGGAGGTCTCCGGCCGGTCGTATCCGGTGGAGATCCGGTACCGGCCGCTGGCCCTGCCGGCGCCGGAGGAGGCCGACGAGGAAGAAGATCACCGGCCGGTCGATCGCGACCCGGTCGATGCGATCTGCGCGGCGGTCACCGAACTCTTCGCCGAAGGTGACGGCGATGTGCTGGTGTTCCTGTCCGGTGAACGGGAGATCCGCGATACCGCCGACGCGCTCGCGGAGCTGAAACTCTCCCGGACCGAGATCCTGCCGCTGTACGCCCGCCTGTCCGCGGCCGAACAGCACCGGGTGTTCGCCCCGCACACCGGCCGGCGGGTGGTACTGGCCACCAATGTCGCCGAAACTTCGCTCACCGTGCCGGGTATCCGCTATGTGGTCGATCCCGGGACCGCCCGGATCTCCCGCTATTCCATGCGGACGAAGGTGCAGCGGCTGCCGATCGAATCGATCTCGCAGGCCTCGGCACGACAGCGATCCGGGCGCTGCGGCCGCGTCGCCGACGGTATCTGTATCCGCCTGTACTCCGAGGACGATTTCGAATCCCGTCCGGCGTTCACCGATCCGGAGATCCTGCGTACCAACCTCGCCGCGGTCATCCTGCAGATGACCGCGCTCGGGCTGGGCGAGATGGAACGGTTCCCGTTCGTGGAGGCGCCGGACCAGCGCGCGGTCCGCGACGGTGTCGCCCTGCTGGAGGAGCTGGGCGCCCTCACCCGCGACGCACCGGACAAGCGCCCGCCGGCGGAGGCCCCGGAAACCGGTGCCCGGGAAGCGGATTCCGCGGACCTCCACGAGACGGGAGCGAGCCGGAAGCGCCGCCGGGCCGAATCGGGCCCCGCCCTCACGCCGACGGGCCGGGAGATGGCGCGGCTGCCGGTGGACCCGCGAATGGGCCGGATGCTCGTCGAAGCCCACCGCAACGGCTGTCTGGCCGAGATGCTGGTGATCGTGGCCGCCCTGTCGATCCAGGACGTCCGTGAACGACCGGTCGATCAGCAGCAGGCCGCCGACGCGAAACATGCTCGGTTCACCGTGCCGAATTCGGACTTCCTGGCGTACCTGCGGCTGTGGGAGTACCTCACCGGGCAGCGGCGGGCACTGTCCGCGAACCGTTTCCGGCGGATGTGCCGCGAGGAGTTCCTGCACTACCTGCGAATCCGCGAGTGGCAGGACCTGTACGGCCAGCTCCGCACCATCACCAAGGGGATGGGCTGGTCACTGCACGAGCCGGCCGCCGAGCCCGAGGCGAAGAATTCCCGCCCCGCACGCTTCGAGAACGGTCCGCGGCGCGGACGCGGACGCCACGGCGCGCAGCCGGAACGGGAAGCCGCCGAGCCCGTACGGACCGGCACCGCGGCCCCCCGGCCGGTCGAGGAGATGACCCCGGACACCGATCCGTGGGACGCGACCGCCATCCATCAGGCGCTGCTGTCGGGCATGCTGTCGCATATCGGGGTCCGGGAAGCCGAGTCCCGGGAGTTCCTCGGCGCCCGTAACGCCAAGTTCATGATCTTCCCGGGTTCCTCGCTGGCCAAGAAACCGCCGCGCTGGGTGATGGCCGCGGAACTGGTGGAGACCTCACGCCTGTGGGGCCGGATCACCGCCCGCGTCGAACCCGAATGGGCCGAACGGCTCGCCGGAGATCTGGTCAAACGTATCTATTCCGAACCGCACTGGTCGTCCAAACGCGGCGCCGCCCGGGCCTACGAACGCGTCACCCTCTACGGTGTCCCCCTGGTGACCGGCCGGCCGGTCGACTACGGACGTATCGACCCCGAGGTCTCGCGGGAATTGTTTTTGCGGCATGCCCTGGTACAGGGCGAATGGCAGACCCGGCACGAGTTCTTCCATCGCAACCGGGCGCTGCTCGACGATATCGCCGACCTCGAGCACCGCGCTCGGCGCCGGGACATCCTCGTCGACGACGAGGTGCTCTTCGAGTTCTACGACCGCCGGATCCCCGCCGATATCGTCTCGGTCCGGCATTTCGACACCTGGTGGAAGACGGCCCGCCGGCAGGACCCCCACCAGCTCGATTTCACAACCGAGACGGTGGTGAACGAGAACGCGAACCGGCTGGACCCCACGGATTTCCCGGACACCTGGCGCCAGGGCGAGCTGTCCTTCCCACTCACCTACCAATTCGAACCGGGACAGGCCGACGACGGTGTGACCGTGCGCATTCCGGTGGCGCAGCTGGCCCATGTCCGCGCGGTCGGATTCGACTGGCTGGTGCCGGGCATGCGCGCGGAACTGGCCACGGCGCTGATCAAGACACTGCCGAAACAGTTGCGGCGCACGGTGGTCCCCGCGCCGGATTTCGCGGCCGCCGCCCTGCGCGTCCTCACCCCGCGGGCCGAACCGCTGCGGACCGGGCTGGCCCGGGAGCTGACCCGCCTGGCGGCCACGCCGATCACCCCCGGCGATATGGACCCCGCCGCGCTTCCCGATCATCTCCGGATGACCTTCGCCGCCACCGATATCGACGGCCGCGTGCTGACCACCAGCAAGAGTCTGGCGCAGTTGCGGACCCGCCTGGCCGATCAGGTCTCCGCCTCGGTGGCCGCGGCGACCGCCAACGCCGAACGTGCCCCCGCCACCGTGTGGACCTCGGAATCCCTGGGCACCTTGGAGGCCACGGTCCGCCGGGAAGTGGGCGGCCAGACCATCACCGGTTATCCCGCGCTGGTCCCGGAGGCCGACGGAGTGGCGGTCCGCGTGCTCACCTCGCCCGCCGAACAGGCCCGGGCCATGCGGGCGGGAACCCGGGCGCTGGTGCTCAACGCCATCCCCACCTCGGTGCGCGGCGTCACCGCGGGCCTGTCCCCGGCGGATCGGCTGATACTCAGCCAGAACCCGTACGGTTCGGTCGACGCGCTGGTCGAGGACTGCCGCGCCGCGGCCGCCGACCAGCTCATCGGCGCCGCGGGCGGACCCGTCCGCGACCCCGCACAGTTCGAGCGTCTGGTGACGGCGCTGCGGCCGAAGCTGAACGAGGTGGTCACCCGGATCGTCCGGCTGGTCGTGCCGGTCCTGGCCGCGGCGCACGATGTGTCGACTGCGTTGAACAGCGTCCGAGAAGCCGATATCGCCGAGGATGTCCGGGATCAGCTGGCGGAGCTGCTGTTCGACGGGTTCGTCTCCGAATGGGGCCCGGCCCGGCTGCGGGAACTGCCCCGGTATCTGCGCGCGGCGCAAGCCCGGCTCACGGCCCTTCCCGGGTCCGCGGTACGCGACCGCCGGGCGATGACGGACGTGGACGCCGCACTGGCCGCCTACGACCAGCTGCTCACCCGGTTACCGGAGGCGCGGCGGAACACACCCGACGTCACCGATATCTGGTGGATGATCCAGGAGTTGCGGGTGAGCCTGTTCGCCCAGAAGGTGGGCACGCCGTATCCGGTCTCCGCCCAGCGGATCCAGAAGGCGATCGCGGCCGTGCGCCGCTGAATACGCCCGCTCAGTCGCCGGGACCGACCGCTGCCCGGGCCTGCCGCATATCCCGGATCTCGCGTTCGAAATCCTCCGCGGAGGTGAAGGATCGGTAGACCGAGGCGAAACGCAGATACGCCACCTCGTCCAGTTCGCGTAGCGGCCCGAGAATCGCCAGGCCGACCTCATGACTCGGCACTTCCGGTGACCCCTTGGCCCGGACCGCGTCCTCCACCTGCTGGGCCAGCAGGTTCAGCGCGTCGTCGTCGACCTCGCGGCCCTGACAGGCACGCCGGACCCCGCGGATCACCTTCTCCCGGCTGAACGGCTCGGTGACACCGCTGCGCTTGACCACCGACAGGATCGCGGTCTCCACCGTGGTGAAACGGCGGCCGCATTCCGGGCAGGAGCGTCTGCGGCGAATGGCGGCGCCCTCGTCGGCCAGTCGCGAGTCGACGACCCGGGAGTCGGGGTGTCGGCAGTACGGGCAGTGCATCCGGGGTCCTTCGTCGCTGCGAACGCTCGCGGCCGAACCGGCGCCGGTCGCGGGTCCGGCGAGCGCGGGTACCGGGCCGGTGCCCGGATACGGGTGGGCCGGTCACACGCACCGGCTCGAGTGCATAACACATCGAGGATACCGGTACGGGGTGTGTCGTGCGCGCGCTCACCCCTGGTCCGGACATACGCGCCGCCGGCACGCTACCGGGACCCGGGCGCGTCGGCGGCCGGACCGGGCACCGCGGCGGCCGGAATTCCGGGCAGCGCCGGCCCGGGCGCCGGATCCGGGGCCCGCAGATGCGCCAGCGCGAGGAAGGCGACCACCACCGTCGCGGTGATCACGGCGGTCAGGGCCGTCGCCGCATAACCGGCGCGGGCCCGCTCGACCAGATCGCCGGGTTCGGGTGGCCGGGGCTGCGGCGCCACCGCCGGCCCGCGGCGCATCGCCGGCGCCGCCGGCCGGACGACCGGGCGGTACCCGTTCGCCCCGCCCCGGTGCGGCGTCGCGGCACACGGGCGGGACGGATCGGGCCGCCGCGTGTCCGGACCCGGCAACCCGCCCTCGTCCGGGCGGGGCGTTCCGGTCTCCCCCTGCGGGACCGGACCGGGCCGCACCCGGGCGGTGACGTCTTCCCGCGTGCCGGTGCCGGTCACGCTGATGGCGGTGTTCATCGGATAGACCTCCGTGCTGGTTGCTCGCGGAACCAAGGGGCGGTATTCGATCAAATGTTCGACGAACTGATGTTCGATTTCTACCACGCCGGGGGGATAATGTCAGTAGCAACGCCGGACATACCTCGAACAGATGTTTGATAGATCGGAGAGCGCCGACTAGATTCACTGCACGACATCAAACCTCGGGCACAGCCGGTCCGGGCCGTCTGCCGGGACGGCGGTCACCGGGCCGGAGACCGACGAGAAAGGGCGGTTGTGGTGAGCCAATCAGACGACACGGGTGACGGGGCCGGCCCCGGCACCGAACCGGGGGCGACGGATCTCACCGTGCGTCAGCGCAAGGTGCTCGAGGTCATCCGTTCCTCGGTGAGTCTGCGCGGCTATCCGCCCAGCATCCGCGAGATCGGTGACGCGGTCGGCCTGAACTCCACCTCCTCGGTCGCGCACCAGCTGCGCACGCTGGAGCGCAAGGGGTATCTACGCCGCGACCCCAATCGTCCCCGTGCCGTGGATGTCCGCGGTATGGACGAGGCGGTCCGCTCGGTGACCACCCTGCCCCCCGCCGATACCGCGGCCGCATCCGACGCGGCGGGCGATACCGATCGGCCGATACCGACCTATGTACCGGTGCTCGGACGAATCGCCGCCGGTGGCCCGATCCTGGCGGAACAGGCGGTGGAAGACGTGTTCCCACTCCCCCGCGAACTGGTCGGCGACGGTTCACTGTTCTTGCTGAAGGTGGTCGGCGAATCCATGGTCGATGCCGCCATCTGCGACGGCGACTGGGTGGTCGTCCGGCAGCAGAACGTGGCCGACAACGGCGATATCGTCGCGGCGATGCTGGACGGCGAAGCGACCGTGAAGACGTTCAAACGCAGCGGCAAGGACGTCTGGCTGATGCCGCACAATCCGCATTTCGAACCGATTCCGGGTAACGACGCGCGCATTCTCGGCAAAGTCGTCACCGTGATCCGCAAGATCTGAGACCGCCCACCGGCACCGGGCACGCGCCGGTGCCGGGTCTTCTCCCGGTGGCGGTGAGGAGCCCATGGCAACACATGAGGTCGCGATCGCCCGGCCGCGTTCGGGACTCGGTTCCGGGCCGGTCCCGGATCTGATCTGGTATGCCGCCTACGGGTCGAATACCGACCCGGAACGCTTGCGCTGCTACCTCACCGGCACCCGGCCCGTCGGCGCGGTGCACCGCCCGCCCGGCGCCCCGGAGGGTTGCCGCGACCGGACGGTGCCGGTGCGTTCGATCGCGCTGATACTCCCCGGGCTGCTCTATTTCGCCACCGAATCGGTGATCTGGACCGGCGGCCGGGCCTTCTACGATCCCACCACCCCTGCCGAGACCCCGGTCCGCGCCTACCTGCTGACCCGGTCGCAGTTCAGCGATATCGCCGCCCAGGAGATGTACCGTCCGGCCGGAACCGACCTCGACCTGACCGAGGCGGTGCGCACCGGCCGGTCACATCTGGGCCCCGGGCGCTACGAAACCCTGGTCTGCCCGGGCATAGTCGACGGCATACCGATTCTGACCTGCACCGGCCCGTGGCGCTGGCGCGAGATCGGCGGAAACCCGCCGGCCGCCGGGTATCTCCGCCGGATCGGCGCGGGCCTGCGTGCGGCGCA
Source organism: Nocardia fusca NBRC 14340 (assembly GCF_001618425.1). Taxonomy (GTDB): domain Bacteria; phylum Actinomycetota; class Actinomycetes; order Mycobacteriales; family Mycobacteriaceae; genus Nocardia; species Nocardia fusca. The sequence goes on from NZ_BDCU01000017.1 coordinate 327,810, forward strand.
CCGATGGTCGGTCCGCGAGACGGCGGGTTATCTGGCCAGTCGCCCGGGCGCCGCCGGACACTGGACTCCCGGCGGGGTGGCCGATGTACTGCGGTGCGGATACGACGGATAGGTCCCGGCCCGGCGCCATCGGTGCACAGCCCCGATCAGCGCCCGGCGCCGTGCTCATCCGTCCGCGGTCCGCAGTGCCACCGAGATCGACCGCGCTCCCGCGCGCACGATGTCGATATACCGGGACCGGTCCGCCGGACCTGCCTCCGCCCGCAACGGGCCGAGCTGGACCTCGTAGGGCGCTTCGTCGCCGTGAAAAACCGGGGCGGACACATAGCTGAGCGGCAGCGGGTGCCGGGTGCGGATATCGGCCTCGGTGTACGCGCGCGAGGTCAACCGGCCCAGCTGGCGCAGCGCCTCGGACCGCACCTTCGGTTGCAGGAGTTCGGCGCCGAGCGCGCCGAGCAGTTCGGTCAGCAGATCCACCAGTCCGGCGTCGTCGGTTTCGGGCCGGAACATGGCGAATCCGTGCGCGGTGACGAAGTCGAGTAGTTCCGACGCCCCGGTCCGCCCGTGGGTCGTCGCCAGCCAGCGCTGCCGTTCGGCGGGTGTCCGCCACGGCATCACCGCGGCCCCCGCGGGGTAGACGACCGGAACCGACTGCCCGACGGACAGGCCCGGCACTATCCGCGCACCCGCATACTGTTTGGCGACGATGGTGAGCCGATCGTCGGAGATCCGGCTCAGGGTGGTCCCGCAACCGGCGGCCTCGGCCAGTGCCGCCAGCTCGGCACCCACGGCGACGGCCGCGCCCACCGGTTCGGCGGGTGACAGGCGGGCCAGCGCCGGTCCGCGCCGGTAGGCCAGACTCGCGTCCCGGACCACCCAATTCGCCTCGCACAACTCGGCGAGTACCGCGGTGACCGTCGCCCGGGCCAGTTCCAGACGTTCGGCGATCTCCGAAACGGTCAGCGCCCGCTCCGATTCCGCGAGCAGTTCGACCACCGCCACCACCCGGCGTGTCGGCGGGGACCCGGCCGTCGCCATATCCGATGCTCCCTTGTCGCCCGGTATCCCGGGATCTACACTGCATCGACTATTCGATGACATTACGTCGAATAGTCGACACAAGCATACTTCAGGAGGCGCCATGATTCTGGACCGGTTCCGGCTCGACGACCGGGTCGCCATCGTGACCGGCGCCGGGCGCGGACTCGGCGCGGCCATCGCCCTCGGCTTCGCCGAAGCGGGAGCCGACGTCGTGATCGCCGCCCGCACCGAATCCGACCTGACCGCGGTGGCCGAGCAGATCCGCCAGGGGGGCCGGCGGGCCCATATCGTGGTCGTCGACCTCGCCGATCCCGCGGCCTGCGCCGCCCTCGCCGAGACCGCGTCGGCGGAGTTCGGGCGGCTCGACATCGTCGTGAACAATGTCGGCGGCGCCATGCCCAGCCCCCTGCTGGGCACCACACCCGAGGCCCTGACCCAGGCCTTCGGCTTCAATGTCGCCAATGCCCACGCCCTGGTCCGGGCTGCCGTACCGATCATGCTGGACACCGCCGACGGTGGGTCGATCATCAACATCACCTCGACGATGGGCCGGCTTCCCGGTCGCGCGTTCGCCGCCTACGGCACCGCCAAAGCCGCGCTCGCGCATTACACCCGGCTGGCCGCCATGGATCTGTGCCCGCGCATCCGGGTCAATGCCATCGCGCCCGGCTCCATCTCGACCTCCGCGCTCGAAGTCGTCGCCGCCGACGACACCCTGCGCGGCGCCCTGGAGAAGGCCACCCCGCTGCGCCGGATCGGCGATCCCGCCGATATCGCGGCCACCGCGCTGTTCCTGGCGTCCCCGGCCGGCGGTTACCTGACCGGGAAAGTGATCGAGACCGACGGCGGCCTGATCGCCCCGAACCTCGATATCCCCATTCCGGATCTGTGAGGAGACAGCTGTGACGTACCGCGTAGTGCACTGGGGCACCGGAAATGTCGGCCGCCACGCCCTGGCCGGGATCATCGACGATCCCCGGCTCGAACTGGTCGGCGTCAAGGTGTCCGGCAGCGCCAAGGAAGGCCGCGACGCCGGGGAACTGGCCGGGTCGGATACCCGCACCGGGATCCTGGCCACCACCGACGCCGCCGCGCTCCTGGCCGCGAAACCGGATTGCGTGGTCTACACGGCGATGACCGACAATCGGCTCGTCGAGGCGCTCGCGGATCTGCGCACGATCCTGGCCGCCGGCGTGAATATCGCCGCGAGCGCCCCGGTCTTCCTGCAATACCCCTGGCAGGTCCTGCCGCCGGATATGCTCGCCCCGATCGAGGAAGCCGCCGCCGCGGGCGGTGCGTCGTTGTTCGTCAACGGAATCGACCCCGGCTTCGCCAACGATCTGCTGCCGCTGGCGCTGGCCGGTACCTGCCGGCGAGTGGATCAGATCCGCTGTATGGAGATCCTCGACTACGCGACCTACGACAATGCCGCGGTGATGTTCGACATCATGGGGTTCGGCAAATCCCTGGACGAGACCCCCATGCTCCTGCAACCCGGGGTGCTCTCCCTGGCCTGGGGCAGTGTGGTGCGCCAGCTGGCGGCCGGGCTGGGCGTGGAACTCGACGCGGTCACCGAAACCCACGAGCGGATTCCCGCACCCGAGGACATCGAGATCGCGGCGGGCACGATCGCGGCCGGTACCACCGCGGCCATGCGTTTCGAGGTCCGCGGGATGGTCGGCGACCGGGCCGTCACGGTGCTGGAACACATCACCCGGACGCGGGCGGATCTGGCGCCCGACTGGCCGCGGCCGGCCCAGGAGGGCGGCTCGTATCGCGTCGAGATCACCGGCGAACCGAATTACGCCATGGACCTCTGCCTGTCCAGCGACAACGGCGACCACAACCACGCCGGACTGGTGGCCACGGCCATGCGGGTGGTCAACGCGGTCCCCGCGGTGGTGGCCGCCGCACCGGGCGTCCGCACAACCCTGGACCTCCCGCTGATCACCGGGCCGGGGCGGGCAGACTGAAATACCTGTACCCCGACGGGATACAGGTATTTCGATTACCGGCCGGCGCCCCTGTCCAGGGCAGTGGAACTTCAGATGATCAGGACAGTTTCAGCGAACGCCCGATGATCTCCTTCATGATCTCGGTGGTGCCGCCGTAGATCGTCTGCACGCGCGCGTCGAGGTAGGCCTGGGCGATCGGGTACTCGCGCATATAGCCGTAGCCGCCGTGCAGCTGCAGGCAACGGTCGATGAGATCGACCTGCTCCTCGGTGCTCCACCATTTGGCCATGGCGGCATCCTCGGCCGACAGGGTGCCCGCGTTGAGTTCGGTGATGCACCGATCGACCAGCACCCGGACGGCCGTGGCCTTGGTGGCCAGTTCGGCGAGCACGAACCTGGTGTTCTGCAGGGCGCCGATCGGTTTACCGAAGGCCTTGCGGTCGCGGACGTACTGGCAGGTGTAGTCCAGGCAGGTCTCCATCGCCGCGGCCGCCATGACCGCGATCGACAGCCGCTCCTGCGGGAGGTTCTGCATCAGGTGGATGAAGCCCTTGCCCTCTTCACCGAGCAGGTTGGCGGCCGGGACCCGGACATCGCTGAAGCTGAGTTCGGCGGTGTCCTGCGCCTTCAGACCCAGCTTGTCCAGGTTGCGGCCCCGTTCGAAGCCCGGCATCCCGCGTTCCACCACCAGCAGGCTGAAGCCCAGGGCACCGGCCGAGGGGTCGGTCTGAGCGACCACGATGACGATATCGGAGTTGATGCCGTTGGTGATGAAGGTCTTGGCACCGTTGAGAACCCAGTCGTCACCGTCGCGGACCGCGCGGGTCTTGATGCCCTGCAGGTCCGAACCGGTGCCGGGCTCGGTCATGGCAATGGCGGTGATGAGCTCACCGGAACAGAACTTCGGCAGCCAGCGCTGCTTCTGCTCGTCGTTGGCCAGCTCCAGCAGATACGGTGCGATGACATCGTTGTGCAGGCCGAACCCGAGACCGGAGTACTGCCCGCGCACCGATTCCTCGGTGATGATGGCGTTGTAGCGGAAATCCTTCACCCCGCCGCCGCCGTATTCCTCCGGCATCGCCGTACCCAGGAAGCCCTGCTTACCGGCCTCGAGCCAGACCGACCGGTCCACGACGCCCTGTTCCGCCCACTGGTCGTGGAACGGCGCCACATGCGTCTCCAGAAACTTGCGGTACGACTCCCGGAACAGCTCGTGCTCGGGCTCGAACAGTGTGCGCTCCACACCAACCTCCTAGTGAACACTCCGGACGGGACCGCGCCGGCCCGTCGCTGTGACCTACCGTACCCGGAGCGTGAATCCGTGTTCACTTCACTGTCCAAATTACCTGGTGCGTCCCTGTGAAGCCGAGTAGTCACACCGCCTTGCCATTCACCGACGGGTCGGCCTCTCAGACGGGGAGCAGTTCGCGCAACCGCCCACCGAGCGTGCGCCCGCGGTCTACGGTCTGATGGCCGAGCAGGAACAGCAGTTCCTCCCGCACCGCCTTCTGCACCACTTGCGCGAGCTGCTCCGCGGCCTCGTCGATATCGCCGGTATCACGCCACGGCCCGGTGTCGATAGGCGTCCCGGCGGTGAAATACAACCGTTCGGGACGGGGAATCGGGGTGAGACCGATACCGCGCACCAGCGGCGGGGTGAGCTCGGCATGGATACCGAGCGATTCGACCAGCAGCCGCAGCGGCCGCAGCAACCGGTCGTCCTTGTCGGCGATGATGTCGTAGGCATCGTCGATCCCGATCATCGCCACCGGCACGATCGGCGCACCGCATTCGATCGCCATCCGCGCGAAGCCGGTGCGGCCCTCCCATCGCAATGCGTACTTCTCCCCCTTGCGGCGGATCGCCTCGCGCCCCCCACCGGGAAAGACGAGAACCACTTCGCCCCGGTCGAGCAGTGTCCGGCAGTTATCCCGGGTCCCCCGTACCGATCCGTAGTAGTGCAGCAGGTGCCGCACGCCCGGTACGGAGATGAGCAGATTCTCGGCGAGACCGCGGATCAACCGGCCGCGCGTACGGAGCACTTCCGGGAGCAATAACGGCGCGTCGATCAAGCCGAGCAGGTTGTGATTGGCGACAAGTAGTGCCGGCCCCTCGGCGGGGATGTTGTCCAAGCCGAAGAAACGGGGACTGCTCCAGACCCGGAGCGGCGCCAGGGCCGCCTCGAGGATCCGGAGGTCGATCGCACTCAGATCGACCGATACCGGCGCGCCGTCACTGAGCCCGGTTCGGTCCATCAGCGCCCTGCGCTGTCGGTCGTCGCCGCCGAGAGCGGTGCGGCCGTTCTGTGACATAAAACCCTCCTGAGGTCGATTCATGCCGATTGTGAATCAACATGGATCGATATCCCACAGGGTTATGCAATGTCCCACATTTTCGCGACCTAGATCAGCTCGCGCGGGGCGCGCCCCCGCCGGTCACGCCGGCGCAGTGCCCGCGTTGGCGTAGCCGGAAAGGGCCGCTGCCAGCGCACTCGGTACGCGCGCTTGGACACGCGTGCCGTTCTCGGTGTGCTCGGACCGGGTAATCCTGCCGTCGGCATGGATTCTGGCGAGCAGATCGCCGCGAGTATACGGAAGAAGTACGCTCACTTCCACATCCAGCCCGCCGAGAACCTCGTCAAGCCTGGTACGCAACCGGTCGATACCGAGGTCCTTGTGCACGGAGACGAATTCGGCGCCGGGCAGCAGGCCGCGCAGCCTGGTCAGTTCCACCGGATCGACCTCGTCGATCTTGTTGACCACCAGCAGTTCGGGCGGCGCGGGCTGTCCCGATTCCCGGATCACCTCGGTGACGACCTCCCGGACCGCCTTGATCTGTTCGGCGGGCAGCGCGTCGGAGCCGTCCACCACGTGTAGCAGCAGATCGGCGCCGGTGACCTCTTCCAGGGTGGAGCGGAACGCCTCGACGAGCTGGGTCGGCAGGTGGCGGACGAAGCCGACGGTATCGGTGAACACCACCTCGCGGCCGTCCTCCAGCTCGGCGCGGCGGGTGGTCGGGTCCAGGGTGGCGAACAGCGCGTCCTGCACGAGCACACCCGAGCCGGTGAGCGCGTTCATCAGACTCGATTTACCGGCGTTGGTGTAACCCACGATGGCCACCGACGGCACCCCGCTGGAGGTGCGCCGCGCGCGCTTGGTGTCGCGGGCGGTCTTCATCTCCCGGATCTCGCGGCGCAGTTTGGCCATCCGCTCCCGGATCCGGCGCCGATCGGTTTCGATCTTGGTCTCACCGGGGCCGCGCAGACCCACACCACCGTTGCTGCCGGCCCGGCCGCCCGCCTGCCGCGACATGGACTCACCCCAGCCGCGCAGCCGGGGCAGCATGTACTCCATCTGGGCCAGCGCGACCTGCGCCTTACCTTCGCGGGAAGTGGCGTGCTGGGCGAAGATATCCAGGATCAGCGCGGTCCGATCGACCACCTTGACCTTGACGACCTTCTCCAGCGCCGTCAGCTGCGCGGGGGTGAGCTCACCGTCGCAGATCACGGTGTCCGCGCCGGTGGACAGCACCACCGCACGCAGTTCCTCGGCCTTGCCCGACCCGATATAGGTCGCGGGATCGGGCCGGTCGCGCCGCTGGATCAGAGCTTCGAGCACTTCGGATCCCGCGGTCTCGGCGAGCCGGGCCAGTTCGGCCATACTCGCCTCGGCCCGCGCCACACTGCCCTCGGTCCACACCCCGACCAGCACGACACGCTCCAGTCGCAGCTGCCGGTACTCGACCTCGGTGATATCGGTGAGCTCGGTGGACAGTCCGGCGATACGGCGGAGCGCGCTCCGCTCGTCCAGCTGGAGTTCGCCGGTGGTCGGATCGGCGGACCAGCCGGCGCGCCGCGTGCTCGGCGTGGCGCCGTTCGCATCGGACGCACCCGAGTCGATATCGTCGACGGTGACGGCCGGATCGGTCTCCGGCGAGTGCGCGTCGAACGATTCAGGGGACCGGTTCGTGGTCCCGGAAATGTCAGAGTTTCTCATACACCATCCATGCTGCCACTGATGCGCTGGTCGGCGCATATGATTTTCGCCCGGACGCGGCTACAACGCGTCCCACCACTGCGCGGCGATCCGGCCGGTGGCGAGCAGTTCGGAGGGTCCGCGCAACCACGCCGCGCCCGCGTCCACCCCGACGCGCACTTCCCCGCCCGGAATCCGGACGCCGACCTCACCGGTCCCGTCCGCGAGATCGAACCCGTCGGCCGCCAGGGCCGCGGCGGCCGCGGCGACGGTTCCGGTGCCGCAGGAGCGGGTCTCGCCGACGCCGCGTTCGTAGACCCGCATATCGACCGTGCCGTCGGCGCCGAGGCCGGTCAGGATCTCGACGTTCACGCCCCGCGGAAACATATCGGGGTCGTACCCGGGAGGCGCCGTGAGATCCAGTTCGGCCAGCGCGCCGGCCGACAGATCCGCGACGCACGCCAGATGCGGGTTGCCGACATCGATACCCAGACCGGGGTATCCCCACCCGGCCACCGTGGCGGTCGAGGTGCCGAGCACCCGCACCGGGCCCATATCGACGGTCACCTCCCCCGCGACCGCACCGGCCGAATGCACGACGACCGGGCGCGCCCCGGCCCGGCTGCCCACCACGAACTCCGGACCGTCGGCCAGACCGCGGGCCACGAGATAGTGCGCGAAGACACGCACCCCGTTCCCGCACATCTCCGCGATCGAACCGTCGGCATTGCGATAGTCCATGAACCAATCGCCCGGGCCCACGCCCTCGGGGTATTCGCCGAGTACGCCCGCGGCGAACAGCTCGCCCGCCCGGGCGACGCGCAGCACACCGTCGGCGCCGAGCCCGCGGCGCCGGTCGCACAACGCCGCCACCCGGGACACGGTCAGGTCGAGCCGCACCTCCGGATCGGGCAGCACCACGAAATCGTTCTGGGTGCCGTGGCCCTTGGTGAACTCCACGTCCTTGTCGTTCCAACTCTGCGGCACCTCAGGGCTCTCCTGCACGTCGGGGCTGTTCTGCACGTCGGTTCGGGTCTCCTCGTCCACTGTTCTCACCGGGCAAACGTCCGGCGCTGCCGGGAAATTTCGTACAGGGCCACAGCCGCGGCCGACGGCGCCCCCAGCGAACTGGCACTGCCGCCCATCGGAATGGTGACCGTCCGATCGCAGGCCGCCAGCCAGGCGGCGCTCATACCGCTGGTCTCGTTACCGACGACCAGAATCGTGGCGTCGATCAGATCCTCGTCGAAGATCGCGCGCTCACCGTTCTCGTCGGTCCCTACGATCCGGGTGGGCACACCGCGCGCCACCTGCCGATCCCGGAACTGCAGTACCTCCGCGGGACCGGGCACCCGAAAGACCGGGACCGAGAACAGCGATCCGGTCGAGGCCCGGACACAGCGCGGGTCGTACTGGTCGGCGCCGTGCCCGGCGACCACCACCGCCGACGCGCCGAACGCGTCGGCGGACCTGATCACGGTGCCCAGATTCCCGGGCGAATTCGGCCGGTCGAAGACGACGACCACAGGCGCTTCTCCCGGCTCGCCGATTTCACAGCCGATCAGGTCGGCATCGGCGTACTCGGCCACCGCCACCAGTTCGGGCGGTCCACCGGTCTTTTCTCCCAGGTCGGCCATCAGCTCGGGCGCCAGTCCGACGGCGGGCACCGCGCTCGTCTCCAGGATCTCGCGCGCCCATGTGGACAGCCCCGGATCACCCAGGCGGTACAGCAGGGTTTCCAGCGGCCAGTCGTGCGCGAGCGCCTGCGTGATCGGCCGGACCCCGTGCACCAGGAAGCGGCTGTCCCGGTGACGTTTGGCGCGATTGTCCAGATAGGCCGTCCACACCTGGACAGCGGCGTTGCGGCGATGGATCTGCCGGGTCACGAGCGGGTTCGCTCCTCGGGTAGGCGTTCGGATGCCCGCGGACCGGGCGCCGGTGAATGGGACACCGCAGAGTCTGCCAGCAGGGCCAGGGCGGTCGCGGTCGAGTCCGGGGCGGCGCCGTCCACCCAGCGCACCCGGCGATCACGCCGGAACCAGGACCGCTGCCGCCGGACGTAGCGGCGGGTCCCGATGAAGGTGCGCTCGCGCGCCTGCGCCTCGTCGTACTCGCCGTCGAAACAGGCCAGCACCTGGGCGTAGCCGATAGCCCGGCGCGCGGTCTGCCCCTTGCGCAACCCGAGGTCGACCAGTCCGCGCACCTCATCCATCAGGCCCTGCTCGAACATCGCCGCGGTGCGCCGGGCAATCCGCTCGTCCAGTTCCGCCGTCTCGCGATCCACTCCGAGGATGCGGGTATTCCAGCGCGGCGCGCCGATCACCGGCGCGGACGCCGCGAACGGTCGTCCCGTGAGTTCGACGACCTCGAGCGCGCGCACCATCCGGCGGCCGTCGGTAGGCAGGATGGTGGCGGCGGCGGCCGGGTCGGCCCGGCGCAGCGCTTCGTGCACGGCGGCCACCCCCTGCCCGGCCAGCACCGCTTCCCATTTGGCCCGGACCGCGGGATCGGTGGCCGGGAACTCCCACTGGTCGAGCAGCGCCTGGACGTACATCATCGAACCGCCGACCACCACGGGGACCCGGCCGCGGGCCATAATCGCCTCGATATCGGCGGATGCGGCGGCCTGGTACGCCGCGACGGTCGCCGTTTCGGTGATATCGAGGACGTCGAGCTGATGGTGCGGGATCCCGCGCCGCTGATCCGGTGGCAGTTTCGCGGTACCGATGTCCATGCCTCGGTACAGCTGCATCGCATCGATGTTCACGATCTCACCCCCGAGCTGTTCGGCCAGGTCGAGAGCGAGATCCGATTTACCGGTCGCGGTCGGTCCGACCACCGCGACCGGGCGCGGGCCCCCCTTCACCGGGCCACGGCGGCCGGCCGCCACAGGCCGGCGAACCAGCCGACGCCGAAGGGTGCGCCCCGATACCGCTCGGTCGCCGACGGCGGTGCGGTGTCGACGGCGAAGAGCCCGGCGAGCGCTTGGTAGGCGGCGCGGCCGGACATCATCAGGTCGGCACACAGGGCGGGGTCCAGGGCGAGCAGGGCCTCCGCATCGCCCACCCCGGCCGCCCCGTCGACCGCGGTCTGCAGCGACGCCGACCGCGGATCGAAATACCCCGGTGCGGTGGTGGACAGGGTCGCGGCGCCGTCGGCGACCACCAGCACCCCCTGCGGCTCGTCCTCGGCGTCGAGTTCCGCGCGCAGCTTCGCGCCGAACTCCGCGCACTTACGCACGGGTGTATCAGCGGCGAGCACCCGCGCTCGCGCCGGCACGTGCGGGGCCACCGCCGCGCGCAGCCAGCCGGCGACGAGGACCGCCAGCGGCAGGTCCGGGTCCGGATCCCCCGCGGTCTCCGCGCCCGGACCGCCCAGACCCACCCGCACATCGACACCGAAACCGCGGAAGGTACCCGTCGTATCGGCGTCGTAGGTCTGCTCGGTGGGCCCGACCCCGAGCACGGTCCAGTGCGGTGTCGCCTCCGCCAGGGCCGCCCCCACGGCGAGCACGGCCGCGCGGAGTTCGTTCACCGCTGCTTCCGGGGTCTGCGCACCGGCCGGTTCGGGAGCGGCGCCCGCGCCGGCCACCGGCGCGCCGCCACACAATTCGGGGACGAGGACGGGCGGCGAGGGGATCAGAGCCGCTAGACAGAACACGCCGTCAACCGTAGCCCGTACCCGCCGGCCAGGGACGCGGCCGGTTCTCCGGCACGGCCGCGCCCCGCGCGCGGTACGAGTGTCTCTCCCGGAAACCGGGCGGCAATTGCTAGGGTGCGAAGTATCCGGACCAGGTCCGACAGGTCCGGATCCGCAGGTCCGGCTGGTCGCCGCCGCTGTCGGCGGTGTGGTCCGGCGGAAGTGCGGCCGGGTTGAATGGTGGAACGTGCGGCCGCACGGGCAACGCACGCACTATACGTCGACCCCCGCACGGCCGAGATGGGCAGACATAGCCAGAATCAGCGGGCGTAGCCAGAATGAGCAGAGCATAGCCAGAATGCGCAGCGCGTAAACCAGGCAGCCGTGACGCGCGGCAGGGACGAGGAGCAATGACCCACAGCAACGGAACCGCCAAACCCGGCCCGGGCAAGCCCGGTCGCCCGTCCAGCGCTCCCAAGCCCGGTAACCGTCCCAAACCCGGCGAGGCGCACCCCACCCCGGCCGCGATGAAAACGTCCGGGCACGCCACCGAACACCCGCATCCGGTGGTCGTGCCCAGCGCCACCGACCCCAGCGCCTGGGGCCGGGTCGACGAGGACGGCACGGCCTGGGTGAAGACCGCCGACGGCGAGCGGGTCATCGGTTCCTGGCAGGCCGGGGACGCCGCCGAGGGGCTGGCGCATTTCGGCCGCCGTTTCGATGACCTGGCCACCGAGGTCGCTCTGCTGGAGGCGCGGCTGGCCGCCGGCACCGATGCCCGCAAAACCAAGGCCGCCGCACTCGCCCTCGCCGAAACGCTGCCGACGGCCGCGGTGATCGGCGATATCGAAGGCTTGGCCGTCCGGCTCCGCGCGATCGCCGAACACTCCGACGAGGCGGCCGCCCACGCCAAGGAGGAGAAGGAGCGCACCCGGCACGAGCACACCGAGCGGAAGGAGGCGCTCGCGGCCGAAGCCGAACAGATCGCCGCCGAATCCACTCAGTGGAAGGCCGCCGGCGACCGGCTGCGCGAAATCCTCGACGAGTGGAAGACCATCCGCGGAGTGGACCGCAAGGTCGACGACGCCCTCTGGCGCCGGTACTCCAAGGCCCGGGAGGCCTTCAACCGTCGCCGCGGCGCTCATTTCGCCGAACTGGATCGGGAACGGGCCGCAGCCAAAGCCCGCAAAGAAGAACTCTGTGTCCAGGCCGAGGAACTGTCCGAGTCCACCGATTGGGCCGGCACCGCGGCAGTGTTCCGGGAACTGCTGGTGGAATGGAAGAACGCGGGCCGGGCACCCCGGGAAGCCGACGAGGCACTGTGGCGTCGGTTCAAGAGCGCCCAGGACGTCTTCTTCGCCGCGCGCAACGCGGCGGCCTCCGAACGCGACGCCGAGTTCGCCGACAACGCGATCGCCAAGGAAGAACTGCTGAGCAGCTACGAACCGGCCATCGATCCCGATGCCGATCTGGAAGGCGCCCGGGCCGCACTGCGCGATCTGCAGGAACGCTGGGACGCCATCGGCAAGGTTCCCCGGGAGCGGATGCACGATCTCGAAGGCCGGTTGCGCGCGATCGAGAAGCGTGTCCGGCAGGCCGCCGACGCCCAGTGGCGCCGCACCGACCCGGAGGCGCTGGCCCGGGCCGCGCAGTTCCGGGAGCGGGTCGCCCAGTTCGAGGAGCAGGCGGCCAAGGCCACCGCCGCCGGTAAAACCCGCGATGCGGAGAAGGCTCTCGCGCAGGCACAGCAGTGGCGGGAATGGGCCGACGCGGCCGAGGGCGCCGTCAGCAACCTCTGATCGGCCCCGCGATCAGCGATCCGTCCGCCGTGGCCACCGGTCGCGGCGGACGGCCCGCCTCCGCGGAAGTCAGTCCTCGCCGAACCGATGGCGCCGCTGCCGCTCCTCCTCGCGGGCCGCGGCGATCCGCCGCTGTTCCTCGGCCGCCAGTTGCAGCGCGGTCCGGCTCCAGACGACCTTCACCCAGTGAAAGGTCAGCACCATGACGGCGAGGGTGCCCAGCACCAGGCCGACACCGGGCCCGGACCCGACATAGTTGTTCAGGCCCGGGGTCTGCCGGTGCCAGATCGAGAACACCCCGAACGCGCTGGCGATCGCCGATCCGGCCACCGCGATCCACGCGAGCACCCAGCGCCTGGTCATCAGTGCCAGCAGCGAGAAACCGATGCCGAAGATCAGCACGAACCAGACGAAGACCCGCGACGGCAACCCCACGTGTTCGGCCGCGGCCGCCTGGGAACCGAGCAGCACATCGAAACCGCGCGCGCCGCCGGTATGCGGCAACACCAGCGACACAAGCAGCAGGAACACCGCACCGGCCACCACCATGGCGCGCACACCCGGGTCGATCTCACCCGCGATCCGGCGCTCCACCGCGTCGAGATCTTCGCGGAATTCTTCGAACTGCTCGGTCTCGGCCGGATTCACCTGGTCCTCGTTTCCCTCACCTGATCGGTCTTCCGGGGTCGGCGCGTCGTGCGCCGGCGGGGTCGCGTCCCGGGCACCCTCGGCCGCGCGATCCTCGTCGCTGCGGTCGTCGTCGCCGGTCCCGCTCATGTCCCGCATCCGGAAGCGCAGCCCGCGGCGACCGGTTCCGGTGCGGGCGCCCCGATCCGCGGCAGCCCGAGCCCGACACCGATCGGCGCGGTCTTCGGCGTGGTACCGGCCTCGTGCGCGTCACCGGCCCGGGTCCGGCGATGCGCCCGGATCCCCGAGTCCGCGACCAGGTGATGCGGTGCCGCGCCGGTCACCTCGACGGTGACCAGATCGCCCGGGCGGATCGGCGCGCCGGCCCCGTCGGGCCGGAAATGCACCAGTCTCCCGTCCCGTGCCCGCCCGCTCATCCGGGCGGTCGCGGCGTTCTTCTTGCCCGCGCCGTCGGCGACCAGGAGTTCCACCTCGGTGCCGATCAGGGCGTGGTTGGCCTCCACACAGATCTGCTCCTGCAGCGCGATCAGCCGGTCGTAGCGCTCCTGGACCACCTTCTTGGGGACCTGATCGGCCATTTCCGCGGCCGGAGTGCCCGGTCGCGGGGAGTACTGGAAGGTGAAGGCACTGGTGAACCGGGCCTGCCGCACGACGTCGAGGGTCTGCTGGAAGTCCTCCTCGGTCTCCCCCGGGAAACCGACGATGATATCGGTGGTGATCGCCGCATGCGGCATCGCCGCCCGTACCTTCTCGATGATCCCCAGATAGCGGGCCTGCCGGTAGGACCGGCGCATGGCCTTGAGCACGCGGTCCGAACCCGACTGCAGCGGCATATGCAGCTGCGGGCAGACGTTCGGGGTCTCCGCCATAGCCTCGATCACATCGTCGGTGAACTCCGCCGGGTGCGGTGAGGTGAAGCGCACCCGCTCCAGGCCCTCGATCCCGCCGCAGGCCCGCAGCAGTTTGGCGAACGCGCCGCGATCGCGGGGCTGCCCAGGGTCGGCGAAGGAGGCACCGTAGGCGTTGACGTTCTGCCCGAGCAGCGTCACCTCCAGCACACCCTGGTCCACCAGCGCCTGTACCTCGGCCAGCACATCACCTGGGCGCCGGTCCACTTCCTTGCCGCGCAGGGCGGGCACGATGCAGAAGGTGCAGGTGTTGTTGCAGCCGACCGAGATCGACACCCACCCCGCGTACGCCGATTCCCGGCGCGCGGGCAGGGTCGAGGGGAACGCCTCGAGCGATTCCAGGATCTCGACCTGGGCTTCGTCGTTGTGCCGGGCGCGTTCCAGCAGTACCGGCAGCGAACCGATGTTGTGGGTACCGAACACCACATCCACCCAGGGCGCCCGGCTCAGGACCGAATCGCGGTCCTTCTGGGCCAGGCAGCCGCCGACCGCGATCTGCATACCGGGCCGGGACGCCTTGATCGGCGCGAGATGACCGAGGGTTCCGTACAGCTTGTTGTCCGCGTTCTCCCGCACCGCGCAGGTGTTGAAGACCACCAGATCGGCCGTCGCGCCGGGCGCGGCCTTCCGATAGCCCGCATCCTCGAGCAGGCCGGACAAGCGTTCGGAATCGTGCACGTTCATCTGGCAACCGAAGGTGCGGACCTCGTAACTACGCGCGCCGGCCGACTCGAGCCGGGTGGGGAGCGCTACCTGTCCGATCGAATCCACGCGTCCAGGGTACGGGCCACCGTCCGGGCGTTTTCCAGCAGATCGCACCTCCCGCCGTGGCGGCCGGGTCCGACCCGCCCGCGACCGCGTGCAGGCGGTGCGCCCGCCGTGGTACTTCCCACATATGGGGAATCGGCCGACGGGTTCGCCGCTATCGCGCCGTCGGCCCAGCGGCGGGCAAATCCCGGCCGAGCGAACGGATTACAGCGGATGACCACCGGGTTAAACCCGAATTTCGGCTCGGTGTGGCGCCGGGGAGTGTCGCCGAAAGGCTCGCAAAACCGAAATTTCGGCTTAAGGTCAGTTCCATGACCGACACCGACGCCGACACGCCAGAGGCGGCCGGCGACACCACTGCTGTGCCCATGATCACCCTACGCGCCGTCGACAAGCACTTCGGTGCCCTGCACGTGCTGCGCGATATCAACCTCGAGGTGCCCCGTGGGCAGGTCGTGATCGTGCTCGGACCGTCGGGCTCCGGGAAATCGACCCTCTGCCGCACCATCAACCGGCTGGAGCCGATCGATTCGGGTGAGATCAGCGTCGACGGAGTGCCGCTGCCGGCCGAGGGTCGCGCCCTCGCCGCCCTGCGGGCCGATGTCGGCATGGTCTTCCAGTCGTTCAACCTCTTCGCGCACAAGACGATCGTGGACAACGTCATGCTCGCGCCGTTGAAGGTTCGCGGAGCGAAGAAGGACGAGGCCCGCCGGCACGCCATGGAACTGCTGGAGCGGGTCGGTATCGCCAACCAGGCCGACAAGTATCCCGCCCAGCTCTCCGGCGGTCAGCAGCAGCGCGTCGCCATCGCCCGGGCCCTGGCCATGAACCCCAAGGTGATGCTGTTCGACGAGCCGACCTCGGCCCTCGACCCGGAGATGGTCAACGAAGTCCTCGATGTGATGGTCTCGCTGGCCAAAGAGGGCATGACCATGCTGGTGGTCACCCATGAGATGGGCTTCGCCCGCCGTGCCGGCGATCGGGTGTTGTTCATGGCCGACGGCCAGGTGGTCGAGGACACCGACCCCGAGACATTCTTCAGCGCACCGAAGTCCGATCGTGCCAAGGACTTCCTGGGCAAGATTCTCAGTCACTGAATCTGCCCGGCGGATAGACAGGCACAAACTCGACGGCGTCGCGCCGTCGAGGAGATGAGGGAAGGAAATCGATGAGGATCAACCGAGCACTCCGCATCGCGGTCGGCGCGGTGGCGGTGGCCGTCACCGCCGCCACGACCGCGGCCTGCGGCGGCGGCAGCGACAAGACCGCACTGGAGAACGCCCAGGAGGGCGAGCTCACCATCGGCATCAAATACGATCAGCCCGGTCTGGGCCTGCGTAACACCGACGGAACCTACAGCGGCTTCGATGTCGAGGTCGCCAAGTACGTGGCCTCGAAACTCGGCGTCCAGCCGGACGGCATCACCTTCAAGGAAGCCCCCTCCGCGCAGCGCGAAACCCTGATCGAGAACGGACAGGTCGATTTCGTGGTCGCCACCTACTCGATCACCGACGCGCGCAAGGAGAAGGTCGATTTCGCCGGCCCCTACTACGTCGCGGGGCAGAGCCTGCTGGTGCGGGCCGACAACAACGATGTCACCGGCCCGGAGAGCCTAAAAGGTAAGACGGTGTGCTCGGTGACCGGTTCCACGCCCGCGCAGAACATCCAGAAGAAGTACCCCGACACCCAGCTGCAGACCTACGACACCTACTCGCTGTGCCTCGAAGGTCTGAACAGTGGAGCCGTCGCGGCGGTGACCACCGATGACATCATCCTGGCCGGTTACGCGTCGCAGTCGCCCGGCAAGTACAAGGTCGTCGGCGAGAAGTTCACCACCGAGAACTACGGGATCGGCCTGAAGAAGGGCGACCAGGACACCCGCAACAAGATCAACGACGCGATCGAGGAAATGATCAGTTCGGGCGCATGGGACACCGCGTTCCAGGAGACGGTCGGTAAGGCCGCGAGCTACGAGACCCCGCAGGCCCCGCAGGTGGACCGGTACTGACCACCGCATCGGAGGGCTGGGCCGCGGTCGCGGCCCAGCCCTCCGATCCGGGCCCATCCTGCCGATCGGAGGCGCGCAACCACCGTGTTCGATTTGATCTCGGAATACGACACCCAGCTGCTCGAAGCATTCTGGATGACCATAAAACTGACCGTGTTCTCGGCGGTGGGTTCCCTGGTGCTGGGTACCGTCGTCGCCGGCATGCGGGTCTCGCCGGTCCCCGTGGCCCGCTGGGTCGGCACGGCCTATGTGACCGTGTTCCGCAACACCCCGCTCACCCTCATCCTGGTGTTCTGCTCCCTGGGCCTGTACTCCACACTCGGGATGAACCTCGCCTCCGAGGGGCCCACCTCGCTGGCCGACAACAACTTCCGCTGGGCCGTTATCGGCCTCAGCGTGTACACGGCGGCATTCGTCTGTGAATCACTGCGGGCCGGTATCAACACCGTGCCGATCGGCCAGTCGGAGGCCGGCCGCTCGCTGGGGCTCGGCTTCCTGCAGAATTTGCGGATCATCGTGCTACCCCAGGCGTTCCGCTCGGTGATCGCCCCACTGGGCAGTGTGTTCATCGCACTGACCAAGAACACGACGGTTGCCTCCGCGATCAGCGTCGCCGAGGCGTCGTTCCTGATGAAGAACATGATCGAAACCGAAGCGGCGCTGCTGGCCATCGGCCTGATCTTCACGCTCGGCTTCGTCATCCTGACGCTGCCCGCCGGCCTGCTGTTCGGACATCTGGCCAAACGATTCGAGGTGGCCCGATGATGCGATCCCTTCCCCTTTGCTGCGGTGTCCGCGGACCGCACGAACCTGCTCCGTGGGAGGCCAAATGACACGCCAGGCTTCTGTTCTGTACGACGCCCCGGGGCCCGTCGCCCGAGTCCGCAATATCGTCTACTCGGTCGTGGTGTTCGTGGTGATCGTGGCCGCGGGCTGGTTCGTCTACCGCGGCTTCGCCGACAAAGGGCAGTTCACGGCCGAGAAATGGGAGCCGTTCCTGGACGGGGCGGTCTGGAGCACCTACATCCTGCCCGGCCTGCGCGGCACGGTGGTCGCCGCGCTGCTGTCCATTGTGTTCGCCCTGGTGATCGGGATGGTATTCGGTATCGCCCGGCTCTCGGATCACCGCTGGGTGCGCTGGACGGCGGGCACGATCGTCGAGATCGCCCGCGCCGTCCCGGTGCTGATCCTGATGATCTTCCTGTTCGCCCTGTACTCCGAATACGACCTCTTCGAATCCGAGTACCTGGCGCTGGGCGCCGTGGTGACGGCACTGACCATCTACAACGGGTCGGTGATCGCCGAGATCGTGCGCGCCGGCATCCTGTCGCTGCCCAAGGGACAGACCGAGGCCGGGGTGGCGCTGGGGCTGCGCAAGGGTCAGCTGATGCGGCTCATCCTGCTCCCACAGGCGATCACGGCGATGCTGCCGGCCCTGATCTCCCAGATGGTGGTCGCGCTGAAGGATTCGGCGCTGGGCTATGTGATCACCTACGAGGAAGTCGTTCGCAGCGCCCAGCAGCTCGGCGCGGCGGAATCCAATACGATTCCCGCGCTGATCGTGGTCGCGATCATCATGATCGTGCTGAACGTGCTCCTCTCCACGGTCGCCACCGGACTGGAGAAGCGCCTGCGGGCCGGTCGCCGCAAACGTGGCGGCGCGGTCGTCGCGGCCGATTCGATCATCACCGACGCTGCTCCCGGAGTGGATATCACCAAGTAGTCCGCCGCTGTGCCGGGCCTCGCGGGGTCCGGCACAGCGGATCGTCGGCGAGAAACCACCACGCGAAGGGGCGCCGGCTCCGCCGATCGCGATCCTGTGTTCTGGGTCTACTCCGCTTCGGAGGCCGGCCCGGTATCCACGAAACCGGGGCCGCCGCGGTTGATCGGCGCGAGGCACCGCTCAATCCAGCGGAGCGTCCTCGTCGCCGGACCCGGCGAACTCGTATTCGGATTTGACCACCGCGAATGCCACCGAATGCCCGTAGCCGCGCCGGGCGAGCATTCCGACCAGTCGCCGGATGGCCTTCTCCCGGTCCAGCCCCGCCGGCAGGCTCCGTAGTTTGCGGCGCACCAGTTCGGTGGCGCGCTCGTATTCGTCGTCGGCCGTGACGGTGTCCAGCGCGGCCGCGGAGTCCTCCTGCGAAACCCCCTTACGCCGCAGCTCCTGCTCCAGCGCACGCCGCCCCTTGCCGGAGAAACCGTGCCGCTGCCGTACCCACTGCCGCGCGAAATCGGCGTCATCGATCAGCCCGACCTCGGCCAGCCGGTCGAGTACCTGTTCGGTCACCTCTGGCGGGTACCCCTTGGCGGACAACCGCTGCGCGAGCTCGGTCCGGCTGCGGGAGCGGACGGCCAGTAACCGCAGAGCGGCTTCTTTCGCCTGTTCGATACTGCCCTGCGCGTCGTCGCCGGTGCGTCCGCCGATCGGCGCGTCGTCCGGTGAACCGGAGCCGGCCGGACGAGCCCGCTGCGGATCGGGCTCGTCCGGCCGTGGACTCCGGGCGGGATCGGTGGCCACGCCACCGGCCGCCAGGAGTTCGTCGAGTCGGCGCCGCATCTGCGCCACCGGATCGGTGGTCTCGGTGCGCGCCCCGGACCGTTCGTCCACCGGGTCAGAAATCGGCCGGGGTCTCTTCCGTCGCGGTCACATCCGCTCCGATCCCCAGCTTCTCCTTGATCTTCTTCTCGACCTCGTCCCGGATATCGGTGTTCTCCAGGAGGAACTTGCGGGCGTTCTCCTTACCCTGGCCGAGCTGATCGCCCTCGTAGGTGTACCAGGAGCCGGATTTGCGGATGAATCCGTGCTCCACCCCCATATCGATCAGCGAGCCCTCCTTCGAAATTCCATGTCCGTACAGAATGTCGAATTCGGCCTGTTTGAACGGCGGGGAGACCTTGTTCTTCACGACCTTGACCCGGGTCCGGTTACCGACCGCGTCACTCCCGTCCTTCAGGGTTTCGATACGGCGCACATCCAGCCGCACGGACGCGTAGAACTTCAGCGCCTTACCACCCGTGGTGGTTTCGGGAGAACCGAACATGACGCCGATCTTCTCGCGCAGCTGGTTGATGAAGATGGCGGTGGTGCCGGAATTGTTCAGGGCACTGGTCATCTTGCGCAGCGCCTGGCTCATCAGGCGGGCCTGCAGGCCGACGTGACTGTCACCCATTTCGCCCTCGATTTCGGCGCGGGGCACCAGGGCGGCCACCGAGTCGATGACGATGATGTCGATGGCGCCGGAGCGGACGAGCATATCGGCGATTTCCAGGGCCTGTTCACCGGTATCGGGCTGGGACACCAGCAGCGCGTCGGTATCGACACCGAGTTTGGCGGCGTAATCGGGATCGAGTGCGTGCTCGGCGTCGATGAAGGCCGCGACACCTCCGGCGGCCTGCGCATTGGCGACCGCGTGCAGCGCGACCGTGGTCTTACCGGAGGATTCCGGGCCGTAGATCTCCACGACGCGGCCGCGGGGCAGGCCCCCGATACCCAGGGCGACGTCGAGCGCGATGGAACCGGTCGGGATCACCGAGACCGGCTGGCGGGCTTCTTCGCCGAGGCGCATCACCGCCCCCTTGCCGAAACTCTTCTCGACCTGCGCGAGCGCGAGTTCGAGTGCTTTGTCGCGGTCATAGGGCTGTGGCGCCATCGTGACTCCCCTTTTCACCGGGTGGTAGGTAGGTGGTGTGGTTGGCGCCCACAGTAGAGGGCGGCACCGACAAGTTCCGGCCTCAGCCTAGACGAACAGGTGTTCGAGTCAAGCGCCGTGGCCGCGCGTCGCGGCCCCTCGGCACGTGCTGGTTCACCACTGCGGGAGTTCGGTCGTATCCAAGGTCGCCGACCCCCCTGGCTACCCGGCCGGCCGGTGGCGGACAACCTGCTGCATCTGCCGGCCGAAACGCCCGCCCGCATCCGCCGCTGCGCCCATCCCGACTGCGTGCTGTTCTTCCACGACACGTCCAAGAACGGAACCCGACGCCGGCATTCGATGGCGACCTGCGGCAACCGGGCGAAAGCGGCACGTCATCATGCGCGCCGCAGCCGGCCGCCCCCGGGGCACGACGTCACCAGCGAGAGCGCGGCACATCGAATTCGGCGCACAGCGCACGCCAGACATCACGTGGATCGACACCGGATTCGATGGCGTCGGCGCCGGTCCGGCCGCCGAGCGCGGGGATAACGTGATCATTGAGCAGAGTGTCGCCCCGGGCCTCGCCGAATTCGGTGTGCATGAGTTCCTGGAATTCCGTCAACCGCACCGTGCACAAGATACCCGCACCGGCGTCGGCGGGCGCGGACGGTCAGTGCGTCCGCACCGAGTCCAGGACCCGGTGACAGATCTGTACCGGATCGGCCACCTCGGCGGCTCCCGCGGCCGCCGTCCGCGCCGCCGCGGTGAAACCCGGCTCGGCCAGCACCCGCAGCACCGCGGCGCGCACCGACTCCGGAGTGAGCGGGCGGACCAGCAGCGACGAACCCTGGCGTTGCGCGCGATTGGCGAGCTCCCACTGGTCGCCGCCACCCGGGACGGTCACCACGGGTACCCCCGCGGCCAATGATTTCGCCAGGAGCCCGTGTCCACCGCCACCGACCACCACGGCGGCGTGGGTGAGGAGTTCGTCCTGCCGTCCGAGCCCGGCGGTAGCCCATCGCGGCAGCGATTCCGGTGGCTCGTCGAGCATCGAGATCGCCACCCGGACCCCGGCTCCCGCCAGGGCCTCCAGCACCGTCTCCGCCATCCCGGCCACCCCGGTGTGCGCGGTGGACGGCGCCACCATCACCAAGGGGTCGTCCCCCGGCGGTAACTGCAGGCGCCGGTCGGTGGGCTCCCACAACAGCGGGCCGACCAATTCGGCCTCCTCCGGCCAGTCCGGCCGCGGTACCTCCAGCGCGGGCAGGGTGGCGACGAGCCGCGCCGCCGGACCCGGGTCGGTGGCCGGCAGACCCACCCCGGCCCGGGCGGCCTCCCGCTGCCGCTGCCCGGTCCGCACCGCGCGAGCGGTGAACATCCGCAGCACCGAGTCCCGGGCACGACCGCGCACGCCGGCGCCCGGCGCGAGCCCACTGCCGATCGGCGGCAGCCCTTTCGACGGAAGATAGAGCGGATGCGGTGACAGTTCGACCCACGGCACCCGCAACCGCTCGGCGGCCATACCGCCCCCCGCGGTGAGGACATCGGAGACAACCAGTTCCGGCAGCATCGCGCCGAGTTCGGGCAGGATCTCGGTCGAGATATAGGCCGCCCGTCGATGAATTCGCGCACCGGCGTCGCCGTCGTCGTCGATCGGCCTGGGCGCCAGCCCCTTCAGCCGCCGCACCCCGATACCGGCCGCCCGCGCGGCCTCGAACCAGCGGGTGCCGGTGAACAGGACAGGATCGTCACCCGCGTCCCGGAAACGCAGGCAGAGCGCGATAGCGGGAAACGCATGACCCGGATCGGGACCGGCGACGACAGCCACTCGCATCCGGTCATGCTATCGGCGCGCCCGCAGGCGCCGAGTCCGGGCCGCGCTTATGTGGCGGCGCCGGCCCATCTCGAGGTGTGTTCCGCCACAGCGGTACCGTGCCGGCAACTCAGCCGGCGAAGGTGTACAGCTCGAACCCGACGGCGCGTTCGCCGGCGAAACCGTCCACCGGTGCCGTGGTCATCGTGACCACCGCGCGCACCTGATCGGCCACCGGTTCCGGGCTCAACGCCTCCAGGTAGCGCCGGTGTTCGGCCAGTGACGCCTCGGCGGCGCCGACCGTGGCGGTGACGTCCACCGCGTGGGTGGCGCCGGCCGGGACGGCCACGGCCGCCCAGCGCGCGGTCCACGGTGGTGGCTCGGTGATCTCGGGGAAGATCCATTCGTTGCCGGCATCGGATACCGCGTCGAGCGCCGCGCGGCCGACGGCCCGGTGGTCGGCGCTGTTGACGATGCCGGGGGCCCAGGTCGGCCCGAAATGTCCCAGCACCACCAGTTCCGGACGGTGCCGGCGGATCGCCGCGGCCAGATCGCGGCGCAAGGCCGGGTTCGCTTCGATCCGGCCGTCCGGATGGCCGAGGAACTGCACCTCGCTCACCCCGACGACCGCGGCCGCGGCACGCTCTTCGGCTTCGCGCAACGGACCCGCCTCGGCGGGCGGCATACCGGCGATCCCCGCCTCCCCGGAGGTCACCAGCAGGTAGCGCACATCCTTACCCTGGCCGGTCCAGCGGGCCACCGCGGCGGCGACTCCGTACTCGATATCGTCGGGGTGAGCGACGATCACCAGGGCCCGCTGCCAATCCTCCGGAAGATGCTGCATGGCGTCATTCGAACACACGCACCCGCCCGATGACACGGAAAAGCCGGATGACCCTCCGGGCGGAGAGGCATCCGGCCGCATCGTCGCGTGGGCGGATCAGACTTTGGTGACCGAGTTGTCGTCCGAGCCGGAGATCGCCTTGTAGAGCAGATACAGCCCGAATACCACCGCGCTGATCACCAGGATCGGGAACAGCCCTTTGATCAGTGCGCCGATCACCGCCAGCGCGATCCAGACGACGGCCACCACGCCGATGATCTTCCACAGCATTTTGTGCCTCCCAGCGGTTGTCTCCTGCTTCGAGCATGGCACCGCGGACACGGGAAATCACCAGGTGAAGAGCAATATCCGGGGAAGATCAGGGTTGACCCTGAGACCGTTACGGGCGCGCGCGACCGCGGGGCACCTCGGCCACGGGCGGCTGCCACGAGGGGTGGCCCGCGGCGGGCGGCAACGAACCGGGAGCCCAGTCGGCGAGTTCGGTGAGTGCCTGTGCCCAGCCGTCCATCCGATCGGCCGCGTGCCGCAGATCGGCGACGATACCGTCGAACTCGTAGCGGAGCGCCCCTGTTTCGTCGACGGCGAGGACTCGGGCGGCCGCGGCGACCACCTGCTCGTACTCGGCGACGCCGCCGTCGAGCCGGGCGACGATCGACTGCAGTGTTTCTCCGAGCCGATGCACGTCGGCCGCGTCGGCGATCTCGGCCGCACCCCCGCCGAGGGTCCGGATCGCGCCTTCCATCGTGGCGATATCGGCGGCCAGCGCGGTCAGCGCGGCGGCACCGGAGCCGGCGGTGGCGATCAGATCTTCGAGTTCCTCGGCGGGTAGCCGACGGGACCGGGCGATCTGCCCGGCCACCTCGTGCAACGCGCGTTCGGCACGCGCCAATCGGGCCATGGCGGGCCGGGCGGCGGACCGGCCGGAGGGAAGTTTGCGCGGGAGGTAGCCGGCCATCGGCAGCGGCGCCCGCCGCAACCGCAGGTAACGGCGGGTGCTCAGGGCTGCGCCGGTGACCAGGGCGACCGCCCCGCCGCCGAGCACCACGACCGCCCAGGCGGGGGCGGACAGAATCACCAGCCCGACCGCCCCGGCGGTGGTGAGACCGGAGACCGTGCCGAGGCCGATACTGCGCCGCCGGGCCCGGCGGCGCCGGCGGAGCTCGCGTTCCCGCGGATCGGCCCAGCGGCGGACCGCGACGAGCGCGTTCTCGCCGGCTTCCCGCAGACTGTCGGCGACGTAGGCCGCCTGCGGCTGCAGTTCGGGCCAGGCACGGGCGAACTCCCGGGACCCGGTGCGGAATCGGGACCTGTCAGACTTCATCGCTGTCCTCGCCGAACTCGGTGGAGCCGCTGCTACTGCGCGGTCCGGCCCTTGTCCATCTGTGGTTGTGGTTGTGCGGGTTCGGCCGCCGACTTCCCGGCGTCGAGCGCCGCGCCGGTGTTCCCGGCGGGCAGGGAATCGCCGCGCATGGACGCGCGAATCTGCTCGAGCCGGCTGTGGCCGGCCATCTGGACGCTGGCCTGCTGGACCTCGAGCATGCGCCCCTGGACGGTGTTCTGGGCGAGTTCGGCGGACCCCAGCGCGGTGGCGTAGCGGCGTTCGATCTTCTCCCGCACCGCGTCCAGGCTGGGGACGCTGCCGGGGGCGGACAGGGTGCTGTCCATCTGCTGCAGGGAGGCACTGACCTGCTCCTGCATCTTGGCCTGTTCGAGCTGGCTGAGCAGTTTGGTGCGCTCGGCGACCTTCTGCTGCAGCAGCATCGCGTTCTGCTCCACCGCCTTCTTGGCCTGCGCGGCGGCTTGCAGCGACTGATCGTGCAGCACCTTCAGGTCCTCGACCGACTGTTCGGCGGTGACCAATTGCGCAGCGAACGCCTCGGCGGCGTTGGTGTACTGGATGGCCTTCTCGGCATCACCCGCGGCATTGGCCTGATCGGCGAGGACGACGGCCTGACGGGCATTGGCGTTGAGCTTCTCGACCTCGTCGAGCTGCCGGTTCAGCTTCATCTCCAGCTGACGCTGGTTCCCGATTACCGAGGCGGCCTGCTGGGACAGTGCCTGGTGCTGACGCTGAGCCTCTTCGATAGCCTGCTGAATCTGGACCTTCGGATCCGCGTGCTCCTCGATCTTGGCATCGAAGAGGGCCATCAGGTATTTCCAGGCCTTCGTGAACGGATTAGCCATCGGTTGATCCCGCCTCCATCTACTGTGCCGCCTGGGCGACTCGGAGTGCGCGACCGTCACGCACTCGGTATCTGCCTATCCTCCACCATGCGGCGCCGGGTCCCGGCCACCGAACGACGCCGCGTCTCGCCGAGAACGGCCGCGCCGACGCATACTACGAATCTATCCGGTCCCCGGCGCCGCGCGCATTGTCACGATCGGGTATACGACGGCTATAACCGATCAGGCCGCTTCGACCAGCACGAGCGGGCCGTTGGTGGGCGCCGGGATGACGATCCGGGTCTCGCCGTCGACCTGGGTCCGGGTACCGGCCGCGGCCGACGCGGCGGCGGGTTCGGCGGCCGCGGGCTCGGCGGCCGGCTCCGCCGGTGCCGGGGTGGCCGCTTCGGCGGGTTCACGGGCCGGGGCGGCGCCCGCCGGCAGATCCTCGCCGGCGATCGCGGTGCTCACGTCCCACAGCACCCGGGACAGCGGTATGTCGAGGGCGTCGCAGATCGCGGCCAGCAGTTCACTGGACGCTTCCTTACGACCCCGCTCGACTTCGGAGAGGTAGCCCAGGCTCACCCGCGCCGAGGTGGATACTTCGCGCAGGGTCCGGCTCTGGGCGAGGCGCGCACGCCGCAGACTGTCCCCGATCGCTTCTCGCAGCAGCGTCATCGAGTTCTCCTTCTCCCGGTAGGCGTCGCCCACGGCACGCACGCGGTTCTCTCTTCGCACAACGTCGGAACCCGCCCCGAGGGTTCCCGGGCCGGTCGCGGAACTGCTCACCGGGTGGGTGATTCGCCCCGCACGCACCGCAGCAGTTCCCGAACCGCGGCCTGTGTCGCTGTGAACCTGATATTCCACCGGTCGCCGGTGAGTTTCAACCGCATCACCTCGGTATGCCCGGGTCCGGCGAGTCCGAGGAAGACGGTGCCGACCTCGATCCCCGCCTGGGGGTCGGGCCCGGCGACCCCGGTGAGCGCGATTCCCCAGTCGGCGCCGCAGCGGGTCCGGGCGCCGACCGCGAGCTGTTGTGCGGTACTCGCGGCCACCGGACCCTCGGCGGTCAGGACCTGCTCGTCGACCCCGGCCAGACTGTGTTTGAGGTCGGTCGCGTACACCACCATGCCGCCGCGCAGCACCGCACTGGCCCCGGGCACACCGGCGATCGTGGCGGACACCAGCCCCGCGGTCAGTGATTCGGCGGTGGCGACGGTCTGCCCGCTGTCCTTCAGGGCGGCGACGAGATCGGCGGCCGCGCTGCCGGCGGTGAGCGGGCCGGTGTGTCCGGCCGTCATCCGCGAGTCCGGTGCGGTCCGGCGAGCCACAGCCTGGCCGCCTGACCGACGTAGTCCAGGCCCGTGACCACTGTGAGAAGCAACGCGATCCACATCAGCGTCATTCCCGCGGTGGCGAAACCACCCGAGAGCGGTAGCAGCAGCACCCCGATGGCCACCGATTGGACGAGGGTTTTGAGTTTCCCGCCGCGACCGGCCGGGATGACGCCGCGGCGCACCACCGCCAGCCGCAGCAGGGTGATTCCGATCTCGCGCGCGCAGATGACGACGGTCATCCACCACGGCAGATCGCCCAGCATCGAGAGCCCGATGAGCGCCGCGCCGATGAGCGCCTTGTCCGCGATGGGATCGGCGAGTTTGCCGAAATCGGTGACGAGGCCGTATTTGCGGGCGAGCTGACCGTCGAACCGGTCGGTGATCGCGGCGAGCGCGAAGAGCAGGGTCGCGGTGATCCGCCAGCCGGTCTGATGACCGCCATCGGCGAACAGCGCCAGGACGAACAGCGGTACCAGCGCGATCCGGATCATGGTGAGGATGTTCGCGATGTTCAGCAGCGGAACCGCGGATTCGGCGGGTGCGGGCACCAGACCACCGCGCGGTGGTCCGGGCACGGTCAGACGCCGGTCGATCTCCTCGGGATGCACGCTCATGGCCGCCTCTGCGCCGCGGCGCCGGGACAGGCGCGCGAGATCGAGCGGGAGGGCGGAGTCTGCGGCACACACCCAGACTATCGGTAGCCCGGCCGACTACTGTGCACCCCATGACCTCACGGGGACCACTGAGTGGTTCGACCAGCGACGCACCCGGTACGCAGACCGCCACCGTGCGGGTGCGTCGCGCCCGCACCTCCGATGTCCCGGCGATCAAATCGCTCGTCGATGTATATGCGGGCCGCATCCTGCTGGAGAAGAACCTCGTCAATCTGTACGAGTCGGTACAGGAGTTCTGGGTGGCCGAACTCGGCGACCGCGTGGTGGGCTGCGGTGCGCTGCA
Organism: Nocardia fusca NBRC 14340; assembly: GCF_001618425.1. Taxonomy (GTDB): domain Bacteria; phylum Actinomycetota; class Actinomycetes; order Mycobacteriales; family Mycobacteriaceae; genus Nocardia; species Nocardia fusca. Next base: position 355,299 of record NZ_BDCU01000017.1, read on the forward strand.
CGTGCTGTGGGCCGACCTCGGTGAGGTGCGCACGGTGGCGGTTCTTCCCGAGGTGAAAGGCCACGGTGTGGGCAAAGTCATCGTGGAGCAGCTGGTCGAGGTGGCGCGGGAGCTCGAGCTGCGGCGGTTGTTCGTGCTCACCTTCGAGGTCGAGTTCTTCGCCCGGCACGGTTTCGCGGAGATCGAGGGCACTCCGGTGACCGCCGAGGTGTACGCGGAGATGTGCCGGTCCTACGACACCGGTGTGGCGGAGTTCCTGGACCTCAGCTTTGTGAAACCCAACACTCTCGGCAACACCCGAATGCTGCTCACGCTCTGAGATTCACCGGCCGCAGGAGTACCTACCACTCGCGGTGGACGGTCGGCACCGCGGCGACACCCCGCGCACTAGAGTCGACGGGTGCCTCTTTTCGCTGTTCACTACACCTATTCCGACGCCACCGTTCCCGCTCGGGACACCCATCGCCCGCGTCACCGGACGTGGCTGGCCGACCGGCTTTCGGAGGGCGCGCTGCTGAGCAGCGGGCCGTACCCGGACGGTTCCGGCGCCCTGCTGCTGTTCCGCGCGACCGACGCCGCGGCGCTGGACGAGCTGCTGGCCCAGGACCCGTTCGCTCAGGAGAAGCTGATCGATGATGTGCGGGCCGTCGAATGGCAGCCCGTACTCGGCGCGTTCGCCGACTGAGTGGTGCCGCGTCCCGGCCGGGCGCCGACCCGGCCGGGACGCACCGGCTACTCGCCCGAACCGGCGGCCGACTTCGGCCGGGCCTGCCCGCGGGTACGCAGCAGGCTGGCGACGGTCGCGACGACCAGGATGCCGAGGATCACCGACAACGACAGCGCGGTGGAGATCTCCGGGACGTTCACATGCTCGCCGCCGTTGATGAACGGCAGGTTGTTCTCGTGCAGGGCGTGCAACACCAGTTTGACGCCGATGAAGGCCAGAATGGCCGCGAGACCGTAGGACAGGTAGACCAACCGGTCCAGCAGGCCGCCGATCAGGAAGAAGAGCTGGCGCAGCCCCATCAGCGCGAACGCGTTCGCGGTGAACACGATGTAGGGCTCCTCGGTGAGGCCGTAGATGGCCGGGATCGAGTCGAGCGCGAACAGCAGATCGGCGAATCCGATGGCCACCAGTGCCAGCAGCATCGGCGTGAGCGCGCGTCGGCCGTCGATCCGGGTGACCAGCTTGTCGCCGTCATAGGTCTCGGTGGTCGGCACGAAGCGCTTGATGAGCGCGACGATCCGGCTGTCGCGTTTCTGTTCCTCTTCGACCTCGTGGCCGCTCTCCTTCAGGAGCTTGACCGCGGTGTAGACCAGGAAGAGTCCGAACAGGTAGAAAACCCAGCTGAAGGCGCTGATGGCGGCGGCGCCCACCGCGATGAAGACACCGCGCATGACCAGGGCCACCACGATGCCGATGAGCAGCACCTTCTGCTGGTAGATCCGGGGCACCGCGAAGGTGGACATGATGATCAGGAAGATGAACAGGTTGTCCACCGAGAGCGCTTTCTCGGTGACGAAACCGGCGTAGTACTCACCGGCGAAGGTCCCGCCCCATTTCCAGGCGATCACCCCGCCGAAGGCCAGCGCCAGCCCGATGTAGACCGCGGACCAGAAGCCGGACTCACGGAAGGTCGGTTCGTGCGGAGTCCGCACATGGGCGAAGAAATCGAAGACGAACAACCCGAGGATCACCACGAGGGTGATTCCCCAGACAAGAGCGGTTACCTGCATACGGCGATCCGTTCAGCGGTGCGAGTCATACCACCAATCATGCCCGATATGCCCGTTTCAGCCGGCTTGCGGGGTGGTTGCCGGCTATCGTCGCATATCAGCGCGCCCGGCGACCGGCAGCACGCCGGTCATCCGGCGTCCGGTGCCGGTGCTTCCTCGTCGCCGCCGCCCCGGATCGACCACAGCAGGCCGTCGAGTTCGTCCGGTTTGACCAGCACATCGCGCGCCTTGGACCCTTCGCTCGGCCCGACCACGCCCCGGGTCTCCATCAGGTCCATCAGGCGGCCCGCCTTCGCGAACCCGACCCGCAACTTGCGCTGCAGCATGGACGTGGACCCGAACTGCGAGGTGACCACCAGTTCCACCGCCTGCAGGAACACCTCGAGGTCGTCGCCGATATCGGGGTCGACATCCTTCTTCTCCCCGGCCTTGGCCGCGGTGACGCCCTCGGTGTACTCCGGTTCGGCCTGATTCTTGGTGAACTCGACGACCCCGTGGATCTCCTCGTCGCTGATGAAGGCGCCCTGCAACCGGGTCGGCTTACCGGCACCCATCGGCAGGAACAGGCCGTCGCCCATACCGATGAGTTTCTCGGCGCCGGGCTGGTCGAGGATCACGCGGGAATCGGTGAGCGAGGAGGTCGCGAACGCCAGCCGTGACGGCACATTGGTCTTGATCAGGCCGGTCACCACATCCACCGACGGCCGCTGGGTGGCCAGCACCAGATGGATACCGGCGGCCCGCGCCTTCTGGGTGATCCGGACGATGGCGTCCTCGACGTCGCGGGGCGCGGTCATCATCAGATCGGCGAGTTCGTCGACGATGGCCAGAATGTAGGGATAGGGCCGGTACACCCGTTCGCTACCCAGCGGCGTGGTGATGGCACCGGATTTCACCTTGCGGTTGAAATCGTCGATATGGCGGACCTTGCTGGCCTGCATGTCCTGATACCGCTGTTCCATCTCCTCCACCAGCCAGGCCAGCGCTGCGGCGGCCTTCTTCGGCTGGGTGATGATGGGCGTGATCAGATGCGGGATTCCCTCGTAGGGGGTCAGTTCCACCATCTTCGGGTCGATCAGGATCATCCGGACCTCGTCGGGGGTGGCCCGCTGCAACAGCGACACCAGCATCGAGTTCACGAAACTCGACTTACCGGAGCCGGTGGAGCCCGCGACCAGCAGATGCGGCATCTTGGCCAGATTGGCCGAGACGAACTCGCCCTCGATATTCTTACCGAGGCCGATGACCAGCGGATGATGATCGTTGCGGGTGGCCGGCGCGGTGAGCACGTCGGCGAGGCGGACCAGTTCCCGGTCGGCATTGGGCACCTCGATACCGACGGCGGATTTCCCGGGGATCGGCGCGAGCAGGCGCACGTTCTCGGTCGCCACGGCGTAGGCGATATTGCGGGTCAGCGCGGTGATCTTCTCGACTTTCACGCCGGGCCCGAGTTCCACCTCGTAGCGGGTGACGGTCGGGCCCCGGACGAAACCGGTGACCGCGGCATCGATCTTGAACTGCACCAGTACCTCGGTGATCGCCTCGATCATCGATTCGTTGGCGGCACTGCGCTTCCGGGGCGGGTCGCCCTCGACCAGCAGATCGATCGGCGGCAGTGTGTAATCACCCTCGGTGACCCGGTCGGTGACGAACTCCGGATCCGGAAGCGGCGGCGGGGTCTGATCGACCACCGCGGGCGCGGCGGGTTTGCGCTTCTTGCGCTGTGCGGGTTGTTCGCCGTCCGGGGCGGCGGTGATCGGTTTGGCGTCGCGCAGGGGCGGCTCGGCCGCGGATCCCGCGAATTCGTCGGCCGGGTAGTTCTCGGCGGGAGTGCGGCGGCGGCGGCGAGATCTGGTGGGAGCCTCCCCGGCGCCGGTCTCGTACTCGTCGACCGGATCGTGGCCGTCCCGGTAGTCCGCCTCGCCCTCGTAACCGGGGGCGCCGAAGAATTCGCGCAGTCGCTGCGGCGCCTCGCGCACCGTCGTGCCGGTCACCAGCAGCACACCGAACACCATCGCCAGCAACAGTATCGGCACCGACAGCCAGGCGGTGAGGCCATCGGTCACCGGGCCACCGATGACGAATCCCACGAACCCGGCCCCATCGGCACGCCCGGCGGCGTCGGTGGGGGCACCGTCGGCGATATGCCACAGTCCGAGCAACGGCAACCCGATCAGCAGACCGCCCAGCACCAGCCGGGGCCGGATCTCCGGGCGGGGTTCGGTACGCATGAGCACCACCGCGATACCGGAGGCGACGAACGGCAGCAGCGCCGAGGCCGAACCGGTGACCGCACGAATGACCGCGTCCACGGCCCGCCCGATCGGCCCGCCGGCGGACAACCAGACAGCGGCCGCGATCACCGCGCTGAGCGCGATCAAACCGAGAGCGACCCCGTCGCGCCGATGACCGTGCTCGATCTCCCCGGCCCGGCCGATGGCCCGGGTGGTGGCGCCCAGGCCACGGGCGGCCATGGTCCAGCCGCTGCCCACCATCCGGCCGAACACCGCCAGCGGCGCCGTGTCGGAACGTCGTGCGGCGGTGGGCCGGCGCGCCGCGGTGCGGCGGGGACGGGCGCCGTTGGCCGGGCGCGGGGCCGCCTTACGTGTGGTTCTACGAGCCGGACCCTGGGCCGCGGCCGCGCCGGCCGCGCCGCGTGTACTACCCGAACGAGAACGCGCCGCGGTGGTCCGCCCCCGAGCCGATCCCGCCCGCGCACCAGGTGTGGTCGTGCCGCGGGACTTACCTGCCATGGCCTCAGGCTAGCCGCAACAACCCCATCCGGACCATCCGCAACACTGGTTACCGCCGCCCCGGCGGTGTCCGCCTACGGCCCGCGCCGAGCGGCCGGCCGGTCGCCGCGGGGTGATCGGCGGCGGCGATTCGTGCCTGGACCGCCGTCGATCCGGCGAGCGACCGGTCCACGCTGGAGGCGTTGGTCGACGGGTTCGGTCCCGATTCGGACATTGGGCCGCCTCGCCCGCGCGCGTGTTCTCCGCCCGCGGCGCTCAGATGGAGCGGTCGAGTTCTAGTACCTGCCGGACCGCGTCGGGTTCGCCGGCCGTTTCGATCCGGACCTGATCGCGTCCGAAGGCGTGCAGCAGCAATTCGGACGGCTCACCGGTCAGCGTCACCACCGGCCCGCTGCCGTCCACGATCCGGGCCCGTTCCCCGCCGGGCGTCGAGAACTCCACCGGTACCGGCGATTTCCGGTACGCCATCTTCCCCATCTTGCGCACCGTCGCCCACAGCCGCCGCTGATCCTCGGCCGGCAGTTGCCGCGGTTCCCAGCCCGGGCTCGCCCGGCGGACATCCTCGTGATGGACGAACATCTCGCCGAGATTGGCGATCGCGTCCACCGGGCGCAGCGGTGACCACCAGGGCGGCCCGGTACGGATCTTGTCCAGCAGTTCGTCGAACTCCCGGCCGGCCGCTTTGTCCTGCACCTTCTGCAGATAGCCGGCGAAGGGCGCCAACATGATTCCCGGTGCGGCGTCGGGCCGTCGCTCCCGGACCACCAGGTGCGCCGCGAGGTCGCGTACCGTCCACTCACCGCATAGGGTGGGCGCGTCCGGGCCGGTGCCCTTCATCGTTTCGACCAATGCACGGCGTTCACGCTGAGCCATGTTCACACGATGAATCTAGCCGAGACCCAGCCATCGGGGAGGGAACGTGTTGCCGATCCGGTTGCTCACCGGCAGAGATGCTCTGTACTTTGTCATTCGGTCCATAAGGGTCGTGGACCGAAATACACAGATGGGAACACCTTTGAAGAAGATTCTCACCGTTGCCGCCGTTCTGGTGGCGACCATCGGCTCGATGTTCGTCGCTTCGGTGACGCCGGCGCACGCCCAGTACAGCAGTTACTACGGCGCCATCGCGGTGTCCCTGTCGACCGGCAACTACGGCTGGTCCTACGACTACGACAGCTACTCCGAGGCCGAGTCGGCCGCGGTCGACAGCTGTGGTGCCGCCGACTGCGTCGCCAAGATCTCCTGGCGCAACGGATGTGGCGCGCTGGCGGTTTCGGACAGCTGGCTGAGCTACGGCTCCGGCGCCACCAAGGCCGCTGCCCGGTCCGAGGCGCTGGCCAACAACCCGGGCAACGCCTACATCGAGCACTGGAACTGCACTTCCGGCTACGACCTGTGAGTTCGTACCGACCACATCTTCCGGCCGGCGCCGAACTCGCCGACTACACCGTAGGGGAATCAGAACTGTGAAAATTCGACCGATCCGGGTCGTGGCCGCCGCGACAATGGCCGCCGCCGCCCTGACCTTCACCGCGTGCTCGTCCACCGAGGACTCCTCGACCGAGGCCGCCGCGACCAGCACCGAGGCCGCCGCCGAGTTCGAATCGGGTAAAACCCAGGACGGCCGGGAGGAGGGCAAGGCGCCGACCACCACACCCGCGCCGAATCTGCCCAAGCCCACGGCCGAGGAACTCAACGACAAGATCAACCGGGCGCTCGACGGCTCGGTCGGCGAAGACGAGAAGCTGGCCTGGATCGAGGACGCCGAACAGGATCCGCAGCTGGTCGACAAGCTGGTCGAGGCGGCCAAGAAGAACGAGGTCACCGTCAAGATCACCAATGTCGGCGAACCGGTCGACGGCAAGGTGACCGCCGATGCCGATGTGACCATCGGCGGCAGCCCGGTGGAGAACGCGACCGTCGATTTCGTGGCCGAAGGCGATCAGTGGAAGATCGCGCACGGATTCGCGTGCAATATCGTCAAGTCCGCGCAGCTGGATTCGGCGGCCTGCCAGGCCGACTCCTGAGCTACGCCTAGGGCCGCAGAGACGAGAAACCGCCGGAGGGCTCAGCCCTCCGGCGGTTTTCGGTCGTTCGGCTAGACGCCGATCACGGTCGGCACGATCATCGGGCGCCGCCGGTAGGTATCGGCCACCCAGCGGCCCACGATACGCCGCACGGCCTGCGCGATGCGATGCGTATCGGTGACGCCTTCACCGGCCAGCCGCAGCAGTTCGGCTTCCACCAGCTCCGCCGCCTCCGCCAGCGCGGTCGGATCGTCGGAGAACCCGCGCCCGCTGACCTCCGGCGGACTCACCGCCTTACCGGTGGTCTCGTCGACGGCCACCGTGATGGCGATGAAACCGCCCTCGCCGAGCACGAGCCGGTCCGACAGCGTGGATTCGCCGACATCGCCGACCGACAGGCCGTCCACGTAGACGTGCCCGACCGGGACCCGGCCGACGATGGAGGCGATGCCGTCGACCAGATCGACCACCACACCGTCCTCGGCCAGCACCACCCGTTCTTCGGGGACCCCGGTGGCGACGGCGAGCGCGGCATTGGCACGCAGATGCCGCCATTCACCGTGGACGGGCATGGCGTTGGTCGGCCGGACCGCGTTGTACAGGTACAGCAGTTCCCCGGCCGACGCGTGCCCGGAGACGTGCACCTTCGCGTTCTGCTGGGTGATGACGGTGGCGCCGAGGCGGGCCAGGCCGTTGACGACCGTGAACACCGAGTTCTCGTTGCCCGGGATCAGCGAGGAGGCCAGCACGACCAGATCGTCGGCCCTGATATGGATCTGCCGGTGCTCACCCCGGGCCATCCGGGACAGCGCCGAGAGCGGCTCGCCCTGCGAACCGGTGGAGATGAGCACCAGTTTGTCGCCCGGCAGGGTGGCCGCCTGATCGAGATCGACGACGAGCCCGTCGGGCACCGACAGATAGCCCAGATCCTGCGCGATCTGCATATTGCGCACCATGGACCGGCCGACGAAGCACACCCGGCGCCCGTACTTCTGCGCCACGTCCACCACCTGCTGGATCCGGTGCACATGGCTGGCGAAGGAGGCCACGATCACCCGGTGACGCGCCTTACCGATCACGGTGTCCAGGACACCGCCGATCTCGCGTTCCGGGGTGACGAAACCCGGGACCTCGGCGTTGGTGGAGTCGACCAGGAACAGGTCCACGCCCTCGTCGCCGAGGCGGGAGAAACCGGCGAGATCGGTAAGCCGGCCGTCGAGCGGCAACTGATCGAGCTTGATGTCCCCGGTGTGCAGCACCGTCCCCGCGGGGGTGCGGATGGCCACCGCGAGGGCATCCGGAATGGAGTGGTTGACCGCGAAGTATTCGCATTCGAACGGCCCGTGCTCGGTGCGCTCCCCCTCGGTGACCTCGAGCAGCCGCGGATGCAACCGGTGCTCCCGGCATTTCGCGGCGACCAGCGCGAGGGTGAACTTGGAGCCGATCACCGGGATATCCGGGCGCAACCGCAGCAGGAACGGTACGGCGCCGATATGGTCCTCGTGCCCGTGGGTCAGGACCACGGCCACCACATCGTCGATGCGGTCCTCGATCGGCCGGAAATCGGGCAGGATCAGGTCTACACCGGGCTGCTGGTCCTCGGGGAAGAGCACTCCGCAGTCGACGATCAGCAGTTTGCCACCGTACTCGAAAACGGTCATATTGCGCCCGATTTCGCCGATACCACCGAGCGCGAAGACCCGCAGGCCCTGCTTCGGGAGTTTCGGGGGCAGCGAGAGCCGGTCCTGGGCGGCGGCCTCCGGAGTGACAGCGGGCGCGGAACGGGCCTGCTCGCCGCGGCCACGGCCGGACTGCCGGCCCCTCCCGCCGCGACGCGATCGCTGGCCCCGGCCTTCCGGTGCGGCGGTTTCGGTCACGGTCACGGATTCGGTTGCCACCGTCTCGGTTTCCCTTTCGACAGTGGGTTCGGCGGGCTCGGCCACCACGGGCGTGGGCACGGGTTCGTGCTGCGGTTCGGGCGCGGGTGCGGCCGGGCCGGCCTCACGCCGGGCGGTGCGGCGGGGGCGGCGGGCGGTGGGTTCACTCATTCGAGCACCCCGGCGGCCCGCAGATCCGCGGCCAGATCCTCGAGCTGTTCCGGACTGGGCATGATCTGCGGCAGTCGCGGTTCACCGGCGTCGATACCGAGCAGGCGGAGCCCGCCCTTGGTCATCGCGACGCCGCCGAGGCGGGCCATCGCGGCATTGAGCCACAGCAGACTGGTGTTGATATCGCGCGCCCGCACCACATCTCCGGCGGTGAACGCGTCCACCATCTCGCGCAGCCGCTCCGGGACCAGATGCCCGATCACACTGATGAAGCCGACCGCGCCCATCGCCAGCCACGGCAGGTTGAGCATATCGTCGCCGGAGTAGAAGGCCAGATCGGTTTCGGCGATGAGCGCCGCCCCCGCGTTCAGATCGCCCTTGGCGTCCTTGACCGCGACGATCCGCGGGTGTTCGGCGAGCCGGCGAATGGTGTCGGAGGCGATCGGGACGACCGATCGCGGCGGAATGTCGTACAGGGTGACCGGTAGGTCGGTGGCGTCGGCGACCGCGGTGAAATGCGCGTACAGGCCTTCTTGGGTGGGCCGCGAGTAGTAGGGGGTCACCACCAGCAGGCCGTGCGCGCCCGCGCGCTGGGCGTTGCGCGCCAGCTCGATCGAATGCGCCGTGTCATAGGTGCCGGCGCCGGCGATCACGGTGGCCCGGTTGCCGACCGCGTCGACGACCGCGCGCAGCAGATCCGCCTTCTCCGATTCGGTGGTGGTCGGCGATTCTCCGGTGGTTCCGGAGATCGCGAGCAGGTCGACACCCCGATCGACCAGACGATGTGCCAGGGAGACGCCGGTGTCTATGTCGAGCTTGCCCTCGGCACTGAAGGGGGTCACCATCGCGACACCTACTGTGCCGGACGCGCTCAACACCGGGGGCGTCGATTCACCGTTCGTCATGGTCAGAAAGGCTACCCGGTCACCTGGTGCGGCTCGACACCCTCGTCCGTGTTCTCGGCCGCCGAACCCACTATCGACGGCATTATACCGCCATCTTGCCGCCATTTCTGTCCTTGAACGACATCAAAAATGGCGTCACACTGGTGTCATGGATTTGACCAAATACACCGCGGGCATCCGCGAGGACCTGGTGGCCGCAGCTGCCCTGGGTGACGAGAAAACGCAGGCCACGGCCGCCGCGCTGGCCGGCGCGGTGGAGAACTCGGCCCGGCTGGCCCTGCTCTCGGCCCTCACCGAACTCGCCGATACCGTCAGCGCCGAACTGGGCGACCGCACCGTGCGTGTCTCCCTGCACGGCACCGAAGCCGATATCGAAGTGCGACGCGCCCCGGCCGGCGACAACCCGAGCTTCGAGGAGATGACCGGCGATATCAGCCGGGTCACCCTGCGTCTGGTCGAACAGGTGAAGGCGCGTGCCGAGGAAGCCGCCGCGCAGAGCGGGCAGTCGTTGAACTCCTGGATGTCCGGAGTGGTGTCCGGCGCGCTGCGCGACCAGATGCGGGGCGGCTACGGCAGCGCCAAACGCGAAGAGTAGTCCTGGTCACCGGGCACCGCAGCACCGACCGCACTCGACGTCCCGGCCCACCTCGTGCACTGCCGAGCGCAGTAATCCGCCCGGATCAGCCCATCAGCCCGGCGGCCACCGTGGCGCCCAGCTCCCAGCAGCGCTCGAGATCGCCCTTCGCCGGTTTGCCCATCACCACCACCGGACTCACCGCCTTGACCCACCCGAGCCCGGTGGTTATCGATTCCACACCCCGCTCGGCACCTTCGGTGCCCTCGTTCCCGTGGATGTACAACCCGTACGGCCGGCCACGGGTGCTGTCCAGGCACGGGTAGTAGCAGGTGTCGAACGCGTGCTTCAACGCACCGGACATGTAGCCCAGATTGGCCGGAGTGCCCAGCAGATAGCCGTCGGCGGCCAGCATTTCGCCGGGAGTGAGCGCCAATGCCGCGCGGCGGACCACGTCGACCCCTTCGATCTCCGGGTCGGTCGCCCCCGCCAAAACCGCTTCGAACATCGCCTGCATATGCGGGGACGGCGTGTGATGGACGATCAGCAACCTCGGCACCTCGCCGAGCCTAACGGCTCCCGGCGGCGGTTCAGGCTCCGGTGCGGCGCTCGTATTTCTCCAATTCCACGGCGCGGCGCATGGTGTCGCGGGCCCGGGACCGATCGCCGGCGCAATCGTAGGCACGCGCCAGCCGGTAGGACACCCGCCAGTTGTCGGGGTCGGCCTCCCACTCCTTCTTCACCGACAGGAACAGTGCGTCGGCGGCCGCCCGTTCGATCCGGCCGGACGGGCGACGCGGCAGATCCGCGGTATCCAATTCCAGGCCCTCATCGTGGATCCGGCGGGCCAGCCGCTGATGATCCAGCGCCGCCCGCAGGGTGGACACGACCATCCACACCCCCAGCAGCGGCAGGATCAGCACCCCGGCACCCAGCGCGACGGCCGCGACCTCACCCGAGGTCAGCAGCGCCACCGCGATCCGGCCCAGCCACAGGAAGTAGAAGACCAGCGCCAGCACCAGCGCCGCCACCATCGCGACGATCTTCCAGACCTCGCGGTCGCGGCCGGACCCACCGGCGGAATCGCTCACAGGTCGAGGAACGGATCGAGGCCGACGGTGAGCCCCGGCCGCAGACCGATCTGGCGCACCCCGAGCAGTACACCGGGCGCGAACGACGAGCGGTCGATCGAATCGTGGCGAATGGTGAGCGTCTCCCCCTGCGTCCCGAACAGCACCTCCTGATGCGCCACCAGACCCGCCAGCCGCACCGAATGCACCCGCACCCCGCCGACCTCCGCCCCGCGCGCACCCTCGAGTTCGGTGGTGGTGGCATCCGGGATCGGTCCGGCGCCGGCCTTCTCCCGGGCCTCGGCGATGATCCCGGCGGTCCGGTAGGCGGTACCCGACGGGGCGTCGGCCTTGTTCGGATGATGCAGCTCGATCACCTCGACCGATTCGAAGAACCGGGCGGCCTGCTCGGCGAAACGCATGGACAGCACCGCACCGATCGCGAAATTCGGCGCGATCAGCACCCCGATCTCCGGCCGCCCGGCCAGCCAGCCCCGCACCTGATCGAGCCGCGCCTCGTCGAAGCCGGTCGTCCCGACCACCGCGTGGATTCCGTTCTCCACGAGGAACTGCAAGTTGCCCATCACCACATCGGGGTGGGTGAAGTCGACGACGACCTGAGTGCCGGATTCGACGAACCGGCTCAGCGGATCGCCCTTGTCGACCGCGGCGACGAGCTCGAGATCGGCGGCCGCCTCGACGGCGGCACAGATGGCCTGCCCGACCTTGCCCTGTGCTCCCAGAACGCCAACCCGAATCGGTTCCGTCACCTCGCCACTCCCTGTTCGTCGTCGACCTGCGCACCGAGCCTACTGTGTTTATTTGCGCGCCTTCGGCGCGCGGGGCGAGGCCCCCTGGGTCCCGCCGTTCAGGCCTCGACCTTCGAGGGCCTCGCTGAACTCGGCACCGGGGTCGGTTGCCTGTTTGTGGGGCCAAGGCGAGGTCGGCCGGCCCGCCGGTTCCGGGCTGAGCCCGATGGCGATCCCCATCGTGTCCGGCGCACGTCTGCCACCTCATGCCTTCCCGGATGGTCGGCATTCGTCATCATGTCGGACCCCGAACTTGCGCCGCCGAAGGCAACGCCATGAGCGCAGCTCAGAAGAGGATCACCTGGCGGAGGGCGTGTCCGGCGGCGAGTTCGTCCATGGCGGCGTTGACATCCGCCAGCCCGATCCGGGCGGAGATCAGTTTCTCCACCGGGAGCCGGCCGTCGCGCCACATCCGGACGTACTCCGGGATATCGCGCGACGGGACCGCCGAGCCGAGGTAGCTGCCGACGATCGAGCGGCCCTGGGCCACCAGGCCCAGGGGTGAGATGGTCGCGCGGGCGTCGGGGGCGGGCAGACCCACCGTCACGGTGACACCGCCGGGCGCGGTGGCCGCGACCGCGCTCTCGAAGGCCCGGGCGGAGCCGACCGCTTCGACGACGACTTCCGCCTGGACACCCTGGTCGGCGACTTCGGCGGGCGTGTACGCGCTCCCGGCCCCGAGTTCGCGGGCCAGCGCCAGCTTGTCCGGGACCGTGTCGACGGCGATGACCTCCCGGACACCCAGGGAGACCGCCACCAAGACGGCCGCCATACCCACACCGCCGAGGCCCACCACCATGACCCGGTCGGTCGCGGCCGGTTTCGCCGAGTTCAGCAGGGCACCGCCGCCGGTCAGGACCGCGCAGCCGAGCACGGCGGCGACTTCCGGCGGCACGTCGTCGTCCACCGGCACCACGGAACGCCGGTCCACCACCGCGTGGGTCGCGAACCCGGAGACTCCGAGATGGTGCTGTACTTCGGCGCCGTCGCGGCGCAGTCGCCGGCCGCCACCGAGCAGTTCGCCCGCGTTGTTGGCCGCGCTGCCGGGAATACACGGGGTCCGGCCGCCGGAAGCGCATCCGGCGCATTCGCCGCAGCGCGGTAGGAAGGTCATCACGACCCGCCGGCCGACGGGCAGGTCTACGCCGGGACCCGCCTGGACGACCTTGCCCGCCGCTTCGTGTCCGAGCAGCATCGGCACCGGTCGCACCCGGTTGCCGTCGACCACCGAGAGGTCGGAGTGGCAGAGGCCGGCGGCTTCGATGCGCACCAGGATCTCGCCGGGCCCCGGGTCGGCGAGCTCGAGTTCGCTGATGGTGATCGGCGCCGACTCGGCGTACGGCACCGGCGCGCCGATCCGTTCCAGGACTGCCCCACGAATTCTCATGGTCACCACGGTAGGCCGCGCTCGGGTTTCGATCATGATCCGGTTCGGACTATTCTCCTGTGCCGTGATGGTGCTCCCGTTGGCCGCCTTGTACCGAGCCCGGGGTCGGGACCAGCACGACTTCGAGGAGATATTCCTTTGTCCGTTCAGTTCAACCACACCATTGTCGGATGCCGTGACAACCGGGAATCGGCCGAATTCTGGGGCGATATCCTGGGCGTGGAACCGGGCGCCCCATGGGGCCACTTCATTCCCCTGGTCACCGCCAACGGGGTCACGTTCGATTTCGCGAACGTTCCTCCGCATATCGCCGAGATCCAGGGCCAGCACTACGCGTTCCTGGTCTCGGAGCAGGAGTTCGACGCCGCCTACGCCAAGATCCAGCGGTACGGTCTCGAGCACTGGGCCGACCCGCAGCAGAAGGCCGCGGGCGAGATCAACCACAACGACGGCGGGCGCGGCGTCTACTTCTTGGACCCCAGCGGTCACTATATGGAGTTGATCACCGTGCCCTACGGAGGATGGCCGGTCTAGCCCTACCGGGTGCCGCGGCGCAATCCCAGCGTCGCGGCACCCAGGCAGGCCACCGCGACGACACCCACGAACCAGGGGAACACCGTGTGCAGGCCCCAGGTGGTGGCGGCCCAGCCCGCGAGGACGGTCGGCAGCGCCATGGAGGTGTAGGCGAGCAGGTAGTAGGCCGACATGGTCTCGCCCCGCCGGTGTTCGGGCACCACGTGCGAGAGGTGGCGCAGCGACCCACCGAATCCGAGGCCGAAGGTGGCACCGAGCAGGACACCGGCCGTCAGCACCGCGACCCAGTTGTGCGTACCGAGCGCGGGCACGGTCAGGACCAGGGCGACGGCCATTCCGATATCGCCGCCGACGGCCGCACGCCGCGCCGGAATGGCGGTGGCGAACAACTGGACGAGCGCGGCCGCCGTCGCGGTCGCCGCCACCACGACTCCGCCGAAGACGAGGTTGTGGATACCGGTCTGCTGCGCGGCCAGCGACGGATACAGCGACAGCAGTACGCCGAGCACCGACCACGCGGCCATGACTCCCATCGCCGCGAACCAGAAGTCGGCGCGGATCTCGCGGGGTACGGCGGGACGGGCGATGCGGATCCGGCCGGCGACCCGCGCCGTGTGCGGTTCGCGTAATGCCAGTACCCCGGCGGTGACGAGCAGGCAGACGATACTGATCACCACGTACGGTGTGCGCAGCGGATGGGGTGCGTACTGGGCCAGCAGCGCCGAGCCCATGATGGCCACCGCCATGCCCACGTTGAACGCGACGCCGGTGAGCTGACCCGAGCGCGCGCCGCGATGCGGTCGCAGGTCGAGCAGCGCCGCCGCGCCGGCGACCACGGTGGCGCCGACGGCCATCCCGTGCAGGGCGCGGGCCAGCAGCAGCATGGGCACGGTATCGGCGAGGACGAACACCACCAGGCCGGCGATCATCACCGCGAACGCCCCCAGCAGGACGGGTTTGCGCCCGACCACATCGGAGATCCGGCCCGAGACGAGGACGGCACCGAGGGCCGCGATCGCGTAGACCGCGAAAACAACGGTGGTGGTGAGCGGGGAGAGGTGCCATTGCTGTTCGTAGAGACCGTAGAGCGGGGCCGGTACACCGGACACCCCGAGAGCGACCCCCGTCGCGCCGAGGACGAGACCGTAGGCCCAGGGTTGGATCGTTCTGTCGTCGGTGAGTACCGCCGCTGTCGCTGTCATGAGAACCCCGAAACAGGTAAGTTTGACGTTGATCGAACTGCATCGAGCCTAAACCGAGGTTCGATGATCATCAAACCCGAGCGAGTAGATCATGACGCAGACCACACCGACCACGGATACCCCGGCCCCGGTGGCCCCGCTCCCCGTGGTCCTGGCCGCGCTCCAGGACCCGGTGCGCCTGGAAATGGTCCGCCGCCTGCACAACGCGGACGACGCCGTACGCTGCGCCGCGCTGTACGAAGTGATCAACAAATCGACCGCCACCCACCACTTCAAAGTGCTGCGTGAAGCCGGTGTCATCGAACGTCTGATGATCGACGGACAGACCCATCAGCGGCTGCGCACCGCCGACCTCGACCGGGCCCTGCCCGGCCTGCTGGACTCCGTCGTCGGTGCCGCCAATCGCGCGGCCCCGGATCAGCGCGACTGACTGTCCGGGCCCCTCGTTCAGTTCGCGGCCAGCCGCCGAACCGGCGCCGGGAGATCGCGGACCCGCTGATACGGCCCCGCCACCGACGCGGCGAACGGCCGGGACAGCAGCGCCGCCGCGACCTCGCCGACCTCCTCGGTGGTCACCGCATCGATCCGGGCCAGCGTCTCGGACACACTGCGGTGGTTGCCGTAACTGAGCTCACTGCGGCCGATCCGGTTCATCCGGGACGCCGAATCCTCCAACCCCAGCACCAGCCCGCCGCGCAGCGAACCCTTGGCCCGGGCGCATTCGGCATCGGTGATACCGTCCGCGGCGATCTCCTCGAGCACTCCGCGGGCCAGCGTCGCCACCTCACCGAGGTTCTCCGGCTGGCAGCCCAGGTACACCGAGAACGCTCCGGTGTCGGCGAAGGTGTCCACACTGGAGTACACCGAGTAGGCGAGCCCGCGTTCCTCCCGGATCCGCTGGAACAGCCGGGAACTCAGACCGCCGCCGACCACCGTGTTGAGCACCGACAGCGGCCACCGCAGCTGTCCTTCGTGGCGCCCGTAGGCCCGGACTCCGAACACCAGATGCGCCTGTTCGCTGTCCCGGTTGGACCAGGTCAGCCTCGGCTCGTCCCGGGTACGGAACCGGCCCTCGCGCCGCGGCGCGGGCAGCGCGCCGGGGTCGAGCCGGCCGGCGACCGCGCGATGTACCAGTTCCACGGTGTGCTCGTGCTCGATATTGCCCGCGACCGCGACGACCATCCGGTCGGGGGTGTAGCGGCGCTGATGGAAGGAACGCAGCTGGCTCGCGCGCATCCCCTCGATGGATTCCACCGAGCCGATGATCGGCCGGCCGATCGGGTGATCACCGAACAGTGCGGTGAGGAAGGCGTCGCCGACGAGATCCTCCGGATCGTCGTCGCGCATCGCGATCTCCTCCAGCACGACCTGCCGTTCCACATCGACATCGGCCGCCCGGCACAGGCCGTTGAGCACCACATCGGTGACCAGGTCCACCGCCAGCGGCAGATCCTCGTCCACCACGTGGGCGTAGTAACAGGTCTGCTCCTTGGCGGTGAACGCGTTGAGTTCGCCGCCGACGGCATCCATGGCCTCGGCGATATCCAGCGCCGAGCGACTCGGCGTGGCCTTGAACAGCAGGTGCTCCAGGAAATGCGCGGCACCGGCGACGGTCGGGCCCTCGTCGCGCGAACCGACCCCTACCCATACGCCGATGGACGCCGAACGCACGCCGGGTACATGCTCGGTCACCACGCGCAGACCACCCGGCAGGACGGTACGCCGCACTCCGTTGTCGATATCGACCGTTTCGCCGATCCGCCACGCCGATGACGAACCCCCCTGCCCACTCGGGCGCAGGGGGGCCGTCGTTTTCTGCTCCGTCACACGACCAGTACTACTCGGTCGTCGCCGCGTCCGCATCGGCGGGCGCCTCGTCGGCGGTCTCGTCGACGGGGATCAGCGAAATCTTGCCGCGGTTGTCGATATCGGCGATCTCCACGCGCAGTTTGTCGCCGACGTTCACCACGTCCTCGACCTTGGCCACGCGCTTGCCGTTGCCCAGCTTGGAGATGTGCACCAGACCGTCACGACCCGGCAGCAGCGAGACGAACGCACCGAAAGCGGTGGTCTTGACCACGGTGCCGAGGAACCGCTCGCCGACCTTGGGCAGCTGCGGGTTGGCAATCGCGTTGATCGCGTCGATCGCCGCCTGCGCCGACGGGCCGTCGGTGGCACCGACGAACACGGTGCCGTCGTCCTCGATGGAGATGTTGGCGCCGGTGTCCTCGGTGATCTGGTTGATCATCTTGCCCTTGGGCCCGATCACCTCGCCGATCTTGTCGACCGGGATCTTGATGGCGGTGACCCGCGGGGCGTAGGGGCTCATCTCGTCCGGGGTGGCGATGGCCTCGGCCATCACGTCCAGGATCGTGGTGCGGGCGTCGTGCGCCTGGCTCAGCGCACCGGCCAGCACCTGCGAGGGGATACCGTCCAGCTTGGTGTCGAGCTGCAGGGCGGTGACGAAGCCCCGGGTGCCGGCGACCTTGAAGTCCATATCACCGAAGGCGTCCTCGGCGCCGAGGATATCGGTCAGCGCCACATAGCGGACCTCCTGCGCCCCGGCCTCGTTGGTGACGGTGTCCGACACCAGGCCCATGGCGATACCCGCAACCGGCGCCTTCAGCGGCACACCGGCGTTGAGCAGCGACAGGGTCGAGGCACAGACCGAACCCATCGAGGTCGAACCGTTGGATCCCAGCGCCTCCGACACCTGCCGGATCGCGTACGGGAACTCCTCCTGGCTCGGCAGCACCGGGATCAGCGCCCGCTCGGCCAGTGCGCCGTGGCCGATCTCGCGGCGCTTGGGCGAACCGACACGACCGGTTTCACCGGTCGAGTACGGCGGGAAGTTGTAGTGGTGCATGTAGCGCTTGGAGGTTTCCGGGCCGAGCGAATCGACCTGCTGCGCCATCTTGACCATATCGAGGGTGGTCACACCCATGATCTGGGTTTCGCCGCGCTCGAACAGCGCCGAACCGTGGGCCCGCGGCACCACGGCGACCTCGGCCGACAGCGCCCGGATATCGGCCAGTCCACGGCCGTCGATCCGGAAACCGTCGGTGAGGATGCGCTGACGGACCAGCTTCTTGGTGACCGAGCGGAACGCGGCCCCCAGCTCCTTCTCCCGGCCCTCGAACGATTCGCCGAGACGGGACAGCACCTCGAGTTTGATCTCGTCGATCTTCTCGTCGCGCTCCTGCTTACCGGCGATGCTCAGCGCCTCCGACAGCGGCGCCTTCGCGGCGTCCTCGACGGCGGCGTACGCGTCGTCGGCGTACGGCGGGAACAGCGGGAATTCCTCGGTGGGCTTGGCCGCGAGCTCGGCCAGGTCCTGCTGCGCCCGGCACAGCCGCGCGATGAACGGCTTGGCGGCCTCGAGCCCCTCGGCGACCACGGCCTCGGTCGGCGCCTGCGCGCCACCGTCGATCAGCGCGATCACATTGTCGGTGGCTTCGGCCTCGACCATCATGATCGCCACATCACCGGTCTCGGTGACCCGGCCGGCCACGACCATATCGAAAACAGCCTTCTCCAGCTGCTCGACGGTCGGGAAGGCGACCCACTGGCCACCCGCGGCGGTACCCACCGCCGGATCGTTGATCAGCGCGACACGCACGCCGCCGACCGGACCGGAGAACGGCAGGCCCGAGATCTGGGTGGACGCCGAAGCCGCGTTGATGGCGACCACGTCGTAGAGATCCTTGGGATCGAGGCTCAGCACGGTCACCACGACCTGGATCTCGTTGCGCAGGCCGTCGACGAACGACGGGCGCAGCGGCCGGTCGATCAGCCGGCAGGTGAGGATCGCGTCGGTGGAGGGACGGCCCTCGCGGCGGAAGAACGAACCGGGGATCCGGCCCGCCGCGTACATCCGCTCCTCGACATCGACGGTCAGCGGGAAGAAGTCGAACTGGTCCTTGGGGTGCTTACCGGCGGTGGTCGCCGACAGCAGCATGGTCTCGTCGTCCAGGTAGGCGACGACCGATCCGGCGGCTTGTTTCGCGAGCCGGCCCGTCTCGAAGCGAACCGTGCGGGTGCCGAACGCGCCGTTGTCGATCAGCGCGACGGATTCGAAAACACCCGGTTCGACCTCGATGGCCGAGCTCTTCGAGCGTTCAATCGTTTCTGGCATTTCTCTGTTCTCAACCTCTCGTCTCGCCGGATACAGCGCCCGGTGGCGCGATCCGGCTGTGTCAGCCGTACCAGGTTCGAACGCGGCGCGTCGGCGGAACCGCGGTGACCGTCGGGGTCAGCGGTGGCCGTATTCGTGCTGCGGCGCGTACACCCGGCCGGGCTCCCCTTGGAGCCGGCGACGCGGAGGCGGTCATCGATCGAAGCTCTCCGGCGTATCACGCCCGGGCCGAAAAGCCACTACCGAAGACCGACGCCACGAGCGCGGGTGTGCACGGCTGGTTCTGTCGTTTCCGTGCCCGGGAGAGTCACCCGGTACACGAAAATGCCGACGAGGCGATTGTATGCGCCCCGTCGGCATACGTACCGCCCGGCTCGTGGAACCGGGCGTGTTCAAGATCGATCAGCGCCGCAGGCCGAGGCGTTCGATCAGGCTGCGGTAGCGGTTGATGTCGTTGTTCTGCAGGTACTTCGACAGCCGCTTGCGGCGACCGATCAGCGCCATCAGCCCGTGGCGGGTGTGGTGATCGTGCTTGTGCACCTTCAGGTGCTCGGTGATATCGGAGATACGCTTGGTCAGCAGTGCGATCTGGGCCTCCGGCGAACCGGTGTCCGTCTCGTGCAGACCGTACTCCGCGAGAATGGTCTTCTTCTGCTCGGTGGTCAGCGCCATGGGGCATCCACTCCTGTTTCTCAGTTCCGCGCACAGGGGCCCGGTGACCGCAGCACTCGATATTCGCCGACAGCGCATATCGTGATGATCCGGCCGGATATCCGGGATGGGCGCCGCCGCGGACCGCAGCAGACCCGACGGGCCACCTTACCCGAGCCGTTTCCGACCGCCCACGCCGGGCCGGGTTCAGGTTCCGGAACCGAGGACCTTGCGGGTCGCGTCCACATCCCGGCCCATGACCGCGACCAGTTCGTCGACCGAATCGAACTTCCGCATCCCGCGCAGATGGTCCACGAAATCCACGGCCACGTGCTGCCCGTAGAGATCGGCCTCGCGGTCCAGGACATAGGCCTCGACCGTACGGGCCCGGCCGGAGAAGGTGGGGTTGGTACCGACCGAGATCGCGGCCATCACAGGTTCGCCGGGTGTCACGGTGCCGATGGTCGGCCCGGGGCCCAGCACGGTGAACCATCCCGCGTAGACCCCGTCGGCCGGGATGGCGGCATGCATGGGGGGCGCGACATTGGCCGTGGGGAAACCCAGCGTGCGGCCGCGGCCGTCACCGCGCACCACCACACCCTCCACCCGGTGTGGGCGGCCCAGCGCGTCGGCGGCGGCGGCCATATCGCCGGCGTCGACACAGGCGCGGATGTAGGTGGAGGAGAAGGTGACGGCATGCTCGCCCAGCAAGGTCACGCCGTCGACCTCGAAACCGAACCGGCTGCCGAGTTCGCGCATGGTGTCCACGGTGCCCGCGGCCTTCTTGCCGAAGGTGAAATTGTCGCCGACCACCACTTCGCTGACGTGCAACCGCTCCACCAGCAGGTCGTGCACATACTCGCCCGGGGTGAGCTTCATGAAGTCGTGGGTGAAGGGCATGACGCAGAAGACGTCGACGCCCAGCTCCTCGGCGAGTTCGGCGCGGCGGGTGAGCGTGGTGAGCTGCGCCGGATGGGAACCGGGCCGGATCACCTCCATGGGATGCGGATCGAAAGTCATCAGTACCGCCGGGACACCACGGGCGGCAGCGGACTTCACCGCCCGGCTGATCAACTGCGCGTGTCCGCGATGAACACCGTCGAACACGCCGATCGTGAGAACGCACCGCCCCCAGTCCGCGGGTACGTCGTCGAGACTTCGCCACCTCTGCACAGACGCCAAGCCTACGCAAACATGCGGCCGTACCGTATTCGGGTGCGACCGGTGTTCGACTGCGCAACGCCCGGGCGAACACCGGGTTTCCCGGAGACGGCGCAATATGCGTACCTCCGCATCCGCTCCGGCCGTGCGCAACCACATGTCCACGACCGCACACAACCCCCACCCGAACAGAACCTCGGCGTACCTCCGCATCCGCTCCGGCCGTGCGCGGACTGCGGACGGGCTACGCCCACCAGCGCCATCTAGGTGTATTGCCCCGGGAATGCTTAAGCTCGTGATTGTGCCCGGAAAACGAGATATCGCCACCCGACGGGACCTCGCCGACGCCGGGGAATCGGTCGCTCCGGGACTGTCGTCGGTGGCCCAGGACTATCTGAAAGTCATCTGGACCGCCCAGGAGTGGTCGCAGGAACGGGTGAGTACCAAACTGCTCGCCGAGCGGATCGGCGTCTCCGCCTCCACGGTGTCGGAGGCCGTGCGCAAATTATCGGACCAGGGCCTGGTCGAGCACGCCCGGTACGGCTCCATCACCCTGACCGAGGACGGCCGCCGCGCCGCCATCGATATGGTGCGCCGGCACCGCTTGATCGAAACCTTCCTGGTGAGCGAGCTGGGTTACGGCTGGGACGAGGTGCACGACGAGGCGGAGATCCTCGAACACGCGGTCTCGGATCTGCTGATGGCCCGGATCGACGCGAAACTGGGGTTCCCCGACCGGGATCCACACGGCGACCCGATCCCGTCGGTGGACGGTGCGGTGCCCACACCGCCCGCGCGCCGGTTGAGCGATTTCGAGGCCGGTGAGTCGGGCCGGGTGGCCCGTATCTCCGATTCCGATCCGGACATGCTGCGGTATTTCGATTCGGTGGGTATCGCCCTGGACACGGTGATCGTCGTGGTGGAGCGGCGAGATTTCGCGGGCACCATCGCGGTGCGGATCGGGCGCGAGGAATCCCTGACCGATCTGGGCAGTATCGCCGCCGAGGCCATCTGGCTGCGGGAGTGATGCCTGGCCCGGCGCGACCGGGCCGGACGGCCGGGGCGCGCACATAGCGCACCGCCGCGCGACACGCGGGCGACGACAGGCCGGCCGAACGGATATACCGCCGACTCACGCGGTGTGAACCATTGCCGCGGGCAGTGCCGCCGTGCTATTCATATTGTCAACAATCCGACAATTTCCGAGTGGCTTCCACTCGGCCTCGCACACCCGTCGGTCCGGCGCGCCGCACCGACTGTCCCGGGAGGCGGAACACCATGGCCGAACTTTCCCCGATCCTGAAGCAGGCCACACCGGTCACCGTCGATCACGGCGCCGGCTGCTACCTCTACGACGTCGACGGCCGCCGGTTTCTCGACTTCACCGCCGGTATCGGCGTCACCAGCACCGGCCACTGCCATCCCCGGGTCGTCGCGGCGGCTCAGGAGCAGGTCGGCAAGCTGATCCACGGGCAGTACACCACCGTGATGCACCGGCCGATGCTGGAACTGACCGAACGCCTGGGCACCGTGCTGCCCGCGGGACTGGACTCGGTGTTCTACGCCAACTCCGGTAGCGAAGCCGTCGAAGCGGCGCTGCGGCTGGCCCGCCAGGCCACCGGCCGCCCCAATGTGATCGTCTTCCACGGCGGTTTCCACGGCCGCACCGTCGCCGCCGCCACCATGACAACCTCCGGCACCCGCTTCTCTGCCGGGTTCAGCCCCCTGATGCCGGGTGTGCACGTGGCGCCCTTCCCCACCGCCTTCCGGTACGGCTGGACCGAGGCCGAGGCCACCGCCTTCGCACTGCGCGAACTCGACTATCTCTTCGCCACCCTCACCTCCCCCGCGGAAACAGCCGCGTTCATCGTGGAGCCCGTACTCGGCGAGGGCGGCTACATCCCCGGCAACCGCGAGTTCTTCCAGGGCCTGCGCGAACGCGCCGACCGCTACGGCATCCTGCTGATCTTCGACGAGATCCAGACCGGCTTCGGCCGCACCGGGAAGTTCTTCGGCCACCAGCATTTCGACGTCCGCCCCGATGTCATCACCATGGCGAAGGGTCTGGCCAGCGGCTTCCCCATCTCCGGAATCGCCGCCTCGGCAGAGCTCATGGGCAAGGCGTGGCCCGGATCGCAGGGCGGCACCTACGGCGGTAACGCCGTGGCCTGCGCGGCCGCCCTGGCCACCCTCGACGTGATCGAATCGGAAGGGCTGGTCGAGAACGCGGCGGTCCGCGGCGAACAGCTGCTGGCCGGTGTCCGCGCGGCCGAGACGAAAGCCGTCGGCGACGTCCGGGGTCTCGGCCTACTGGTGGGCTCGGAGTTCACCACCCCCGACGGCACGCCGGACCGGGAAACCGCCACCGCCGCACAGCAGCTGGCCGCCACCAAGGGCCTGTTGCTACTGACCTGCGGCGCCCATATGAACGTGGTTCGGATGATCCCGCCGCTCATCGTCTCCGAAGCCCAGATCGCCGACGCCCTGACCATCTGGTCCGAGGTCCTCGCCGAACTGGGCAGCTGACCCACTCCGCGGAATCCCCGGCAACGTCGCCGACCCCACCCGTACGACGCCAGGACGGATCGATGGCCCGCTACCTCACGATCACCCTCACCAAGACCGGCCTCACCTGCCGCGCCCGCCTGCTCGACGACGAAGCGCCACGCACCTGCGCCGCGGTATGGGAGGCCCTCCCCCAAGAAGGGGATGCCTTCCACGCCAAGTACGCCCGCAACGAGCTGTATACGCTGGTGCCCCGGATCCCCGGCGCCCCGCACCGGGAGAACCCCACGGTCACCCCGATTCCGGGTGATGTCTGCCTGTTCGACTTCGAGCCCTGGGAGATCGGCAATCCCGCCTACGGGTACGAACCGGGGTCGACCGCCCACCACGAACAGGGCGCCACCGATCTCGCACTGTTCTACGGCCGCAACAACCTGCTCATCAACGGCGATCTGGGCTGGGTGCCCGGCAATGTCTTCGCCACCATCGAGGAGGGGCTGCCAGAACTGGCCGCCGTCTGCAACACGCTGTGGCTGCACGGCGTGGCCGGGGAAACGCTCGCCTTCGCCCGGGCCTGACAGGCTGTGTTTTTGGCGCGCTGGCGCGCCAAAAACACAGCTCAGCGCCCGGCCAGCACCGCCTCCGCGTACCGTCCGATCGCGAGCACCAGGTCGTCGGAGTGCCGGGGCCCCACGATCTGCAGCCCGACCGGCATCCCGTCGCTCGTCCGGCCGGCCGGAATGCTGAGCGCGGGCTGCTGGGTGAGATTGAACGGATACGTGTAGGGCGTCCAATCCGGCCAGTCCGACATATCGCTGCCGGGCGGCACGTCGTGGCCGGCTTCGAACGCCGTGATCGGGACCGTGGGAGTGAGGAGGATGTCGTAGGCGGTGTGGAACGTCCCCATGGTGATCGCCACCTGGGCGGCGACCGCGCGGGCATCGAGATAGTCGGTCGCGGAGAGGGTTTCACCGTATTCCCAGACCCGCCGCAGGCCGGGGTCGGCGTTCTCGCGCGCACCCGCCGGGAAGTTCGCCAGCATCGCCGCGGCACCCGCCGCCCACATCACGTCGAAGGCGTCGCGCGGATCGGTGAAGCCGGGGTCGGCGGCCGAGACACGCAACCCGGCGGTCTCGAGAGCGTTCACGGCCCCGGATACGATCGCCTCGACCTCGGGATCGGGCCGGACATAGCCCAGCGTCGGCGAATAGGCGGCGGTCACGCCGCGGACCTCGCGCTGGATCTGGCCGCGGAACGTGGTCAGCGTGGGGGCGAGCGCGGTGGGATCGCGCGGGTCCGGGAGGGCCAGGATATCGAGCAGCAATGCCGCGTCCTCGACCGTGCGGGTCAGCGGCCCGCCGTGGGCCAGCGGGCCGAACGGGCTGGCCGGGTACAGCGGGATGCGGCCGTGGGTGGGTTTGAATCCGACGATGCCGCAGAACGCGGCCGGGATCCGCACGCTGCCGCCGCCGTCGGTGCCGACCGAGACCGGGCCCATCCCGGCCGCGACCGCCGCGGCGCTGCCGCCGGAGGATCCCCCCGCGGTGCGGGTGGGATCGACGGGATTGCGGGTGATCCCGGTGAGCGGACTGTCCGTCACACCCTTCCAGGCGATCTCCGGTGTGGTCGTCTTACCGACGATCACCATGCCGTCCTCCCGCACCCGGGCGGCGACGGGACTGTCCACCGGCCACGGGCCTTCCGGGCCGATGCTCAGGGAGCCGCGCCGGGTGGGCCAGTCCTCGGTGAGGAAGATGTCCTTGATCGAGATCGGTACACCGTCGAGCAGTCCGCGGACGTGCCCGGACTGCCAGCGCGCCTCGGAATCCTTGGCCTGCACCAGCGCCCGGTCGGGGTCGACGAGGCAGTAGGCGTTGATATCGGTATCGCGGACGGTGATGGCGGCGAGCACGGCCTCGGTCGCTTCCACCGGGGACAGGGTCCCGGCAGCATAGGCCGAGATCAGTTCCACCGCGGTCATCTCGACGGGGTCGGTCGGTCGCGGGGTCTCGGGTCGGCTCATCTGAGGCCCTCCTTCAGCCGGGCACGTACCCGAGCGTTTTGTCGACGACATTGTCCAGCGGACGGCCGGCCGACCAGCGGTCGAAGTTGGCGGCGAACGCGGAGACCATCTCGGCACGCCAGCCGATGAAATCACCGGAGTTGTGTGGCGTGATCCGCGCGGTCGGCAGGGTCCACAGTGGATGGCCGGACGGTAGCGGTTCCGGGTCCACCACGTCCAGCGCGGCACCGGCGATTCCCCCCGAACGCAGGGCGGCGACCAGGTCGTCGGTCACCACGAGTTCGCCGCGGCCCACATTAATGAACCGGGCGTGGGGTTTCATGGCGCCGAACGCGCGGGCGTCGAACATGTGCCGGGTGCGGTCGGTGAGCGGGGCGATGGCGATCACGTAGTCGGCGCAGGGCAGTTCGGCGTACAGGTCGGTGGTCACGACGCCGAAATCCGGATCGTCCCGGCGGGCGCGGCGGCCGATCGCGCGTACCTGTATCCCGGTGGCACGCAACAGTCCGGCGATGGCCCGGCCGATCGCCCCGGTGCCGACGACGAGCGCGGTGGCGCCCGCGATGCGCTCGGATTCACGGTGCTGCCAAACCTGCTGCTGCTGGAGCCGGTGGGAGCCGGTGAGGTCCTTGGCGAAATCGAGGATCTGGCCGAGGACGTATTCGGCGATCGCGGTGTCGAAGACCCCCCGGGTGTTGGTGACGACCACGTCGCTGTCGCGTAATCCGGGAAACAGCACGGTATCGACACCGGTCGCGGCGACGTGCACCCATTGCAGCCGGTCGGCCGCGGGCCAGGCGGCGGGCAGCGCACGCGTCTGGAAGTCGTAGACGAAGAGCACCTGCGTGCCCGACAGCGCGGCCGCCAATCCGGCGGAGTCGGTGTACCGCACCGTGGCCCGCGCACTCACCGGCGCCATGAGGGCCGGATCGGGCGGACGGCCACTGTGCACAACGGTGACAATCGGTCCCGATTCCATATTGACACGGTATGGTCACATCGTATGATTGTCAACAATCCGATCGTTCTCGGAGGTCTTCCCGGCTGAGTGCGAGAGGGGCCGCAGTGGAGTTCGATTTTCCCGATATGGAGGGCCCGGTCGCGCAACGGGGCATCGGTGTGATCGCGCCGTTCGACCTGGCATTGGAGCGGGAACTCTGGCGCTGGATACCCCTCGAGGTGAGCCTGCACCTGGCGCGCACACCGTATGAACCGGTCCCCGTATCGCTGGCCATGGCCGAACTGGTCTCCGATGCCGTGCACCTCACCGCGGCGACACGCAATGTCCTGCATGTCGAACCCGAGGTCGTCGCGTACCTGTGCAATTCCGGCAGTTTCATCAAGGGGATCGACTACGAGCGATCGTTGTGCGAAACGATCTGCCGCGCCGGTGCGGCGAACGCGGTCACCACATCCGGGGCCCTGCTCGAGGCCGTCCGCCATCTCGATATCGGCCGGATCTCCATCATGACCCCCTACGACGAACTCCTCACCGGCAAACTGCGCGACTTCCTCGACGAGGCCGGCTGCAGCGTGGTCCGGTCCGAGCATCTGGGCCTCGGCGGCGGTATCTGGAAGGTCAACTACCGCACCATCGCCGAACGCATACTCGGCGCGGACGACCCGAAGGCCGAGGCGATTTTCGTCAGCTGTACCAACCTGCCCACCTACGACATCATCGAGCCGCTGGAGAAGATGCTGGGCAAACCGATCCTCACCGCCAATCAGCTGACCATGTGGGCCTGCCTCGGGCGGATGAAACTGCCGATGATGGGGCCCGGCCGGTGGCTCTCGGAAGTCTTCTGAAACATCATGTCCCCGAACCGAACCCAGCCCAGGAACGGAGCCCTCATGCCGGTACCGACGATCGGATTCATCTACCCCGACCACGCCGCCGAGGACGACTACCCGCGGGCGGAGTCGATCCTGGACGCCCGGCTGCCGGTGGCCCATATCTACGGCACCGACCTGCACGCGATTCCGGAACTGCTGGATCTGGGCAGCCCGGACAAACTCCGGGACGGCGCGGCGCAACTGACCGCCCACCGTCCCGACGCGGTCGTCTGGGCCTGCACCTCCGGCAGTTTCGTCTACGGTCCGGAGGGAGCCCGCGAACAGGTCCGCGGATTGGCCGACGCCGCGGGGGTTCCCGCCTCCAGCACCAGTTTCGCCTTCGTGGCAGCGGCCCGGGCGCTCGGGGTGCGCCGGGTGGCGGTGGCGGCGAGCTACCCCGACGACGTGGCGCGGCTGTTCGCCGATTTCCTGGCCGATGCCGGGATCACGGTCGTGGCGTTCCGGAGCGCGGGTATCGACACCGCGGCGGAGGTCGGCACGCTGACCGCCGAGCAGGTGCTCCAACTCGCGGTCGCAAGCGACCATCCCGAAGCGGACGCGCTGCTGATCCCCGATACCGCCATGCACACCCTCGAGGTGCTGCCGCGCCTGGAGGCCGCGCTGGGCAAACCGGTGCTCACCGCGAACCAGGTCACCATCTGGGAAGGATTGCGACTCGCGGGCCGCACCCCGATATCGTCATCGCTGGGCGCATTGTTCGCGGAAAGGTCTGTCCATGTCGGTGGTTGATTTCGAACCGGTCGATCAGCGGTCCACCGCCGAGGTGATCGCGGACAAACTGCGCGAGGCGATCGTGCGCGGCGGTCTGGAACCGGGCGCCCAGCTGGGCGAGGCCGATCTGGCCGCGCGGTTCGGGGTCTCCCGGGGGCCGGTCCGGGAAGCCATGCAGCGTCTGGTGTCCGAGGGATTGCTGCGCAGTATCCGCAATCGCGGCATCTTCGTCATCGAGCTGACCCTCGCCGATGTCGTCGATATCTACCGTTCGCGCACCGCCATCGAGGGCGGGGCGCTCACCCTGATCCTCGACGGCCGCCGGGAGATCGCCTACGAGGCACTGGCTCCCAGCGTGCAGGCCATGCTCGACCGAGCCGAGGCCGGGGATGCCGCGGGCGTCTCCGATGCCGATCGGCGGTTCCACGAGGCGCTGGTGGCGGCCGCCGGTAGCCCGCGGCTGGTCCGGGCGGCGCGCACGCTGCTGATCGAGACCCGGATGTGCCTGGGCGCCCTGCAGACCACCTACCCGGACCTGGGAGTCCAGGCCCAGGAGCATGTGGCGTTGCGCGAGGCGATCGGGGCGGCCACAGCCCCCCGGGTACACCGGCTGCTGCGTGACCATATGGACGACGCGGTCCAGCGGCTGCGCGGGGGGTACACCGCCGAACCGATCCCCGGCTGACTCCGGGCGATCAGTCGATCAGCCCGCGCGGGCGCACCACCAGCACCGGCGAGGCACGATTGCCCTTCTCCTGAAGCAGCGCGATCACCTTCTCGTCCGCGGTGCGGGCGGCGTACACGCCCGCTGTCCCGACGGGTTCCAGCCAGCGCCCGTCCCGCAGTTTCTCCGCTTCGGCGGCGTCGATCGCGCGATGCGGGAAGCACAGGGCCACCGCGGCATCGATATCCAAGCCAGGCACCGGATCCTCGGCCAGCTCCTCCAGGGTGCGCGCGTGCTCCAGCGTGAACGGCCCGACCCGAGTCCGCCGCAACGCGGTCAGATGACCACCCACCCCCAGCGCCGCTCCCAGATCGCGGGCCAGCGCGCGCACATAGGTGCCCGACGAGCAATCGACCGCCACGTCCAGATCGACCAGGCCCTCGTCCGGCAGGTCGCGGCGCGCCAGCACCTCGAACCGGGAAACGGTGACCGGACGCGCCGCGAGTTTCACCTCTTCACCGGCGCGATGCCGGGCATAGGCACGCTCCCCACCGACCTTGATCGCGCTCACGGTGGCGGGCACCTGCTGGATCTCCCCGGTGAGTGTGGCGACGACCCGGGCGATCCCGGCGTCGTCGACGCCGTCGGCCGCCGTGGTGGTGAGCACCTCACCCTCCGCGTCGTCGGTGGTGGTGGACCGACCCAGGCGGATGGTCGCGGTATAGCTCTTCGTGGTGAGGGTGAGCAGTCCCAGCAGTTTGGTGGCGCGTTCCACTCCGAGCACCAGCACCCCGGTGGCCATGGGGTCGAGCGTGCCCGCGTGCCCGACCTTCTTGGTGCGCAGCAGTTTCCGCGTCTTCGCCACGATATCGTGGCTGGTCGGGCCCTCCGGCTTGTCGACGATCAGCAGACCGCCCAGCAGATCCGTCATCAGCTGTGCGCGATCGCGGTGACGATGAAACCGCCGGTGATCCGCCAGCGCCCGTCGAAGGAGGTCAGCGGCAGCCCGCCGTCACCGGTCTGGCCGGGTACCAGCAGCTGCGACCGGAAAGTCCCCGATCCGGTGTTGTCGGTGGCCTCGTCCACGGTGAAGGAGATGTGCGCGTCCTCGAAACCGAGCCAGCGGGTGGTGAGCGGGAACCACGCCTTGTAGGTGGCCTCCTTGGCGCAGAACAGCAGGCGGTCGAGGTGCAGCGCGGAATCGCTGGTGCGCAGCCATTCCCGTTCGGCGGGCAGGCTCACCGAATCGAGAACCCCCTCGGGCAGGGTGTCGTGTGGTTCGGCGTCGATTCCGATCGACCGGTAGCGCATCTTGTGGGCCAATGCCGCCCCGCGGAAACCGTCGCAATGCGTGAGGCTGCCCACGATTCCACGCGGCCACACCGGTGCGCCCCGCTCCCCCTTGCCGATCGCGACCGCCGGTTCGCCGAGCTGCGCCAGGGCCTGACGGGCGCAGTGCCGCGCACCGATGAAGTCACGGCGCCGCTTGTCCACCGATTTCGCGATGAGGTGCTCCTCGGCGGGATGCGGTTTCAGATCCTCCGGATAGTCGAACAACTCGGCGGAGGCGACATCGGCGGGCAGGATTGTCTCGATCATCGTCGCCGAGCCTACTGGGTGCGCACCCGGCGACGCCGGGCACACCGCCCACCGCCCGCGCGCGGCGCTGCCGGGGACTGCGGGGTACGGCCGGGCATCTCAGTCGAGCCCCCGCCGGCGCTGTGCCTTGGCCCGCATCTCCGCCGCGGCGGCCGCCATCTCGGGCGTCACCCGGAAATGGCCGCCCCATTCGTTCAGATCACCCGGGGCGTACTTCGGGTCGGGCAGGATCTGGCGCAGCAGGTTGTCGGGCTTACCGCGCTTCTGCCATTCCCGCGGATAGCCGAGCGAGACCTCCTCGAACCGGACCCCGTCGTAGAAGGTGGTCCGCGGGATGTGCAGATGCCCGTAGACAGCGCAGAGCACGTTGTAGCGAGTGTGCCAGTCGGCGGTCTGCTCGGTCCCGCACCACAGCGCGAACTCGGGATACCAGAGCATATCCGTGGGCTCGCGCAGCAGCGGGAAATGGTTGATCAGGACCAGCGGGGTGCCCTCGGGCAGATTGTCGAGCCTGCGCCGGGTCGCGCGCAGCCGGGCCGCGCACCAGGCGTCGCGAGTGAGGTAGGGGTCCGGCGACAGCAGGAATTCGTCGGTGGCCACGACATTGCGCTCCCGCGCGATCGCCAGTCCCTCGGCCTTGGTGCGGGCGCCCTTGGGCCGGAACGAGTAGTCGTAGAGCAGGAACAGCGGAGCGATGGTCACCGCGCCGCCGTGGGCCTCGGCACCCGCGCCGGTCCACACCGGGTACGGGTCCTCCGGGGTGAGCACGTCCAGATCCCGGCACATCGAGACCAGGTAGTCGTAGCGCGCCGCCCCGTGCATCTGTACCGGGTCCTTGGCGGTGGTCCACAGTTCGTGGTTGCCGGGCACCCAGATCACAGTGGCGAACCGCTCCCGCAGGAGTTTCAGCGCCCAGCGGATATCGTCACTGCGTTCGGCGACATCACCGGCGACGATCAGCCAGTCCTCCGGGGAATCGGGACGGATGTCCTCGACCACCGGCTTGTTGCCCTGGTGACCGACATGGATATCGCTCACCGCCATCAACTTGGGTATCACCACACCCACCTTCGCATATCGCCTGCGTCGCCCGGCACGTCTGTACCCGGCCACCCGCTCACGACGGGATTTCGGCACCGACACGGATCCAGCGCCCGGACAGCGCCCGCGCGCTCACCGCCGCCAGTCGCAACAGCATGAACGCGATCAACCCACACCAGATTCCGCCGATCCCCCAATCGAAGGCCAGCGAGAGCCAGATCGCCGGCAGGAAACCGACGAGGGCGGCCCCCAGGGTGGTGGTGCGCAGATAGGCGGCGTCCCCCGCGCCCAGCAGCACCCCGTCCAGCGCGAAGACCACACCGGCCACCGGAATCATGGCCACGAAGTACCACCACACGACGCCGGTCCGGTCCAGGACCGCCGCATCGGTGGTGAACAGCGGCGGAATCAGCACCGCGCCGGCCGCGAAGGCCGCGGCCAGGACCAGCGCGAACACCTCCGACCAGCCGGTGACCCGGCGGGCCACCGCCCGCGCGCCCGCCGCGTTCCGGGCACCCAGCGCCGATCCCACCAGCGTCTGCGCCGCGATGGCCAGCGAATCCAGGGTGAGGGCGAGGAAGTTCCACAGCTGCAGGACCAGCTGATGTGCCGCCACCGACGCCGCCCCGAACCGGGACGCGACGGCGGCGGCCGAGACGAAACACGCCTGGAAGGCGAGACTGCGCACGATCAGGTCACGGCCGAGCACCAGCTGGGCCCGCATCACGGGCAGCCGCGGGGCGAGCGGCACCCGGGCCCGGGCGAGCGCACCCAGGAACAGCCCGGCCGTCACCGCCTGACCCACCACATTGGCCACCGCGGACCCGGGCAGTCCCAGCCGTGGCAGCCCGGCGAGGCCGTGCACCAGCAGCGGGCACAACACCGCCGACAAGCCCAGCCCGAGCACCACATAGGTGAGTGGTCGCCGAGTCTGCTGCACTCCCCGCATCCACCCGTTCCCGGCCATGGACAGCAGGATCAGCGGCACCCCGAACAGGGCGATCCGCAACCAGGCCAGCGCCTCGGCCGCGATCTCCGCGTCCCCCGCGACGGCGCCGGCGATCGGCACCCCCGCCACCTGCACCACCAGGACGATCACCAGCCCGATACCGCCGGCCAGCCAGCTCGCCTGGACGCCCTCCGCGACCGCTCCCGGCTCGTCCCCCGCGCCGTGTCGCCGCGCCGAGCGGGCGGTCGTCCCGTAGGCGAGGAAGGTCAGCTGCGAACTGACCTGGGCGAGGATCAGGCCACCGACGGCCAGTCCCGCGAGCGCCAGCGCCCCCAGCCGGCCCACCACGGCGAGATCGAACAACAGGTAGATCGGTTCGGCCACCAGCACGCCCAGGGTCGGCAGCGCCAGACCCAGGATGCGCCGGGGCCCGGCCTCCACCGCCGGGGCCGGTGGCCCGGTCAGCTCCGTGTGCATCGTCGGCTTCCCGTCCGTTACTCGCCCCGTGCGGGCGCGCCCGGCGGCCCCGGGTCGCGCCGCGGGGCGCCTCCTCAACTGTCGCGAGCGGCTCGCACGCTAGCCCAGCGCGGTGCGCAACTGCGCCAGGATGTCCGCCGGCTCACCGTAGGTCGTGTACCCGGCCGCGTAGCGATGACCGCCGCCGCCCAGACCCGCGGCCACGGCCGCGACATCGGCGCCGTCGCCGGTCCCGGAACCGCTGTCCTTGGACCGCAGCGATACCGTCCAGCGGCGTCGTTCATCGGTCGGCCGGGCCTCTTTGAACACCGCCGCGATCCCGGCCTCCGCGGTCGCGCGCACGATATCGACCACACTTTCGGCCTCTTCCTGCCGCACCTCCGCGAGATCGGTGGCCAGCACGAACGCCGCGACCAGCCCGGTTCCGCCGTGCGCCGCGCGATCGAGCCGGGCCGAGGCGAGCACCGTCGACAACATCTGCAACCACGCGAAGGGATGGGTGTCCATCAGGGTGCGGGTGATGGCGGCGCCGTCGATCCCGGTGGCCAGCAGCCGTTCGGCCAGCGCATGGGTTCCGGGGGTCACCCACCGGAACGACCCGCTGTCGGTGGCCAGCCCGGCGAACAGGCAGTGGGCGATCCCGGCGTCGATCGGCTCGTCCCAGGCGTCCAGCAGGGCCGTGATGACACTGGCGGTGGACACGGCGTCGGGATCGATCAGGTTGATCTCCCCGAACCGGGTATTGGACCGATGATGGTCGATCACCAGCGTGCGTGACGCCCCGGGCAGCCGGTCGGCGAGTGCGCCGAGCCGGCCCACGCTGCCGCAGTCCACCGTGACCAGCAGATCCACCTCGGCCGGCACCTCGCCGGGCGGCACCAGGAACCGCATCCCCGGCAGGGTGCGCAGTCCGGCCGCCGGTTCGGCCGGTTCGGCGAACGACACCCGTACCGGCACGCCGCGGCGGTCCAGTACCGCAGCCAGCGCCAAACCGCTGCCGAGTGTGTCGGCGTCGGGCTGGATATGGCACAGGACGGTCACCGAACGCGCGCTGTCCAGCGCCCCGACGGCCGCGGTGAAATCGACCGCGGCACCGGTTGTGGTCATATCGGCCGCGACTCAGTCGTCGTCGCGGGGTGTTTTGTACGGGTCCGCATCGCCCGCCGGGGTGGCCTCGGCGGCCACCCGCGCGACTTCGTCGTCGGCGGCCCGGGCCCGCGCCAGCAGATTCTCCATCTGCCGCGCCGCGTCCGGCACGGTATCGAGCACGAAGCCGAGCGTGGGTGTGAACTTCACCCCGGTGCCCGCGCCCACCTTCGATCGCAGCACACCCTTGGCCTTTTCCAGGCCGGCGGCCGCGGCGTCGTAGTCGGGTTCGGCGTCGACGGTTTCACCCATCACCGTGTAGAAGATCGTCGCATCGTGCAGATCGCCGGTCACCCGCGCATCGGTGACGGTGACGAAACGCAGCCGCGGATCCTTGATTTCGTATTCGATTGCCGTGGCCACGATCGCGGAGATCCGCTTGGCGAGCCGGCGTGCCCTGGCTTGATCCACCATGGCCGCTCCTTTCCCTGTTCAGCGACGGTGGGACGGTCCGCGCGAGACCTGCCGCACGGACCGCGGCCACCGCTGATATCACTCGCGGCCGGTCAGTCCTCGGGTCCGAAGACTCGCCGGCGTACTGCCAGCAACTGTAACTCCGGACGTGCCGCGACATGTCGTTCGCATCGATCCAGCACAGCCGTCAGATGGTCCATTCCGGCCGACACCATCGCCACCCCGAGCAGGGTGCGGCGGTATCGGTCGTGTTCCCCCGCCTCGGCGGTACTCACCCCGAAGCGCTGGAGTTCGGCCAGTATCGGCCGGATCACCGAACGCTTCTCCTTCAGCGAGTGCACATCACCCAGCAGGATGTCGAATTCGAGTGCACCCAGGTACACGCAACCTCCCGGTTATTGCGACATTCCGGCCCGGCGGGACCCCCATGGGCAGGTGTACCGCTGTGCCGATATCGATGGCCGGACCGGGCGGTGGAATTCCGCCCGGTCCGTATCAGCTCAGTCGCGCGGCTTCTCGCGCAACTCGTAGGCCTCGATGATGTCGCCTTCCTTGATATCGGAGTAGGTCAGCGTCATACCGCATTCGAAGCCCTCGCGGACCTCGGTGGCATCGTCCTTCTCCCGGCGCAGCGAGCTGATCGTCGTGGATTCGGCGACCACCACGTTGTCGCGCAGCAGGCGGGCCTTGGCATTGCGTTTGACGCTGCCCGAGGTGACCATGCAACCGGCGATGAGACCGATCTTGGACGACCGGAAGATCGCCCTGATCTCGGCGCGGCCCAGTTCCACCTCTTCGTAGATCGGCTTGAGCATGCCCTTGAGCGCGCTCTCGATCTCGTCGATGGCCTGGTAGATCACGGAGTAGTACCGGATGTCCACGCCTTCGCGGTTGGCCAGCTCGGTGGCCTTGCCCTCGGCCCGGACATTGAACCCGATGATGATCGCGTTCGATGCCGACGCCAGGTTGACGTTGGTCTCGGTGACACCACCGACACCGCGGTCGATGACCCGCAGGCGCACCTCGTCGTCGATCTCGATCCCGAGCAGGGCCTCTTCCAGCGCCTCGACGGTACCGGAGTTGTCGCCCTTGAGGATGAGGTTGAGCTCGCTGGTCTCCTTCAGCGCGGCATCCAGATCTTCCAGGCTGATGCGCTTGCGGCTGCGTGCGGCCAGCGCGTTGCGCTTCCGCGCGTTGCGCCGGTCGGCGATCTGGCGGGCGATACGGTCCTCGTCCACCACCAGCAGGTTGTCACCGGCGCCGGGCACCGAGGTGAAGCCGACCACCTGCACCGGCCGCGACGGCAGGGCGGCCTCGACATCGGCGCCGTGCTCGTCGACCATCCGGCGGACGCGGCCGTAGGCGTCGCCGGCGACGATGGAATCGCCGACCCGCAGCGTGCCGCGCTGGATGAGCACCGTGGCGACCGGGCCGCGACCGCGGTCCAGATGCGCCTCGATGGCCACACCCTGGGCGTCCTGCTCCGGGTTCGCCCGCAGGTCGAGCGCGGCGTCCGCGGTGAGCAGTACGGCCTCCAGCAGGGCGTCGATATTGGTGCCCTGTTTGGCGGAGATGTCGACGAACATGGTGTCGCCACCGTATTCCTCGGCCACCAGCCCGTATTCGGTCAGCTGCTGCCGGATCTTCTCCGGGTTCGCGCCTTCCTTGTCGATCTTGTTGACCGCCACCACGATCGGCACGTCGGCCGCCTGCGCGTGGTTGATCGCCTCCACCGTCTGCGGCATGACGCCGTCGTCTGCGGCGACCACCAGGATCGCGATATCGGTGGCCTTCGCACCGCGGGCACGCATGGCGGTGAATGCCTCGTGACCCGGGGTGTCGATGAAGGTGATGAGCCGGTCGTCGTCGCCCAGATGGGTGAGCACCTGGTAGGCGCCGATGTGCTGGGTGATACCGCCGGCCTCGCCCTCGCGGACATTCGCCTTACGGATGGTGTCCAGCAGTCGGGTCTTACCGTGATCGACGTGGCCCATGACGGTGACCACGGGCGGACGCTGCTCGAGGTCTTCCTCGCCGCCCTCGTCCTCACCGTAGGTCAGGTCGAACGATTCCAGCAGCTCGCGGTCCTCGTCCTCGGGGCTGACCACGTGCACGACGTAGTTCATCTCGCCGCCGAGCAGCTCGAGGGTCTCGTCGTTGACCGACTGGGTCGCGGTGACCATCTCGCCCAGGTTGAACAGGGCCTGCACCAAGGCGGCCGGGTTCGCGTCGATCTTCTCCGCGAAATCGGACAGCGACGCACCGCGAGCGAGGCGAATCACCTCACCGTTGCCACGGGGCAACCGCACGCCGCCGACCGAGGGGGCCTGCATCGAATCGTATTCCTGGCGCTTCTGCCGCTTCGACTTGCGACCACGCCGGGGCGCACCACCGGGACGGCCGAACGCACCGGCCGCACCACCACGGCCACCGGGACCGCCCGGACGGCCACCGCCGCCACCGGGACGACCGCGGAAACCGCCGCCACCGGCGGGAGCACCGGTACCGGCGGGGGCGCCGCCGCCACCGCGGTAACCACCGCCGCCGCCACCACCACCGGGACGACCACCGCCGCCACCGGGACCGCCACCGGGACGACCGGGACGACCACCGGCTGCCGGACCCGGACGGGCCGAACGCTGCGGCATCGCGCCGGGGGTCGGACGCGGGGGCATGGAGTTGGGGCTCGGACGCGGACCGCCGGGACGGGGACCGCCCTGAGCGGCTGCCGGACGGGGACCGCCGGGGCCGGGACGCGGGGCGTTCTGGCCGGGACGGGGACCGCCCTGCGGGCGCGGTCCGCCCTGCGCCGGACCGGGACGCGGGCCGCCCTGGCCCGGAGTCGGGCGGGGGCCCGGCTGCGGACGCGGGGACGGACGCTCACGCTCGGGCGCCGACGAGAACGGGTTGTTGCCGACGCGCGGGGTCTTGGGGCCGGGTTTCGGGCCCGGCCGGGCCGGGCTCTGGCCGGGGGCGGCGGCCGGACGCGGCTGACCGGGACGCGGGGCGTTACCCACCGGACGCGCGCCGGAAGTGGCCGGTTTGGCCGCGGGGGCCTGCGCCTGGGGACGCTCGGGCTCCCGGGCGGGCGCCGGACCCGGTTTCACCGCGGGGCCGGGACGCGGACCCGCGGGTTTCGGGGCGTCACCGGCGGCCGGAGCCACGGTGGACTCGGCGGTCGGCGCGGTATCGGCCGGGCTCGGGGCCGCGGGGGTCCGCGGTCCGGGACGCGGTCCGGGCGCCGCCGGTTTCGCCGCGCCCGAGGGACCGGGGCGCGCGGTGGTCTTGGATCCGTTGGATCCGGATTTCGCCGGGGCGGATTTCGCCGCGAACGATTCACGCAGCCGGCGCGCGACGGGTGCCTCCACCGTCGACGACGCAGACTTCACGAACTCGCCCTGCTCCTTGAGCTTCGCGAGTAGTTCTTTGCTCGTGACACCGAGTTCTTTGGCCAACTCGTGCACGCGGGCCTTGCCTGCCACTGCTCTCCTCACTGAGAGGTCGAGCAGTGCCGCCCGCCTGCTGGCGGGGACCCGCACGACCTCGGGTTAACTCCGATGGACGTTCATCGTTGGTACTTCACGGTGTGCTCATGAGTGCTCGTGCCTGTTCTCGAGGTGTTGCTCCACGGCTGAGATATCCAGATGTCCGGACACTCGTAGTGCTCTGCCGATCGCTCGGCGCCGGACCGCTGTGCTCAGACAAGCCGAAAAGGGGTGCAGCCACGCACCCCGCCCGGAAAGTCTGCGCTGTGGATCGGGAACGATCGTGACAGTGTCCGTACCGTCGCCGGTCGAACATCCGCACACCACGATCCTCAGCAGTTCGGGGGCCGGTTCGCGTTTCCGGCAACCGACACACGTTCGCACCGGAACCGCCGGGCGCCGGAGCGCCGCCGACTCATCGCCGCGTTCGCGGTCGGTAACCGAAGACTCGGACCGAACCTCGTACCACTCTACCGCTGACCGCTGCGTGCTCTCCAACCCCGCCCCCGATGACGGCGCGCGGACCGAGTCGGCGCGGCGTGTTCGCTGGTCGCGGGTCGCCCGCCGCGCGGACGCCGATTCGGGGTCGGGTGTCACCGGCGATGCGCCTCCGTTCGCACCGCGCCTCCGGCATCCGGGGCCGCGTCGCTGCGGATATCGATCCGCCAGCCGGTGAGCCGGGCCGCGAGACGGGCGTTCTGCCCCTCCTTGCCGATGGCCAGCGACAGCTGGAAATCCGGGACGACCACCCGGGCCGCCCGCGCATCCGGGTCCACAACTGTGACGGAAACCACCTTCGACGGCGAGAGCGCATTGCCGACGAAGGTCGCCGGATCGTCGGCGTAATCGATGATGTCGATCTTCTCGCCGGCCAGTTCACTCATCACATTGCGCACCCGCTGCCCCATCGGACCGATACAGGCACCCTTGGCGTTCACCCCGGAGACCGTGGAACGCACCGCGATCTTGGACCGGTGCCCCGCTTCCCGGGCCACCGCCACGATCTCCACCGACCCGTCCGCGATCTCCGGCACCTCCAGCGCGAACAGGCGCCGGACCAGGTTGGGATGGGTCCGCGACAGCGTGATCTGCGGACCACGCGGGCCCCGCGATACCCCCACCACGTAGCACTTGATCCGGTCGCCGTGCTCGTAGCTCTCGCCGGGCACCTGCTCGGCGGACGGGATCAGACCCTCGGTCCCGTGCAACTCGCTGCCGATCCGCACCACCACCGTGCCGCGGGCATTGGCGCGCGCGTCGCGCTGCACTACGCCGCCGACGATATCGCCCTCGTGGGTCGAGAACTCGCCGAAGGATTTCTCGTTCTCCGCGTCCCGCAACCGCTGCAGTACGACCTGACGCGCGGTGGTGGCGGCGATCCGGCCGAAACCCTCGGGGGTGTCGTCCCATTCGGAGATCACATTGCCGTCGGCGTCGAGTTCGGTGGCCAGCACCCGCACGACTCCGGTGCGCTGATTGATCTCGACCCGGGCGTTGGGTTGATGGCCCTCGGTGTGCTTGTAGGCGGTGAGCAGCGCGGATTCGATCGCGGAGATCACGGTTTCGATCGATATCCCTTTATCCGCCACGATGGCGCGCAGGGCTTCGATTTCGATGTTCATTCCATGGTCCCTTCGGTCGAATCGGACGCGGCGACAGCAGTTCCGGTGGGCTCCGCGGCGTCCACTCCCGCGGGTGGGCGGCCGGCGGCCACGCCCCCGGCGAGTTCGAGTTCGCGCGCGTTCGGCGGGGAGAACTCCACCTCCACCACGGCGCGCGCGATATCCGCCAGATCGACGCTCGCCAGGCGCGGTCCGGGTTTACCACTCAGTACCAGTGCGATCCGGTCGTCGTCGAGGACACCGATCCGGGCGGTGAAGCGCGTCGGCAGGCCGGGTTCCGGCGGTTCGACGCCCGGTTTCAGGGTGATCTCGGCCTTCCGGCCGCGAGCCCGGCGCCAGTGCCGGGGGGCGGTGAGCGGGCGGTCGATTCCGGGGGTGGTCACCTCGAGCAGGTACCGGGCGGCCTCGAATTCGTCGTCCGCGTCGTCCAGGCAAGCCGACACCTGCGCGCTGAGTTCGGCGATACTGTCCAGGTCGGCGCTGCGGTCACTATCCACGATAACCCGTACCCGGGTCTGTCCCGCCGCGGTCGAAACCTCGACACCCTCGAGATCGAATCCTCGACCGGCGACGAGTCCGGCGACGAGCCGGCTCACCCTCTCCTCGGTCGGCATGGGCATATGGGCAGCTCCTGGTTCAGTTGTCACGCGGACGGAAATGTTCTGTGCCGGTGACCTAGCGTAACGCGCCCGGAGAAGGTAAAGGACCAGCGGTCGGCGGTAAGTCCACGCGGTGGTGC
Organism: Nocardia fusca NBRC 14340; assembly: GCF_001618425.1. Lineage (GTDB taxonomy): Bacteria > Actinomycetota > Actinomycetes > Mycobacteriales > Mycobacteriaceae > Nocardia > Nocardia fusca. Next base: position 395,521 of record NZ_BDCU01000017.1, read on the forward strand.
CCGCAGCCGGGTGGCACCTCCGGTCTGGCACGATGGTCCGGTGACCGAGCGCGTTACCGACCGGCCCGCGGCCGGGTGTCCCCGCGGCCCCTCCCCCGACCGGCCGGGCAGCGCCCGCCGGATGAATCGCCGTACCGCGCTACGGGTCGCGGGCGGCGGCACGGTCGGATTGTTCGCCGTCGGCGCCCTGGCCTCCTGCGCGGAAGATCCGATCACCGAGCCCGATGTGCTGGTCGCCCAGGAGTTCTCGGCCCGCAGTGATGCCGCGGCGGCCACCGCCGCCATCGCGCTCGAGCCGCAGCGCACGGACGCGCTCACCGTCATCGCCGCCGAACGCACCGCGCACGCGGCGGCGCTACGCACCGAGATCGATCGGGCGATCGGCGTCTACGGCGACGGGACGACCCCCGCCGTACGCACCCCCGCGCCCACTACGACCCCGGCCCCGGACGCGCCGCCGAGTATCGCCGCGCTGCGCGATCAGCTGACGTCCTCGCAGCGGGCCGCGTCCGATCTCGCCGTCACCCAGTCCGGCTACCGGGCGGGCCTGCTCGCCTCGATCAGCGCCGCCTGCGCGGTCCAGGTGGGGGTACTGCTGGTATGAGCGGGGAAGAACAGCAGGCGCTGCGCGACGCCCTCGATGCCGAATACGCGGCGATCTACGCCTACGGCGTGATCGCCGCCCATTCGAGCCCGGAGCTGCGGCGCACGGTCAACGAGCACACCGCCGCGCACCGCGCCCGCCGGGACGGCACCGCCGATCTCCTCACCGGCGACGGGGCCGCCGTGCCACCTCCCGAGCCCGCCTATACCGCGCCCGTCGAGGTCACCGACCCGGCGTCGGCCGCACGGCTGGCCGTCGTGGTGGAAACCGATACTGCAGTGGCCTGGCGCGCGGTGATCGAACACGCCGGGACCGAGCTCCTCCGGCGCACCGGTCTGGAAGCGCTCACCGAATCGGCCGGGCGGCGAGCCGTCTGGCAGGCGGCGGCCGGTATCGCCCCGGCGACCACCGCGTTCCCCGGGCAACCCTGATCCGATTCCGGATCAGGGCGGTGCCCATTCCGTGCGGTTGGTCGAGTTCGACCGATCGGGCCGGGGCCGGGGGAAGACCGTCTCCTCCTGGCTACCGCGGCCACGCGACCAGGGCGCGCTGCCCCGCGGTGGGCGTTCCTGCGGGGTGAGCGATCCCAGCCCGCCCGGCATACCGGGCGGGTAGGGCATCGGTGAGCCCGCCCCCGAGTTCCACGGCGTGGACCCGGGCGTATGACCGGATGCCTGTTCGGCTCCCGCGGGAGTCCACGGGGTGTGATGGCCGGCCGCCGCGGCGATCGGCTCGGCCGGCGGGAGCGCGGTGTCGGCCCGAGGCGGGTCGCCCGCGGTGGGGGCAGGCTCCGCCTGGTTTTGCCCCGGGTCCGGCGGGTGCGGGGCGGCCTCGGGTGGTTTCGGGGCCGAAGTGGTGTCCTGCTCCGGGTGCGCCTCGGCCGCCGCGTGCGGTGCCGCGGCCGGGTCCGGAACGGGCCGGTCGCCTACCACTCTCTCAGTGGCCGGGGGCGCCGGGGGGACGTCGGCCGTCGGCCGGTCACCGGAGCCGGAGTGGTTATCGGCCACACCGGTTTCGGTGGCCTTCTCCCCCGCGCGGAGACGCTCACCCCCGGGGGGCGGGGTCTCCGCCTCCGGCCGGGGGCGTTCCCCAACGGCCGAGGGCTCCGCGGGGCCGGGCGCGGCCGGGGCGACGATATCGGCCGACTCGATGTGCTGCGCGGCCTCCGCGTCCGCCTGCACCAACCGAGCGATCGTCTGTGCCCCACCGGCGGCGTCCCGCACGCCGCGTCGCATCGCCTCGCCGGCGTACCCCCCGACGGCCCCCAGCCTGGTGGCCAACTCTCCGGCGACGGAGTCCACGGAGGCACCGTCCTCGGTCATCGTCACCGCCTCACTTCACCATCGGGCCGGCAGTCGCGACCGCGACCGCGACCGCTGAACCGTGCACGAAACCTCGCGCCGCCGACAGCGGACCAACCCGGCCTTCGGCCGTGGGCCCGGACACCACACGACATCCGACACGTAACCACCGCCACTCCCGGCTGCTACCACCGGGAGTGGGAAGGCATGCTCGGGGAGCGTAATTCGGCGGCGGAAGCACCCGGCACCCGAGCCGCCGACGCGGCGGCACCTCGCTACGAATACGACGCGACTCCGACCGGACCGGTACCCAGGCACACCACCGATCCGGGGGTCCCGTTCCGGATGATCAGTGCCGAGCCGCTGCCGACGATCCGCACGTAGACGGTGTTCAGTCCGGCCCGCACGGGCGCCTCGACCCGGTCACCGCGTTCGAGCCCCACGGTGAGAGTCACGTCGCGATCGGCGAAATAGTTGAGCTGAGCGGTCCATTCGTGCGCGATCATGGGGCCGTCGAGAGCGACCCGGACCGGGCGATCCCCGCCGATCCGGTAACCGCAGCCCGGTTCCGGACCGGGCAGGATTCCGCGGTTCCACCAGACCCGGGCGTCGGCGAATTCGCCCGAGTCGGTGATCATGCGCAGGCGGTCGGTGGCGGCGGCGAAGGCGCCGGGCGGGGCGATCGACGAGAGCACCCGGCCCGCCTCGTTCTCGGGGTAGGCCGTCGGATTCAGCACGGTCCACGGCACCTCCTGCGCGAGCAGCGGAGCCCCGTCCCACTGCGCGAACTCCGATTTCACCGTGGTCACATAGGCTTTCGTCGGCCCCTCGGACCAGCTGCGGGTGAACGTGTAGGTCGACCAGAGGCTGCTCAGCACGAACACCGCCACCACGACGATCGCGGAAAGGGGTCCGCGCCACCGGCTGTCTCCCGTCGGGTGTCCGCGCGGGGCGCCGCCCACCGCGCGGCCACGCACGAAGGCCCGCAGGATGAGGGCGCCCGCGGCGGTGAGTACCACCGCGGCATCGGCCAGATAGCGCAGCGACATCATGAGTTCGTCGACGGTATTGGGCCCCGCCCGCATCAGGACCACCGGAATCTGCACCGCGGGTACATAGACCACCGCAGCCACCCACACCGGCCAGACCACGCGCCGGGCCCGGATGGTCAGCAGTATTCCGGCGGCCAGCAGCGCCCACGCCGCCCAGACCGCCCAGCCGGGGGCCACCGCCCACGGCGCCGACGGCACCCACCGTTCCCAGCCCCACGGCCCACCCAGCAGCGCGGTCACCACTCCGGCCCAGGCCGCGCGGGGCAGCATATGGGCCAGGTCGGCGGAGCCGCCCTCGCCGCTCGAAATCCCGACTGCCGCCAGATAGCACACCGCCCACAGCGCGAGGACCGCCGCGGCCCCGGCCCACAGCCCCGCGCCGCGTCGCAGTACCTCCGGCACGGCCGGACGGCGCCCGTCGACGTAGCGCCGCAGCAGTACCACGGCGAACGCCACGAACGGCACCACGGCCGCTTTTTCGAAGAACAGCAGCCCCACCGTCGTGACCAGGACTCCGGAGATCGCGTACCGGCGGCGGCCGGTACGGTCCAGCAGCACCGCGTCGCCCACCACCCAGGCGAGCGCGAACTGCAGGGGGAGGGCGTTCAGCGCCGCCGACCACCAGGCGAAAGCGGGCAGGGTCAGGGGGGAGAACAGATAGAACGCCAGAGGGATCAGCAGCGCCCGGCGCCGCCCGAGTAGCACCAGCAACATGCGCAGCACCGCGAGCGAGGCCGCCAGCTGGCCGGCCAGCAACACTGCCGCCGTCACCCCCCAGTTCAGCGGTGCGATGGTGGTGACCAGCCAGGACACCCCGAAGGCCAGCGGCATGAAATGGCCGTCGTGATCGTGCAGCAGCAGATCACCGGACAGCAGCGGCAGGGTCCCGGCCCGGCCGGCCAGGATCAGATCGTCCCAGTAGAAGTATCCGTGCGCGGTCACCCACGCACGGACCGCGAGTTGTGCCGCGATGAGCCCGGCCGCCACCCACAGCACGGTGACGCCGGGGGCCCGCAGCCGGTTCCCCAGCGCGGCCCGCGCGTGCGCCGGGAACGCCGCCGGGCTCCGGATAGACGTTCGCTCCGGTGTGAGTGCCGGAGCGGTTCCCATGTCGACCCACCCTACAAGCGACCCGGCTGGAGCACCGTGGGATCGGTGCTCCAGCCGGGTCGGCGACGGTTTTCCACGGTGGGTCCTACTGGTCGGCCTCGGCCTTCGGCTCGGCGTCCACGCCGAGGTCGTACTCGCTCAGATCCACGGCATCGGTGCGTTCGTCCCCGAGATCCAGCAGTTGCGCGACGGCGTCGGAATCACCGTGCGCGGCCCGTTCGCGCAATTCGGTCAGGTTCGGCTCGCGATGGCCGGACCGTTCGGGCTCATACATACAGCGCACCTTCCCTGGAGGTTCGGCGCCGAGCCAGCGGCTCGTACGCTCCGGCATCCGAGCTTAGGTGCGTTGTCGGATCGCCGCCGAATCCGCAGGGAGATCCCCCTGGTCAGCCGAGAGCCCGGAGCCCCGGTCCGGTGTACAACGGCAGGTCACCGGTGGTTCGGATACCCGGTTCGGCGGCCACCACGGCGGGTATGGCGTTGACCACCCGGCCCACACCGGCCAGGATCGCCGCGTAGTTGTGGTCGCCGTGCCGGCTCGACGGACAGATGTCCACCGCGTAGGAGGGCTCGCCGGTGATCTCCACCCGGTAGGAGCCGCCGGGCTGCGCCGGCCGCGCCCAGTCCGGTCGCAGATCGTCGCGCAGCCGGGTGATGTGCTCGACCACGATGGCGGGGCGACCGGCCACATGGCCGGTGATCTCGAACCGCAGCGCGGCCTGCGTACCCTCGGGCACCTCGCCCACCGCGACCCGGAAGCTCTCCGGGGCGGGCTCCCGCTCGTAGGTTTCGGTGATCTCGTCGATCTGCACGCCGAGCCCGTCCGCGAGCGCCCGCATCCCCGCACCCCACGCGATACCCAGCACACCCGGTTGCAGCAGCATCGGCGTCTTGTCGAGCGGCGTGCCGAACCCCATGACGTCGAACATGACCGTGGAGCCGTCGTAGGTGGCGTAGTCCGCCAGTTCCAGGCAGCGCACCTGCTCGATCTGCCGGCAGGTGGAGGCCAGTGCGAACGGGATCAGGTCGTTGACGAAACCCGGATCGACCCCGTTGACGAACAGACTCGCGCCGCCTGCTGCGGCGGCCGCCTCCACCTCGGCGAAGAATTTCGCCGGCAGCGTCCCCCACGGATACATCAGCAGTCCGGGCGCGGTGCCCACGACGTTCACTCCGGCGGCGAGAATGCGGCGGATATCGGCCATCGCCTCGACCAGCCGGGTGTCGCCCATGGCGCAGTACACCGCGCAGTCCGGGCGGGTGGCGAGCAGCTGGTCGAGGTCGCCGACCGCCGTGATCCCGGTACCGGCGCCGAGCCCGGCCAGTTCCCCCGCATCGATCCCGATCTTGGCCGGATCGGACACCCCTACCCCGACCAGTTCGAAGCGCTCGTCGGTGATGAGCTGGGTGAGGGCGATCCGCCCGGCGTTACCGGTGCCGATGAGGACGACGCGTTGGGCCATTGATTCTCCTAGATCCGGGGATCGCGGCGGCGAAAACGCTGTTCAGCCACCGCCTGCCAACCGAGCACCGCTCTGGACCAGTGTCTAGAACGTGTTCCAGTTTCATGGTAGCGTCACCGCCATGGGACGTGTAGACGGCAAAGTTGCCCTGATCAGTGGCGGCGCACGGGGCATGGGCGCCGCCCACGCGAAACTGCTCGTGGCCGAGGGTGCGCAGGTTGTCATCGGCGATGTTCTCCACGACGAGGGCAAGGCCCTGGCCGACGAGATCGGCGCCGCCGCGCGTTATGTACCGCTGGATGTCACCGAGCCCGACCAGTGGGATACCGCCGTCGCGACGGCCGTCACCGAATTCGGCAAGCTCGACGTACTGGTGAACAATGCCGGGATAGTCAACGGCGCCCCGCTGCAGAAGCTGTCCCTGGAGAAGTTCCGCGCGGTCCTCGACGTCAACCTGGTCGGCACCTTCCTGGGCATGCGCGCCGCCGTCGAACCCATGATCGCCGCCGGGGGCGGGTCGATCATCAATGTCTCCTCCGTCGAGGGCCTGCGCGGCGCGCCCTTCGCACACGGCTACGTGGCGTCGAAGTGGGGTGTGCGCGGGCTGGCGAAATCCGCCGCGCTGGAACTGGCCCCGCACAAAATCCGGGTCAATTCGGTCCACCCCGGTCTCATCCGCACCCCGATGACCGAGAACATCCCCGACGACCTGGTGACGATCCCGTTGGGCCGCCCGGCGGACTCGGCCGAGGTCGCCACCTTCATCCTCTTCCTGGCCAGCGACGAATCCTCCTACGCGACCGGCAGCGAGTTCGTCGTGGACGGTGGGCTGGTCACCGGGGTTCCGCACAAGTAACGACCGAGCGGCGGAGGCCTCCTGCCGCACCCACAGGTCACACCCCGTAGGCGGCCAGGAACGTGCGCACAGCGGCGTCGACCGCTCGGTCCAGCTCGCGTTCGGACGGCGACTCGTCGCCGAACCGGTGGCGCGACCGCAGCGAGGCGGTGAGCAACGCCGCCCAGTGCGCCGCCGCGATGTCGGGGTCGTCGATGCGCAGCACACCGGCCACGGCGAACCTGGCGAGCCGGTCGGCCAGTGCCCGGCCGACACGATCGCTCACGCCATCGGCGATATCGCACAGGTCGGGGAACTGCCCGGCCTCGGCACACAGGAGGCGGCGTAGCGCCCGGGATTCCGGAGAGCAGTAACACCGGATCAGTGCGCCGCCCACCGCGCGCAGCGTCGCCGCGAGATCCGGCCCCGGTTCCGTCAGCCGGTCGAGCACGGCCAGATTCGCGGCCAGCGCGGCCTCCGACAGCGATTGCACCGCCGCGCGGAAGACCTGTTCCTTATCGCCGAAATGGCTGTACACCGTCGCTTTGGCGACTCCCGCTTCCGCGGCGATCCGGTCCATCCGGGTCTGCGCGTACCCGGTTCGGCTGAACACCACGAAGGCGGCGTCGAGTATCGCCTGCTGTTTGTCGATACGACCGCGGGCGGGAACGGTAACCGAATCCATGCTCCCACACTAGACCCGAGAGGCCAGATTTCCAGACCGGGAATACTTCCCCGGCCTTCACGCTTCCAGACTCATGAGTCTGGAAATAAAGACTCATCAGTCCAGTGAGACGTGAAGGAATGGAGAGCAACCATGAAAACCGCGGTGATCACCGGCGGCACGGACGGAATCGGACGGAAACTGGCGCAGACCTTGCTCGAACGCGGCGATCGCGTGGTCGTCATCGGCCGGAGTTCGGTGAAAGCCGAAGCCGTTCATGCTGCGGCGGCCCGGCTCGGCGCCGCGGACCGGCTGGAATTCCTGCCCGCCGATCTGAGCCTGGTGAGCGAGAACCATCGTGTCGTCGACCGTCTGCGCAGTGCCTATCCGGCGATCGATATCTTCGCCCTGGGAGCGCGGTACTACCGATCGTCGCGTGCGCTCACCGCCGACGGCTTCGAGGCGTCATTCGCGCTGTTCTACCTCAGCCGCTATCTCCTCGCCCACGGCCTGGCCGAGACACTCGGCCGGTCCACCACGCCGATCGTCCTGGACCTTTCCGGCCCGGGCGGCGACCTCGCCCGGATCAACTGGGACGACCTGCAGTTCGCCCGTGGCTACGACCCGGACGCGGTCATGCACCAGTGCGGCAAACTCAGCGATCTGCTCGCGGTCGCCTTCGTGCGCGCGCACGCGAACAGCGGCATCCGCTACCTGCTCCTACACCCGGGACTGACCGCGACCGGATTCACCGGGTCCTATTCCGCCGAGGACGCGGCGACAGTGGCCGGCATGCGCCGTCGCGGCCAACCCGTCGACGCCGCTGTCGCCCGCATCATGCGCCACCTCGACCATCCGGCGGTGCCGCTCCTGTCCGCCTTCATGCAGGACACCCCGGTCGACACGACGGGTGCGGCATTCGATATCGCGTCGGCCGAGCGTCTCGCAGCTCATACGAGGGAACTACTGGCCGGTGCCGGGCCGGGTCCACACGCCTGAACTCCCCGTCCTCCCGGTTCCGGCCGGGAGGACGGGCGGCTCCACATCACGGGGCGCACCTCTCTGCGGCACCACCGCGACGGCGCACATCCCGCTCCGGCACACCGTGCCGGATGCCGTGCCCGGCATGTACCCCGAGGGCGAAATCGCGTGCGAACCGCATCAGCACCCGTATCGTGCGCGACATATCGACCTCCACTACACAGATCTGTAAAGTCCGTTGCCCTATACGATAGGTACACAGATCTGTGAAGACAAGGGAGGTGGGCATGACCGGCACAGTGGGCAGGGAAGAGCTGACCCCGGGCGCCCGGCGCATCCTGGACACCGCCGGCGAGCTCTTCTACTCGCGCGGTGTCCATGCCGTCGGCGTCGATACCATCGCCGCCGAATCCGGCGTCACCAAACGCACGCTGTACGACCGCTTCGGATCCAAGGACGGCCTACTCGTCACCTACCTCGCAGATCGCGACCGGCGCTGGCGGGCACGGATCGACACCCACCTCGCCGCGGAAGCCGACCCGATCCGGCGACTACTGGCGCCCTTCGACGTACTTCCGGAGTGGCTGCCCACCAACAGCAGAGGGTGCGGGTTCATCAATGCTTTCGCCGAGCTGCCCGATCCCGATCACCCGGGCCGGCAGCTGATCGTCGAGGAGAAGACCTGGTTACGCGACCTCTTCCGGGAGCTGGCCGCGGCGGCCGGGGCCGCGGATCCGGATCTGCTCGCCGTGCAGCTGTTCAGCCTGCACGAGGGCGCGATCATCAGCTTTTCCATCACCGGCGAGCAGACCGCCGCGGCCGCGACGCGGGCGGCCGCACTCCAGCTCGCCGAGCAGGCCACGCAACGCCGACCCGCTCGGCGAGGAAGCGACGGGTCAGCCGCGGACCCGGGCGAGCACCGCCTCGACCGCTGATCCGGCGGGAACGTCCTGGGTCTCCCCGGTGAACCGGTCCCGCAGCTCCACCTTGCCCTCGGCCCAGCCCCGGCCGATCACCAGTACGTAGGGCATCCCGAGCAGTTCGGCGTCCTTGAACTTCACCCCGGGTGAGGCGGTGCGATCGTCGAAGAGGATGTCCAGGCCCTGCGCGTGCAGTGCCGACACCACCTCCTCGGCCCCGGACCGAGCCGCCTCGTCCTTGTTGGCGATCACCACGTGCACGTCGTACGGCGCGACCTCGGACGGCCAGCGCAGACCCTTGTCGTCGTGCTGCTGTTCGGCGATGACCGCCACCATGCGCGAGACGCCGATACCGTAGGACCCCATCACGAGCCGCACCGGTTTACCGTTCTCCCCCAGCACATCGACCTCGAAAGCGTCGGTGTACTTGTAACCGAGCTGGAAGATGTGGCCGATCTCGATACCGCGCGCCGAGACCAGCGGGCCACGACCGTCGGGCGATATATCCCCGTCACGCACCTGCGCGGCCTCGATGGTGCCGTCCGGCGTGAAATCACGGCCGGACACCAGGCCGACGACATGTTTGCCGGGTGCGTCGGCGCCGGTGATCCAGGAGGTCCCGGTGACCACCCGGGGATCGACCAGGTAGCGGATACCGTTGGCCTGCAGCCCCTTCGGACCGATATAACCCTTCACCAGGAAGGGGTTGGCGGCGAAATCGGCGTCGGTGAGCAGTTCCACCTCGGCCGGCTCGACCGACGCGCCGAGACGCTTGTCGTCGACCTCGCGATCACCGGGCACGCCGATACCGACGATCTCGGTCTTCCCATCGGGATGCCGCAGTTTCACCATGACATTCTTCAGCGTGTCCGCGGCGGTGACCGGGCGACCGTAGCGCTCGGCGATGCCCGCACCGTTCGCCCAGTCCACCAGGGTCGCGATGGTCGGGGTGTCGGGGGTGTCGTGGACCTGCGCCTCGGGCTGCCCCTCGACGGGCAGCGGCTCGGGCGCGGGGGTGACCACGGCCTCCACATTCGCGGCGTACCCGGATTCCCGGCACACCACATAGGTGTCCTCGCCGACCGGGCTGTCGGCCAGAAACTCCTCGGAGGCACTGCCGCCCATCGCGCCGGAGGTCGCGGCGACGATCACGTACTTCACCCCGAGCCGGTCGAAGATGCGCTGGTAGGCCTCGCGGTGCGCGGTGTAGCTGGCCTTCAGCCCGTCCTCGTCCAGGTCGAAGGAATAGGAGTCCTTCATGATGAATTCGCGACCGCGCAGGATGCCGGCCCGGGGCCGTTCCTCGTCGCGGTACTTGGCCTGGATCTGGTACAGGGTGACCGGCAGGTCCTTATAGGAGTTGTACTCACCCTTCACGGTGAGGGTGAACAGTTCCTCGTGGGTGGGGCCGAGCAGATAGTCGGCGCCCTTACGGTCCTGCAGCCGGAACAGGGCGTCACCGTATTCGGTCCAGCGGTTGGTGGCCTCGTAGGGGTCGCGCGGCAGCAGCGCCGGTAGCGAGATCTCCTGCGCGCCGATGGCGTTCATCTCCTCGCGCACCACCTCCTCCACCTTGTGCAGCACCCGCAGGCCCAGCGGCAGCCACGAGTACACACCCGGCGCGATCCGGCGCACATAGCCGGCGCGCACCAGCAGCTTGTGGCTGGGCACCTCGGCGTCGGCGGGGTCGTCGCGCAACGTACGGAGGAACAGTCGGGAGAGGCGGGTGATCACGGTTGCCCAGCGTAGCCCCTGTGCGCCCGCCGGCCACATTCGATTACCGGTGGTGGGCGCCGTACGCTCGGCGCGGGCGCCGCGCCCCGGATCCCTCCCCGACGGGGCCGCCGGGGGCGCGGGGCGGCGACCGGTACCGTAACCGGTCGTGCTGGTGCTGCTCCCCCCTTCCGAAACCAAATCCGACGGCGGTTCCGGCGGCCCGCTGGATCTGTCGGCGCTGGCCTTCGACTCGCTCACCGAGGTCCGTGCGCAGCTGGTCGGCGACCTGGTCGCACTGGCCGGCGACCCGGAGGCCGCCCGGGCCGCCCTGGGACTCGGTAAGAACTCCGAGGCCGAGCTGGCCCGCAACGCCGCGGTGCGCACCTCCCCCACCCGGCCGGCGCTGGAGCGCTATACCGGCGTCCTGTACGACGCGCTGGCAGCGAGTTCCTTCACCCGGGCCCAGCGCGCGAAAGCGCTCGCCCGGATTGCGGTCGGCTCGGCGCTTTTCGGCGCGGTCCGGGCCGGTGATCCCATCCCCGCGTACCGGCTGTCGGGCGGCTCGAAACTGCCGGGCCGGCCGACCCTGGCGGCGGTCTGGCGTGAACACCTGGGCCCGGCCCTGCGCGACGCGGCCGGCGACGAACTCGTGGTGGACCTGCGTTCGGGCACCTACCAGCAGCTCGGCCGGGTACCGGGCGCGGTCACCGCGACGGTGCTCACCGAGCACTCGGACGGATCCCGCACGGTGGTCAGCCACTTCAACAAGCACCACAAGGGCCTGCTGGCCCGGGCCCTGGTGCTCACCCGCGCCGAGCCCGGGGATATCCGTGCGGTGGCCCGGGTCGCGAACAAGGCCGGACTGCGCACCGAGGTCGCCTCCGATACCGAGCTGGTCGTCCTCACCTGATTCGGGGCCCGGAACCTCCGGCGGGCGGCTGCGGACCGCGCCGCACCGGGCCGTAGGCTCGAGCCTTGTGCCGAACACGTCAGCCGATACCGACAACCTGCCCGCCGGGGACTCGAACTACCTGGTGGGACTCGATCTGAACGGACGCCGGGTCGTCGTCGTGGGCGGGGGCAGCGTGGCACAGCGCCGGTTGGGCCTGCTCATCGCCTCCGGCGCGGCCGTCGAGGTGATCACCCGGGAGGCCACCCCCGCGGTCGAGGCGATGGCCACCGCGGGCCAGATCACGCTCACCCTGCGCGATTACGCCGACGGTGACCTCGACGGCGCCTGGTACGCCATCGCCTGTACCGACGGGCCCGAGACCAACGCCGCCGTCGTCGCCGAGGCCACCCGGCGGCGGATCTTCTGCGTCCGCGCCGATCACGCACAGTCCGGGACGGCGGTCACCCCGGCGACCGCCCGCTACGACGGGATGACCCTGGGCGTGCTGGCCGGCGGCAGGCATCGGCGCTCGGCCGCGGTCCGCACGGCGCTGCTGGAAGCCCTGCAATCGGGTGTGGTCACCGACGACGCGACCCCCATGACCCCCGGAGTCGCCCTGGTCGGCGGCGGGCCCGGCGACCCCGATCTGATCACCGTGCGCGGCCGCCGGCTGCTGGCCCGGGCCGATCTGGTGGTGGCCGACCGCCTGGCCCCGCCGGAGTTGCTGGCCGAGCTGGGGCCGGATGTCGAGGTGGTGGACGCCGCCAAGATCCCGTACGGACGCTCGATGGCGCAGGACGCGATCAACCGGGCGCTGGTGGACGGTGCCCGGGCGGGCAAATTCGTGGTCCGGCTCAAGGGCGGTGATCCGTATGTATTCGGGCGGGGTTACGAGGAACTCGAGGCCTGTGTCGACGCCGGGGTGCCGGTGACGGTGGTGCCGGGAGTCACCAGCCCGATCTCGGTGCCGGCGGCCGCGGGCATCCCGGTCACCCATCGCGGTGTCACCCATGAATTCGTGGTGGTCAGCGGCCATATTCCACCGGACCATCCGGATTCGCTGGTCGACTGGCCGGCGCTGGCCCGGCTGCGCGGCACCCTCGTTTTGATGATGGCGGTGGAGCGGATCGAACAGTTCGCGGCGGTCCTGCGCGCGGGTGGCCGCCCCGCCGAGACCCCGGCGACGGTGATCCAGGAAGGCACCCTGCGTGGCCAGCGGGTACTGCGGGCCACCCTCGCCGATGTGGCCGAACGTGTCCGCGCCGAAGGTATCCGGCCGCCCGCGATCATTGTGATCGGGCCCACGGCCGGGTTCCGCGCCGCGCCGGTAGCGGCCGGCGACGGTCGGTTACAGTGACCCACTGTGCTCGATAACCCCCCAGCTATCAAATATCCGGTGACGAAACGAGCCTTCGGCCTCGCCATTCTCGTGCTCAGCGGGTTACAGCTGATGGTGGTGCTCGACGGCACCGTGGTGATCCTGGCCCTGCCGCGGCTGCAGGAGGAGATGGGCCTGTCCAGTTCGGGCAGCGCGTGGACCATCACCGCCTACGGGCTGCCGTTCGCCGGCCTGATGCTGCTCGGCGGCCGGATCGGCGATTCGTTCGGACGCCGGCGCATGTTCGTCCTCGGTGTGGGCCTGTTCACGCTGGCCTCCATGCTGTGCGGGCTGGCGCAGGGCGAGCAGATGCTCATCGCCGCGCGGGCCTTCCAGGGCACCGGCGCCGCGCTCGCCGCGCCCACCGCGTTCGCCCTGGTGGCCAGCACCTTCGCCCCGGGCAAGGTCCGCAACCAGGCCTTCGCCATCTTCGGCTCGATGGTCGCGCTGGGCTCGGTCGGCGGACTGGTGATCGGCGGGGCACTCACCGAGGCCAGCTGGCGGTGGATCTTCCTGATCAATGTGCCGATCGGCGTGCTCATCGTGATCGGCGCGCTGGTCGCGCTCCGCGATACCCACCATCAGCGTCTCACTCTGGACGTGCGCGGCGCGTTCCTCGGCACCCTGGCATGCGCCCTGATCGTCTGGGGCGCCACCGAGGGGCCGGAACTCGGCTGGGATGACCCGTTGGTCTACGGCACCCTGATCGCGGGCGCGGTGCTGCTGCCGGTTTTCGTCTTCGCGGAACGGCACGTGGACAACCCCCTGCTGCCGTGGACGCTGTTCGACAGCCGCGACCGCGTCGCCACCTTCGTGGTGATCCTGCTCGCCAGCGGCGTGCTGGGCGCCACCACGTATTTCGCCGGGCTGTTCGTGCAGAACGTCGTCGGTTACAGCCCGCTGGTCGCCGGGATCTCGTTCATCCCGTTCACCGTCGGCGTCGGCCTCGGCAGCGCGGTGGCCACCCGGCTGGCCCTGCACATCGCGCCCCGGTGGCTGCTGGTCGGCGCGGCAGTGGTGCTGATGGCCGGTCTCGGTTACGGATCGACGCTGGACGCGGACGTCGGCTACTGGTCCACCCTGCTGCCGCTGTTCTCGGTGATCGGTTTCGGCATCGGTATCGCCATGGTGCTCATCCCGCTGTGTGTACTGGTCGGGGTGCCACCGGACGAGATCGGCCCCCTGTCGGCGATCGGCCAGATGTTCCTGAATCTGGGGACTCCCATCGCCATCGGCGTGCTCACCCCGCTGGCCGCCTCCCGGACCCTGTCCGAGGGCGGGACCATCAAGAAACCGGCCGAGATGACGGCGGCGGAGATCACCGCGCTCGGTGACGGCTACACCCTCGCCCTGCTGGTGGCCGCGATCGGCGGGCTACTTGTGGGCCTGATCGCGCTGACCCTGCGCTACACCGCGGAAGAGGTCGCCCGGGCCCAGCACGCCCAGGACGAGGCCCAGGCGGCCTGACCCCGGCGACCGCGCGTCACAGCCTCCCGGTGATCTTGGTCGGCGTGATCCGCACCGCCACCCGGGGGCCGTCGTCCACCGAGGCCGGATTGAACTCGGCGTACGGCTTGCCGGTGTACTTGATCGACATCCGGTCGCCGACGAGCATGTCGGGGTCCGGGGTGAGGGTGGCGGTACCGCGGATCTCCGCGTAGACATACGGGTTGTCCGGCGGCGCGATCAGGACCGAGATGCGCGGATCGCGGGCCAGGTTCTTGCCCTGGACGCGATCGGTCGTCGTGGAGTAGAGCAACTCGTCGCCGTCCCGGTCGATCCAGGTGACGGTCAGATGCGGGTGGCCGTCACGGCCGATGGTGGCCACGGTCACGAATAGTTTGGCATCGTCGATGTACTGCTTGACGGTGTCGGGCAACGAGATAGCGCTCATGCACACGAGCAACCGGTTCCGGTGGGCGTTCATTCCGGCTCAGCCCGGCGAATCCGCCTCCAGCTCCGCCAGCAGCAGGGTCATCAGGCCGGACTCCTGGGTCTGCGCGGTGATCATCTCCCGGGCCACCTGTTTCACCACCCCCTCGGTGAGCAGCGCGTCGGCCACCCGGGCCATGGCGATACCGCCCTCGTGATGGCGCTGCATCAGTTGCAGGAACAGGATCGCGGCAGTACGTCCCCGCGCGGCCGCCAGGCTGTCGAGTTCGGCCTGGGTGGCCATCCCCGGCATCACGGCCCCCGCCGGGACGTGGGCGGCGGGGTGATCGTGGGTCCGCGCGGGCATCCAGCCCATCGGCTCCGCGCCCGCGGCCGGCGCTCCGGCCAGCCGCAACCAGCCCAGCAGGGTGCCGATCTCGGAGAGCTGGGTGTCCTCGATCTGCCGGGCCAGACCCCGCACCGCGGGGGCGACGCCGGGATCGAGCCGCTGCACCATCACCAGTGCCTGATGGTGATGGGCGGCCATATCCTGGACGAATCCGATCTCCGTGGCGGACAGCACCTCCGGTGCCGCCGGGTCGTCGATGAACAGCGGGCGCAGCGCCGCCCCCAGCACCAGGAGCAGTGCCGCCGCCACCAGCACGGCGATCGCGTCGCGTAACCGCTTCACGCAAGCCTCCCGGCCTGCCGGGCCGGGGACGATCCCGCCGCCGCGCCCAACCGCCCGCGGTCGTGCCGGCACAGCGTCACGCTCATCGTGGTCCTCCCACCCGGCCGAGCGGCTCGCCCCGGCCATCGAAGGAATTATGGTCGGCCGGCCGCGAACGGGGAGCGATTCGCGATGTTCCGGCAGACCGATGTTCCGCCGAATCGGCACCACCCAAGACTGAAACACGTTACAGTCTCCCGCACGCGGGCGGCCCGGTGACGTGTCAGCCGAGACCGGGCGGTCTCCGCGCCGAGGCCGGATGGCGTCAGGAGGACGACGATGCCCGACGATGTGAACCCCACCGAACATATGCGGCTCACCACCAGCGAACGCGATCTGGACGCGCTGGCGGGACAACTCTCCGAGTGGTTACGGGACAAGGTCGGTGCCGACGGACCACCGGTCATCAGTGATCTGCAGCGACCGCTGTCCGGTGGCCTGTCCAGCGCCTCGGTGCTCTTCGACGCGCACTGGAAATCCGGCGGCCGCACTGAAGGGGGCGCCTTCGTCGCGCGGATGATCCCGGAGGAAGGCGCGTTCCCGGTCTTCGAGAAATACGACCTGGAACTGCAATACCGGGTCATCACCGAAATCGCCGCGGCCACCGATGTCCCGGTACCGCGGTTGCGCTGGCTGGAAACCGGCAGTGCGGCCTGCGGTGCGCCGTTCTTCGTGATGGACCGGGTACCCGGCCGCATCCCGGGGGACAATCCGCCCTACGTATTCGCGGGCTGGCTCTACGACGCGACCACCGCCGAGCGGGCCGAACTCACCCGCAACACCCTCGATGTCCTGGCCCGGATCCACGCGCTGCCCGAACCGGCACGACGGTTCCCCGAACTCGACGGGCCGGGCACGGCGCTACGCCGCCATATCGAATCGGACCGGGCCTGGTACCACTGGGCGCTGGCCGGCGACGGCTACGAGATCCCGCTCATCGAGCGCGCTTTCGAGTGGCTGGACCAGAACTTCCCCGACGATCCCGGGCCCGATGTGCTCAGCTGGGGTGATGCCCGGCCCGGCAATATCATCTACGAAGGGTTCTCGCCGGTCGCCGTATTGGACTGGGAGATGGCCGCACTGGGCCCGCGCGAACTCGATCTGGCCTGGATGATCTTCCTGCACCGCTTCTTCCAGGACATCGCCACCGGATTCGGCTTCCCCGGCCTCCCCGATTTCCTGCGCCGCGACGAGGTCGTCGCGCACTACGAGAAGGTCAGCGGCCACACCGTCGAAGATCTGGACTTCTACCTCACCTATGCCGCGCTGCGGCACGCGATCGTCATGGCCCGGATCAAACGCCGGATGATCCATATGGGCGAGGACACCGCCCCGGTGGAGCGGGACGACTACATCATGCACCGCGCCACCCTGGAAGCCCTGCTCGACGGCACCTACGGATGGGACTGAGATGAGCGAAACCACCGCCCACACCCCGGCCACCGCCCCGGGGCCACTGGACGAGTACCCGATCCATCAGGCACCGCTGCCCATCGCCCGGGCCGCGACCAGCGACCGGAACTTCTACGACCGCAGCTATTTCAACGCGCACAACCGCGACGGTGCGACCATGCTGGTGACCGGATTCGGGGTCTATCCGAACCTCGGTGTCGCCGACGCCTACGCCGCGGTACGCCGCGGCGACGAGATCACTTCCGTGCGGTTCTCCGACGCACGCAGCGACCGGAGTTTGGACATGGCGGTCGGCGGTTACCGGATCGAAGTGGTGGAACCGCTGCGCCGTATCCGGGTGGTGTGCGAACACGAGGACCTGGGCCTCGATCTCACCTGGACCGGCGCCTTCCCCGCTGTGCAGGAGCAGCCGCACGTCATGCTGGCCGGTAACCGTCCGACCCTCGACGCCTCCCGCTTCGCCCAGGTCGGTTCGTGGGCGGGCACGCTCGCGATCGGCGGCGAGGACATCGCCGTGGACCCGGCGATCTGGACCGGCACGCGGGACCGCTCCTGGGGTATCCGGCCCGTCGGTGAGGCCGAACCGCCGGGCCGGGCCGCCGCCGAAGGGGCCGGTGGGTTCTGGTGGCTGTACGTGCCGCTGCGATTCGACGATTTCGCGGTGGTGGTGATCATCCAGGAGAACCCCGACGGCTACCGCACCCTCAACGATGCGGTCCGGGTGTTCCCGGACGGATCGGTGGAACAGCTGGGCTGGCCGCGGATCACCATCGACTACCGGTCGGGCACCCGCCATCCCGAGAGCGCGAGCCTGGAACTGCGGACTCCCGAAGGGAAACCGCTGACCATCGATATCCGCACGGTCACCGGGATACCGCTGCACATCGGCTGCGGTTACGGCGGCGACCCGGACTGGCAGCACGGGCAGTGGAAGGGCCGTGACTGGTCGTGGGCCAACAGCTACGACCTCACCGATCCGGCGATCGCCGGGCGGATACCGTGGGGCGTCACCGACCACATCGCGCACGCCCGCTGCGGGGACGCCGAGGGCTGGGGACTGTTCGAACACGCGAGCGTCGGCCGGCACGACCCCACCGGTTTCGCGGATCTGCTGTCGGTGGCGCCCTAGCCGTCGAGGTCGACGACGACCGGCACCCCTGGTCGAACCACTACCGGTGCAGTCGCTGGATCTTCTCCGGCGTCGGGCGGCCGGCGATATGGCAAACGGAACTCGGCGGAATCGAACCGGTCGATGGTCGTGGTGTACACGCGGCGAGCGGTGGCGGGTTCATCCGGGCCGGTGATCAATCGTGCGCAGCGGTCGCGGCGACCACGACGCCCCCGACCACCTGCCGCGGCACGAGCAACGGCCCGGCGCCGGCCAGCAGGGCGGCGGCCTCGGCCACACCGGGGATACCCAGAGCGGCCGCCACCCGCTCCGACGGGTTCGGCACCGGCACCCGCGCCAATCGCTCGGCGGAATAGCCGAACAGTGGCACGCCCAGTACGGCGGCGGCTTCGCGGGGCCCCGGCTCACCAGCCCGGCGATCCAGGGTCGCGAGGCAGGCTATCCGCTGCCCGGGAAAGGCCTCCGCCAGCACCGCGAGAATCCGCTCGGCGGACGGATCCGGGCGCAGGCCGAGACCGACCGCGAGTTCTGCACGGTAGGGCGCGGGGCCGGCTCCCGACCGCCGGTCTCCGCCGATCACCGTGCGCGTGCGGCGGGGCGGGTGCGCTGATGGACGCGTGCCGCGGCGACGAACCGCCCCACGGCGCCCGGGTTTCCGGCCGGGTGCGTGTGCAGGTAGGACGCGTGCACCCGGTGCACGACCGCACCCTCCCGCCGCTGCTCCCCGGCGGTACGCCAGCCCCAGGCGGGCGGGGCACCGCCGGATTCCACCAGCCGGGTCCGATGGAATTCGTGGCCGCGTACCCGCTCACCGGTCCGCCAGAGCACGGAGTCGGCCAGCGCCACCGCGTCTCGGTATCCCAGGGTCAGGCGGGGCCCGAACTCGGCGACCGCGTCGATCAGGCCCGCCATCGGATGACCGTCCAGGGATCGGGTGAGGTACAGCAGCCCGGCGCATTCGGCGTGGATGGGCAGCCCCGCCCGGGCCCGCTCCGCCACCGCGGCACGCAGTCCGGTATTGGCCGCCAACGTCCCCGCGTGCTCTTCCGGAAATCCGCCCGGCAACACCAGCCCCGCGGCCTCGGCCGGCAGGGTGTCGTGCAGCGGGTCGATCACCACGACCCGGGCACCCGCGGCGGTGAGCAGTTCCCGGTGTTCGGCATAGCCGAAGGTGAAGGCAGGCCCACCGGCTACCGCGATCACCGGATCCGGTCCCTCCGGCAGCGCGACGTCGTCCGCGAGTTCCCGGGCGGCGTCCCAACGCGGCCCGGACTCCGGCGCCGCGGCCAGCGCCGCGACCGCGGCCAGATCGAGATGACGCGCGGCCAGATCGGTCATCGCGTCCACCGCGCGCCTCGCCGCGAGGCCGTGTTCCACCGCCGGGATGAGGCCCAGATGCCGGGACGGGACCTCGAGTTCGGCCAGCCGGGGCAGCGCGCCGAGCACCGGCAGGCCCACCCGGTCGCAGGCGGCGCGCAGTACCTGTTCGTGCCGGGCACTACCGACCCGGTTGAGCACCACCCCGCCCAGCCGCACACCGGAGTCGAAGGTGGCGAACCCGTGCAGCAGCGCGGCCAGGCTCTGGCTGTGCCCGCGCGCGTCCACGACCAGGACCACCGGTAGGCCCAGCAGGCTCGCCACGTGGGCGGTGGAGCCTTCCGCGACGGGGTCGGCGGCCTGTTCGTCGATCCGTCCGTCGAACAGGCCCATCACCCCTTCCACCACCGCGATATCGCAATCGCGGGCACCGTGACGGAAGAGCGGGGCGATCCGGTCGGGCCCGACCAGCACCGGATCCAGGTTACGACCGGGGCGTCCGGCGGCGAGGCCGTGATAGCCGGGATCGATGTAGTCGGGCCCCACCTTGAAGGGGGCCACCCGGCGGCCGGCCCGGCGCAGCGCACCGATGAGACCGGTGGCGACAGTGGTCTTCCCGCTGCCGGAGGCCGGCGCGGCGAGCACTATCCCCGGGGCGGCGCTCATCGCACGGCATTCCCGGTCGAGCGACACCGGCGGCCCGCGCACCGGATCCCGGCACCCCGGGGCCGGCTCACCATTCGATACCCCGTTGCCCCTTGCGGCCCGCGTCCATGGGGTGGCGCACCTTGGTCATCTCGGTCACCAGGTCCGCCGCCTCCACCAGTTCCGGCGGCGCGTCCCGGCCGGTGATGACGACATGCTGGTTGCCCGGACGCTCGCGCAGGGTGTCGACGACCTCGGCCACATCCACCCACCCCCATTTCAGCGGGTAGGTGAATTCGTCGAGCACATAGAACCGGTGCTCCTCGGCACGCAGTCGCCGCGCGATCTCCTGCCAGCCGGCCAGCGCCGCGGCCGCGTGATCGGTTTCGGTGCCCTGTTTACGAGTCCACGACCAGCCCTCGCCCATCTTGTGCCACTGCACCGGCCCACCCACACCGGTCTCGCCGTGCAGCCGGCCGAGTTCGCGGAAAGCCGCTTCCTCTCCGACCTTCCACTTGGCGCTCTTGACGAACTGGAACACCGCCACGTCGAAACCCTGGTTCCAGGCGCGCAACGCCATGCCGAAGGCGGCGGTGGACTTACCTTTGCCCGGACCGGTGTGCACGGCGAGCACCGGCTGATTACGGCGCTGCCGGGTGGTCAGTCCGTCGTCGGGTACTTGCTCGGGCACCCCTCTGGGCATGGGCTCTCCTGCTCTGGTTCGGATTTCGTGCTCGTCCGGTACGGGCCGGGGGCGGGGCCGGGTTCAGGCGGCACGCGTGCCGCCGGAGGCGCCCGCGCGGACCACCTCGGCCACCGAGGCACCGGTCAATTCGCTGAGCCGGACGGCTGTGCCCCCCAGCGCGGCCGCCAGTTCGGCGGCCAGACCCAGCCGGACCATGCCGCGTTCGCAGTCGACGACAACGGAGGTGACACCGTCGCGGGCGAGCCGGGTGGCCGCCGCGCGGGCCCGCGGCACCGGCTCGGTCCCGCCGGTGGCGCGGCCGTCGGTGAGCAGCACCAGCATCGGCCGGCGCTGCGGGTCGCGGACGCGTTCCCGGTAGACCACCTCGCGTGCGGTGCGCAACCCCGCGGCCAGCGGAGTCTTCCCGCCGGTACGCAACCCGGTCAGGCGGCGGACGGCGATATCGATCGAGGAGGTGGGCGGCAGTACCAGTTCGGCCTCGCTGCCGCGCACCGAGATCACCGCGACCTTGTCGCGGCGCTGATAGGCGTCGCGCAGCAGGGTCACCACCGCGCCGGTCACCGCGGACAGCCGGTCGCGGGCGGCCATGGAACCGGAGGTGTCGACCACGAAGAGCACCAGATTGCCCTCGCGTCCCTCGCGGTACGCCCCGCGCAGATCGCCGGGCGCGAGCACCAGCGGCCCGGTGCGCCGGCCGCGCGCCCGCTGATGCGGCGCCGCGGCCCGCAGCGTGCCCAGTAGATGCAGGCCGCCGGTGGGCTCCGGGGTCGAGTTCACCACCCGACCCTGCCGGGTCTGCGCCCGGGACCGCCGGCCGGGGGCTCCCTCGCCCACGCCCGGCACCTCCCAGCGCGGCGGCCGGACCGATGCCGCGGCCGGCGCGCTCGCCTGCCCGGTCCCGCCGGCGCCACCCGGGTTGCCGGAGTTCTCATTCGTCTCGGGGTCCGCGGCGGGTGCCTCGGCGCCGCCGCCGGGACCGTCCGGGTCGTCGTCGGGATCGACGGGGCCCCGAGACGCCTGCGCCTCGCCGTCGGCCGGCGCGTTCTGCTGATCACCGGCCTGCTCGGCCGCGTCGCGCATGGCGTCGTCGAGCTGTTCGGGGGTGATCCCGGGTTCGTCGAACGGGTCCCGCCGGCGCCGGTGCGGCAGCGCCAGCTCGGCGGCGACGCGCACATCGTCGGCGGTGACACTGCCGCGCCCGCACCAGGCGGCGTGGGCGGCGGCGGTGCGGGCCACCACCAGATCCGCCCGCATACCGTCGACGTCGAAGGAGGCGCAGACCGCGGCGATACGCCGCAGTTCCACATCGTCGAGCGCGACCTCGGGCAGCCGGTCGCGGGCGGTGAGGACACGGTCGGCGATCTCGGCGTCCGCGGCGGCGTAGGCGGCCGCGAAACCGTTCGGATCGGCCTCGTAATCGAGACGGCGGCGGACCACGGCCATCCGGACGTCCACGTCCCGGGAGGCGGTCACATCCACGGTCAGGCCGAATCGGTCGAGCAGCTGCGGCCTCAGCTCGCCCTCCTCCGGATTCATGGTGCCGACCAGTACGAACCGGGCCGGATGGGAATGCGAGACGCCGTCGCGTTCGATATGCACCCGGCCCATGGCCGCCGCGTCCAGCAGCACATCCACCAGGTGGTCGTGCAGCAGGTTGACCTCGTCCACGTACAGCACACCGTGATGGGCGGCGGCGAGCAGTCCGGGCCGGAACGCCTGTTCGCCGTCGCGCAGGACCCGCTCCAGATCGAGCGAGCCCACGACCCGGTCCTCGGTGGCACCGACCGGGAGTTCCACCAGCCGCGCCGGGCGGGCGCCCGATTCGTCGACCACCGGCGGCAGCAGCCGCGCCAGCGCCCGCACCGCCGTGGACTTCGCGGTCCCCTTCTCGCCGCGCACGAGTACGCCACCGATACCGGGATGCACCGCGCACAGGATCAGCGCGAGCTGCAACCGCTCCTGTCCGACCACCGCGGAGAACGGGAATCCGGCCTCACCGCCGTCCGCGGCGGAGGTGATCGTTCGGGATGCGGGCCGGGCGGTTTCGGTGGAGGACACGGCCCCACTCTAAAACGTGCCGTCGCCCGGCCCGGCCCTCCCCTGCCCGAGACGGGGCCCGGCGGCTATCCCCTCCGCATCGGTACGTGCGCGACGCCGTCCTCGATGAACTCCGCGCCATCGACCTCGAAACCGTGTTTGGTGTAGAGATCGATCAGGTAGGTCTGGGCGTTGAGCCGGACGGTGTGCGATCCGGTTTCGGCGAGGGCGGCCTGCAGCAGCCGGGTGGTGTATCCGTGCCCGCGGGCCTCGACCGCGGTACACAACCGCCCGATCCGGAAGGATTTGACGCCGTCCTCGTGCTCTTCGAGCAGGCGCAGGGTGGCGATGACCTCGCCCTCGTCGTCGAGCCACAGATGCCGGGTCTCCGGCAGCAGATCCTGTCCATCCAGCTCCGGGTACGCGCATTTCTGCTCGACCACGAACACTTCGACCCGCAGCTTCAGCAACTCGTACAGGGTGGGCGTATCGAGATCCTGCGCCCATGACCGGCGGAGTGCAACCGTTGACATCATCGCGCCTTGCTATCACACCTCGGCGCCAGATGCACGCGAATGCCCCGGGCACACCGCGGCGCGCGGCCGCGACACGGCGCGGCCCGCGGGGTTGCCACCCCGCGGGCCGTCGCGCGCGATTCTTTCGGATCAGACCCCGGCAGCGACCCCGGCACGCGTATCGGACCGGTTGAGCTGCAACGCCTTACCCGTCCAGTCCCACACCTCGCCGAACAGGCGCTGGTTCTCCGACAGTTTCACACCCAGCGACGGAACCATTTCCTTCAGCTTGGGCGTCCACTGCTCGTACTCGGCCGGGAAGCAGCGTTCCAGGACGTCCAGCATGGCGGTGACACAGGTGGAGGCACCGGGCGAGGCGCCCAGCAGGCCGGCGATGGAACCGTCCTGCGCCGCGATGACGGCGGTACCCAGTTCGAGGACACCGCCGATGCCCTTACGGCGGATCACCTGCACCCGCTGGCCGGCCGTGATGAGTTCCCAGTCCCGGCCCTCGGCGCGCGGGATGAACTCCTCCATGGTGTACACCCGGCCGGACTGCGATTTCATCAGCTCGGTGACCAGGTATTTGACCAGGCTCAACTCGGTGACGCCGACACCGAGCATCGGAGCCAGGTTGCCGGGTTTGATCGATTTGAACAGGTCGGCATTGCTGCCGTCCTTGAGGAACTTGGGGGTCCAGCCGGCATAGGGGCCGAACAGCAGGCCGGGCCTGCCCTTGATGACGCGGGTGTCCAGATGCGGCACCGACATCGGCGGCGCACCGACCGCCGCCTTGCCGTACACCTTGGCTCCGTGCTTCGCGATCAGTTCGGGATTGGTGCACCGCAGGAACTGACCCGAGACCGGGAAGCCCGCGAAACCACGGATCTCCTTGATCCCCGCCTTCTGCAGCAGCGGCAGCGCCCCGCCGCCGGCCCCGACGAAGACGAACTTGCTGATCAGCGTGCGGGTTCGCCCGGTGCGGGTGTTGCGCACCGTGACCTTCCAGCTGCCGTCCTTCTGCTTGGACAGGTTACGAACCTCGTTACCGAAACCGATCTCCCCGCCAGTGGCCCCGATATGGGCGAGCAGTTCCTTGGTGAGCGAACCGAAATCGATATCGGTGCCGCCGTCGGACCAGTTGAGGGCGATGGGGTCGGAGAAATCGCGGCCGCGGGCCATCAGCGGCAGCCGGCGGGAGAACTCGTCGGGGCTGTCGATGTACTCCATCCCGGCGAACAACGGATGCCGGGAAAGCGCCTCGTACCGCTTGCGCAGGTACTCCACATCGGCGGCGCCGTGCACGAAGCTCACGTGCGGGATGGGGTTGATGAAGCGGGAGGGATCGCCCAGGATCCCGTTCTCCACCGCGTAGGCCCAGAACTGGCGGGAGACCTGGAACCGCTCGTTGATATCGACGGCCTTGCCGATATCGACCGAACCGTCCGGCTTCTGCGGGCTGTAATTGAGCTCACACAGGGCCGAATGCCCGGTACCGGCGTTGTTCCACGGATCACTGCTCTCGGCCGCGGCGGCGTCCAGCCGTTCGAACACCGAGATCGACCAGTCCGGCTGCAGCTGACGCAGCAGCGCGCCGAGAGTGGCGCTCATGATGCCGGCACCGATGAGGACTACATCGGTCTTTTCAGTCTGGGCAGCGTTCGGCACGGGTGTTCGACTTCCTTGTCCTGATGCGCGGGGCGCACATCCGTGGATGCGGCCCGCTGGGGCACGGGCGCTTGTGCAGTTGTGTACAGGTGGCGATGGTGAGCCCGCCGGGCTCGGCCGAATGTAGGTTACCCATCGTTCACTATTGCCAATTGTGCACCTCGACACGCGCGGAATCCGCAGCCAGGGCGGCGATTGTGACGTAGATTCCTCCTCCCCGTCACCTGCGGGCCTGCCGTTGCTACTCATCGGTCGCCTAGATTGG
Source organism: Nocardia fusca NBRC 14340 (assembly GCF_001618425.1). Taxonomy (GTDB): domain Bacteria; phylum Actinomycetota; class Actinomycetes; order Mycobacteriales; family Mycobacteriaceae; genus Nocardia; species Nocardia fusca. Next base: position 420,734 of record NZ_BDCU01000017.1, read on the forward strand.
AGACCGTGACGAACGATTCCGTGGCGGGTATCGGCGCCCTCGGCCGGGCCGCCGACTGGCAGCCGGATGTCCTCGGTGACGGGTACGAATACCGCACCCTGGAACTGGGGCCCGATCCCGACGGCGAGGGGGATATCGTCGCCACCCTGGTCCGGCATCTACCCGCGGCCGACGCGGTGGGCACCGCCGACGCGGTGCTGTACGTGCACGGCTTCACCGACTATTTCTTCCAGCGGCACGTCGCCGAGCACTTCACCGCGCGCGGGCACCGGTTCTACGCACTGGACCTGCGCAAATGTGGCCGTTCGCTCCAGCCCGGCCAGACCCCCCACTTCATCAGCGACCTCGCCCTCTACGACCGGGAACTCGACGATTCGCTCCGGCTGATCGCCACCGAGACCGAGGCGAACATGCTGGTGGTGGCGCATTCGACCGGCGGTCTGGTGACCTCGCTGTGGCTGGACCGGCGGCAACGCGCCGGAGGCACGGCGGCCGCCGGTATCAGCGGGCTGGTGCTGAACAGCCCGTGGTTCGACCTGCAGGGCCCGGCCTACGTGCGCACCGTGGGCACGCAACTCATCAACACGGTGGGCCGTTTCCGGGCGAAGTCGGCGCTGCCGCTGGGCAAATCCAGCGCCTACGGCGACAGCCTGCACCACAGCCTGGCCGGGGAATGGGACTACGACCTGGACTGGAAGCCGCGGCACGGTTTCCCGGTGCGGGCCGGGTGGTTGCGCGCGATCCGGCTGGGGCAGGCGCGGCTGCACCGGGGCCTGGACATCGGGGTGCCCGCGCTGCTGCTGCGCTCCAAGCTCACCGAATTCGCCCGCGAATACGGGCCCGCGGTGGACGTCGCGGACGCGGTCCTCGACGTCGCGCAGATCCAGCGCTGGGCGGGCTGCCTGGGCGACCGCACCAATATCGTCCCGATCGACGGCGCCCGCCACGATGTGTTCCTGTCCGCCGAGGGCCCGCGGACCGAGGCCTTCCGGGAACTGGACAACTGGCTCGACTGGCTGGCCGCCCGGCCGGCCTGAGTCACCACATACTGGTCCGCAGCACGATCTCGGTCGCGAACTGCTGATCGGCTTCGGTGGCGATATTGTCGACGTCGATGCCCACCACCCGGAACTCGCCGTACACGTGGCGGCCGGAACTATCGGCCACCGGACGCGGCAGCCGTTTGGTCACCAGCACGGTGGTGGGCAGTTCGACCGCCGGACAGCCGGCGTCGAGCACCCCCCCGTCCTCGTCGGGTACGGCCGGATGTCCGCGATCGGCGACCACCAGGCTCACGAAGCGGCCGAAACCCTTCGCGCAGACTTCCCAGGCCACACTGGCACCGGTGCCCCGGCCGGCCACATTGACCCAGGGCACGCCGATCTCGTCGAGGGCCGCGTACACCCCGGCGGTGTCGAGTCCCTCGGCCGTTTCGAACACGATGGTCCGCAGATCGGAACTGTGCAGCCGTGTGCACACCCGGTCGTAGACGTCCGGGGGATCACCGGAATCGGGGAGCAGCAGCACGCTGTGCTGGGTCACCGGCCCGTCCACCCGCACCGTCCAGTCCCGGTCACCGACCGCGATGCGCCGAGATTCCATGCCGGTTGACGCTACACCGCCCGCCCCCGCTGTGGGGTCGACCGGGTCGACCGCGCCGAGATCGTGACGCCGGATCCGCCGCGGCGATCAGCCCGCCCCCGACAGCGCTTCCAGCGTGGACCCGACACTCGGCAGCCCGGCGGGAACACCCTCGGCGAGGAGCCGGTCCAGCCCGGCGATGTCGAGATGCGCGGACACCAGATCGGCGAGCAGGTCCAGTTGCGCGGCGCGCACCGCCGCCACCCGGGTGCCGGGAGCCACCGTGAACCCGGTGCGCCCGGCACACCGGGCGACCTCGGTGAGCCAGCCCCGCCGGAATTCGTCGGATTCCAGGAGCCCGTGCAGATGGGTGCCCCAGACCGCTCCCCGCACCCCGCCCTCCGGGACGCGCTCCCCGGTCACCGGGCCGGCACCGTCGGCCGCCTCCGCCCAGCCGGTGACATACAGCCACGGCTGTTCGGCGGTACGCCGGACCCGACCGTGATGGATCTCGTATCCGGCCGCTGTCGTCTCCCCCGCATTCCGAGCGCCGGCCGCTGTCGTACGGCGCAGCACCTTCTGCCGGCCGAATTCGATATCCATATCGAGCAGTCCCAGCCCGGCCACCTCCCCCGCGCCCGATTCCACGGTGTCCACGATCCGGCGGCCCAGCATCTGGTAACCGCCGCAGATACCGAGGATCGGCCCGCCTGCCGCGGCCCGGCGGGTCAGCACCTCGGCGATACCGGTACGCCGCAGCCAGGCCAGATCATCCACGGTGGCCTTGCTCCCGGGCAGAACGACCAGGTCGGCGTCCACCAGTGCCGACGGGTCGCTCACCCAGCGCACCGTGACGCCGGGCTCGCAGGCCAGCGCCTCCACGTCGGTCGAGTTCGATATCCGCGGCAAGCGCACGGCGGCGACGGTGAGCCATTCGCTGCCGATCGGGGCGGCGGTGCGGCCCACCGCGGCACCGGCGACGGTCCCCAGCGAATCCTCGGCGTCGAGCCACAGCTCGTCGCAGTACGGCAGCACGCCGAGCGTCGGGCGTCCGGTACGCGCGGTCAGCTGGTCCAGGCCCGGCCGCAGCAGCTCCACATCGCCGCGGAACTTGTTGATCACGAAGCCGGCGATCAGCCGTTGATCCTCGGGTTCCAGCACCGCGAGCGTGCCGAAGAGGTGTGCCAGCACCCCGCCCCGGTCGATATCGCCGACCACGAGCACCGGTAAGTCCGCGGCCCGGGCGAGACCCATATTCGCCAGATCGGTGGCACGCAGGTTGATCTCGGCGGGCGAGCCCGCCCCCTCACAGATCACCACATCGAACTCCGCGCGCAGCGCGGCGAGTTCGGCGGCCACCACCTCACGCAACCGGGTGCGATGAGTGAAATAGTCCGCGGCCCCTACCGTGTCCACCACCCGGCCGCGCACCACCAGCTGGGAACGCCGGTCGCTGCCGGGTTTCAGCAGGATCGGATTGAACCGCACGCTCGGTTCCAGCCCGCACGCCCGGGCCTGCAGCGCCTGCGCCCGGCCGATCTCCCCGCCGTCCAGGGTGACCACGGAGTTGTTCGACATGTTCTGCGCCTTGAACGGCGCCACCCGCACACCACGCCGCCGCAGCATCCGGCAGATACCGGCGACCACCACGCTCTTGCCCGCGTCGGAGGTCGTCCCGGCGATCAGCAGCGCCCCGCCGGGCCGGCTCACGGCAGAGTGAGGATTTCGGCGCCGGTCTCGGTGACCACCAGGGTGTGCTCGAACTGAGCCGTCCACTTGCGGTCCTTGGTGACCACGGTCCAGCCGTCGTCCCAGATCTCGTAGTCGATACCGCCCAGGTTGATCATGGGTTCGATGGTGAACGTCATTCCCGGTTCGATCACCGATTCGACCGCGGGCTGGTCGTAGTGCAGGATCACCAGGCCACTGTGGAAGGTCGGCCCGACCCCGTGCCCGGTGAAATCCCGGACGACGCCGTAGCCGAAACGGTTCGCGTAGGACTCGATCACCCGGCCGATCACGTTCAGCGCCCGCCCGGGACGCACCGCTTTGATGGCCCGCGCGGTCGCCTCTTCGGTGCGCTCCACCAGAAGTTTCACCTCTTCGTCGACGTCACCGGCGAGAAAGGTGGCGTTGGTGTCACCGTGCACGCCGTGGATATAGGCGGTGACATCGATATTGACGATGTCACCGTCCTGAACCACGGTGCTGTCCGGGATACCGTGGCAGATCACCTCGTTGAGCGAGGTGCAGCACGATTTCGGAAAGCCCTTGTACCCGAGCGTCGAGGGGTAGGCGCCGTGATCGCACATGTATTCGTGGGCGATCCGGTCGAGCTCGTCGGTGGTGACACCCGGGGCGACCGCCTTGCCCGCCTCGGACAGCGCCCGGGCGGCGATCTGCCCGGCGATTCGCATCTTCTCGATGGTCTCGGGGGTCTGCACCCAGGGTTCGGAACCCTCCTTGGCCGTTTTCTTCCAGACGTACTCCGGCCGTTCGATCCCACGCGGGACCTCACGGATCGGAGTGGGGGTTCCTGGAAGCAGCGGCTGGCGGGTACGCACGGACATGCGCTCCAGAGTAGTCGGCGCAGGCCGGGCGGTCGCCGGGAACGGTCCCGGACGGTGCCGCACGCCCGCGCCGGCTCCGGCTCAGCGGATGCGGCCGCCCGTACGGACCTCGAACGCGACCCGGTCACCCCGATAGAGGGCGGCGACCCGTTCGATCGGACGGCCCTGGGTGTCCACCCCGCGGCGCACCACCCGGATCAGCGGGACCGCGGGCCGGCAGCCGAGCAGACCGGCTTCCCGGGGCGCGGCGAGCACGGTCTCGATACGTTCGGTGGCGCCGCCGTATTCGACACCGGAACTGCCGATCGTTGCCGACAGCGAGCCGAGCGGATCGAAACCCGCGCGCAGCCAGCCGAAACGATCCAGCGAGAGATCGATACGTTCCAGCGCGATCGGTTCGCCGTCGGCGTGCAGCAGGCGTTCCAATGTCATGATCGGGGTATGCAGCGGAAGTTCCAGGTCCCGGGCGATCTCGGCGTCGGCCTCGGTGTCCTCCCAGGAGAGCAGGCTGCGCACCACCCCGGATCCGTCCTCGACGGTGGGTTCGGGCGCCAGCGGCCGCACCACCTTCGGGCGGGCCAGCACGGTCCCGCGGCCCTGCCTGCGGATGCGGCCCTCCACCGCGAGATCCCGCAGGGCGTGACGGACGGTTTCCCGGGCGACCCCGAAACGTCCGGCCAGTTCCCGTTCGGCGGGCACCCGGTCGCCGGGGCGTAGCTCGCCGAGCATCGTGTCCAGTTCGGCCCGGACCCGGTATACCTTCGACAGGGCGGTGATTCCCGGCACCGCGGCTGCCTCTGTGCCGAGGTCTTCGCGCGCCGTCCCGGCGCCTACGACCCCTTCGGTCTGCCTCATGGCAGAAACTACCTCCAATTGGCCTGTACCGATGCGGTAACCGGGCATTCGCCATACGGTTCCATCAGGTCTAGACCATTCGACAATCTGCGGTCTTTCGCGTGTCCAACTCGGAGGTTCGACGACGTTCAGCGGACTGAACGTGGCGGTGATCCGCCGAACCCTACTGCACCGGCAGCCGCCGGCGCCCGCCCGCCACCTCGGCGATCAAATCGGTGTACCCGTCGACCAGTTCGGCGAGGTGGTACCAGTGCCGGTGCGTCCGGTCGCTGCGCACCCCGTCGGCCTCGATCGCCTGATTCGCGGCCACCCAGCTGAACGCCATCCGGTCGATCACCGCGCCGAGGCTTTCGGTGTGCAGTGAGGCGCCGTTGCGGTGCTGCGGCATCTTACGGGTGATCCAGTCGTTGATATCGTCGACGAGTTCTGTTCTGCGACAATCGATTTCCGCTATCTGCGCCATATCTCGAACCTGCGCGCGGCGCTTGTGCAGTTCGACCAGTGCGTGCGCGAAACGCAACAGCACACGCTCCTGGATCCGCCGCCCTTGAAAGGCGCACAGCAGTTGTGGCGCAGTCGGCAGGGTTCCCAGAGTGGGTGCGCTCATCCGCACCCCTCGAACTCACCCGGCACCATCACACTCTGTACCAACATGATCGGCTCTCGATTCGGTAATCCCGGACATCGGATCGTTGTTCACAACAAGGCTAGCTGGATCATGCTCTTACATATGCAAGAACACAAGACTTCGGTACGCAATGTTGCGAACAGCGTCATGCGCGAGCCTAACGATCCTTTCCGCGGAACCCGTAAGCGGTCCCGCCGAAAACGCGTACCCGCCAAGACCCTTCCCGTCGGCGGTCCGAATCCCCGCCGCCGCGAACCATACCCGGAACACACCCAGGACCAGGCGCGACGACGCGTTATGCGACCACATCGCAACCCTGCCGAGATCTGGGTGCGGCGCACACCGGGAACCATACCGATCCCTATGGTCCTGTGACACAACGCCCCCCGGCCCCATCGCCCGCCGTCACCGGCCTTATTCCACGGCGCCGACACCCGGTCACACCGAAACCCGCGGCGGCCATCCGGCCTTACACCCGGGAGGCAGGTCGAACACCCTGCGTCGTTTGCCGCCTGTTTGCCGTCGCGTCCGGATGCTCTGGAACCCGGGCCATTCGCCGATGCGAGGAGAACCTCGGACACCCGGCCACGACGGCCGGTCACCGTCGCGCCCGCGCTGTGCGGTATGGATTCCGAGGACAGTCGCCGACAAGGATGTGGACCCATGAGCAGTGCCCCCGACCCCCGAGCCACGCAGGTGGCCGCCGAGCTCACCGGCCCCGGTGGACCGTTCGAACTGTCCACCGAGACAGTGCTCGGCGCCCCGCTCGCCGTCCGGCGCCACCGGCACCGCTCGCTGCGCGAACTGCTCGACCACTCACAGGCCTGGGGTGAACGTGACTACCTGGTCACCGTCGACCGGCGGATCTCGTTCACCGAGCATGCCGCCGACGCCCAGGCGCTGGCCCGCGCGCTGGCCGGCCGGTACGGCGTCGGCCGCGGCGACCGGATCGGCATCCTGGCCGCCAACGGCCCCGAATGGGTGATCGCCTTCTGGGCGGCGCAATGCCTGGGCGCGGTCGCGGTCGCGTACAACGCGTGGTGGGCCGCACCGGAGGTCGAATTCGGTATCCGGCACACCGAACCGGCGATCGTCGTCGCCGACGACCCCCGTGCCGCCCTCGCCGCGGGCCACGGAGTGCCCGTGCTCACCACTGCGGACCTGCCCCGGCTGATCGCCGACCATCGGGGCCGGGCCCCGGTGATACCGGTCGACGAGGACGATCCGGCCGTCGTGCTCTACACCAGCGGAACCACCGGCCGCCCCAAAGGGGTGGTGCACACTCACCGCAACCTCATCGCGATCGCCGACTACCACCGCTACACCGACGCGCTCGGCGCGGCCCTGGCCGGCCGCGCGCACCGCGAGCCGAGCGATAAGCGGTTCCTGCTCACCTCCCCCCTGTTCCATATCGCCAGCCTGCACAATCTGGTCGTCCCCCGGCTCGCGACAGGTGCGGCGGTGATCGTGCACACCGGCGCTTTCGCGGCCGACCGGGTGCTCTCGCTGATGGCGCGGGAGCGCGTGACCAACTGGGGCGCCGTGCCGACTCTGGCCGCCCGGCTGCTGGAACACGATCCGGCCGGCTACGACCTGTCGGCACTCACCGCGCTGTCCCTCAACGCCGCCCCGTCCTCACCGGCCTTCCAGCAGCGACTGCGCGCCCGGCTGCCCGGCACCGGAATCGCACTCACCACCAGTTACGGCCTCACCGAAAGCGGTACCGCCGCCACGGTCGCGACACCCGCCGAACTCGCCGCCGACCCGGAGACCGTCGGGCGGCCGATTCTCGGTGTCTCCGTGGAGATCCGCGATCCCGCCGGAACTCCGGTGGCCGAGGGGACCGAAGGCGAGATCTGGGTGCGCAGCCCGTACGTCATGCTCGGCTACTGGCGGGACGAGGTGGCCACCGCCGCGGCGATCGACGGCGAACGATGGTTGCGAACAGGCGATTTCGGGACACTGGCCGACGGCCGCCTCCGAATGGCCGGGCGCCGTACCGATCTGATCCTGCGTGGCGGAGAGAACGTGTACCCCACCGAAATCGAGAACGTCCTCGACGAACATCCCGCGGTCCGGGAATCGGCGGTCCTCGGTGTGCCCGACGACGATCTGGGACAGCGGGTCGCGGCGGTGGTGGTGACCGACGATCCGGACACCTTCGACGCCGGCGAACTGCGCGCGTTCGTCGCCGAGCGGCTCGCGTACTTCAAGGTCCCCGAACGCTGGACGCTCACCGCGACCCCACTGCCGCGCAACGCGACCGGAAAGGTGCTGCGCCGCGAGATCACGCCATGAGCACCGATTCGTGACCACTGCTCACCCCACTTCCGGTCTTTCCTCGTTATTGTTGCTCGACAGAGGGCGCGGCGGGCGAGGATCGTGGTCGGCGGGCCGCGCCGGGCGCGAGGGAAAGGGATGACATGGCAGGCAAACGCACCGTCCTCACGGCGGGCCTGCGCCGGCTCTCGGTGCTGCTGCTGGAGATGCGCGACGACGCGAAGCTGAGCAAGGAGGACGTCAGCGCGCGGACCGGCATCAATGTGACCACGCTGTACCGCATCGAGACCGCCCAGGCCCGGCCCCAGCGCCGCACCCTGATGACCATGCTCGACCTCTACGACGTGGACGAGGCGCGCCGGCAGGAGGCGCTGGAGTTGCTGTCGGACGCGCAGAAACCCGGGATGTCGCGGCCCTATGAGGCCAGTCTGTCGGAGGTGTACGCCGCGTACATCAATTTCGAATCGGTGGCGTTGTCGGCCCGGCACTATCAGACCTCCTTCATTCCCGGCCTGTTGCAGACCGAGCAGTACGCCATGGCCGTAATCGACACGTGCATGCCGAAATTGGAGGCGTCGGATCTGGAGCGGCGGGCCCGCGCCCGGATGGACCGGGCGGCGGTACTGGCCAAGGACGAGCCGCTGGAACTGTGGGTGGTACTCGACGAGGCCGCGATCCGCCGGATGGTCGGGGGCCCGGAGGTCATGAGCGGTCAGCTGCGCCGGCTGGGTGAGGCGACCAAACGCAAGAACGTGATCCTGCAGATCCTGCCCTTCGACGCGGGCGCGCACCCGGGCATGGCCGGGTCCTTCACGATTCTGGACTTCCCCGACCCGACCGATCCCGAGCTCGTCTATGTCGAGGGCATCTCCGGCGACGCCCTCATCGAAGGACATACCGAGATCCGGCGATTCGGTGTCATGTTCGACCAATTGCGGGCGATGGCCCTGAGTCCCCGCGATTCCGCGGTCGTGATCGCCGACGCGGCCGCGGCGGCCGAAGCTCTGGCCTGACCTCGTGAACAGCCCGTGAACGAGGAGTCCGGGCCACACCGAGTGGGTACCCAGATCGGAACTGTCCGATTCAGGGTTCGCACGGCTACTGCGGAGATGAGGGGTTCTCTTGGCAGACGTCACCGACCGGAGCGATCCGGCACAGCAACCGGAGTTGAAACGGGTCATGGGCCCGTGGCTGCTGTTGCTGTTCATCGTCGGCGATATTCTCGGTACCGGTATCTACGCACTCACCGGCCGGGTGGCCGGAGAGGTCGGCGGGGCGGTGTGGATCCCGTTCCTGGTCGCCTTCGGGGTCGCGATGGTCACCGGACTCAGCTATCTGGAACTGGTCACCAAATATCCCCAGGCCGCCGGCGCCGCGCTCTACACCCACAAGGCGTTCGGGATCCATTTCGTCACCTTCATGGTGACGTTCGCGGTGATGAGTTCAGGTATCACCTCCGCCGCGACCGCGGCCAAGGCCTTCGCGGCGAATTTCGCCGAAGCCTTCGAATTCGACGGCAAGGGGCCACTGCTCACCGTGATCGCGCTGGCCTTCATGGCAGCGGTCGCCGCGATCAACCTGCGCGGCGTCGGGGAGAGCGTCAAGGCCAATGTTCTGCTCACCTGTGTGGAACTGTCCGGTCTGCTGATCGTGGTGTGCATCGGACTCTGGGCCCTGGGAGTCGGCAACGGCGACTTCGGCCGGATCATCGAATTCGACACCGGTGACCGCACCGCGTTCGGGGGCGTCATCGCGGCGACCACACTGGCCTTCTACGCCATGGTCGGCTTCGAGGACTCGGTCAACATGGCCGAGGAGACCAAAGAGCCCAACAGAATCTTTCCCAGGATCCTGCTCACCGGGTTGCTGATCACCGGGGCGATCTATGTGATGGTCTCGATCACCGCGGTGGCGCTGGTCCCACCGGACGAACTCGCCGAGGGCGATACCCCGCTGCTGCAGGTGGTGGAGATCGGAGCACCCGGGTTCCCCACCCAGATCTTCGCCTTCATCACGATGTTCGCGGTAGCCAATTCGGCCCTCATCAATATGCTGATGGCCAGTCGGCTGCTGTACGGCATGGCCAAGCACAAGGTGATCCCCCGCGTGCTGGGCCGGGTGGACCAGCGCCGGCGTACCCCCTATATCGCGATCCTGTTCACCACCCTGCTGGCCTTCGGCCTGCTCACCTTCGTCGACCAGGTGCCCGAGCTCGGTGGCACCACCGCACTGCTGCTGCTCGTGGTGTTCACCATCGTCAACATCGCGGTTCTCGTGCTCCGGCGCGACCGGGTGGCCCATGAGCACTTCCGCACCCCGACACCGCTACCCGTACTCGGCGCGGTGTGCTGCGCGTATCTGGCCACCCCCTTCACCGACCGCAACCCCCAGCAGTACGCCATCGCCGGGGTGCTGCTGGTCGTCGGCGTCGTGCTCTGGGCATTCACCGCGCTGTGGAACAAACCGCACAATGTCCGGCCCCTGGGCCCGGGGGTCGATATCTGAGCACCTGCCGCGTCTTCCGCCCAGGTCGCCGGTTTCCCAGCGGTGCGCGAGAATTCGCGGAAGTGACGAGTCGACGCGCGGTCGGTAACGTATTGGCCGATGACAAGCATGGACGCCAGGTTCGGCGATGCGGCTGGGTCGGTGCCCCTGCCCAGCCCGTGGGACCTCAATGCCTACCTCGCCGAGGTGGCCGCGCACCGGAAGCGGCCGATCTCGTTACAGCCGGCCCACCGGTCGGCGCTGGCCGATCTGGGGTGCAACGGCAACGGCCTCTGGATCGCGCGTAAGAACGACGACATCATCGTCTACGACGCGTCGGCCTCCGGCCGTAACGCCGACCACATCGTGCTGCACGCGATCGGCCATATGCTGCTGGGTCACGGCGGCCCGGGTGCCGAGGACCCCGACACCACCCGTATCTCGCTGGGTGCGCTCAACGCCTCACTGCTCGACGCTCTCGCCACGATCGCCCCCGGATCGATCACGCAGATCCTGGGCCGCGATGATTTCGGCCCCGACCGGGAACGCGAGGCCGGGGTCTTCGCCGAGATGACCATGGTCTACGCGGCGCTGCCCCGGCGGCGCACCCGCTCCTTCTGGCCGTTCGGCCGTCGCCGCAACAAGTAGCGGCAGATCCGGCGCGCGGACCGGGCACGAGTACGGCAAGGACCGACCGAGGGTCTACGCTTGTGGGCCGTGGCCGAACCGCAGACACCCGCCCCGCATCCCGCTATCGCCCCGCTGGCCGGTTTGCTCGGCACCTGGCGTGGGCGCGGCCAGGGCGACTACCCGACGATCGAACCCTTCGGTTATCTGGAGGAGATCACCTTCGGGCATCTGGGCCGGCCGTTCCTGACCTATCGGCAGCGCACCCGGCACGCCGACGACAACCGTCCGCTCCATGTGGAGGCCGGATATCTGCGCTGTCCCGGCCCCGACCGGGTGGAACTCATCCTCTCCCATCCCACCGGGATCACCGAGATCTGCGAGGGAAAACTCACGCTCGGCGACGACGAACTGCGCCTGGAACTGGAGTCGACAGCGATCGGTCTGAGCAGCACGGCCAAATCGGTGACAGCCATCGGCCGGACCGTTCACATGCACGGCGGCGTCATCGACTACACCCTGCAGATGGGTGCGGTCGGACTTCCGTTACAGGATCACCTCGCGGCCAGTCTGCACAAAATCTGAATGGAACGTAACGAGTGGATCACGGATAACGTGACCCGGGTCACGATTTGCTCGTCATCGATTTAATCGACCTTTCCGCCTTGTCTCGCTGGGTACTCCCCGCTTAGGTTGGCCTGAGCAGCAAATCATCAGATAACTCTTCCGCAGAGCCCGGTCGCCAGCAGCACTCCGAGCTCGCTGTCTGTCGAACCTCTGAATCGGAGGGAGCCGGAAATGAAGCGTTCCGCCGTTGCTTTCGTCACTGCCGGATTGATCCTGGGGGGTACCGGGGTCGTCGAGATCCTGGGCACCGATACCGCTTCGTCCGCACCGGTCGCCGACCGGACCGTATCGGTCGTCGCACCGGCCCGGGTCAGCGATTCGGTGACCACCGATACCCGCATCACCGATATCGGTCACCGTTATTTGACCGGGCCGGAAACCGGGTCCGCCGGACAGTGACGGGCCCCGGGTAACGAGCGGTATCAGTACCCCGGTGGCAGCGCCGCCAGCATATCCCGCGTCACCGCCACCGCGTTATCCGAACTTCCGCCTCTGACCAGCAATGTCGCGAAGGCGATATCGCCCCGGTACCCGACGAACCAGGAATGCGAACCTCCCTCCACTTCCGCTTCGCCGGTCTTGCCGAACACCTCCCCCTGATCGGCGATCCGGTCCGCGGTGCCCGCGACGACCACCTGCCGCATCATCGCCCGCAGCCCGCGCACCACCTCCGCGGTGAGGGCGGGCCGCGGACCGTCGACCACCGTCTCCTGTCCCGCGATCAAGTAGGGGGTCGGCGCCGAACCCGAGGCGACGGCCGCGGCCAGGAGGGCCATACCGAAAGGACTCACCACCACCCGTCCCTGACCGATCCCGTCCTCGGTGCGCTGGGTGCGGTCGGCGGCCGCGGGCACCGATCCGGAAAAAGTCGGCAGGCCCGCCACCGTGTAATCCGGTCCGATACCGAAAGCCGCCGCGCTGTCCGTGAGAGCGGATTCCGGCAACTCACTGGCCAATCGGGCGAACGAGGTATTGCACGACCGCGCGTACGCGGTAGTCATGGGTACGTCGCCGACGGAGAATCCGTTGTAATTCGGAATCATCCGCTCGCCGATGGTGACCGCGCTGGGACAGGAGACGACAGTATCGGGTGTCGCGATACCCTCGCTCATCGCGGCGGCCGCGGTCACCGTTTTGAACACCGACCCGGGCGGGTACTGACCGATGGTGGCCACCGGCCCGTCCCGGTCGGCGGCCGCGTTCTGCGCCACCGCGAGAATGCCGCCGGTCGAGGGCTCGATCACCACCATCATGGCCTGTTCCCGGCGCCCGTCGACCGCGCGCTGCGCCGCGTTCTGGATGTGGCGGTCCACGCTCAGCGCGAAGGACGGCGCCGGTTGCGCCGCCACCTCGTGCAGCACTCCGGTCTCGGCACCGCCGGCATTGCGGGCCACCACCCGCCAGCCCGACCGGCCGTCGACATCGTCGATCACCGCCTGCCGGACCTGGGTCATCAGATCGGGGGCAAATTTCCGGTCGGTGGGCGCCATATCCCACTCCTGGGTCACGCGCACGCCCGGGAGCCCGATCAGCCGAGGAGCGGCCCGGCCGAACTCGACCTCGGTCAGCACGATCACCGTGTACACGCCGTCGGCGGCGCGCGCGGAATCCAGGATCCGCTCCGGGGTGAGCCGCTCGTCGATATCGGCCAGTGCCCGGGACAGCGCTGTCGCCACCCGCCGCGGGTCGGCACTGTCGGCGGCATCGAAGGTCACCCGCGAGACGGTGCCCGGAACCAGGACATCGCTACCGGACTGTTCGTTGACCCGGGCCCGCGGCGCGGGCTGTATCGACAACGCCATGGTCTGGGTATCGCCGAGGCGCGGATGCACGGCCGCGCCGCTCCAGCGCACCGTCCAGGCACCGCCGGTACGCACCATCGGTAACTGCCCCGAATAGGTCCACGTGCGGCCGCCGGGCAACCGCCATTCGTAGGTGTAATCGACAGTGGCGGTGTCACCGGTGATGCGGGCGGCGCCGGTGTCGGCATGCAGCTCTTCGGCACCCAGTTCGTCCCACGCCGAAGTCAATGCGGCGAAAGCTTTTTCGGGCCGGGTGGTCCGATCGGCGGCCGCCTCGATATCACGCGCGGTGAACGCACCGAGAAAACCGTCCGCGGCGGTGATCGGCCCGGAGGAGCCCGCCGCACAACCGGTCACGGCGAATGCGAGCGCCGCGACCGCGATCACGAGTACCGACCGGATCGTCATCGGAGCCGATGGTAGGCGACCGGAGCCGGTGATCACCTGCGGCACACCGGATCCGAACGGGATCAGTCGAGCAGGACCGTGGCGAATGTGGCGATCTGCCGGAACCCGACCGCCCGATAGGCCCGCCTGGCCACTTCGTTGTAGTCGTTGACGTACAGGCTGGCGGTACGTCCCGAAGCGACGACCGAATTCGCCACCGCCGCCGTACCCGCTGTCCCCAGGCCCTGCCCCCGGTGTTCCGGATGCACCCAGACGCCCTGGATCTGCCCGGTACGCCGGGACTGCGCACCCACCTCCGCCTTGAACACCACCTCGCCGTCCTCGAACCGCGCCCAGGCCCGGCCGGCCTCGATCAGTCCGGCCACGCGGCGCCGATAGCCGCGGCCCCCGTCACCGGCCCGGGGATCGATCCCGACCTCCTCGATGAACATCGCGATCGCCGCCGCGAGATACCGGTCGAGTTCTTCGGGACGGACCGGGCGCACCTGCGGGTCGGCGGCCGATACGGCGGTATCGGTGAGTGCCAGCAGCGGCTGCGCGCCGCGGACCTCTCGTTCCGGACCCCAATGGTCGGCGAGCATCTCCCACAGCGGCAGCGCGAGTTCCTGCCTGCCGACCACCGATGAGCACATCCGGGGCCACCGGATGGCCCGGTCGGCGAAGGCGCGCAGCGCCTCACGGCCGCCGCGCAGCGGGATGAGATTCACTCCGGAGAAGCACAGTGATTCCGACGGGCCGCCGTGACTCCACAGCTCACCCTGGCCGCACCGGTTGTCCAGACCGTATTCCTGTAACCGGGCGGCGACCATGCAGGTGGCCACCGGGTCATCGTCGAGGACCCGGAGTACCTGGGCAAGGTCCCGCTTGGCGAGCTGACGCGCGGGAACGTATTTCGCGCGCCGGGTCGGCTCCAGCAGACTCCGCACCTACAACAGCCTGCCATGAACCGCACCGCGACGGTACGAATATCCGGAAAGCGTCCGCGCGGCGCGGACGGAGCGGGCAGCGCCGACCGGCTCGCCGCGCCGGCGAGCCGGTGGCGCGGGGAACTCAGCCCACGCTGACGACCGGCTGACCGGTCTCGGCGTCCGCACCCATCTCCTCGGCGATCCGCATGGCCTCTTCGATGAGGGTCTCCACGATCTGCGCCTCGGGCACCGTTTTCACGACTTCACCCTTGACGAAGATCTGTCCCTTGCCGTTACCGGAGGCGACACCGAGATCGGCCTCCCGGGCCTCGCCCGGACCGTTCACCACACAGCCCATGACCGCGACCCGCAGCGGCACCTCCAGGCCGTCCAGACCCGCGGTGACCTCGTCGGCGAGGGTGTACACATCCACCTGCGCGCGACCGCAGGAGGGACAGGACACGATCTCGAGTTTGCGGGGCCGCAGGTTCAGCGACTGCAGAATCTGCCCGCCGACCTTCACTTCCTCGGCCGGTGGCGCGGACAGCGAGACCCGGATGGTGTCGCCGATACCCTCGCTCAGCAGCGCGCCGAACGCGACCGCGGACTTCACGGTGCCCTGGAAAGCCGGACCCGCCTCGGTGACGCCGAGGTGCAGCGGGTAGTCGCACTGCGCGGCCAGCTGCCGGTACGCCTCGACCATCACCACGGGGTCGTTGTGCTTGACCGAGATCTTGATGTCGCCGAACCCGTGCTCCTCGAACAGGCTCGCCTCCCACAGCGCCGACTCCACCAGCGCTTCCGGTGTGGCCTTGCCGTATTTGGCCATCATCCGCTTGTCGAGGGAACCGGCGTTCACCCCGATCCGGATCGGGATACCGGCGGCACCGGCCGCCTTGGCGACCTCCGCGACCCGCCCGTCGAACTCTTTGATGTTGCCGGGGTTCACCCGCACCGCCGCGCAGCCCGCATCGATGGCGGCGAAGATATAGCGCGGCTGGAAATGGATATCGGCGATCACCGGGATCTGTGATTTCTTCGCGATCACGGGTAGCGCGTCGGCATCCTCCTGCCGCGGGCACGCCACCCGCACGATATCGCAGCCCGACGCGGTGAGCTCCGCGATCTGCTGCAATGTCGCGTTCACATCGTGCGTTTTGGTCGTCGTCATCGACTGCACCGAGATCGGGTGGTCACTGCCCACACCGACACCACCCACCATCAACTGGCGGGTTTTGCGCCGCGGTGCGAGCACCGCGGCCGGTGCGGTC
The DNA here is from genome assembly GCF_001618425.1 of Nocardia fusca NBRC 14340. Lineage (GTDB taxonomy): Bacteria > Actinomycetota > Actinomycetes > Mycobacteriales > Mycobacteriaceae > Nocardia > Nocardia fusca. The sequence continues at coordinate 436,775 of NZ_BDCU01000017.1, forward strand.
GGCATCCCCAATCCGATTGTGCTGGTCACTTTCGGCTGCCTACTTTCGTACTGGTCCGGCCGGTCGGTGCCGAGTCTAGTCCCGGCCCGACAGGGGGCCGCCGAGACATGGACAACAGTCGCGACCGGCACCGGTACGTCACCGGCACGTCACCTCGCCGTAGCCCGCGGTATTTCGCGCCGTAGCGCGGCCTGCGGAGAAACCGCCGACTACCGGGGCTTGCGGCGCAGCAGGATGTCGCGGACCACGAGGATCGCCAGGGCGGCGGCGAATCCGATGAGGTAGAGATCCTCGACCTTGCCGTGGTGATTGCCCTGCAGCATGCCCAGCAGGATGATGATCACCACGACCGCGGCCACCTGGAACGTCCGGCGGGATTCCCCGCTCCAACCCCAGGCCGCCGACGGAACCTCTGCGGGGTCCACCTTGGTGACGACAGCTTTGTCGCTGGTGGGTTCGACTTCCGTGGCGGCCACGATCGCTCCTCCTCGAGAGAACGGATACTGCCCGATATCGTGGCATACGACCGCCCGTCGTAGCCAGCAGGGGCACGGTCGGTGACAATGGGCAGGTGTCAGATCTCCGCAGAGTCCTCCTGCTCGGCAGCACCGGTTCCATCGGCACCCAGGCGCTCGAGGTGATCGCCGCGAACCCGGACAGATTCGAAGTCGTCGGCCTGGCCGCGGGTGGCGGGAACACCGAATTGCTCGCCGCGCAGATGGCCGCCACCGGCACGACCGCCGTGGCCGTGGCCGACCCGGTCGCGGGGGCCGGACTGGGAGTCCCGTTGACCGGCCCGGGCGCGGTGACCGAACTGGTCCGGCGCACCGAGGCCGACGTCGTACTCAACGCGCTGGTCGGATCCCTGGGCCTGGAGCCGACGCTGGCCGCGCTGGAAAGCGGAGCGACACTGGCGCTGGCGAACAAGGAGTCGCTGGTGGCGGGCGGGTCGCTGGTCACCCGGGCAGCGCGTCCGGGCCAGCTGGTGCCGGTCGATTCGGAGCATTCGGCGCTCGCCCAGTGTCTGCGCGGCGGGCGGGCCGACGAGGTCGCCACCCTGGTTCTGACCGCGTCCGGTGGGCCGTTCCGCGGCTGGACCACCGAGATGCTGGACGGGGTGAACCCCGCCGAGGCGAAAACCCATCCGACCTGGTCCATGGGCCCGATGAACACCTTGAACTCGGCCTCTCTGGTCAACAAGGGCCTGGAACTGATCGAAACACATCTGCTCTTCGGTATCCCCTACGACCGCATCGAGGTCACCGTGCACCCGCAGTCGATCGTGCACTCCATGGTGACCTTCACCGACGGCTCCACCCTCGCCCAGGCCAGCCCGCCCGATATGAAGCTGCCGATCGCCCTGGCGCTGGGCTGGCCGGAGCGCGTACCCGGGGCCGCCACGCCGTGTGATTTCGGCACCGCCGCCACCTGGACCTTCGAACCGGTGGACAACGCGGTGTTCCCAGCCGTGGAACTGGCCCGGGAAGCCGGCACCGCGGGTGGCTGCGTCACCGCCGTGTACAACGCCGCCAACGAGGTCGCGGTGCAGGCCTTTCTGGACGGCCGGATCCGCTTCCCGGAGATCGTGCGCACCGTGGAGCAGGCGGTACGCGACGCGGACCGGTGGCGCGCCGAACCCACCGAACTCGCCGAGGTACTCGCGGCCGACGAGTGGGCCCGCGACCGTGCCCGTACCCTCGTACAGCGGTAACCGATGTCGCACATGGTCGAGGCACCGCACGCGGGCGGTTACTGTGGACACGTGCTCGCGGCCGCTCCGGTCTCTGTGCGGGCCGGGAGTAACGATCTGCGCACCGCAGGAGGGCTGTAGACCACATGCTGTTCGTGTTGGGGTTCGTGCTGTTCGCCCTCGGCATCACGATTTCGATCGCGCTGCACGAATGCGGGCACATGTGGACCGCTCAGGCCACCGGCATGAAGGTGCGCCGGTATTTCATCGGATTCGGCCCGAAGATGTTCTCCTTCCGGCGCGGGGAAACCGAATACGGCGTCAAATGGCTGCCGCTCGGCGGGTTCTGCGATATCGCCGGAATGACCGCGCTCGACGAACTGGAACCCGAAGAGGTCGACCGGGCCATGTATCGGCAGGCCACCTGGAAACGCCTCGTGGTGATGTCCGGCGGTATCGGGATGAATTTCCTGCTCGGCTTCCTCCTGATCGTCGTGCTGGCGGTCGGCTGGGGTCTGCCGAACCTGAACCAGCCGCCGGAGACCACGATCGGTGATATGAGCTGCGTCGCGCCGCAGAACCCCGACCGCACCCTCGGCGCCTGTACCGGCCCCGGCCCCGCCCAGCGCGCCGGCCTCCAGCGAGGCGATGTGGTCACCGCGATCAACGGCGCGAGCGTGGACACCTGGGAGGAGTTCCAGACCCGCACCCAGCAGCAGAACGGACCGTTCACCTACACTGTCGACCGGGACGGGCAGACGCTGACCCTCGAGGTCGTCCCGGAGCAGGCCATGCGCTATCCCCGGGACGGCGGCCCCGGCCGGGAGGTGAGCGTCGTCGGTGTCGGCCAGGAGTTCTACGAACCGGTCCAGTACAGCGTCCTCGGCGCGATTCCCGCGTCGGCCGCTTTCACCGGCGAGATGTTCATCCGCACCTTCCAGTCGCTGGCGCAGATGCCGGCCAAGGTGGTCTCGCTGTGGGAGGCGGTCACCGGCGGAGAGCGCGATCGGGAGACCCCGGTCAGTGTGTACGGCGCCAGCAAGATCGGTGGGGAAACCGCCGAACGCGGTTACTGGAATGCCTTCATCCTGATCCTGGCCAGCTTGAACTTCTTCCTGGGTGCGTTCAACATCCTGCCGCTGCTGCCACTGGACGGTGGTCATATCGCGGTCGTGCTCTACGAGAAGGTCCGCAACACCATCCGTGGCTGGAAGGGGCTGGCCCCCGGTGCACCGGTGGACTACCTGAAACTGCTTCCACTCACCTATGTCGCCGTCGTCGTCGGTGGTGCGTACATGTTGCTCACCCTCGCAGCCGACATCATCAATCCCATCCAGCTCTTTCCTTGATCCCAGCTCTTTCCTGATCGCGCACGGGTGACGACACGGCCGGCGGGTGGCAACACGGTTCGTGACCCCCTCGCGGCACAGACCGGGTGCGTCTCCGAACCCGGTGGGCCGAAGTCGTAGTCGGAAATTTCGGTGGGGAGTTGGCGTCCGGCGACCTATAATGGGTGGATCGCGCAATGGGGAGGGGAAAATCTATGCGCCAGTTCATGTCTCGGTTCGTATCGGTCACGTTCGCCGCAGTCATCGGGATCCTGTCGGCCACGGGTTCGGCGGCCGCGGTCACACCGGAACAATGCGAATCCCATGGTGGATTCGTCGATATCGTTCTCGACCCGAACGAGCCTTCCCGAGCGGTCTGCACGTGCCGCAACGACCCGATGTACGACGGGATGCAGGTATTCGGGCCCCACGTCACGTCGATCGGGGGCGCGCCCTGGCCGGTGACCTGCGTCGGCCTGGAGGTTTAGGCTCACACCATGACGAACGAACACGACGACTGTCGGGTGACGGTCGACGGTGTCGCTCCCGCTGTGGTCGTCCTGCTCCGGAAGGCGGCGGAGATCGCCGCCTCCCACGGTCGCCGTCGGATCGGATTCGACGATGTGCACGCTGCGCTGATAACCCATGACGACGTTGCGCCGCTGTGGTGGCCCCGCCCCGGCGGGGCCGATTACAGCCGGCATCCGAGCAGCTCACGCATCATGTACACCGGCTCGGACGGACAGACGAAGCCACTGGATCACGGAATCCTGCACAGCGATCTCCGAGGCGAAACAGAACCGCTGACCTTCGACCGGTACCGCGAGCTGGTACTGCACTGGGTGCCCGGACCGACACCCGACGAACCGGGTCCGGTATCTCCGGCCACGATCACCTACGAACTGACCGGACCACACGCCGACGACTTCCGGAAAATGATCGAACGACAGTAGATATGTGAAGGGTCGGCCCTGGGCATCACAACAGTGTGGGGCGAGGTGGTTATCGGCCCCATTCGGGCACACGGAGGCGAAACGGTTCCGAGGGCCGATTTGCGGTCAGCGCGCTGTGGTGTCCTTGCCCTCGATGACGTCCACAACGTATTCGGCGATCGCGAGCGAGGAGGTCGCCGCGGGGGACGGGGCATTCCGAACAGCCGTGACCGGGCCGAGCCGGTCGATCCGGAAATCGTCGACGAGACTGCCGTCGGCATCGAGAGCCTGGGCCCGGACGCCCGAACCGCCCCGCACCACATCCGCGGCACCTATGGCCGGAATGTAGCGCTGCGCTCTGCGCATGTACGCGGAGACCGACAGCGAGCCGTATATCTCCTCGATCCCGGTACGCCAGTGCTGTCGCGCCATCCGGCGGAACCCGGGCCAGCGCACGGTCTCCGCGAGGTCGCGCACCGAAAAGTCCCCGCGCCGATAGCCTTCCCGGGCGAAAGCCAGTACCGCGTTGGGGCCGACCTCCACCGTCCCGGAGACCCGCCGCGTGAAATGCACCCCCAGGAACGGGTACCGCGGGTCCGGTACCGGATACACCAGTCCACGCACCATATCCGCCTTCGCGGCGACCACATTCATGTATTCGCCGCGGAACGGCACGATCCGCGGGCCGGGGTCGGCGCCGGCCAATCCGGCCACCGTATCGGCGTGCAAGCCCGCGCACACGATCAGCCGATCCACGCGCAGCACCTCGTCGCCCGTCGTGATGTCGATTCCCGTTACGGCCGGGACGATCCCGTCCACCGCGCACGACAAGCGCACTTCCCCGCCGGATTCCACCAGATCCGCGGCGAAGGCTTCCGCGATCCGGCGGAAATCGGTGATGGCGGTCCGCGGCGAGTACAGTGCCGCGAGCCCCTCGGCGAACGGTTCGATCTCGCCGATCTCCGCCCGGCCCACTCGTCTCAGTCCAGGGACCGCGTTATCGCCGGCCCGAGTCTGCAGCGCCTCGAGCCGGGGCATTTCGTCGTCGTCCACCGCGACGACGAGTTTGCCGCATTCGTCGTAGGGCAGTGTCCGTTCGGCGCAGTACTCCCGTAGCAGGGACCGCCCCCGCGCGCACAGAACAGCCTTCAAACTTCCGGGCTGATAGTAGATCCCGGCGTGCACCACCCCGGAGTTGTGGCCGGTCTGGTGTGCCGCGACACGATCTTCCTTCTCCAGCACCACGATCCGGTCATCGGGACGCCGACGGGCGAGTTCCCGCCCGATCGCCAATCCTACGATCCCGGCCCCGACGATCGCGACGACCTGCTGACCCATCCACCGATCTCCTCGCACCACGTGCGGCTGCGTCCGCCCCACTTCCGGCAGCAGGCATCATCTCAGCTCGGGACACCATGGGCCACAGCGAAGTGCCCCGCCTGTTCCGCCGGCGCGGCCTCCCGGCGGCCCGGCTCAGCCCTCCGCCGCCAGCTGACCGCAGGCCGCGGCGATCTCCTGACCGCGGGTGTCGCGGACCGTGCACGGCACACCCTGCGCCTCGACCCGGCGCACGAACTCCCGTTCCACCGGCTTGGGGCTGGCATCCCATTTGCTGCCGGGAGTGGGGTTCAGCGGGATGACATTGACGTGCACGCGGGACCCCAGCGCCTTGTGCAGCTTCTGGCCCAGCATTTCCGCGCGCCACGGCTGGTCGTTGATATCCCGGATCAGTGCGTACTCGATGGATACCCGCCGGCCGGATTTGTCCGCGTAGTAGCGGGCGGCGTCGAGCACCTCCGAAACGGGCCAGCGGTTGTTCACCGGAACCAGGGTGTCGCGCAGTTCGTCGTCGGGGGTGTGCAGGGAAACCGCGAGCGTCACCGAGAGATCCTCGTCGGCGAGTTTGCGGATCGCCGGGGCCAGGCCGACCGTGGACACCACCACATTGCGCTGGGAGATACCGAGACCGTCCGGGGCAGGCGAGGTGATGCGGCGTACCGCGTTCACCACCCGCTTGTAGTTCGCCAGCGGCTCACCCATTCCCATGAACACGATGTTCGACAGCCGCCCGGGCCCACCGGCGACGGCCCCGTCGCGCAGATCGGCCGCGGCGGCGCGGACCTGATCGACGATCTCGGCGGTCGAGAGGTTGCGGTTCAGCCCGCCCTGCCCGGTCGCGCAGAAAGGACAGGCCATACCGCAGCCGGCCTGACTGGAGATGCACAGCGTGGCCCGGTCGGGGTAGCGCATGAGCACGCTCTCCAGCAGGGTTCCGTCACCGGCCCGCCACAGCGTCTTGCGGGTCTCCCCGGCATCACACGCGATCTGCCGGATCGGGGTGAGCAGCGGCGGGAACAACGCCTCCGCGACTTTCTCCCGGACCGCGGCCGGTAGATCGGTCATATCCGCCGGATCGGCTTGCAACCGCCCGTAGTACTGGCGCGCGATCTGGTCGGCACGGAACTTCGGCAGGCCCAGCTCGGCCATCGCGGCACGGCGGCCGTCGGCGTCGAGGTCGGCCAGATGGCGCGGCGGCATACCGCGGCGCGGTGCGTCGAAAACCAGGGGCAAAGAGGCGGTCATAGTCCTACCAGTGTGTCATCTCGGTGAATGTGGCCCGTGCCGAGCCGTCCCGCGACGGGAGCCGGGCCGATATTCGACCGGCGGGCCGGAAATCCGTGCGCAGTCGATAGCTGTCGGCAATCATCGACATATGGCGACTTCTGATGAACCGACACCCGAGAGCCGCGCGCTACCGAAAGAGCCACCCGCGACACCACCGGGCGCACCCACCGGACGGGAACCCGCACCCGATGCTACCGGCCGCGAACCGGCGGTCGAGACCCATCGACGCAAGGAGGTGGAGAAGTCCCGGGTGGGCAATGCCTGGGTCGCGCTGATCGTGGCGGCACTGCTCGGCATCGTCCTGCTGATCTTCATCCTGCAGAACTTCGAGAGCACCCAGGTAGAGATGCTCTTCTGGAACTTCTCGCTACCGCTGGGCGTGACGATCCTGCTCTCGGTGATCGCCGGAGCCCTGGTGATGGCGCTGGTGGGAGGGGTCCGCATCGTCCAGCTGCGGCGCGCGGTACACCACCACTGACCTCAGAGCAGGGTGCTGAGCACCAGCCAGGACACGAACGCCGAGGGCAGCATCGAATCGAGCCGGTCCATGATGCCGCCGTGCCCGGGCAGCATGGTGCCCATATCCTTGATACCCAGCTCCCGTTTGATCTGCGATTCGACCAGATCTCCCAGCGTCGCCACGACGACCAGGCCGATACCGAGCACCACACCGATCATGGAATTGGCTTCGAGCAGCAGGGTGACCGTGAGCAGCCCGCCGATGATCGCGAAGACCAGCGAACCGCAGAAACCCTCCCAGGACTTCTTCGGGCTGATCGACGGCACCATGGGATGGCGGCCGAAGAGCACCCCTGCGACATAACCGCCGACGTCGGAGCACACCACCAGGATCATGAAGGTCAGCACCCGCAGATTGCCGTCCGGCTCCTCGAGCAGGAGCAGCACCGCGAACGAGGCCAGCAGCGGGATCCACGCCAGGGTGAACACCGTGATGGCGGTATCGCGCAGAAAATTGCGCGGGGCGGTGCGCAGACCGTGGTCGAACAATCGCCAGACCATGCAGACCAGCGCCGTCGCCGCGAACGCCCCGGTCACCCCGCCCGGACCGAACGGCCAGCCCAGCCAGAACACCGCCTGACCGCCGACAATCAACGGAGTGCGCGGTACCAGCACATCGGCTTCCCGCAGCCGCTTGGCGACCTCCCAGGTGGCGATACCGACCGCGACCCCGGCGACGCCGATGAACACCTTGGGCACGAACAGCAGGACGGCGATGCACAGCATTCCGAGGGTCGTGCCGACCGCCAGGGCCGCGGGTAAGTTCCGGCCGGCGCGCGACCCCCGGGGCTCGGCGCCCCCGGCGCCCCCGGAGGCTCCGGTCGGTGCCGGTGCCGGTGTCGGTGCCGGTGTCGGTGCCGGTGTCGGTTCGGATATGCCCTCGGCCGGCGGCTGCGGTCGGGCCGCACCGGTCGCGGCGGCTTTCTCGGCCACGATTGTCCCGTCGCTCAACTCGTCGTCGTTCCGTTCGTTCCCACCCGTTGCGGGCGTCGCTCGCTCCGCTGTTCCCATTGTGCGGCAGTTCACCGGCCAGGGGGCCGGGTGACCGCCGGTCCGGTGCCCGTTCGCTGCGAACACCGCATTCCGCGCGGCACCTACCGCTCGTGCCGCTTTCGGACGTCCCGCGCGCCGGGCCGGCACGACCGGCGCGCCTGCGCAAGGTACCACCGCGGAGACGACGGACTCACCGCCCGGGCACCGCTCAGACCTCGAGCAGTTCGGATTCCTTGTGCTTCACCAGTTCGTCGATCTGGCCGACGTATCTGGCGGTGGTCTTGTCCAGTTCCTTCTCGGCGCGCCCGACCTCGTCCTCGCCGGCTTCGCCGTCCTTCTGGATCCGGCCCAGCTCCTCCATGGCCTTGCGGCGCACATTGCGGATCGAGACCTTGGCGTCCTCGCCCTTCTGCTTGGCCTGTTTGACCAGCTCCCGGCGGCGCTCCTCGGTGAGCTGCGGAATGCTGATCCGCAGGATGTCACCGTTGTTGGTCGGGTTCACGCCCAGGTCGGAGTTGCGGATCGCGGTTTCGATCGGACCCAGCTGCGCCTGCTCGTAGGGTTTGACCACCACCATCCGCGGCTCCGGCACGGTGATACTCGACATCTGGGTGATCGGGGTCGGCGCTCCGTAATAGTCGACCACGACCCGGGCGAACATCCCCGGATTCGCGCGCCCGGTACGGATTCTGCCGAGATCGTCCTTCGCCACCGAGACGGCCTTCTCCATCTTCTCCTCGGCGTCGAAGAGCGCTTCTTCAATCACGACCGTTCCTCCACTGCGTCGTCATCGTCATGACCCGCGGGCCCGCGGTATCAGGATCGAACCAATGTGCCGATCTTCTCACCGGCCACCGCTCGGGCGATATTGCCCTTGGTCAACAAATTGAACACCAGCATCGGCATCTGGTTGTCCATGCACAAACTGAACGCCGTCGCGTCGGCGACCTTCAGATCGCGTTCGATCACTTCCTTGTGGGTGATTTCGTGGTACATGGTGGCGTCGGGATCCAGCCGCGGATCGGCGGTGAACACACCGTCGACCGCCTTGGCCATGAGTACCACCTCCGCACCGATCTCCAGCGCGCGCTGCGCGGCGGTGGTGTCGGTGGAGAAGTACGGCATTCCCATACCGGCGCCGAAGATCACGACGCGCCCCTTCTCCAGATGCCGCTTGGCGCGCAGCGGCAGGTAGGGCTCGGCGACCTGGCCCATGGTGATGGCGGTCTGCACCCGGGTGTCCACACCCTGCTGCTGGAGGAAGTCCTGCAATGCCAGGCTGTTCATCACGGTCCCGAGCATGCCCATGTAATCGGACCGGGCCCGCTCCATCCCGCGTTCCTCGAGCTCGGCGCCACGGAAGAAGTTGCCGCCGCCGATCACGACCGCGACCTGAACACCGGAGCCCACGATCTCGGCGATCTGCTCCGCCACGGTCTCCACCACATCGGGATCCAGGCCCACCGCGCCGCCGCCGAACATCTCCCCACCGAGTTTCAGCAGTACCCGGCGATATCCTGGGCGGTCGGTCCCCGGGTACGTCATCGGCTGGCGTCTCCTTCGGCAATCGGTGTGTTCACGGTCGGTCGTGCTCATGGTGTCGGCGAACGTGGTGGCCGCCGAAGTCCGGGGCCGCCCGCTGCCCCGGCCCCGGGCCGACCCGAGCGCGAGTGGCACAGCGGGCGCGACACCAACGGAAAGCGGCTTCTATCCTGCCCTACCCGCCCATGACCCCCGGTACTCGGGCCCCTGGGCGGTCGATCTCAGAACGAAACCCCCGCCGCGTCCACCGCGACGGGGGTTTCCTCCGGAGTCGAGGATCGGCTCAGGCCTGGCCGACCTCGAAGCGGGCGAACTTGGTGACCGTGACGCCGGCCTCGTCCAGCAGCGCCTTGACGGTCTTCTTGTTGTCGGTGACCGACGGCTGCTCCAGCAGGACGACGTCCTTGAAGAAGCCGTTGACGCGGCCCTCGGTGATCTTCGGGAGCGCGGCCTCCGGCTTACCCTCTTCGCGGGCCGTCTGCTCGGCGATGCGGCGCTCGTTCTCGACGATATCGGCGGGAACCTCGTCCCGGGTGACGTACTTCGCCTTGAGCGCGGCGACCTGCATGGCGGCCCCACGAGCGGCTTCGGCGGCGGCCTCACCGGAACCGGTGTACTCCACCAGCACGCCGACGGCCGGCGGCAGATCCGACGCACGCTTGTGCAGGTAGGTAGCGACCGGGCCGTCCAGGGAGACGACGCGACGCAGCTCCAGCTTCTCGCCGATCTTGGCGGCCAGCGCCTGCAGGGCCTCGTCGACGGTCCGGCCGTCGAGGGCTACGGCCTTGAGCGCGTCCACATCGGCGGGCTTCGCGGCCGCGGCGGCGGCGGCGATCTCATCGGCCAGCGCCTGGAATTCCGCGTTCTTGGCGACGAAGTCGGTCTCGGAATTGATCTCGACCATCACGCCGTCCTTGGCGATGACCAGGCCCTCCGCGGTGGTGCGCTCGGCGCGCTTGCCGACATCCTTGGCGCCCTTGATGCGCAGCAGCTCGACGGCCTTGTCGAAATCGCCCTCGGTCTCGACCAGCGCGTTCTTACAATCCATCATTCCGGAGCCGGTGAGCTCCCGCAGCCGCTTCACGTCAGCGGCGGTGTAGTTCGCCATCGGGGGCGAGCCTCCTTCGAGAAAGTCTGGTGCCGGGCAGTGGTGGTCACGACTCGGCGAGCGGTGACCACCACTGTGGGAAATGCGGTTCGACGGCGCTCACCATGGCACCGGCCGGTGAGCGGCCGCCGAACGCGAGGTGACGACTCAGGCGTCGGCCGGAGTCTCCGCGGGCGCCTCGGCCGGAGCTTCCGCCGGGGCCTCGGTGCTCGGGGTGGCCTGCGCCAGCAGCTCCTGCTCCCACTCCGGCAGCGGCTCGGCGGCGCTCGCCTCGGGCTTGTCGTCGCCGCCGGAACGGCCGGCCCGGGCCTGCACGCCCTCGGCCACCGCGGAGGCGACGACCTTGGTGAGCAGCGCGGCCGAACGGATCGCGTCGTCGTTACCCGGGATCGGGTAGTCGACCAGGTCGGGATCGCAGTTGGTGTCCAGGATCGCGATGACGGGGATGTTCAGCTTGCGCGCCTCGCCGACGGCGATGTGCTCCTTGTTGGTGTCGACGACCCAGATTGCCGAGGGCACCTTCTGCATATCCCGGATGCCGCCGAGGGTGCGGTCCAGCTTGTTCATCTCACGCGTGAGCATGAGGATTTCCTTCTTGGTGCGCCCCTCGAAACCACCGGTCTGCTCCATCGCCTCGAGTTCCTTGAGACGCTGCAGGCGCTTGTGCACGGTGGAGAAGTTGGTGAGCATGCCGCCGAGCCAGCGCTGGTTCACATAGGGCATCCCGACCCGGGTGGCCTCGGCCGCGATGGATTCCTGCGCCTGCTTCTTGGTGCCGACGAACAGGACGGTGCCGCCGTGGGCGACCGTCTCCTTGACGAATTCGTAGGCCTTGTCGATGTAGGTCAGCGTCTGCTGCAGATCGATGATGTAGATGCCGTTGCGGTCGGTGAAGATGAACCGCTTCATCTTCGGGTTCCAGCGACGGGTCTGGTGCCCGAAATGCGCGCCGCTGTCGAGCAGCTGCTTCATTGTTACGACAGCCATGGCTCTCGTATCTCTCTTTCGTTGCCGGTTGACGCAGCGGGCCGGCGGCCTGCTGCCCTGGCACCACAGAACGCTCGGACCCGATCGGTGATCGGGACCAGCCGAGACGTCCCCTGTTCCGGAATGCGCCGGCCTTCCCCGGTTCCGGCAGGAACTCGGTGGGGCAGCGCGATGAACAAGCACGGTGGTGCGCGAAGTCGGTCGGTGCGAACACAGACCGCTCGCACAGTTTACGGCGTGGGCTGCGCGAACCGGAAATCGCCCGGTCGTATCGTCCGCGGCCGCGCGAGCCGGGTACCGATATGAAACATCTATTGTTCACAGGAAGCGAGTTGTCCACAGGTACCGGAATTGCGGGTTCCGCGCAGCTCACATCCCGAGCAGGCTGAACGTATGACCTGGACGACCACTGCCACCGAGGCCGCCGGAGCGGCCGCGATGGACCCGGACCTTCCGCCCGCGCCGCGGAGCTGGCCCCATATCGCGCGCCGCGACAGACCGGCGACCGCAGCCGACCACCCGACCCGGCCCCTACCGGCATGGCCACGGCGCACTACTGCGCAACCACCCCGGGACATCTACCGCGGCCGCGGTGCCGGGCGATGCACCGGTCGCGCACGCGGCACGGCCACGGTCTCGGTGGACGACTCCGGCGAACGGAGAGATCGCGAGCCCGGACGGACGGCCGGTCGGCACCGGGCGTCGTCCCAAGTCCCCTCCGGAGAGCGCGCGGCGTCCGGGGCGCACACGCCCCCGGGACCGAGTGATCTGACCCGCCGGGCCAGGCGGTACGAGCGAAGGATGGCCCACCGGCCGGCCGAATTCCGGGCGAACGGCCATACCGAGACCGGCTCGGAGCAGCTCGACGATGCGCGAGGGTCGCAGCGGGCCACACCGGTACGCACGACCCGCTTTCCCACGATCCGACCTCGTTCGACGCCGTTTCCCGGGGACGCACCGGTACGGCACACACCGGACCGCCACCTCCGGCGCTCTTCCGGGCGGAACCCGATCCGCCGGCCCGACGCGGACGGCCGTCACCTGTCCATTTCCGGCGCGCCACGGCATCGATCGACACGTCGCGGGCCCCGGGGCCGGCACCGGAGACCGGCCAACCTGATCGGCGCCGCACTCACCATGGTGTTCCTCGCGGTTCCGCTCGGTCCGGGCCCCACAGCCGCGGCGTATTCGGGCGATTCCACCGCGGTCGCGCAACCCGGCTCCGCGGGCGGCCCGACGACCGGTACCGACCTGGCGCGCACCGGCTGGATCACCTCTCGGGCCGGCGAGATTCCTGCGTCCTTGCAGGGAAGCGACTTCTCACCCTCCGCCGAGGTTTCCGGCCCGGACTCGACTGCTCTCGGCGCAGTCGGCACCGGCGCACCGGAATCGCCCGCGGTTTCCTCGACTGCCACGCCCGTCGATGCCCCGCCCGGCCTGTCCGTCGGTGATGAAACCCTGCCCGCCGAACCGGATACCGGGCAGTCGAACGAGGTGGCCCGCCGGTCACCGGCCGGGTCGAGCCGGGCCGGTGGCTGCGGGACCGGCTCGAATTCGGGCTCGGCCACCGGCTCGGGCGCGGTGTGCCGGGTTCTTCCCCTGCTGGAAGGTCTGGTACACGAACTCCTCCGGCTCGCACCACGACCGGTACCGCAGGCATGCCCATGCCCCGACCGCATGCGGTGAGACCGAGCGCTGCCGGACCGAGCGGACCGCGGGGGTCCGCCCGGTCCGGCAGGGCAGGTCTGGGGATGGCGGGGGTGGTTCTCGCGGTCGCCACCCTGTTGTCCTCCGGTTCAGCGGCGGCGGCCCCGGAGGCCGGGTTCGACTGGCCGCTGCGTCCGCGCCCGGTGGTCGGCCGGCCGTTCGAGCCGCCCGACCAGGACTGGCTGCCGGGCCATCGCGGGGTGGACCTGACCGGGGCACCCGGCCAGTCGGTCTACGCGGCCGGGCCGGGGGTCGTGGTCTTCGCCGGGAAGGTGGCGGGCAAACCGGTGGTGGCGATACTCCACGACGGTGGGTTGCGGACCACGTACGAACCGGTGGAGGCCCAGGTCCCGGTGGGCCGGCGGGTCACCCGGGGCACCCGGATCGGTGAACTGGCCACGGGCCACGCCGGGTGTCCGGCGCCGGCCTGCCTGCACTGGGGTCTGCGCCGGGAGGACACCGCACACGCGTCCCGCGAATACCTCGACCCGCTGGGACTGCTGCGGAGGACGCCGATCAGGCTGAAGCCGGTGGAGCACGGCACGCCCTCGGCCGACGGATGAGCGGCCGAGTCGATCGGCGGAAGAACGCGCCGGGCGTGGCGGCTCGGGTGCGTCGACACCGGGGGCGTCCACCGTGTTCCTCAGCCGGCCGGGCCGGGATGCACCACCGTGTAACCGACGATGACAAGCGCGGCGACCGCCATGGCGACGGTGACCGAGCCGATGGTAACCGCCGCGGCACCGGCCGGGCCGAGGCGAAGCCGACGACTGCGCCGGTAGCCCAGGGCGGCGATCGACAGCAGGACGAGACAGGCCATACCCGGCAGGAGCGCGGCCGGATCCCACCCCTCCTCGAGCACGAGACGTAGGAGCAGGAGATCGACCACCAGACACCCCAGACAGGTGCGCCGCCACGACAGCGCCGTCCGCTCCGCGGCCAGCCGGGTCTCGGTCGATTCGGTCACGACACCGTCCTCAGTGCAGCAGTACGGCTACGCAGGCGAGAATCGCCACGAACGCGGTCCCGGCGGCCAGCACCGGCACCAGCACTGTGCCCGGCAGCGGCCGCCCTTCCTCCATCGCGACGCGAACCCGCCGCCAGTGCACATACGCCCCGACCGCAAGGATCAGCGACAGCAGCAGACAGCTGACGGCCAGCGCGGTACGGAAATCGACATTCCACTGTTTCTGCACCACCGCATGCACCGCCACCCCACCGGCCAGCAACCCGAGCGCAGTGCGGATCCAGGCCAGAAAAGTCCGTTCGTTGGCGAGCGTGAACCTGTAATCGACCGGTTCCCCCGCGCGGTCTGTGTCCTCGCGCGCGGAATTCATCGGGCGACCGCGCCGGTCGTGGTCTGCACGCTCACCTCCCGAAATGCCGGTCGGCCGCGGTAGGGCGGCTCCGCTGGACAGCGTAAGCGCCGTACCGCGGCGAATCCAGCCACCGGGTCGTGACGGGCCGCCAGATCGACTCCCGGGCCGGTTCGTGGTCCATTACGAGGCCGGTATGAGGACCGGACCGTTCATCCGCCGAGCGCGCCGATCGAATGCCCCCGGAGTTCGAGGCCGACCGGCCGTCGTCGCCTTGGGGGGCAGTGCGGCGGTACCGCTGAGATCAACGGTGAGGGCCGCGGCGGAGCCAGGTGTCACCGCGGCTTCGAGTCCGGTCCAGATGCTCCCAGCGTCGGGGCACACACGGCGGTATCGTCCCCGAGCGCGAATTCACGCGGGGCAAACGCGAAGGCGGGGTTCGGGAAGTCCGGATCTCCCGACGCAGCGCAGAGCGAGGAAGTCGGTGAATCGCCCAAACCGTTGTAGGAGTCGGCGATACGACGAGCCGGTCGGACAGGCGGCACCCGGCGGCGTTCGACCAATGGAATCTCCGGCCCACCGACGGCTGCCCGAGCGGGGGAATGTGGCCCGATCATGGAATTCCCGACCCACCACAGCAGTTCAGGCACGGGGGTGGGCCTGGTCGTGGGCTTTTCGCAGACGGTCGATGGAGACGTGGGTGTAGAGCTGCGTGGTCGCGAGGCTGGCGTGACCCAGCAGTTCCTGTACCACCCGCAGATCCGCGCCGCCTTCGAGAAGATGGGTGGCCGCCGTATGACGAAGGCCGTGCGGTCCCAGGTCTGCGGTGCCCGGGACGGCGGACACCACCGCGTGCACCACTGTCCGGGCCTGCCGCTGATCGAGGCGTCGGCCCCGTCGGCCCAGGAGCAGCGCGCGGCCGGAATCGGGTGTGGCCAGGACGGGGCGCCCGTAGCGCAGCCATTCACCCACCGCGTGATCGGCGGGGCCGCCGAACGGTGCCGATCGCTCCCGGTTGCCCTTGCCCAGGACACGTACCAGCCGCCGTTCCCGGTCGATATCGTCGATATCGAGTCCGCACAGTTCGCCGACGCGGATTCCGGTGGCGTACAGCAGTTCGACGATGAGCCGATCCCGCAGCGCCATCGGATCGTGCTGTTCGGCACCCGATTCGGCGGCGTTCATCACCCGGCCCGCCTGCTCTTGTCCGAGGACGGCGGGCAGGCTGCGGTGGGCCTTGGGCGCGGCGAGCCGGAGCCCGGGATCCACGGGCAGCCGGCCGGTCCGGGTCAGCCAGGCGGTGAACGCCCGCGCAGCCGATGCCCGCCGAGCCATACTGGTGCGGGCCGCGCCGCGCTCCGCGTGCGCCGCCAGCCACGCCCGCATGGCCGGCAGGTCCAGCTCACGCACCGAGGCGTCGGCGGCATGGTCGACCAGATGCGCCAGCAGCGACCGGATATCGCCGAGGTAGGCGCGCACCGTATGTGCCGACCGGTTGCGACCGAGCCGCAGATGCCGCCCGTATTCGGTCAGCAGGGCTTCCAGATCCTCGGGCAACTCACGCACCGTCCCACCGTCGTCCGCCCGCCCCCGAACCGCAAGCCCACGCGCCGATATCCGTTGGTAGCTCGTACACTCCCGCGACTCGCAACGGGCGAAGCCACGCCGCGCGACGGCGGCCGCGAGCACCACACTGCACCGCGCCGACTGCGCGTGTACTCATACCCGCCGCGCTGATCACATGCGCACACCGCCCTGACCGCATTCGCACACCACCCCGGCCGTCTCGCTCTGGTCGGCCACCACGACTGCGGTGGTGGCGCACATGCGGATCCGTTACCGGGTCGACTTCGCCGGCAGCGACCGACTCCGATCGCGCATCGACCGCATCGAACCGACGCCGGCGTTCGGCTCAACAGCCCATCCCGGGGGTGCCTCCGCAGCGGACCACCGCGCTCCTGCACCTCTCGAGACAGGGCGACCGCGCCGATGAGGTTTGCTGCACCGAGAACTACCGGATGGATGACGGGCCCCGCCTCGGTGCGCCGAACTCGTCGCGAGCGGATCATCGGGCCGCATTTCGAGGAGGTACCCGATATGACGCCTGGGAAGGTTCGCATCCCGGCGAGGCCGTCACCCAGCGACAGGACGTTGGGGAGGCGGGGCGGGCCCGGACCACAGCGGCGGACCTACATCCCCGCGTACCGCGCTCGGAAGACCGGCTCTACCGAGGAGTTCACCCACCTCGACCCGCTGCCCGGTCCAGTCGGTACCAGCCCACCTCGCCGCGCGAGGCCGCACCCGCCAGATCGAGCGCGACGAGTGCCGCGCGGACCTCGGCCGCCGCGATCCCGGTCGCTGCTGCGATATCGTGCGGCCACCGGCCGCCGGTAGCGGGTAGGGCGGCCAGCACCTGGGACTCGGTAGCGCTGAGACGATCGGCACCGGCCGAACCGGTGGTCAGCGGTAGGTGCAGGGGCGCGATATCGGCGAGTACCTCCTCCGGACCGGTGACGAGGGTCGCTTCCCCGTCTCGGATCATCCGGTGGCAGCCCGCGGAGGCCGCCGAATCCACCGATCCCGGTACCGCGAGCGCGGGACGACCGATCCGGCGGGCCCATTTCACCGTGTTCCGCGCGCCACTGCGCAATCCGGCCTCGACCACCAGCACACCGTCGGACAGGGCGGCGATCAGCCGATTCCGGGCCAGGAAGTGATGTTTGCGCGCGACCGTACCCGGCGGGTATTCACTGACCACCAGGCCGGTATCGGCGATCCGGGCGATGAGGCGGTCGTGCTGGGCCGGGTAGGGCCGGTCGGCGCCGCAGGCCAGCACGGCGATGGTGGCGCCGCCGACCGCGAGCGCGGCCCGGTGCGCCGTACCGTCGACACCGAAGGCGGCGCCGGATACGACCGTCCATCCGCGGGCGGCCAGTTCTCCGGCGATCTCACCGGTCACCCGGTCGCCGTATCCTGTGCTACAGCGGGCGCCCACCACCGCCACCGCCCGCTCGGTGAGTTCGCCCAGATCCCGGCCGCCCCGGACCCAGAACACCAACGGCACCGCACCGTCCGGGTCGCGGCCCGGGGTGAGCTGAGCCAGGCCCAGCATCCGCCAGGCCGGCCATTCGGGATCGTCGGGGGTGACGAGCCGCCCGCCGGTGTCGCGGATGACCTCCAGATCCCGCGCGGCCGTGTCCAGTTCCCGCCGCCGCTCGGTCGCGGCGCGCAGCACCGGCGGGAGCGCGCGTTCCCGGACCGCCCGCGCCGCTTCGCGTACCCCGACCGAGTCGATCAGGGCCGTGAGCGCCGGGCACGGCCCGAGAACCACTCGGGACAGATATGCCCAGGCCAGCTGCCGCTCTTCCTGCTCGCCGGCGGTCCCCCGCCGGGCCGGCGAGCCGATTCCGGCCGCGTTCACTGTGGACTCCGCTGCCGGAAGTCGAGAGCCTGCATCACATCGTGCGCGGTGGGCCTATCGCCGCCGCGCAGATCGCAGACGGTCCACGCGACCCGCAGCGCCCGGTCGGCGCCCCGCGCCGAGATCCGGCCCAGTCGCAGCGCCGCCTCGACCGGAGCCGTCGTCTCCGCGGGCAGGGGAAACCGGCGGCGCAGGGCGTACCCGGGGACCTCGGCGTTGGTACGCCATCCCTCGTCGCGCCACCGGGCGACGGCGGCGGCGCGGGCGGCGATCACCCGGCCGCGCACAGTCGCGCTGTCCTCCGATTCCGCCGCCGCCAGACCGGCACCCGATATCGGATGCATCTGCAACCAGATATCGATGCGGTCCATCAGGGGGCCGGATAGTTTGCCGAGGTACCGGCGCCGTGCGAGCGGCGCACAGATGCAGTCCACATCGCGGGCCGGGGCGCAGGGACAGGGGTTGGCGGCGAGCACAAGCTGGAATCGCGCCGGATAGCGGGCCACCCCGTCGCGCCGCGCGATCCGTACCTCGCCCTCCTCCAGCGGTGTCCGCATCGCCTCGAGCACCTTGGCACCGATCTCGGCGCATTCGTCCAGGAACAGCACCCCGCGGTGTGCGCGGCTCACCGCGCCGGGCCGCGCCGACCCCGAACCACCGCCCACCATGGCGCTCACCGACGTCGAATGGTGCGGGGCGACGAACGGCGGGCTGGTGATCAGCGGTTGTTCGTCGGAGAGCGTACCGGCGACCGAATGGACGGCGGTGACCTCGAGCGCCTCGTCCTCCGACAGCGGCGGCAGCACTCCGGGCAGACGCTGGGCCAGCATTGTCTTCCCGATCCCGGGGGCGCCCGTGAGCAGCAGATGGTGCCCACCGGCCGCGGCGACCTCCAGCGCCCAGCGCGCTTCGTGCTGCCCGGCGACATCCCGCAGGTCTCCGCCCGGGACGCTCGGTGGTGGTGGGTGCACTCCCGGTGACTCCTCCAGGCCGCCGTCGCCCCGTAACCAGTCGACGGCGGCGCGCAGTGTCGGTGCGCCCAGCACGCGGATTCCGGCGACGAGGCCCGCTTCCGGAAGGGCTGCCTCGGGGACCACCACCGTCTTGCGACCGGCCCGGCGCGCCGCGAGCACGGCGGGCAGGATGCCCCGGACCCGGCGCAACCGCCCGTCGAGGGCCAGTTCGCCCAGCAGCACGGTGCCCGTGAGCCGCTCGGCGGGCACGATATCGGCCGCGTGCAGTACCGCGACGGCCAGCGCGAGATCGTAGACGGAACCCACCTTCGGCAGCGTCGCCGGCGACAGGGCCAGAATCACCCGGCCGTCCGGCCATTTCTCGCCGGTATTGGTGACGGCCGCCCGGACCCGGTCCCGGGATTCCTGGAGCGATGTGTCGGGCAGACCCACCAGATGCACCGACGGCAGCCCCTGGCCGATATCGGCCTCGATCTCGACGACCTGGCCGTCGATCCCACGCACCGCGATAGAGCAGGCCCGGCCCAGCGGCATCAGAACACCGCCCGCAGGTGCTCGATCACGGGCTCGGCGGTCCGCCGGAGCAGGATGGAGACGACATCGAAACGGATCCGCTGCCAGGGGCCGTCCTGTTCGGTGAGCCAGAGCAGCGCCAAGCGCCGGATCCGCTGCCGTTTGTCGTAGGTGACGGCCTCGGCCGGTGTCCCGTATCCGAGCCCCGATCTGGTCTTCACCTCGACGAAGGCGGTCACTCCCGCGTCGCGGACCACCAGGTCCAGTTCGCCGTACCGGCACCGCCAGTTACGGCAGACGATCTCCATACCGGCGGCCTGCAGATATCTGGCCGCCAGTTCCTCCCCTTGAGCGCCGAGCGCCGTGTTGTGTCCCACAGCCCCAGCATCTGCCACCGGCGCACCGGGCCCACAGCGCCGACCTGCGGAAACAAGCGGTCTGTGGACAACCCGCGGCCTGTGGACAAGTTCCTCCGGAGCGCGCCCCAGCGGCACTCACCGGCCGCGGCGGCTCATTCGGGCAGCCGCAGGTCCGGCTTCTCCAGCTCTTCGATGTTCACGTCCTTGAACGTGATCACCCGGACGTGTTTGACGAAGCGCGCGGGCCGGTACATATCCCAGACCCACGCGTCGCTCATCCGTACTTCGAAGTACACCTCGCCGTCGGCGTTCTGCGGTCGTAGCTCCACCGAGTTGGCCAGATAGAAGCGGCGTTCGGTTTCCACCACGTACGAGAACTGGCCGACGATGTCCTTGTACTCCCGGTAGAGCGAGAGCTCCATCTCGGTTTCGTATTTCTCGAGGTCCTCGGCACTCATCTGGTGGAACGTCCTCCTTCTCGCCGCCTTGCGTCTGCTCACATCATCGCTCATCACGCCCGGGCATGTCACCGTGGGCCGGGCCGCACACCGTCGCGGCGCCGCGCTGCGGGCCGGGTGCGGCCGCGCGGCCCCCGGTCAGGCGGCGCCGCCGGCCTCCGCAGCCGCGAGCGCCAGTGATTCGGCCGCCGCGGGTATCGGCGCGCCGCATTCGCGCACCGTGCGCCACGACCGCCGATGTTCCGGACAGGGACCGAGCCGGCGCAGCGCTTCGAGATGCTGCGTGGTGTTGTACCCCTTGTGCTCGGCGAAACCGTAGCCCGGCCGGTGCCGGTCGAGCTCGACCATCATCCGGTCCCGGGTGACCTTGGCCAGCACGCTCGCCGCCGCGATACAGGCGGCGCTGGCATCACCGCCGATCACCGGCAGCGACGGCACCGCCAGCCCCGGCACCCGGAACCCGTCGGTGAGCACATAGCCCGGTGAGCAGTCCAGCCCGGCCACCGCCCGGCGCATGCCCTCGATATTGGCGACGTGGATTCCGATGGCATCGATCTCCGCGGCGGGGATCACGACCACCTTCCAGGCCAGCGCGAGCTTCTTGATCACCGGGAACAGCGCTTCACGGGCCGCCTCGGTCAGCTTCTTGGAGTCGTTCAGCCCGGCGAGCGCCGCGGACGCCTTCGGCGCGAGTACGCACGCGGCGACCACCAGTGGCCCGGCGCTCGGACCGCGACCCGCCTCGTCGACGCCCGCGACCGGCCCCAGACCGCTGCGTATCAGCGCCGAATCGAGCGTCCGCAGACCCGCGGCCTTGCGTATCACCACGCGCGGCGGCCAGCTGCTGTCTCGTCCCGCACCGGCGGCACGGCTGCTACGTGTCACTGGCCACCTCGCGGCAGGATGATCGGAACCACGGCCCGATTATCGCGCACGGGATCGGGCACGGCACCGGTAGGTCCGGTCCCGACCGGGTCGAACGACTTGTCCGGCAAGACGATCGGCGCGGCGCCGACTCGTCTATTGCGGATTCTGCGATGTCACCGGACCGATCCGGCCGGGCGGCCAGATCTTGAATACGGCCTTGCCGCGGACGTTCTCGATGGGCACCGTGCCCTGCAGGTCGTCGCCGACATGGGCGCGGGAATCACGCGACTCGTTGCGGTTGTCGCCCATCACCCACAGGTGGCCCGGCGGTACCAGTACCGGCCCGAAGACCCGGCCCACCGGATAGGCGGCGTTCTGCTGGCCCGCCACCCACGGGTAGTCGTCGGCGACGTAGGGCTCGTCCAGCGGTTTCCCGTCCACCATGATCCGGCCCTGCTCATCGCAGCACTCCACGGTCTGGCCGCCGACCGCGATCACGCGTTTCACCAGGTCGTTCTCATCGGGCGGGACCAGGCCGAAGAAGGCGAAGAAGTTCTGGATACCGCGCACGGCGGGATTGTCGGAGCGGATCGAGACGTAGTGATCGTTCCAGGACGGCGGGCCGACGAATACGACCACGTCCCCGGGCTTCGGATCGCTCCAGTAGTAGCTCACCTTCTGCACGTAGATCCGGTCGCCGGTGCAGCCGGCGCAACCGTGCAGGGTGGGTTCCATGGACTGGGAGGGAATGACATAGGGGCGGCCGACGAAGGTGACCATGAGGGCGGCGATGATCGCGGCGATGACCAGCAGGATGGGGAGTTCCTGCCAGAACGGCCGCTGCCGCTTCGCTTTGACCTGCTTTCGCGCACGACGCCTTCTCGGCGGTTCGTTCCTGGAATCGGATCCCGAAACCGACCAACTCTCATCTGCCACGCGAACAGCGTAGCCCGGTGCCACAACGGATTCGTGGCACCGGGCTACATATGCCGTTCGCCGAGGTCACCGTGGTGCGGCGCGGCGCACGGGTGTCGGCGGTCAGCGACGGGTCAGCGCTTTTCCTTGATCTTGGCGGCCTTACCGCGCAGCTCCCGCAGGTAGTACAGCTTGGCCCGGCGGACATCACCGCGGGTCACCACATCGATGTGATCGATGGTGGGGCTGTGCACCGGGAAGGTGCGCTCCACACCGACACCGAACGACACCTTGCGCACGGTGAAGGTCTCGCGGATACCGCCGCCCTGGCGCCGGATGACGACGCCCTTGAAGACCTGGATACGTTCCTTGGAGCCCTCGATGACCTTCACGTGCACATTGAGGGTGTCGCCCGGACGGAAGTCGGGGACGTCGCTGCGCAGCGAGCTCTCGTCGACGAAATCAAGGGTGTTCATGATCATCCTTCTGATGGTCGCGCGAACAGAGGAACCTGGCGGCGCGAATGCTCGACCGGTTCGTGCTCCGAATGTGGGATGCGCCCGGGTCATGCCCAGGGCAACCTGTGCATTGTGCCAGATCAGCGGTCGCTTTCGGAAACCGGCCCGGCCGGGGCCTCCACTTCGTCGGCGTCGCCGCGCCGATCCGGCGGCCACAGGTGCAGATCCTGCAGCAGCGGATGCTGCCGCGGCGGTGGGGGCGGCGCCGGTACCACTGTACGCGTCAGTTCCACCTCGGCCGCCGACCGCGCATGATCGACATCCGGACTGCCGGCGATCAGGTCCTGGACGAAGATCTTGGCCCGGATCACCGGGCGCCGGTACCGGCGTTCCCGCACGATGGCGCGGTACATGAGCCGCCGTCGGCTGCCGTAGCGCCACCGCGCCCACGGGGCTCCCGGCCGGCTCAGCCGCAGCGCACCCACGACCAGTAGCGGCAGGAAGAACATACCGAACAGCCCGGTCCAGATCTTGCCCTTGGCGATGACCACGGCAGCCAGCGCCAGGTTCACCACCGCGAATCCGGCGACCAGCAGCCGCGTGCCGACGCCGGGCTGGTGCCGCACACCGTTGATCTCCAGCAACCACAGCGGATGGAAACCCAGCAGCAGCAGGCCGGTGACCGCGAGGGCGACGAACACCGCGTCCACCGAGGTCCGTCCCTGCTCCTCCCAGTACACATCCCGCAGGTAGTACAGCAGCGCGAATTCGTCCAGTACGAGCGCGGCCCCGACACCGAAGGTGGCGGCCAGCACCGACGCCGTGCCGGTGCTGTTCCCCGCGGCCCCGGCGATCATCCCGATACCGGAGATCAGCACCAGCACCACGCCGAACACCATGTGGTGGATATGCACACCGCCGGACTTCAGGTTGCCGGGCCACCAGCGCACCCGGGCCCGGATGAGTCGGACGCTGAGCCGGATCATCAGGAAGCCGGTGATGAAGCCGACCAGAAAGCAGAGCAGCGGGAGCCGGCCCGCGGCGATCACGTCCTCGGACAGCCACTGCCGCATACCGGCCCCCGATTCAGCTCGTGGTCACTTCCCGAAACCCGCCCGGCGCAACGCCTCGGCCATGGCACCGTTCACAGGAGCATTATCGCGCCGGCCGTCCCGGCCCTGCCCGCGATTGCGTCCCTGACCGCCACCGTTACCGCCGCCGCGGCCACCGGTGCTCTGACCGTTGCCCTGCGCACCGCGGTTCTTCTCGTTACGGCCCTGGCCACGGGCGCCGCCCTCGCGGCCACCGGTCCGGCCGCCGCCGTCCCGGCCGCCCTGGCCGCGGCCACGGTCGCCGGGACCTTGACCGCGTTCGGGCTTACCCGCCCCGGGTTCGTCGTCGAGCCGCAGCGACAACCCGATACGCTGGCGCGCGACA
This sequence comes from Nocardia fusca NBRC 14340, assembly GCF_001618425.1. Classification (GTDB taxonomy): domain Bacteria; phylum Actinomycetota; class Actinomycetes; order Mycobacteriales; family Mycobacteriaceae; genus Nocardia; species Nocardia fusca. The sequence continues at coordinate 460,924 of NZ_BDCU01000017.1, forward strand.
TCGACCTCGAGCACCTTCACCTTGACCACATCGCCGGATTTGACCACCTCACGCGGGTCGCGCACGAAATTGCGCGACATCGCCGAGACATGGACCAGACCGTCCTGGTGCACACCGATGTCGACGAAGGCACCGAACGCGGCGACATTGGTGACGACGCCCTCCAGCACCATGCCCGGCTCCAGATCGGCGACCTTCTCGATTCCCGCCGCGAATTCCGCGGTCTTGAACTCCGGGCGCGGATCGCGGCCGGGCTTCTCGAGTTCGCTGATGATGTCGGTCACCGTGGGGACACCGAATTTCTCATCGGTGAAATCCGCCGGGCGCAGCGTGCGCAGGACCGCGCCGTTGCCGATGACCTCGGCGATTCCGGTACCGGTGGAATCGAGGATCCGGCGCACCACCGGATAGGCCTCCGGGTGCACGGCCGAGGTGTCGAGCGGATCGTCCCCGCCGCGGATCCGCAGGAAGCCGGCGCACTGTTCGAACGCCTTGGGGCCCAGCCGCGGGACGTCGAGCAGGGCGGTGCGGCTGCGGAAGGGACCGTGCTGATCGCGGTGCGCCACAATGCTCTCGGCCACCGAGCCGGTGACACCGGAGACCCGCGAGAGCAGCGGCACCGAGGCGGTGTTCACATCGACGCCGACCGCGTTCACCGCGTCCTCCACCACCGCGCCCAGCGACCGGGCCAGCAGGGTTTCCGAGACATCGTGCTGGTACTGGCCGACACCGATCGATTTCGGCTCGATCTTGACCAGTTCGGCCAGCGGGTCCTGCAACCGGCGCGCGATGGAGACCGCGCCGCGCAGCGAGACGTCCATATCGGGCAGTTCCTGGGTGGCGTAGGCCGATGCGGAGTACACCGATGCCCCGGCCTCGGAGACCACGATCTTGGTCGGTTTGTTCTCCGGGATCCGTTCGATGAGTTGCGCGGCCAGCGCGTCGGTTTCCCGGGAGGCCGTCCCGTTGCCGATGGCGATGAGCTCGACACCGAACCGCGCCACCAGGGCGCCGAGCACGGCCAGCGATTTCTCGGTCTGGTTCTGCGGTTTGTGCGGGTACACGACCTCGGTCGCGAGGACCTTGCCGGTGCCGTCGACCACGGCGACCTTGACTCCGGTGCGATAGCCCGGATCCAGGCCCATGGTGGTGCGGGTGCCGGCCGGCGCGGCCAGCAGCAGATCGCGCAGGTTGGCGGCGAAGACATCCACCGCATCGCGTTCGGCCGCCTGCCGCAACCGCATCCGGGTGTCGATACCCAGGCTCACCTGGAGTTTGGTCCGCCAGGCCCAGCGCACGGTGTCGAGCAGCCAGCCGTCGGCGGCGCGCCCGGCGTCGGCGATCGAGAACCGCTGGGCGATCCGCGCCTCGTAGGTGCTGCGCTCGCCGGGGGCGAGCTCGGAATCGGCGGGTTCGGGGTCGAGGTGCAGGCTGAGCACCTCTTCCTTCTCGCCGCGCAGCAGCGCCAGGATGCGATGGGAGGGCAGGCTGGCGAATTCCTCGCCGAATTCGAAGTAGTCGGCGAATTTCGCCCCGGCCTCTTCCTTACCGGGACGTACCGTGGCGGTGAGCCGGCCCCGGTTCCACATGAGTTCGCGGAGTTCGCCCACCAGATCGGCGTCTTCGGCGAACCGCTCGACGAGGATGGCGCGCGCGCCCTCGAGCTGTTCGGCGGAGTACCCGGCCGGGTCGGTGTCCGGGTTCTCGAGCAGCGCGTCGGCCACGGGTTCGTGCCCGGCCTCGCGTGCTATCTGAGCCTTGGTGCGGCGCTTGGGCTTATAGGGAAGGTAGATGTCCTCGAGCCGGGCCTTGGTGTCGGCCAGCAGCAGCTGCCGGTGCAGCGCCTCGTCGAGTTTGCCCTGGCCGCGAATGGATTCGATGATCGTGGCCCGGCGCTCGTCGAGTTCGCGCAGATAGTGCAGGCGTTCCTCGAGGGTACGCAGCTGGGCGTCGTCCAGCCCGCCGGTGACCTCCTTGCGGTACCGGGCGATGAACGGCACCGTCGACCCGGCGTCCAGTAGCTCGACGGCAGCCCGGACCTGGTTCTCCCGCACCGAGAGCTCGTCGGCGATGCGCCGGCTGACGGAGCCGGACACCACCGGGCCGGTACCGGGGTCTGCAGGCGAGTCGGTGGGGATGGTCTCGGGGTCCGAGGTCTGCGGCACTGTCGTCACCACCCGCACACTACATTCGCCCGGCGACAGCCGGACCGCGCCCGGCCCCGGCTGCCCCGGGACCGGGTACAGCGGGCCCGGTCATCCGGCGGCGCGCCCCTGCTGCCGCAACAGGAACCGCTGCACCTTCCCACTGGGGGTCTTGGGCAGCGTGGCGACGAAATGCACCCGGCGGGGGTAGGCGTGCGCGGCGAACTTCTGCTTCACCAGTGCCTGCAGCTGCGCTTCCAGTTCCGGGGAACCGGCGGTGTCACCGCGCAGCACCACGAACGCCTCGAGCACTTCGCCGCGCAACTCGTCGGGGAGACCGACGACCGCGGCCTCGGCGACCTGGTCGTGCAGCACCAGCACGCTCTCGACATCGAACGGGCCGATCCGGTACCCGGACATGATGATCACATCGTCGTCGCGGGCGGAGAAGTGGAAGTATCCGTCGGCATCACGAGAACCGGCGTCGCCGGTGAGATACCAGCGGCCGTCGGCGGTGAAGCGCTGCGCGGTCTGTTCGGGCGCGTCCAGGTAGCCGAGGAACCACAGCAGCGCACTGCTTTCGGCGTCGATGGCGATCCGGCCCAGCTCGCCCGCCGGAGCCTCGGTATCCGCGTCGTCGGCCAGAACGGCGCAGGCCCAGCCCGGTAGCGGGCGGCCCATGGAACCCGCGGGCGCGGCCGTATCCAGATCGTCGTGCCAGGCGTTGCAGATGACCATGCCGTGCTCGGTCTGGCCGTAGTGGTCGCGGACCGCCACCCCGAGATGTTCCGCCGACCAGGCCACCACCTCCGGTGTCAACGGTTCACCCGCGGAGGAGGCCCGGCGCAGCCGGACCGGGTTGCCCGGCTCGCCGGCGCGCAGGGCCCGGTAGACGGTGGGCGCGGCCGCGAAATTGGTGACCCCGAAGCGTTCCAGCACCTGCCAGGTCAGCGCCGGGGAGAAGCCGGCGTGCAGCAGCAGGCTGCGGGTTCCGGACGCCAGCGGACCGAGGATCGCGTAGTAGAGCCCGTAGGCCCAGCCCGGGTCGGCGGCGTTCCAGAAGACGTCGTCGGGGCGGACGTCCAGCGCGAACTCCTGATAGGCGTGGAACGACGCCAGCGCGCGCACCGGAATCGGCACGCCCTTCGGGGTACCGGTGGTACCGCTGGTGAACAGCTGGACGAGCAGTCCGTCCCCACCCACCACCGCCGGTGGTTCGGTTCCGGCCCCGGCGGTCGGCAACTCGTCCATCCGCAGGGCGCCCGGGACGTCGGTATCGCCGGTGACGACGGTGCGCCAGGGCGGATCCGCCGGCATATCGCCGCCCGGCGCCAGTTTGCCGACCTGGTCCGGATCGGCAATCACCACCGAAGCGCCGGAGGCCTGGAGCCGGAACGCGATGGCGGGCGGGGCGAACGCGGTGAACAGCGGGACGTGTACCGCTCCGCGACGCCAGATGCCGAGCAGCACCACCACCAGATCGACCGATTTCGCCATCAGCGTCGCGACCTGGTCGCCGGGGCCCACACCGAGCCAGGTCAGGGCCGCGGCGAAACGTTCGGACCGGGCGCGCAGTTCACCGTAGGTGAGATCGATCGCCGACAGATCGCTGTCGATCACCGTGAACGCGACGGCGTCGGCCGGATGCCGGTCGCACAGCAACTCCGCCGCGCAGGCGTCGAGCCCGTCGTAGGCGTCCAGCAATTCGCGTACCCGCGCGTTCGGATCGGCACCCATCTCACATCTCCTCGGTCGTCCGGCCGGTGTGTTGCCATAGGATGTAGGTCACACCAGGTCCGGCACTACCCCCGAAAAGGGGTGACAACCCGATGTCCACTTCCCCGCCGCTGCTGCGCCCGCGCGACGGCGACGCCTTGCGCGCCGAGATCCGGCGGCTGGCGGGTGTCGCCGGGGTGCCGGTGATCTTCGGCGGCGAGGTCAGCGCCGACACCCTGCGGCTGACCGAGTTCGCCGGGGTCCGGACCAATGGCCTGCGCGGTCTGTCGGTGACCCGCGCGTCCGGGCTGGGTGGCCGGGTCGTGGATTCGCGCCGGCCCGCCGCGGTCTCCGACTACGGCAACGCGCTCTCGATCACGCATCACTACGACGGTCCGGTACTCGGGGAGGGCCTCCGGTCGGTGGTCGCGGTACCGGTGGTGGTGTCGGGTCGTTCGCGGGCGGTGCTGTACGCGGCGACCAGGGGCCCCGGTCCGCTCGGCGACCGGACCGCCGACGCGCTGGTGCAGGCCGGGCGCCGGCTCGCCACCGAGATCGGCATCCGCGACGAGGTGGACCGGCGGTTGCGCCTGCTGGATATGACCGCTCCCGCCCCCGCTACCGACGGTGTGGTGGCCGAGGAATTGCGCGTGGTCCAGGCCGAATTGCGCGCCATCGCGGACGCGGCCGGCGATGTGCATATGCGGGACAGGTTGCGGGAGGTCGGTGAGCGGCTCACCCGCGCACTCGCCGGCGGGCCCGACCCCGATGCGCCGCGGCTCGCGCGCCGCGAAATCGATGTACTCTCTCAGGTCGCGCTGGGTTGCTCCAACCAGGCTGTCGCTCAACGGCTTTCGCTGGGCCCGGAAACGGTCAAGAGTTATCTGCGCAGCGCGATGCGCAAACTCGACGCCCATTCGCGGCACGAAGCCGTGGCCACCGCCCGTCGTCTCGGCATCATTCCCTGACTGCGCCGACCGCCACGGGGACGCGGCGCCTGCCGCGCAATGATCGGGCTGCCCCTGTACTCCGCCGGTCCCGAATTGCCGCCCGGTTCATACGCGATCCCCACCCGGGTCACGCGGCTCAGTCCGTATCGGGCAGCAGATCCGGTCGCCGTTCCCGCGTGCGGATCAGCGACTGCTCCCGCCGCCACGCCGCGATCCGGGCATGGTCTCCGGACAGCAGGATCGGCGGGACCTCGAGTCCCCGCCAGCTCACCGGGCGGGTGTAGCTGGGGCCCTCGAGCAACCCGTCGGAGAACGAATCCTGTTCGTGTGACTGCTGATTGCCGAGTACGCCGGGAATCAACCGGACCACCGCCTCGGTCATCACCAGGACCGCGGCCTCGCCGCCGATCAGCACGTAATCCCCGATACTGACCTCTTCGACCCGGACCCGGCGGGCCGCGTCGTCGAACACCCGCTGATCGATACCCTCGTAGCGGCCGCAGGCGAACACCAGGTGTTCTTCTCCGGCCCACCGCTGCGCGGTCTCCTGGGTGAACGGGACGCCGGCGGGTGTGGGCACCACGAGCAGGGCGGCGTCCGGGCACACCGCGTCGAGCGCGTCCCCCCAGACGACGGGTTTCATCACCATGCCGGGCCCGCCGCCGTAGGGCGAATCGTCGACGGATTTGTGCACATCGTGGGTCCAGCGCCGCAGATCGTGCACGTCCACCGACACGACGCCCTTGTCGATGGCCTTGCCCAGCAGCGCGGTGCGCAACGGGTCCAGGTATTCCGGGAAGATGGTGACCACGTCGATCCTCATGACGCCGGCCACCTCATTCCGGATCCAGTAGGCCTTCGGGCGGGTCGATCACGATCAGCGCGTCGGCGATCGACACCGTCGGCACGATGGCGGTGACGAAGGGGACCAGAATTTCCCGGCCGTCCGCGGCGGCGCGGATCGAGAGCAGTTCACCGGCCGCCGAATGCAGCACCTCGATGACGGTGCCGATTTCGGTCCCGTCGGTGAGCTGTACGCGCAGGCCCTCGAGTTCGTGATCGTAGAACTCGTCCGGGTCCTCCGACGGCCCGAGTTCCTCGCTGTCCACCAGGAACAGCATGCCGCGCAGGGCGTCGGCGGCGGTCCGGTCGGTGACACCCACCAGATTCACCAGGAGCCGGCCCGAATGTTCCCGGGCCGACTCCACGGTGAAGTCACGGACCTGGGTCGCGCGCGCCGCGCGCCCGTGCAGCACCGCGCCGGGCGCGAATCGCGCCTCCGGTTCGTCGGTACGCACCTCGACCACCAGTTCGCCCCGCACACCGTGCGAGCGGGCGACCCGGCCCACGACGAGTTCCATCTACTGGTCGGTGTCGACCACGTCGACCCGGATACCCCGGCCGCCGATACCGGCGACGAGGGTACGCAGGGCGGTCGCGGTGCGGCCACCCCGGCCGATGACCTTGCCCAGGTCGTCGGGGTGGACATGCACCTCGACGGTGCGCCCGCGGCGGCCGGTGATCAGCTCGACGCGGACGTCATCGGGATTGGCGACGATACCGCGAACCAGATGTTCCACGGCATCGGCGACGACGACGCTCATTACTCGGCGGCCTCGGCGGACTCGGTCGCCTCGGCGGCGTCTTCTTCCTTGTCCTTCTTGGCCTTCTTCTTCGGGGTGACGGCTTCGGCGACCGGCTCGTTGTCGGCGGCGGCCAGCGCGGCATTGAAGAGGTCCAGCTTGGACGGCTTGGGCTCGGCGACCTTCAGGGTGCCCTCGGCGCCCGGCAGGCCCTTGAACTTCTGCCAGTCGCCGGTGATCTCCAGGAGCCGCTGCACCGGTTCGGTCGGCTGCGCGCCGACACCCAGCCAGTACTGCGCCCGCTCCGAGTCGATCTCGATCAGCGAGGGCTCTTCCTTGGGGTGGTACTTGCCGATGGACTCGATGGCCCGGCCGTCACGACGGGTGCGGGCGTCCGCGACGACGACGCGGTACTGCGGGTTGCGGATCTTGCCCATACGGGTGAGCTTGATGCGAACAGCCATCTGCTGATCTGCCTTTCATAGTGGTCACGGCGCAATTCAGCGACTCACGCGGTCTCGCGAGCCCGGTTTTGCGAATGAAGTGTGTGACCGCCGCGCGGTACGTGACCGGAGACGGGCTGACACTGTCCAGAAGGACGGTCGACCATTCTGCCAGACGCCGCGGCCGACCCGGAAACCGCCCGGGTCCGCGAGCTCACGGGCGGCGGCGCCGGGGCGTGTCGTCCCGTGGGCGGGGATCCGCCGGTTGGCAACTGGTCAGTCGTCTGAGTAGCGTCCGACCGGCCGTATCCGGGCAGTATCCGGCCGAGTCGAATGGGAGTACCGACCACGTGTCATTCTCGAACAGAATTCTGGCCGCGGCCGCGGCGGGGGTGATCGGCCTGGTGCCGGTCTCGATTCCGGCCCTGGCCCAGCAGTCACCGCAGCAGCCGGAGTACGCGCCGACCATGCTGGTCCTGGACGCCTCGGGCTCCATGGCGGCACCCGACCCCGGCGGCGGCACCAAGATGGACGCGGCGAAGAACGCGGTGCGGACGTTCGTGACCGCGGCACCGGCGACGGCGAAGGTCGGGCTGACCGTGTACGGCACGTCCACGGGATCCTCGGACGCGGAGAAGGACACCGGCTGCCGCGACGTCCAGGTGCTGCATCCGGCCGAAACCCTCGACAGGCCCGCGCTGACCGGCGCCGCGGACCGGATCGCGCCCAGCGGCTACACCCCGGTCGGGACAGCCTTGCGGACCGCCGCCGCGGCCCTGCCGCAGGAGGGTCCGCGTTCGATCGTGCTGGTCTCCGACGGACTCGACACCTGCGCCCCGCCGGACCCGTGCGAGGTCGCGCGCGAACTGTCCGCCCAGGGCGCCGAGATCGTGGTGCACGCCATCGGCTTCGGTGTCGACGATCCGTCACGAGCCCAGCTGACCTGCATCGCCCAGGCCACCGGCGGCACCTATACCGACGCCGTGGACGGGAAAACCCTGGAACAGGTGCTTCCGCGCGTGAGTGCCACCGCCCTGCGTACCTACGCACCCACCGGCAGCCCGATCGCGGGCACCGCGGGATACCGGGACGCACCGGTGGCCGCCGCGGGCCAGTACCTGGATGTCCTCGGACAGCGCGCGTCGCGCTACTACGCGGTGGACGTACCCGACGACGCGACGGCCTATTTCAGTGCCACCGTCTCCTTCCCGCGCGGCGGGGACGCCGTCTTCGCGAACAACCGCCTCGACCTGCGGGTCTACGGCACCGACGGCGAAGACTGCCATGTCTACGAGAACGAACTGGCCACCCGCTCCACGGACGGAGTGGCGCTGACCGTCGGCAGCGCGTGGACAGGCGCGGCCGAACCCGACACCGGTAGCCCGAGCACCGACCGGTGCCGGGGCGGCGGACGCTACTACTTCGCCCTGGAATGGGCTCATGTCGCCGACAATGCTCCGGCGCAGCTGCCGGTGGAATTGCTGGTCGGTGTGGAGCCCGCGGTCGCCGATCCGGGGCCCGCACCGGATCCGGAGGCGGTGGAGTTCGCCGCACCGGACGGGGTGACCGTCCCGGCGATCGGCGGGGGCTCGTTCAATGTCGCGGCCGCCCTACCCGGTTCCGGCCGGTACACCGATACCCTGCAGCGCGGCGAATTCGTCTTCTACCGGGTGAAACTGGAGTGGGGGCAGGGGCTGGCGTACCGGGTGCGGTTCGCCGCGACCCCCGACCGCGGCAGCGACTACGTCTCGAATATCGCCACCACGCTCTACAACCCGTACCGGGCGGAACTCGATTCCGATTTCGCCGCCTACACCGGAACCGAGAGCATCCTGCCGAGTAACGACACAGCACTGGCCACCAGACCGATCAGGTTCCTGAACCGGGAAGCTGCCGAGCACACGGTGCACGGTCAAGCGGTGCCGGGCTGGTACTACATCGCGGTGAAGCTGAGCCCCGCCCACGGCGAGCGGGCCCGGGTCGCGCCGGTACCGGTCGAGCTGGAGGTGGATATCACCGGCGAGCCCGAGCCGGGGCCGCGCTATGCCGGCGATACCGCGAGTACGGGCACCTTCGGTGCAGACCCGCAGCAGGCCGGGGCACCGGATACCGCCGCCGCGGCCGATACAGCGGCCGACGGCGTATCACCGCTGGTGTGGGTGGCGGTCATCGGTGGCACGGTGCTGGTGATCTCGGCGGCGACGACCATCTTCCTACTCGGCCGCCGCAACCGACGCTGACCGAACTCATCGGGGCACAGCTGGTGCACACCCGCCCGCTGTGCCCCGGCCCCCGGTCCCGGACCGTCGAATGCCGCCGCGACCACGGACCCCGAAAAGACCACAACTCACTTGTCCGGGAACTTGAACTTGGAGAGATCGAAGTTCTCCAGGCCCGGGGGCAGCTGATCGAGGCCGGGCGGCATATTGGAGAGATCCGGCATACCGCCGCCGGGCAGGCCCGGCATACCGGGGAAACCGCCGCGCATCTTCGGCTGGGTGGGTCCGCGGCCGCCCTTCTTCCCCTTCTTGCCCTTCTGCTTCTTGTTACGACGGTTGGCGCCGGGCATCCCCATCTGCCGGCCCATCATCGTCATCATCTTGCGGGCTTCGAAGAACCGGTCGACGAGCTGGTTGACATCGGAGACCTGAACTCCCGACCCGTTGGCGATACGCAGTCGGCGGGAGGCGTTGATGATCTTCGGGTTCTCCCGCTCGGCGGGGGTCATACCGCGGATGATCGCCTGGACGCGGTCGAGCTGTTTATCGTCGACCTGGGCCAGTACATCCTTCATCTGACCGGCGCCCGGCAGCATCCCGAGCAGATTGCCGATGGGTCCCATCTTGCGGATGGCGAGCATCTGGTCGAGGAAATCCTCGAGGGTGAGCTCGCCGCTGCCGATCTTGCGCGCCGCCTCCTCGGCCTGCTCCGCGTCGTAGACCTGTTCGGCCTGTTCGATGAGGGTGAGCACATCGCCCATACCGAGGATGCGGCTGGCCATCCGGTCGGGATGGAAGACGTCGAAATCCTCGAGTTTCTCGCCGGTGGAGGCGAACATGATCGGCGCGCCGGTGACGTTGCGCACGCTCAGCGCCGCACCACCGCGGGCGTCGCCGTCGAGTTTGGTGAGGACCACACCGGTGAAGCCGACACCGTCACGGAAGGCCTCGGCGGTGGAGACCGCGTCCTGGCCGATCATGGCGTCGAGGACGAACAGGGTCTCGTCGGGTTTCACCGCGTCGCGGATACCGGCGGCCTGCGCCATGAGTTCGGCGTCGATACCGAGCCGGCCGGCGGTGTCGACGATCACGACGTCGTACTGTTTGGCGCGCGCCTCGGTGATACCGGATTCGGCCACCGCGACCGGATCGGCCGCGGTGATCCCGAGGGCATTCTCGCCGCCACCGATCGACGTGCCGGGGTGCGGCGCGAACACCGGCACACCGGCGCGTTCGCCGACCACCTGCAACTGGGTCACCGCGCCCGGGCGCTGCAGATCGCAGGCCACCAGCAGCGGCTGATGGCCCTGGTCGCGCAGCCATTTGGCCAGCTTGCCGGCGAGCGTGGTCTTACCGGCACCCTGCAGGCCGGCCAGCATGATCACCGTCGGCGGGGTCTTGGCCAGCGTCAGGCGCCTTGTCTCGCCACCGAGGATCCCGACGAGTTCCTCGTTGACGATCTTGACGACCTGCTGGGCCGGGTTCAGCGCGGCCGAAACCTCCGCGCCCTTGGCCCGCTCCTTGATCCGGGCGATGAAACCGCGGACCACGGGCAGCGCGACGTCGGCCTCCAGCAGCGCCAGGCGGATCTCCCGGCAGGTGGCGTCGATATCGGCCGGTGACAGGCGTCCCTTACCGCGAAGATCCTTCAGGGCACCGGTCAACCGGTCGGATAGGGATTCGAACACCTGGTGCGCTCCTGATCTCGAGTGACGTCACTGAGTCCCAGGGTAATGGGCGTCCCAGAGTAGCGGGCGGCCCGGCGGGGCCGGGGCCCGCACCGGACTGCTCGCTCACATCACCGGAGATCGTCACCGGGCAGCCGCCCCGGAGGCCGGAAGCCCTGGCTTCGGAACGCGCGCCACGCGCGATGTGCCGTCCCTAGAACGGCGACCATCGAGCATTCACAGTGACGTTGACCTACCCAGCTGCTCGAGTTGGGCGGCCGCACACACCTCAGCTCAGTCCCGGATGGTCAACCTCCACGGTCGGGGCCCGCCCCCGATTCTGGACTGAGCGGAGGAGGGAAGAATCGGGGTCACAGGGCCCCGACCCGCCCTGCCGCAGGCGGGGCAATAAACACAGGCTCACGAGGGCCCCGGCCCGGCGGCGCCGGAGGCGTCGCCGATGTACTCGGTGAACCCGCGGCGGTAGTCGTGCTGTTCCACAGCGACCAGATAGGCCGCCTCACGCCCGGTGAGACCGAGTCCGCGGGACAGGCTGTCCAGCCGCGACCAGTCGTCGTCGGGTGGTAGCCCGTTGGTTGCTACAGCGGCGGCCACATTCATCGCGGCCATCGCCTGGGATTCGGTGAGTGTGCGCCCAGGCAACCAGGACACCACCCAGTAGGCGTCACCTACACATCGGGCGATGTGCGGTGTCATATCGCTGGTCATGATCGACGAGGTCACCACTTGGATTGCCACCGACCTGCTCCCCTCATGAGCGCGACAGCTGACCACCCGAATGTTAGGGGCCCGACCACCCACCATCGCCGACTCGCTGGCAAACGGTGAGCAATCGACGCGCAACGGTGACCTTCGTCTCGAACGCTAGTTCTGCTCGGGCTCCGGGGGTTTGCGTGGAGCCGGTCGCGGGACCACCGCCAGGATCGCCGATTCGAGCTCCGCGCGCCGGTCGGGGCCGGATCGTTGCCCCAGATCCACGCAGAACACGTCCACCACGAACGAGCCCATCGTCACGACCTTCGCCCAGCGCACATCGGCGCCCGCACCCGCCAGCACCGCGGCCAACCGGCAGAGCAAACCGATTCGGTCCTCGGCCCGCAACTGCAGGATCAGCTGTCCGGGTATCGCGGTCTCCGCCCACAGCAGCCGGGGCTCGGCCTGCGCCCGGCGCGCGACGCCGAGGGTCTCTCGTTCGCGCGCGTCCAGCGCCGCCCGCACATCCAGCTCCCCGGCCGCGGCCCGTTTGATCTCCTGCCGCAGCAACCCCGCGTCCGGCGGACCGCCGAAAGTCGGTGTCACCACGAAAGTGTTGATCGCCGACTCCCCCGCCCCGCCGACCGACGCCGAGAGCACCCGCAGCGAATGCAGGGCCAGTACGCCCGCGGTATTCGAGAGCAGTCCGGGGGTGTCCGGGGCGATCACGGTGGCGATATGGGTGTATTTCCCCTCACCCGGCGTCAATTCGACGTGCACACCGCCGGCGGCGGCGCGGACCAGCAATTCCTCGGGGATGGATTCGGGCTCGGGCAGGGTCTCCCCCGCCATCACAGTGCGGCAGCGGCGGACCAGTTCCCCGATCAGGGTGGCCTTCCACTCACCCCATACGCCCGGGCCGGTGGCCAGGGAATCGGCCTCGGCCAGCGCGTGCAACAGTTCGAGCCGGCGCGGATCGTTGTCCAGCGCGTCGACCACATACCGGACGGTGTCCGGGTCGTCGATATCCCGATGCGTGGCGACATCGGGCAGCAGTAGATGGTGGCGGACCATGGCGCTGAGGATCTCCACGTCCGAGGGCCACAAGCCCAACCGGCGACCGATATGGGTCGCCAGGTCGGCACCCACCGTGCAGTGGTCCTCCACGCGGCCCTTGCCGATATCGTGCAGCAGCGCACCGAGTGCCAGCAGGTCGGGCCGGGCCACCCGGGTACTCAGCGCGCTCGCGTAGGCCACCGTCTCCACCGAGTGCCGGTCCACCGTCCACACGTGCAGCGCGTCACGCGGCGGCAGATCCCGGACCGCGCCCCATTCCGGCAGCAGCCGGCCCCAGAGACCGGTCCGGTCCAATGCCTCCACCGCGTCGATCACGCCCCGGCCCGCGCCGAGCAGCACCAGTAGATCGTTCAACGCGTCCTTGGGCCACGGCTCGCGCAGCTCCGGGGCGTCCTCGGACAGGCGGTTCAGGGTCGTCGCCGACATCGGCAGCCCGGTCTGCGCGGACGCCGCGGCCACCCGCAGCACCAGCCCCGGGTCACGCTGGGGCCGGGCGTCCCTGGCCAGCACCACTTCTCCGGCGTGTTCGACCACGCCCTCGTCCAGCGGCCGCCGCACCGGCATCCGGCGCAACCGGGCCAGACCGCGGCGCGGCAGCGCGTTACCCGCGGTACGCAGGCCCACATCGACCGAATATCCGACGGTGCGCGCCGCATCGCTGAGCGTGCGGGCCAGATCGAACCGGTCACCGATACGCAGCGCGGCCCCGATCTCATCGGCGTCCTGGGCGCGCAACTGGTCGCGGGCGCGGCCCGCGACCCGGTGCAGTTCGGTGCGCACATCCAGGAGCCGCCGATGGGCCTGGGCGAGACCACCACCGGGCGCGTCCGGGCCCAAGCCGGGCATGGCGTCGGTGAGCTGGGCGATCGCGAGCGCGTCCAGCAGCTGGATATCGCGCAATCCGCCGCGCCCGTTCTTCAGATCCGGCTCGCTGCGGTGGGCGACCTGACCACTGCGTTCCCAGCGCGCGCGGACCCCGGCGACCAGTTCGTCGAAACGACCCCGTATTCCGCTGCGCCAGTCCTTGCGGATCCCCGCGACGACCCGGTCGCTGAGATCGGAGTTGCCCACGATGTGGCGGGCGTCGAGCATGCCGAGCGCGGCCACCAGATCGTCGGAGGCCACCTTCAGGGCATGCGGGACCGTGCGCACACTGTGGTCGAGTTTGATATGGGCGTCCCACAGCGGATACCAGAGCCGGTCGGCGATCTCGGCGACCCGTTTCGGATCCATATCCTCGTGCAACAGCACCAGATCCAGATCGGAGTACGGCAGCATCTCGCGGCGGCCGAGCCCGCCCACGGCCATGATCGCCAGCCCGCTGTCCGGCGTTATCCCCACTTCGGCGCCCTTGCTGGTGAGCCACAGCTCATACAGATCGACCAGGGCCGCGCGCAGCGATTCGGCGTCCAGCCGCGGATGTCGCGGCGCCCCGCCGCCCAGTAGTTGATCCCGGGCCCGTACCAGGTCGGCGGCACCGTGCGACAGTGCGGCCGCATTTCCGGGCCGCCCACCGCCGGACCGCCCGGACTCCCGGCCCTGCCGGTTGTCTCCCAACGAAACCACCACCCGTTCACGCAGGCGACCCCGCCCCGACCGGTAACCGGTGGGAGCGGGGCCGCGTTGTCGTTGTGCACCCGCCGGCGCGCTCGATGCGCGCGGGGGGTCTATAGCGCGTCGGTGCCGCGTTCCCCGGTCCGGACCCGGACGATCGTTTCGACCGGGGTCACCCAGACCTTGCCGTCGCCGATCTTGCCGGTGCGCGACGCCTCGACGATCAGATCCACGACCCGGTCCACCGTCGCGTCGTCGACCACGACCTCGACCCGCACCTTCGGCACGAAATCCACCGAGTACTCGGCCCCGCGGTAGACCTCGGTGTGACCCTTCTGCCGTCCGTATCCCTGGACCTCGCTCACGGTCATACCGAATACGCCCGCCTGCTCGAGGCCGGTTTTGACGTCTTCGAGCGTGAACGGTTTGACGATTGCGGTGATCAGTTTCATGGGGTTCATGCCTCCTTGACGGCCGAACGTGCGGTTCCACCCAGTGCAGCGAAATCGTATGCCGTCTCCGCGTGTTCGGAATCGTCCATACCGTTGGACTCGGCTTCGGCGTCGGCGCGCAGGCCGATGGTGAACTTGATCGCGTACGCGATCACCAGAGCGATCACGAAGGAGTACACCAGAACCGCGACCGCGCCGAGAGTCTGCCGGCCCAGCAGCTCGAGATCACCACCGTAGAACAGGCCTTCCGCACCGGCGGGCGCCTCGGGCGCGGCGAACAAGCCGATCAGCACCGTGCCGAGGATACCGCCGACCATGTGGATCCCCACGACGTCGAGCGAATCGTCGTAACCGAACTTGAACTTCAGGCTCACCGCCAGGGCGCAGACCACACCCGCGATGACGCCGATGGCCAGCGCGCCGAGGACATTCACCGAGGAGCAGGAGGGTGTGATGGCCACCAGGCCGGCGACGATACCGGAGGCGGCGCCCAGCGAGGTCGGCTTGCCGTCGCGGATCTTCTCCACCACCAGCCAGCCGATCATCGCGGCGGCGGTGGCGACCAGCGTGGTGACGAAGGTGGCGCCGGCGACACCGTCGGCGGCCGCCGCGGAACCGGCGTTGAAGCCGAACCAGCCGAACCACAGCAACGCGGCACCGAGCATGACGAAGGGCAGGTTGTGCGGACGGAAGGGAGTTTTCGGCCAGCCCGCGCGCTTACCGACCACGATGGCCAGCGCGAGCGCCGCGGCACCGGAGTTGATGTGTACGGCGGTACCACCGGCGAAGTCGATGGCCTCGACCTTCTCCATGATCCAGCCGCCACCCCAGACCCAGTGCGCCACCGGGAAGTACACCACGGTGGCCCAGATGGCGGCGAAGACCAGCCAGGCGCTGAACTTCAGGCGGTCGGCCACCGCACCGGAGATGAGCGCCACGGTGATGATCGCGAACATCGCCTGGAACGCGACGAAGACCGTCGCGGGAATGGTCCCGATCAGCGGGACACCCGCCGATTCGTCGCCGAACCCGGCGATCAGGGTCCTCAGGCCGAAGAACTGCCCCGGGTCCCCGAGTAGTCCGCCTTTGTCGGTGCCGAATGCGACCGAGAAGCCGTACAGCACCCAGAGCACGGTGACCACGCCCATCGCGCTGATGCTCATCATGATCATGTTGAGCACGTTCTTACCGCGGACCATACCGCCGTAGAAGAACGCCAGCCCGGGTGTCATCAACAGGACGAGCGCAGCGCTCGTCAGTAGCCATGCGGTGTCGCCGGCATTGGGCGTGCCGATCACGGTTTCCACCAGTTTCCTCCCTCATCCTCTGGCCCGCCGCTCACGCGACATCGGGCCCGCTACTGAAGGGTGCTCACTCGGTGTTTCATCCGTGACGCCCAGGTGTTTCACCTAGGTGAATGGATCACGCCCCAATGTTTCGGGTGTGTTGCGCACGCTGTGCGGAGGTTTCCGGACCGCTGTGCGACACGCCGAAGCCGCAGGATCTAGCCCAGCAGTGCGTCGACGAAGGCCGAGGGTTCGAACGGCGCCAGATCGTCGGCGCCCTCGCCCAGACCCACGAGTTTGACCGGTACGCCCAGTTCGTGCTGGATCTGGAAGACGATTCCGCCCTTGGCGGTGCCGTCCAGCTTGGTCAGTACGACACCGCTGATATCCACTACTTCCGCGAAGATACGGGCCTGCGCGAGACCGTTCTGGCCCACCGTGGCGTCGAGTACGAGCAGTACCTCGTCCACCGAGGCCTTCTTCTCCACCACGCGTTTGACCTTGCCCAGTTCGTCCATGAGTCCGGTCTTGGTGTGCAGCCGGCCGGCGGTGTCGATCAGGACCGCATCCACACCGGCGTCGATACCGGTGGAGACGGCGTCGAACGCGACGGAGGCCGGATCGGCGCCCTCCCGACCGCGCACGGTGTCCGCGCCGACCCGCTCACCCCAGGTCTGCAACTGATCGGCCGCCGCGGCACGGAAGGTGTCCGCGGCGCCGAGCAGCACCCGGCGCCCATCGGCGACCAGTACCCGGGCGAGTTTGCCGGTGGTGGTCGTCTTCCCGGTGCCGTTCACGCCGACCACGAGCAGGATCGATGGATGGTCGGCGTGCGGCAGCGCGCGCACCGAACGGTCCAGCTCCGGCCGCAGCGATTCGATCAGCACCTCGCGCAGCACCGTCCGCGCGTCCTCGGCAGTGCGGACACTGCGGGCGGCCATTTCCTCGCGCAGCCGTTCCACGATGACCGTCGTGACCGCGGTACCGATATCGGCCAGTACCAGGGTGTCCTCGACCTCTTCCCAGGAATCCTCGTCCAGGTCACCACCGCCGAGCAGGCCCAGCAGGCTCTTACCGACCGCGTTCTGCGATCGCGACAACCGGCCGCGTAGCCGGGTCAGCCGCCCCGAAGTCGGCGCGATCTCCTCGACCTCCGGGACCAGATGGGCTCCGGCGGCGGTATCGGGGGCCACCACCGCGGGCTCGGCACCTGCCTCGGCGGGTGCGCTCGCCTGCTCGGCCGTCGGCTCGGCCGCGGCAGGGCCCGGGGACGGGGGGACCTCGTCGGCGCCGGTCTCGGTTACCGGTTCGGTGGTGGCGGCACCCGTAGGCCCGGTGGTCGCCGCGTCCGCCGGTGCAGTCGAGGGCGTCTCCGTTGCGTCGGGCGAGACCGTATCGGTCCCGTCGACGGTGGCCCCCCCGGACTCCGCTGCGGTCGTCTCGGTGTCGACGGTATCGGTCTCGGGCAGCGGTACATCGGTGATCCCGCGGCGCGGAGCGTCCCGCGGGACGGCGGCGTCGTCGCCGATATTGGGCTGACCCTCCACATCGGTCCGCTCAGTGGGACTCGGAGCCGCCGGTTCCGCGGGGCTCGGCCCCGGCGGTGCGGGGGCGGTGGTGGCACCCCGGCCGCCCTGGCTGAACGAGAATCCACCTGCCGCCTGATACCCGCCCGACCGGTCGGTCAGCTCTTCCTTCTCCGCCGGCGCCGTCAGCGAGATCCGGCCACGCTTGTACCGGACGAAACCGGCCACGAGCGCGACCAGCAGTACGGCGGCGATCACTGCGATCAGAATCCAGGCTTGCGCACTCACGCCGACCATCCTTCCAGAGCGGTACCGAGCGGTAGGTTACCCGGCCCGGCCCGCGCGGCGACGGCCCGCACCCGCTGCCGCACACCCGGCACATTCCCAGCTCAGCCCCGCGAACACGGCCGATGAGATTTCTTGTCCTGCGGAACTTCTCGCGACAGGCCAATAGGATCGGCGATGTGACCGATCGAAACGTGCTTGGGGGTCCGCTACAAGAGTGCGGCACCGATCCTCTGACCGGGTTCTACCGGGACGGCTGCTGCAGCACCGGCCCGGAGGACCTGGGCAGCCATACCGTGTGCACGGTCGTCACAGCAGAGTTCCTCGAGCATCAGGCGTCCATCGGAAACGATCTGAGCACGCCTCGTCCGGAGAACAATTTCCCCGGACTCCAGCCGGGGGACAGATGGTGTGTCGTGGCCGTGCGCTGGTTACACGCGCACGAGGACGGTGTCGCCGCACCGGTGGTGCTGGCGGCGACCCATGAGAATGCCCTGGAAGTGATCGCTATGGAAATCCTGCGCAAATACGCGGTCGACGTACCCGACGACGTCAGCGACCTGCTCTGATGCGGGCGGGCAGTGCCGAGAAGCGCTTTCCCGCTCATCGGGAGAGTTGCCGCCACGTGCCTTCCGTGCGGGTCGGCTGAGCCCGGCGACCGTTTCCCTCGGCCGGTGATCCAGTCGAATGCCCGCGCGGCGTGCCACGTTGGTGGTTGTCCGGTGCCGCCCCGTAGCAGAACAGAACATCCTTGGGCGGCCGCCGACCAGCGGGGGCAGCGACCTCAAATCTCCGCAAAGAACGCGCTCGACGGCGTTCGATGGCACTCGCGTCTGACAAGATCGACTTGCGCCGTGATCCGAATACCTGAGCAACCAGCGCACTGCTGAACTGCACGTTCATCAGTCGCCGAAGTCTGTATACACCGGTGTCCAGGGGCGGCGCCACTCGCGGTAGTGCCGAACTCTCGAGCCGGATCCACGACGCGCCCTTCCGTCCACCGCGCGACGGCCCCGGCATGCTCTCGTCGTGGCCACTCGCGGGACTTCGCGTCCACAAGGAGAACGAAATGCAGCGAATGATCGGTATTGCGTTGAGCACCGCGGTCCTGGGGCTCGGAGGGCTCCTCGCCACCGCAGCACCGGCCGAGGCCGACAAGTGGCGGCCGGAGGGGTCGTACAACAGCGAGGGAGCGTGCAAGAACGCCGGAAACCGACTCCTCGACATGGCCTCGTCCGGCGTGAGCTACTACCAGTGCCGGAAGGGCGGGCACGGACAGCCCTGGGTCCTCTGGGTGAAGTGAGATCGTGGCCGCGAACCGCGGTGCGGTCGGCGGCGAACCGTGTTCCCCAGTGCTACGCGTCGGGGTTCCGGTAGTAATCGCACGAAAACAACGACAAATGGCGTGACCAGCGGTTATGTCCCCGTAATGGCTCGGGCTGCGGAGGAGAAGACCGCAAGGGCTGATCGTGCCAGCGAATTCTGATGTCGTTCATCGATGGATCCCGTCGGCACCAGCCGCCGGGTCGGGCAGATCCGATCGGTGAATTCTGGCGGCACTGCGGTCGGGCAAACAGCCGGGACTTCCTTTCTCGACGCGTAAAACGATCACCGCCGCAACCATGATCCCCCGACGTGAGCCTGGCCGACCGCGTCGAGGAATGCAGCGCAGACGTGCCACCATCGGCGCGGCTTTTCGCGCGCTACCGTCGAGACCAGCGCAGGTGAGGCAGTCTATAGGCTTGGCCCACTCGCACGACTCGCGTCTCCGCGCTGCGTCGCTGCCCAGTCGCGGATCGCAGCGACGAACTCCTCGGGCGCGTCGGACTCCACATATGTGCCGGCGCCCTCCACGATCACGGTCTTGTGGTTGGTGAACGTCGCTTCCAGGCGCTCACGCTCGTGGCGACGGAATGCGATGTCGGCGTCACCCCACACAATCAGTGTCGGCAGGTGGGCGATACCGGCAAGCCCCGCCTCGACCTCGGCGAAGAAGTCCCGGCTGGCGAGAACCCGGCCGGGGAGCACGGCGGAAGCCTGGCGCCGTTCGGGGGTGTTCAGCGCCTGGCTGTAATGGGTCATCTCGGCCACGGTCGGCTTCCGCCGTCGGTGGCCTGTGGGGATGAACGCGTTGACAAGGAGGTTCAGCCGCCGGACCAGGAAGCGGATCGGGAGCCCGCCGACGATGCGACCGAAGGCCTCGAAGTGGAGGATGCCGTTGACGGGCCAGGCCCATGTGTTGGCGAGCACCAGCCGATCGAAGAGGTCCGGCCGCCGCTGCACGGCCGCCAGACCGATCATGCCGCCCCAGTCCTGCCCGACCAGCGTGACGCCATCGAGACCGAGCTCGCCGACCGGCTTCGCGACCTCGAGGCCGCGGGCGTGGTCGAGCGGCGTTTGACGGGCGAGGGCAGCGTAGTCGAGTACGCGCTTACCCCGTGGGGTGCCGAGCTGCGCCAGCCGATCGAGAGCCTGATCCGCTGGTCCACCCCGTTGATGGTCCCCGGCCCCGCCGACAGTGACGCCTTCCGCCCCGAGTGGCTCGCCCTCGCACTCCCGGCCCTGCTCGACACCCGGGTCGAGGTACGTTCCTCGGCGACGGTCGGTCTCGAGATCGGCGACCTGCCCCTCCAGCTCCGCGCGACGCGCTCGGGCTTCGAGGTCGGCCAGTATGACGGCCACAGCCTCGACGCCACCGTCCGCGCCAACCCCGCCGCCGTCCTCGGCCTCGCCGCCGGAGCCTTCACCCTCAGCGATGCTCGTGCCTTCGGGCTGGTCGAGATCGACGGCGACGAGTCCGTCGTCCGCACCGTCTTCGCCGCCTGACTGAGCCGCTCCGCCAGTTGACCCGGGAAGTGTGTTGAGCACCCAGACTTGGCTGCTGTGCTCGTGCACTTTGTCGCGCGCGGCAGGCTACCGAGCCCTGGTGTGCCCGAGAACCTCACGGCGATGAGCGCTGACCAGCGGTTGGCGTGGTGCTTATGCGCGCCGTCGCCGTATCGCCGCGACGATCCCCGGGCGCGCAGGTGCGGTAGTACCGCCCGCGGGACCTTACCTGCGAACGCATAGGATAGCCTATCCTTTTGCGTTGACAGGAAGTTTGAGAACCGACGATGCCTGCATCCCCGGAGTCCAGGTGGCCGCTCACCACGGCCCAGCGCGAAGTCTGGCTGGCCCAGCAGATGCACGGCCTGGTACCTCTGGCAATCGCCCAGTTCATCGATGTGCGCGGTCCACTCGACCGCGACGCCTACACCGCCGCCGGGCGGCAGGCCGCCCGCGAACTCGGCATTTACCTGCGCATCGACATCGACAGCGACGGCATGCCCTGGCAGCAGCCGGAATTCGACCACTACGACGATGTCGGTTTCGTCGATCTGAGCACCGAACCCGATCCGCGGGAGGCTGCGCTCGGATGGATGCGGGCACACCAGCGCACCCCGCTGGATATCACCGTCGACCCGCCTCTGTGCTCGACCGTCCTGCGTATCGGCCCTCAACACCACTACGTCTACACCCGGGCCCATCACTTGATGCTGGACGGTTACGGCGCAGCGCGGCTGGCACACCGGCACGCCGAACTGTACGAACAGTTGCTCGCGGGCGCAGCCCCTCCGGAATCCGAGCCGGGCACACCGGAGCCGCTCCTGGCGGCGGACCGGGCCTACCGCGCATCGGAGCGGTTCGAGAAGGACCGGCGCTATTGGTCGCAGCGTGCTGCCGATCTACCCGATCCGAGCACACTGGCGGTTCGCCCGGGGGAACCCGCGGCGTATTCGGTGGTCGTCGGGACCGATCTGACTCCCGACCGGGTCGCCACACTGGATCATGCCGCGGCCGGAGCCGGAACGGCCACGGTGCTGGTCGCGGCTTTCGGTGCCTATCTGGCCCGGGTGAGCGGCACCGCGGAAGTGACCCTGACCCTGCCGGTGGCCGCACGCACGACCGCCGCACTGCGCCGCACCGCCGGGCTGGTGAGCAATATCGTCCCCGTGCGACTGGCTGTTGCGGCCACCGCTCGGTTGGGAGAACTGGTGGCCGTGGCGCGTACGGAAATCGGTGGTGCACTACGCCATCAGCGTTATCGGGGCGAGGACATCGTCCGGGACGTGGTACCGGGCGCGCACCTCGGCACGCGGGATTTCGGTCCTGCTGTCAACATCATGAACTTCGAGTCGACCGTCGATCTCGGACCAGCCCGGGCCACCTTGCATCTGCTCGGCACGGGTCCGGTGCCGGATCTGGCGTTCAATATCTATCCCGGCTCCAGTAATGGGCTGCGTATCGAGTTCGAGGCGAACCCGCACCGATACACCCACACCGAACTGGCCGCACACCATGCCCGTTTCCTGCGACTTCTCACCCATCTGGGCGCTGGTCGCCCGGTGGGCGAATTCGACCTCCTCGACGCCGGAGAGGCCGCTGCGCTGGTGCCGTGGCACGGCCCGGCGGGCGGTCCGATCGTTGCGCTGGCGGGTCTCATCGCGGCGGCGGTACAGCGCAATCCCGACGGAACAGCGGTCGTCCACGGCGAGCGCCGCTGGACCTACCGCGAATTCGACCTCCGCACCGACCGCTTGGCGCGCGAGCTGATCGCCGCCGGGGTGGGTCCGGAAACCCTGGTGGCCACCGTGCTGGAGCGATCCGCCGAATCGGTGGCGGCGGTATGGGCGGTCGCGAAGGCCGGCGCCGCTTTCGTCCCGGTCGATCCGACATATCCGCAGGACCGTGTCGATTACCTACTGGCCGACAGCGGCGCCGGGATCGCGCTCACCACCGCGGAACACGCTGACCGGGTCCCCGCCGGTATCCGGGTCCTACGGGTGGAGGCAGCGCTCACCGAAGCCCTCGAGGCGAGCCGCGGTCCGGTGACCGATGCCGAGCGGACGACGCCACTGTCCCCCACGCATCCCGCCTATCTCATCTACACCTCCGGTTCTACCGGCCGCCCGAAAGGTGTGGTCGTAACGCACGGCGGTCTGGCCAATCTCGCGGCCGAACGACACGATCGATTCGGTCTGCGCCCCGGCACGGTGACAGTGCATCACGCCTCACCTGGTTTCGACATGGCCGTCGGTGAACAACTGTTTGCGCTGTCCGGTAGCGCCACTCTGGTCGTCGCGCCACGCTACGCGGTGGCCGGATCGGAATTGGCGGAGCTGATTCGCCGGGAACGAGTGACACACGCGATCATCACACCGGCAGTACTGGCCACCCTGGACCCTCGTGATGTACCCGAGCTGAAGGTGTTGGCTGTCGGCGGCGAAGCCGTCCGAGGCGATCTGGTGGACAAGTGGGCCCCCGGCCGGCGCATCCGCAACGGCTACGGCCCCACCGAGGCCACCGATATCGCCACCCTTGCCGAACTCGTCGCGGGTGAGCCGGTGACGATCGGTGCCCCGCTGCGGGGATTTCACGCGCTGGTCCTGGACACTCGGCTACGCCCTGTTCCGCCCGGCGTGCTCGGTGAGCTGTACCTCGGCGGTCCCGCGCTCGCCCGGGGCTACCACGGCCGTCCCGGACTCACCGCCGGCCGGTTCGTCGCCGATCCCTTCGGCCCGCCGTCCGGACGGCTCTATCGCACCGGCGATCTGGTGTCGATTTCAGCGGGTTCGCCGCCCGCCCTGGTTTACCACGGCCGGGGTGACTCCCAGATCAAGGTGCGCGGTCACCGTATCGAACCGGGAGAGATCGAAGCCGCGTTGACCGCGCTGACCGGTATCGCACGCGCCGCGGTGACCGCGCACACCGATGAGCGGACCGGTACACACCTGGTCGCCTACCTGGTGGCCGAACCGGACGCACGGATCGACAGCAGCAGCGTCCGGGCAGAGATGGCTCGCCGCCTCCCGTCCCATCTGCGGCCTGCCGCCTACGAGGTGCTGGACACGCTGCCGCTGACCGCCCATGGGAAGCTCGACCACCGGCGGCTTCCCGCGCCCGTTTTCGGTCACACTCGGTACCGGGCTCCGTCGGGCACCGCCGAGGAGTTGGTCGCGGCGGTGTTCGCCGAGGTGCTGGCGGTGACACGGCCGGTGGGCGCGGGCGACGATTTCTTCGCGCTCGGTGGCACATCGCTCTCGGCCGGGCGGGTCGCCGCCCGCCTGGGTGTCCCACTCCGCGTTGTCTTCGACGCGCCCACTGTCACCGAACTTGCGACCGCGCTCGCGCACGCCGAGCCCGGCGACACCCCTGATCTCGTCGCCGGACCTCGACCCGACCGGGTACCCCTGGCTCCGGCTCAACGCCGGATCTGGATGCTCAACCGCTTACTGCCGGATTCGACCGCCTACCATCTTCCGGTCGCGCTCCGGCTGACCGGTCCGCTCGACCCGACCGCGCTCGCCACCGCGTTGCACGCGGTGGTCGACCGCCACGAAGCCCTGCGCACCGTGTATCCGGAATCGGGTGATTCCGCGCAGCAGCAACTATTGACCGCCGCGGTGGTCGCCGCCGCACTGGACCTCGATGCCACGGGTACATCCCAGGATCTGCACACCGAGATCGACGAATTCGTCGCCCGGCCCTTCGATGTCGCCGTCGATCCGCCGATCCGGGCCCGGCTGCTGCGCGTCGCCGAGCACCCCGAGGAACATGTACTCGTGCTGGTAGCGCACCATATCGCTGCCGACGGGTGGTCCCTGGGCCCACTGATCAGCGATTTCACCGCCGCGTACACCGCAGCGCGGTTCGGCACCGAGCCGGACTGGGCGCCGCCGCCGGTGCGCTACTGCGACTACGCCCTGTGGCAGCACACCCTGCTCGGCGACCCGACCGATCCCGGCAGCCGGGCAGCCCGGCAACTGGCCTATTGGCGTGCGGTCCTCGCGGACGCACCGGACTCCCTTCCACTGCCCGCCCCGTCCACTGCCCGGCACGAAAGACGCGGGCACGGTGCCGCTGTCGAGGTCGATCTCACGACTCCCGTCACGGGCGTCGCCGGATGTACCCCGTTCGTGGTCGCGCTCACCACATATGCCGTGCTGCTGCACCAGGTCAGCGGTTGCGACGATATGGTGATCGGCGCTCCGGTCGCGGGACGCGGACATCCGGCGCTCGAGCCGGTGGTCGGTATGTTCGTCAACACCGTGCCCCTGCGCGTGCGCATCACACCGGATGCCTCGTTCCGCGATCTCCTCTCGACCGTGCGCGCGACCGTGGTGGACGCCTTCGCGCACGCCGACGTCCCTTTCGACGCGATCGTCGCGGCGACCGGCGCCCCCCGCATCGACGGTGGAAACCCGCTGCTGCGGACCGTGCTGGCCTACGAGAACCTGCCCACATCACCTCCGCTGCTCCTGGACGGCCTACGCGTCGAGCCCCTCGAACTCCCGGAGCGGGCCGCGCAGTTCGATCTCGCACTCACTGTCCACGAGAACCCCCCACGTGCCTCGTTCCGTTACGACACAGCAGTTCTCGACGACACAGCGGTCACTGCTCTGGCTTCGGCCTACAACACCCTGTCGGCCGCTGCGCTGCGGAACCCCGACCGACCGATCGCCGAGCTCGTCGGCGCCGGAATCGACCGTCCCGGCTCACCACCGAACCACTTCCGAATCGGTGCCGACCCGGCCGAAGTCGTCGCGCCGACCGCCCCCGCAACCGCTCGGGAGCAGGCGATCGCAATGGTTTTCGCCGAGGTGCTCGGGCTCGAATCCGTCGGACCCGAGGATGATTTCTTCGCCCTCGGTGGCACATCGCTGCTGCTGTTCGCGCTGCGTACCGCATTGGCCGAACGTTTGGGCCTGCAGATCGACCCAGGGATTCTTTTCGACGCCCCGACAGCACGGGCGCTGGCCGCCGGCCGCGACACGGTGGATCCGCGCGAGTTCGCCCGTTCGCTCCGTGCGGATGCTGTGCTCGACGACAAGTTCTCCGTCGACGGAAAGGCTGCCGCGGATCCCGCCGGCCCTATCCTGCTCACCGGCGCCACGGGGTTCCTGGGCACCCATCTACTGCGCGAATTGTTGGACAGCGACCCGCGGCCGGTCTACTGCCTGCTGCGCGCGGAGACGTCCGCCGCGGGCCTGAACCGACTACGCGCTGCCATGGGCGAATTCGAACTCGCCCACGACGATCTCCCCGACCGGGTGACGGTGGTACCCGGTGACCTCACCCGTCCTCTCCTCGGCCTGAACGTCGATACCGCCGCCCGGCTCGCCGGCCGCATCTCAGCGATCGTGCACAACGGAGCGGCGGTCGACCACCTGGCTTCCTATCGGCAGTTGCGCAATGCCAATGTGGGCGGCACCCGGGAGGTACTGCGCCTTGCCACGGTCGCGCGGGTGGTTCCGGTACACCTGGTGTCGACCCTGGACGCGGCCATCGGCCCGGACCGATCGGGCACCCTCACCGAAGAGGCCACGATTACGGCCGAACAGGTACGACCGCACGGATACGTGGCGACCAAATGGGTAGCCGAGCAACTCGTCCGGCAGGCCGGAGCTCGGGGACTACCGGTGGCGGTCTACCGGCCGGGGCTGATCGGCGGTTCGCTCACCACGGGCGCGGTCGCTCGTGACGATTCCCTGTGGACTCTGGTGCGCGCGGTGGCACGACTCGGAGTCGCCCCCGATCCCGGCAACGCCGCGATATCGCTGATACCGGTCGACCACGTGGCCAGAGCACTGGTTTCGCTTCTCCCGGTCGCCACCGGAGACCCTTGCTATCACTTGGTGAACATCGAACCAACTCCCCTGTCGGACCTGGTGGCGGGACTCGACCGGCTCGGGTATCCGGTCCGCCCGGTGACAATGGAGGAGGTGCAACGACTCTTGGCCGAGCGGTTGGCCGACACGGGCGCCGACCCGCATCCGGACCTCGTTCGGGCCGCCTTGCTGATCGGCGGATACACAGGTGCCGGCACGGTAGGGCTCGGCGAACTCGTGCTCGACGACAGCCGCACCCGCGCGGAACTCGAGCGCGCGGGTATCACCTGCCCACCGATCGACGGTGCGGCAATCGATCGCCACCTGCGACGGTTCCGCGATGAAGGTCTGCTACCTCCGGTGGCCTCGGTAGTTCACTGACGCCCTCGTCCCACGGCATCAGCGAGAGGACTCGGCCGCCGCGAGATCGTGCCCGCGCAGTCGCTGGGAGATCACCTGGGTGATGCCGTCACCACGCATGCTCACGCCATAGAGCGCGTCCGCGATCTCCATGGTCGGTTTCTGGTGGGTGATGACGATCAGCTGGCTCTTCTCCCGCAACTGCTCGAACAGCCCGATGAGCCGGCGCAGGTTCGTATCGTCGAGCGCCGCCTCCACCTCGTCCATCACATAGAACGGCGAGGGGCGGGCGCGGAAGATGGCGACCAGCAGCGCCACCGCGGTCAGTGATTTCTCCCCGCCGGACAGCAGCGACAGCCGTTTGACCTTCTTCCCGGGCGGCCGCGCCTCCACTTCGATACCGGTGGTGAGCATATCGGTGGGGTCGGTGAGCAACAGCCGGCCGTCGCCGCCGGGGAACAGCGCGGCGAAGACCTGGACGAACTCCCGTTCCACATCGGCGTAGGCATCGGTGAAGACCTGCAGGATCCGCGCGTCGACCTCGGCCACCACATCCAGCAAATCCTGGCGGGCCTTCTTGACGTCCTCGAGCTGGGTGGCCAGGAAGTTGTAGCGCTCCTCGAGTGCCGCGAACTCCTCCAGGGCCAGCGGGTTGACCTTGCCCAGGGTGGCCAGATCTTTTTCGGCGCGTTTGGCGCGCCGCTCCTGCGACGCGCGGTCGAACGGCATCGGCGCCGGTGCGCTGACCTGCTCACCGCGCTCCTTGGCCTGCTCGTATTCCCGCATCTCCAGCTCGCTGGGCGGCAGGGCGACCGCGGGACCGTATTCGGCGATGAGATCGTCGAGCGCGATCCCGAACTGTTCGGCGATGGTGGCTTCCAGCTGTTCGATCCGCAACGCCGCCTGCGCTTTGGCGACCTCGTCGCGGTGGACCGCGTCGGTGAGCTGCTCGAGCTGGGCGTTCAGAGCCCGCACCCGCTCCTTGATCCGGTCCACCTCGGTGGCGCATTCGGTACGCCGCCGGACCAGTTCGTCGCGGCGTGCGGCGGCGGCCGCCACCACTTTCTCGAGTTCGGCGGCCAGGTCCGCGCCGGATTCGGCGACCGCGGCGGCGACGCCTGCGGCCTGACGCCGGGCGGCCTGCGCCCGTTCGGCCCGGGCCCGCGCCTCGCGTTCGGCACGGGCGGCGCGCCGGAGCGTTTCCGCCTTACCCCGGACCGATTCGGCACGCTCCTCGGCCGTGCGCACCGCCAGCCGCGCTTCTACCTCCATGGCCCGGGCCTCGGCGAGCGCGGCGGCGGCCTCCTCCCGGGCCAGTGCGGCGGCCTCGGTTCCGGCGGCGCCGGCGGCATCACTGTCGGTATCGGCCTGTTCGCGCTCGGCGTGCCGCAGCCGGTCCTCGAGCTCGGCCAGCTCGCCGACCGCTTTCTCGTGCGCGGTCTCGGCGTCGGCGCGCTGGCCGGTCAGCCGCTCCGATTCGGCGTCGGCCGCGCGGACGGCCGCACCGAGCCGGCCGAGCCGCTCGTAGACGGTATTGAGGGCCTGATCGGATTCGTGCAGGGCCAGCAGGGCATGGTCGACCGCTTCTTTGCGGTCGGCCTGTTCCTCCAGCGCCCCGGCCAGGCCGGCCTCCAACTCTTCGGCGTGCCGACGGGCGGCGATCAGATCGGCCTCGGCGGCATCGATACTCGCCTGGATCTCCAACCGGCTGGGTGACCGGTCCGAACCTCCGACCAGCCATCCGGTCCCGGCCAGATCGCCCTCCCGGGTGACCACCCGCAGTTCCGGGCGCGCATTCAGCAGCGCGGACGCCGCGTCCAGATCGGCGACCACCGCGACCCGGCGGGTCAGCGCCACCACGGCCGCGCGTACCGGATCCGGGCAGTCCACCACATCCAGCAACCAGCGGGCCGCCCCGGGCAGGGCCGGTTCTTCGCGATCCGCCGCCGCCGGCCCCTCGTACACAAGTGCGGCCCGCCCACCGTCGGCCTTCCCCAGGGCCCGCAGTGCGCTGAGGGCCGTCTCCCCGGTATCGGCCACCACCGCTTCGGCCACCGGCCCCAGTACCGCCGCGACCGCGGACTCGTACCCGGTGTGTACCCGCAACTGCCCCGACAGCGGGCCCAGCAGTCCGGCCGGATGGTTCTCGGTGAGCCAGGCCGCACCGTCGCGGCTGGCCAGGTTCATGCCGAGCGCTTCGATCCGCGCGGTCAGCGAGGCCACCAGCCGACCGGCCTCCCGATCCTCGGCACGCAGTTCGGTGACCCGGCGGTCGGCCAGTCCGAGCGCCTCCACGGCATGTTCGTGCTGGGCGTCGAGCCCGGCCTCGCCGGCGTCCAGCTCGGCCAGTTCGTCCTGCACCGCGTCGAATTCCGACCGAGCCGCGGTGCCCCGCGCCCGGGCCTCGGTGATGGCGGTGGACAACCGCACGATCTCGGCGTCCATCGATTGCGCGCGGGTGCGCAGGTTCTCGACCTGCCCCGATAACCGGACCAGCCCCTCGCGCCGGTCGGCGATGGCTCGCACCGCGGCCAGATGCGCCTGTTCGGCGGCTTTGGCGGCATGCTCGCGGTCGCCCAGACTCTCCCGCGCGGCCTCCAGCGTTTCGGTGGCCATCTCGACGGCCTCGCGCAGTTCGGCTTCCTCGGCCTCCACCCGGTCGGCTTCGGCCTCGAGCTGATCGGGGTCGCGGCCGGTATTCGCGGGGGCGGCGGTATCGAGGTGCCGGGCGCGATCACCGGCGATCCGGATGGTCGCATTGACCCGTTCGGAGAGGGCGGAGAGCTGGAACCACAGTTGTCCGGCGGCCTCGGCCCCGGGAGTGAGCCGGGAGAGCTGGTATTCCTGCTGGGCGAGCGCGGCATTCGCGGCATCGAGTTCGCTGCGCACGGTGATCTGCTGTTCCCGCGCGTAGGCCTCTTTGCTCTGCTGGCTCTCCAGTTCGTTGCGCCGGGTGACCAGATCGTCGGCGGCCAGCCGTAACCGGGCGTCGCGCAGATCCGCCTGCACCGTCTGCGCCCGGCGGGCGACCTCGGCCTGCCGGCCCAGCGGTTTGAGCTGGCGGCGCAGTTCGGTGGTGAGGTCGGTGAGCCGGGCCAGGTTGGCCTGCATCGCATCCAGTTTGCGAACGGCCTTTTCCTTGCGTTTGCGGTGTTTGAGCACACCGGCGGCTTCCTCGATGAAGGCGCGCCGGTCCTCGGGGCGCGATTCGAGAATCGCCGAGAGCTGGCCCTGCCCGACGATGACGTGCATTTCCCGGCCGATACCGGAGTCGCTGAGCAGTTCCTGCACATCCATGAGCCGGCAGGAGTTGCCGTTGATCTCGTATTCTCCGGCGCCGTCGCGGAACATGCGGCGGGTGATGGAGACCTCGGCGTAGTCGATGGGCAGGGCGCCGTCGGAATTGTCGATGGTCAGCGTGACCTCGGCGCGGCCCAGCGGGGCCCGCCCGGAGGTACCGGCGAAGATGACGTCCTGCATCTTCCCGCCGCGCAACGCCTTGGCGCCCTGTTCGCCCATCACCCAGGTGAGCGCGTCGACGACATTGGATTTACCGGAGCCGTTGGGCCCCACCACACAGGTGATCCCGGGCTCGAAGCGCAGAGTCGTCGCGGACGCGAAGGATTTGAAACCCTTCAACGTCAAGCTCTTCAGGTGCAACGCCGACGACCCTTTCCGCCTCCGTGACTGTCCGCCTCGCCCAGGCCGATCAGCCATGGTATAGGCCTGCGGCGCCGTGACCCCAACCGGCGCACCGGCCGTGGCCGATCGATTGCCGGGTACACCGGCGACCGCGACCGGGCGTGTCCGCCGGCCGGATGTCAGGAAGGCTACCGGGCGTTATATCTTCCGGCGATGGCGGTGGCCGCTCTCGATACCGGTTGCCGCCCGTACTGCCAGCACCGCGCCCCACGGACCGATGACCCACATGGGCCAGAAATAGGTGAACTCACCGACACCCAGCGAGATCGCGCCCCAGATCACCAGCACCAGCACGCTGACCGTGAGCCACGCGGTGGCCTCGATCCGCTGCCAGACCGGGAACCGCGAGCGCGGTGTCGCCGGACGCGCCGGTGCCAAGGTGGGCAGGTCCGCGAGGACGCCGGTGAGTTCCTCGCGGGTGGTGGTGCGGTACACCTGCGCGACCCGCTGATCGTATTCGGCCAGGTCGATGCGGCCGTCGCCGAGATGGCGGCTCAGCTCGGCCACGATTCGATCGCGTTCGGCGTCCGAGGCCCGGGTTCCCGCCGTGATCTCCATAACCGCTCCCCTTACAGGTCGGACCACATTCCACAATGGATGCACCCAGGGTGCACCTTCCACTGTGTTATGTCAAGGGTGGGCGGCGCCCCGGACTACCGTTCGGCGAAACCTTCCAGCCCGCCCCGCGCCGGCTCCCACGACTCGACCACCAGATCCACCCGGCCGGGCGTTCCCCCCGACCGCAACAACGCCAGCAACCGGTCGGCCGCCGCACGCGACCCCTCCGCCACCACGTGCACCCGGCCGTCGGCGGCATTCGTGGCATGCCCGGTGAGGCCGAGTTCCAGCGCCCGCGCCCGCGTCCACCACCTGAAGCCCACACCCTGCACGTATCCGTGCACCCAGGCGCTCAACCGCACCGGGTCGGATCCGGCTGTCGCCGCGGCCACGATCAGTCGACCGTGTCGATATCGAACGACAGCGTCACCTTGCTGCCGGCCTTCAGCGTGCGGCCGACCGTGCAGACCTTGTCGATGGCCCGCTGCACCGTCACCAGCAATCGGTCCCGGGCCGCCGCGTCGAGCTCGCTGAGGTCGAGCTCGAAGACCTCGTCGAGCTGCGGATACACCTCGTTCTCCCGGTCGGCGGCACCGGACACCCGGATGGTGGCGTCGTAGTCGTCACCGAGCCGCCGTGACAGCGGGAAATCCGAACTCATCCCCGAGCAGGCCGCCAGCGCGATCTTCAGCAGCTCACCGGGGGTGAACACGCCGGGTACCCCCTCGGAACCGATGAGCACCTCGGCGCCGCGCGAACTGTAACCGGTATAGCGGCGGGTACCCGTCCGTTCCACCCACAGGGTGGTCGGCCCGGCCTGTGCCGCGGGCGCCGTATCGCCCGCTGCCGGGGCGGACGCCGCAGAGGTGTTGTCAACCATGCTCGCGATCCTGCCATCCGCGGTCGCCGCACCGCGCACCCGTCCTCGGCCGATCAGCGCCGGTGCGGCCGACGACGGCCGCGCGCCGGTACCCGGACCCGTCGCTCATCGCGCACTTCGAGCAACACCGCCACGGCCCGCAGCAGGAGCAGACCGAAGACGAATCCGGCGATCAACGCGCACGCCACCAGGGACATGGCCGTCCTCTCCGTCCAGTTCCCGGCACCGGAAATCCTCGGTGCCGCACCGCGCCCGTGCTGCCGGGAAGGTCCGGTCGTATCGGGTCGCTACGTCGGAAACTACCCCGCCGATCCGGCCGGACACTCGATACTTACGCGTTGTTCACGCCGACGTGCGCGGGTTCACGACGCCGGACACCGCAGGCCGCCGACCGGCCGGGCCACCCGTCGGCCCCGACCGGCCCCGAGGCCGCCGGGCCTTCAGCGCGCGGTCGCATCGGTCGGCGCCACCGCGGGCATCATCCGGCACGCGGGTGGCACAGCGCGGGGTCGGCGACATCGGCGCACGGCAGATTGCCGTAGGACCGGATCACGTCCTGACCGGCCTCACCGACGAGAAACCGCAGGAAACCGGCGCCCAGCGAGCCCGGCGCGAAATCACCGTGGCCGAACGCGTACTCCACTCCCCAGAACGGATAGCCGCCCGCGGCGAGCTCGTCCCGGGTGGCGCGCCGGCCGTCGATCGTCACCCCGACCAACCCCGGAGCGTCGGCGGCGTCGCCGGATTCGCTGTAACCGATCGCACCGACCGTGGCGGCGACCTCGGCGAGCATATCGTCGGTATAGAGCGTCTGGCAGCGCCCGGCGGCAGCACCTCGCCGCAGTTCGCGGCAGGTCACGCCGGGTTCGGGTGGTTGCGGGGAATCGAGCAGGCGGGATTCGAAGGTCCAGCGCGAGCCCGAGCCGGCATAACGGTTGACGACACGTACCGGCTGATCGGCGCCGCCCACCTCGCGCCAGTTCGATACGCGCCCCTGGAACAGGTCGCGGATCTGCCCGGCCGTCAGATCCCGCACCCCCGCACTCGGATGGGCGACCACCGAGAACAGCGATACCGCCAGCGGCCGCTGCACCAGGGCCGGATAGTCCGCGCCCTTAGGTGCGTCACCGATAGCGAGCAGCCCGCCGTGACCACCGGCCTCGTCCTCGAGCCGGGCCATACCTCGTTCGCTGCCCTCGAAGCCGAAGGCGAAACGGGCCCCGGGGCACATCTGCTCGTAGAGCCGGGCCGCCTCCCGGATCACGGGCTCGAAGGCAGTGGAACCGACCACGGTCAACTCACCGGTCGCGCAGCCCAGCGGCGCGGGCTCGGGTTCGGCGATATCGAGGACGGTCATCGCCGCGATGACCAGGACGAGGAACCCGGTGAGCGCCACCATCAGCAGTGAAACCCCGGTGCGGCCCTTCGTTCTGGTGAGACCCCCACCGGTCACCACACCCTGCATGACCGGGTCGGGGTAGGGACCGTGCCCCGACGTGCGTTCCAGAGTGGCCAGGATCTTGTAGTGATCGTTGCGGTTCAGCGGGACCTTGGGCAGGTCGATCACGCCGATACCCTGCTCGAGTTGCCGGTGCCCGAAACCCGACTCGGGTTCGAAACAGACGGCCAGGCCCGGATTGCTCAACTCGGTGACCGCCATCCCGATCACTTTGCGGTCCGGGAACTGCAGGTGCAGACCGGCCTGACTGTTCTGCGCGGTCACGTAGTCGGCGGCATCGATGGTGGTGGCGCCGTTGTTCTCGATCCGCACCAGCACCACCGACAGGTCCTGCAGATTACGCTCGGCGCCGTCGGAGGTCTGCCGGAGCTGTCGTAGCGCTCCCGCGTGCCCGGATTCGGTCTCCCCGGTGACCGGGGTGTCCATCTGCACCCGCCACCCGAGCCGTTTCCGGCCGACGACCACGAACTCCCACAGGAACGCGCCCATCGGTATCGCGATACCGGCCAGGGGCAGAACGAGATTGAACAACAGTTCGCTCACCAGTGGCTACCATCCCCCGAATCGACACAGTTCCCACCATCTTTGGGCACCGGATACCGAAACCGGCCGAGCACGTGAACTGTTCGGCCGGCGTTCACCCCGCGGTCACCGCCGGCGCACCGAGGTGATCACCTCGTTCGGCCGCGACAGTGCCCGCCGCCGACCTGCCGTCACCGGCCGGGAGTACGGGTCCACGCCAGCAGTTCGTCCACCGGGCGGGTGTTCACGATCCGCTCCGGCGGGACCTCGGCGGCCACCGCGCGGGCGCAGCCGTAGCCCTGCCAGTCCAGCTGGCCCGGTGCGTGCGCGTCGGTGTCGATGGAGAACTCGCAACCCATCTCGACGGCGAGCCGGATCAGCCGCGACGGCGGGTCCCGCCGCTCGGGACGGCTGTTGATCTCCACCGCCGTACCGTAGCGGCGGCAGGCCTCGAACACGATCCGGGCGTCGAAGTCCGATTCCGGCCGGGTCCCGCGCCCGCCCTCGACCAACCGGCCGGTGCAGTGGCCGAGCACATCGACATTCGGATTCGCCACCGCGTACACCATCCGCCGGGTCATGGTGTCGCGGTCGTCGCGCAACCGCGAATGCACACTGGCGACGACGATATCGAGTTCGGCGAGCAGATCGGCGTCCTGGTCGAGCGAGCCGTCGTCGAGGATATCGACCTCGATCCCGGTCAGTACCCGCAGCGGCGCCAGTTCCGCATTGAGCGCGGCCACCACGTCCAGCTGCCGCCGCAGCCGGTCGGCCGAGAGTCCATTGGCCACGGTGAGCCGCGGCGAATGGTCGGTGAGGGCGCAGTACTCGTGCCCGATCGCGGCCGCACAGTTCATCATCTCGGCGATCGGGCTGCCACCGTCGGACCAGTCCGAATGCGTGTGCAGATCACCGCGCAGCAGTTCCCGCAGCGGCGCGCCTTCGGCACCGATCGGTTTCGCGGCGGCGCGCAGATCGGCCAGATAGCGGGGCACGGCCCCGGCGTACGCCTCCTCGATCACCGCGGCGGTTTTGGGGCCGATCCCCGGTAGCTCCTGCCAGCTGCGGTCCCGGCGGTACCGATCGGCCGCGGCATCGTCGAGGGCGGCGAGAATATCGGCGGCCCGACGGTAGGCCTTCACCCGGTGCGTCTGCGCCCGGTCGCGTTCGAGCCAGAACCCGATCTCGCGCAGGGCCGCGATGGGCCCCGGAGCGGGCGGTCCGGCCTGCTCCGGCCCTCGCGACTCGCCCGCCACCGCCTACCCCACCCGGCTGTACTTCACGAAGGCGACACCGTCCTCGAAGACCTGGCTGGTGATCACCCGGAAACACGCCGGATCCGGCAGTTGCGGGCCGGAGCCGAACAGCGGCCGCCCGCGACCCAGCACGATCGGATACAGCTTCAGGAACACCTGATCTATCTCCGGCAGCAGCGCCCGGGCCAGTTCACCACCCCCGCACAACCAGATGCCCAGACCGTGCTCCCGTTTGAGTTCGGCGACCGCGGTGACCGGATCGGCGGCGATCAGAGCCACCGCCGGGTCCGGCGGCTCGGTGAGCGTAGTGGACACCACGTACTGGCGTAGATGCGCGTACGGGTTCGCGGTGCCGGTACGGACCCCGAAATCGTGGGTCCTGCGGCCCATGATCACGGTGTCGAAGTTCGCGTTGCGCTTGGTGATACCGAGCGCTTCGCGCACCCGCGACGGCAACGTTTCCGGATACTGCGCGGTGATGGCGGGGCCGTGATCGCCGCCGACCGGGAAGAAGTCCACCGAGCCGTCCTCGGTGGCGATGAACCCATCGATGGTGGCGGCGACGTAGTAGGTGAGCTTGCGCATGGCCTGCCTCCCAGCCGGACCGGGTCGGTGATCTTGCGAGGCCCACCGTAACGCGCCGCCGGGCCGGGCGCGAGAGGCTCGTCAGGCGGAAATGCGACGCCCGCGCGGTGGCGGCTGGCAACGCGGGCAGGAATAGGACGAGCGGTTCATGAACTTCTCCCGCACGATCACCGCCCCGCAACGCGGGCACGGCCGGTCGCCGCGCCCGTACACCGCCAGGGCGCGCTCGAAGTAGCCGGATTCGCCGTTCACATTCACATACAGGGCGTCGAAGGAGGTACCGCCGGCGGCGAGCGCGTCGGTCATCACCGCGCGGGCCTCGGCGAGCAGGGTGCGCAGTACCGGACGGGTGAGCGCCGAGGCGATCCGGCCGCCGTGCACCTTCGCCCGCCACAGCGCCTCGTCGGCGTAGATGTTGCCGATCCCGGAGACCACGGCCTGATCCAGCAGCACCCGTTTGATCTCGGTGTTCTTGGTCCGCAGCACACCGACCACCCGCTCGGCGTCGAATCGGGGGTCCAACGGGTCGCGGGCGATATGCGCGAGCAGGTCGGGCAGCAGATCGCCGTCCACCTCCACCAGCGGTGCCAGCACCCAGCCGCCGAAGGTGCGCTGGTCGACGAAGCGCAGTTCACGCCCGTCGTCGAGGGTCGCCCGGATATGGGCGTGCTTCTCCACCGGGGCGCCGGCGGGCTGTACCAGCATCTGCCCGCTCATACCCAGATGCACGACCAGCGCGGTATCAGCGGATCCGCCGCCGGGTTCGTCGAAGGTGAGCCACAGATACTTCCCGCGCCGCTGCGCCGCGGCCACCGTGAGCCCGGTGAGCCGGGCCGCCATATCGGCGGCGCCCGGCTCGTGCCGGCGCACCGACCGCGGATGGGTGACGGCGACCGATTCGACGGTCCGCCCGCACAGATGTTCGGTGAGGCCGCGGCGCACGACCTCGACCTCGGGGAGTTCGGGCATTCAGGATTCGCCGGTCAACGCGCGGTAGGCGGCGCCCGCCGCCTTCTGCTCGGCTTCTTTCTTCGACCGGCCGACTCCCTGACCGTAGGCATCCCCGGCGATCACGGTGGTCGCGGTGAATTCCTTGTCGTGGTCGGGGCCGGTGGACGTGATCTCGTAGCTGGGTACACCGAGACCGCGTTCGGCGGTCAACTCCTGCAGGCTGGTCTTGAAGTCCAGCCCCGCGCCCATCCGCGGGCCGCGTTCGAGCAGGTCGGCGAACAGCCGCAGCACGACCTCGCGGGCCACGTCGATGCCGTGCTCGAGGTGGACGGCGCCGAGCAGCGATTCCATACCGTCGGCGAGGATGCTGGGCTTGTCCCGGCCACCGGTGAGTTCCTCACCTTTGCCGAGCAGCAGATGCGCGCCCAGACCACCCTCACCCAGGTTGCGTGCCACCTCGGCGAGCGCGTGCATGTTCACCACACTCGCGCGCAGCTTGGCCAGCTCACCCTCGGATTTCTCCGGATGCTCATGGTAGAGCCGCTCGGTGATGCTCAGACCGAGCACGGAGTCCCCGAGGAACTCGAGCCGCTCATTGGTCGGCAGGCCGCCGTTCTCGTACGCGTACGAGCGATGGGTCAGCGCCAGTCGCAACAATTCCGGAGCCACCTCGACGCCCAGGGCGGCGAGCAGGCCCGAATGATCACCCGGTTCACCGGGTTCGTCTTTACCCGCGGTCAACGGTCGACCGGTGGTCAGACGGGGGAAACGACCTGGCGGCCCTTGTAAGTACCGCAGGAGGGGCACGCGATATGCGGCGGGGTCTTCTGACCACACGCCCGGTTCGGGCAGGTGATCAGGGTGGGAGCGGCGGCCTTCCACTGGCTGCGCCGCGACCGGGTGTTGGAACGGGACATCCGGCGCTTGGGAACGGCCACGACTAATTCTCCTCTGTACTGTTACGTGCTGTCTCGGTGGAATGATCTCCGGTGGCCGCACCCTCGTCGGGGCTGCCGCTGCCGGGCGATCCGGAGGCGAAATTCGCCAGCCCGGCCCAGCGGGGATCAAGTATCTCATGCCCGTGATCGGATCCCGCAATCGCCATCCGCACGCCGCACTCCGGGCACAGGCCCGCGCAGTCCGGCGAGCACAGCGGCTGCAGCGGCAACTCCAGGCCCAGCTGATCCACTACCAGGGGTTCCAGGTCGATGAGATCGTCGCTCATCCGGTAGACCTCGTCCTCGGAGGAGGTCTGGTCGGTGGCACTGTCCGGGTAGGCGAACAGCTCGGTCAGCGACAACCGCACCGTATCGGTGAACGGTTCGAGGCACCGCGAGCACTCACCGGTCACCGGCGCCTCGAGGGTCCCGGTGACGAGCACGCCCTCGGATACGGATTGCAACCGCAGATCCAGCTCGACCTCCGCGCCGACGGGTACGCCGACGAGGTCGAGTCCGAGTCGTTCGGTGGTGGTGACCGTCCGCCGCAGTTCGCGCATCGAGCCCGGGGCGCGACCGAGGCTGCGGACATCCAGCACGAAACCCGCGCCGTGTGCACGAGGTGCACCGGAACGCGAGCGCGCGGTGGTATCGGCAGGCATCGCAAACACTCCACTGGGTGGGTCGGGACAGGTGGTTTGCGCCGGAATCGGCGAGCAACCACCCCACAGTACGCGACCTGGCCGGACCGGCAAAACTCGGCGGGGAGGTCCGGATCCGGATGCCCGGTCGTTGTCTACTCCGAACGGCCGGCATCCGTGGTCGGGGCCCGCCCCGGTTTTGGAGCGACGGAGCGAGGGAGCGCAGCGACTGAGTGGAGGAGTGAAGAACCGGGGTCACGAGGGCCCCGGCCCCGCCCCGCCGGAGGCGGGGCCGATATCACCGCCGGAACTCGGCGGCGTAATCGGGAACGCCCGCCCCGTTGCGCAACTGCTGGCGGCCCCGGCCGACGGTGCGCAGCGCACTGCCGAGGGTTTCCTCGAACTCGGCGAGTTTGGTGTCGACGTAGTGGTCGCAGTCGGCGCGCATCCGGTCGGCCTCGGCGTGCGCGGTGTCGATGATGCGGGCCGATTCGGCGTGCGCGGCCCGCACCACCTCGGTGTCCTCCACCAGCCGGCGTTGTTCGGCCTGGCCGTCGGCGACCGAGCGGTCGTAGGAGGCCTGGCCGGCCTCGACGGTCCGTTCGGCCTCGGCGCGGGCCCGGCCGGTAACCGCCTCGTATTCGGCCTTGGCGTCGGCGACGAGGCGTTCGGCCTCGGCGGTGGCCGTATCGACCATCCGGTCGGCGTGCGCGGTGGCCTCGGCGACCATCCGGTCGGCGTGCGCCTTGGCCTCGGCGAGGATCCGGTCGGCTTCGGCGCGGGCGTCGGCCACCGTGCCGGCGGCCTGTTGGTCCGCGGACCGGATGGTGTCCTCCGCGAGCCCCCGGGCGTCGTCGACGATCTTGTCCCGGTGATCGAGCACATCCTGGGCGTCGTCGATCTCGGTGGGCAGCGCGTCCCGCACATCGTCGAGCAGATCGAGGGTTTCCGGACGCGGCACGATGCAGTTGCGCGTCGCGGGGATACCCCGCGCCTCCTCGACTATGGCGACCAGTTCGTCGAGCGCCTCGAATACCCGGTACATGCTCACTGTCCTCCTGCTGACGATCGGCGACACATCACGCCGTTCCCAGTGTGCCCCGGGCCGGTGGATGCGCCGAACCTACTTTCGGTGTGTCGCCCGGTCTGCCCGATATCTGCAGAGTCACACAATCAACTGGAGACCCACCCTCCGCTTGGTGTTAAATTCTTAGGGAGCCCAACCGCGGCACGGAGGGGCTGCCTGTCCCTTGCCCGATCGGAACCGCCCATGACCATCCTGCAGTTGCCTACCTCCACGGCACTGACCACCGGGGATCTGGATATCGATTGGCCGGAACCGTTCGCCCCCGCCGCCTGGCGGCAGCGCCTCCTGCAATACCTGCGCGGTGACCGTGCGTTCCCGCAGTTGATTCGTTTCGCACTGGTCGGTGGATTGAGCAATATCTCGTATGTCCTGCTCTTCCTGACCCTCACCGGCGCCGGAACGCTACTGGCCAACGTGGCCGGCTCGGTGGTGAGCACCGTCCTGGCCAACGAACTGCACCGCCGGCTCACCTTCCACGCCGCCGAGCGGGTCGGCTGGTTCACCGCGCAGTGGGAAGGCGGCGGCCTGGCGCTGCTGGGGCTGGGTATCAGCACCGCGGCCCTCGCCGCGCTGGAGGTGTTGGCCCCGACACTGAACGAACCCACCCAGGCCGCGGCCGTGCTGGCGATCAGCGCCGCGGTCGGTGGTCTGCGGTTCCTGGCGTTGCGCGGGCTGGTGTTCCGGCCGCTGGCGCGGGCCCGGGAAATGACCGCCCAGCGGTCCGGGTCAGCCCGCCCGCTCGGCCAGCCGGTCGAGTAGGCGTTTGTGCACCAGCGGCGGCAGCATATCGCTGACATCGCCGCCGAAGGCCGCCACTTCCTTGACAAGGGAGCTGGACAGGTAGCCGAAGCTGGGGTTGGTCGCGAGGAAGAGCGTGTCGACGCCGGAGAGCTTCTTGTTCATCTGCGCCATCTGGAGTTCGTAGCCGAAATCACCGGCGTCGCGCAGCCCCTTGACGATGGCGGTGATGCCCTGCTCCCGGGCGAAATCGACCAGCAACCCGTCCCAGGAGGCGACCCGCACGTTCGCCAGGTCCGCGGTGGCGTCCCGCAGCATCTCGATCCGCTCGTCGACCGAGAACATGCCCTGCTTCTTCTTGTTGATCATCACCGTGATCACGACCTCGTCGAACTGTTCGGCGACCCGCCGGAACACATCGAGATGGCCGTTGGTCACCGGATCGAAGGATCCCGGGCACAAAGCTCCTGCCATGGGTCAGACGCTAGCAGGTTCGCCCGGGTCCGCCGGGGTCGCGCCGAGGTACACCGCCGACTCGATCCGGGTCTCCCCGTAGCGCCGCGCGGCGCGACCCTCGAAGCCTGCGGGCCAGGCGATCTCAGCCGACCGCGCGGAGCGTTCCACCAGCAATAACGCTTCCTCGGCGAGCCACCCGTGCGTGGCGAGCGCCGTGAGATCGCCCTCGACGGCCGCGGTCGGCAGCTCGTAGGGCGGATCGGCGAACACCAGATCGAAAGTGCCCGCGCCGCCGTGGGCGAGCACCTGCGTCACCGTACCGATCCGCACCTGGGCACCGCTCAGGCCCAGTTCGGCGATATTGCCCCGCAGCACCCCGGCCGCCCGCCGGTCGGATTCGACCAGCAGCGCGGCAGCGGCGCCGCGCGACAGCGCCTCCAGCCCGAGCGCGCCCGAGCCGGCGTAGAGGTCGAGCACCCGGGCGCCCGCGAGGTCCATCCACGCCTCGATCGAGGAGAACACGGCCTCCCGCACCCGGTCCGAGGTGGGCCGGGTCCCGGCCGGCGGCACCTTCAGGCGCCGCCCACCGGCGGTCCCGGCGACGATCCGGGTCATTCGGATTCGCGCTCGCCCAGCTCGACCAGCAGATCACCGCCTTCGACCTGCTGCACCTGCGCGATGGCCACCCGCCCCACCACACCGCCGCGCGGCGCGGTGATGGCGGCTTCCATCTTCATGGCCTCGATGGTGCCGATGGTGTCGCCCGAGGCGACCGTTTCGCCTTCGGCCACGGTCAGCGTCACGACGCCGGCGAAGGGCGCCGCGATGTGATGCGGATTGTTCTTGTCGGCCTTCTCCGCGGCCGGGATCTCACTGGCGATGGAACGGTCACGCACGGACACCGGGCGCAACTGCCCGTTGAGGATGCACATGACCGTGCGCATCCCGCGTTCGTCGGGTTCGGAGATCGCCTCCAGCCCGATGAGCAGGATGACGCCCTTCTCGAGCTGCACCTGGTGTTCCTCGCCGTGCCGCAGGCCGTAGAAGAACTGATTGGCCGACAGCCCCGTGGTATCGCCGTATTTCTCCCGATGCGCCAGGAATTCCGCGGTCGGGCCGGGGAACAGCAGCCGGTTGAGGGTTGCGCGGCGCTCATCGGAGGTGCCGGCCAGGCCCGCTTCGTCCGCCTCGGACAACTCGGATTCGGGTTTGGCCGCGCCACGGCCGGCGAGCGCCTTTTCCCGGAACGGCTCGGGCCAACCGCCGGCCGGTGTGCCGAGTTCGCCGCGCAGAAAACCGATCACCGAATCGGGGATGTCGTAGCGACCCGGATCGGCGGCGAACTGCTCGATATCGATCCCGGAGCCGACCAGCGACAGCGCCAGGTCACCGACCACCTTGGAGGACGGTGTGACCTTGATCAACCGGCCCAGCAACCGGTCGGCGGCCGCGTATTTCGCCTCGACCTCCTCGAACCGGTCGCCGAGCCCCAGGGCGATGGCCTGCTGGCGCAGATTCGACAGCTGCCCGCCGGGGATCTCGTGGGTGTAGACGCGCCCGGTGGGCGCCGGCAGGCCGGATTCGAAGGGCGCGTACACCTTGCGCAGCGCCTCCCAGTACGGCTCCAGATCGCAGACATTGCGCAGGTTCAGCCCGGTGTCGTATTCGCTGTGCGCGGCAGCGGCCACGATCGCCGAGAGCGCGGGCTGGCTGGTGGTGCCGGCCATAGCGGCCGACGCGCCGTCCACGGCGTCGGCACCGGCCTGCCAGGCGGCGAGATAGGTGGCCAGCTGCCCACCCGGGGTGTCGTGGGTGTGCACATGGACCGGCAGATCGAAATTGCTGCGCAGCGCGGTCACCAGTTTCGCCGCGGCGGGCGCGCGCAACAGTCCGGCCATATCCTTGATCGCCAGCACGTGCGCGCCCGCGTCCACGATCTGCTCGGCCAGTTTGAGGTAGTAGTCGAGGGTGTAGAGCTTCTCTTCCGGGTCGGCGAGATCACCGGTGTAGGACAGCGCGACCTCGGCGATCGCGGTACCGGTTTCCCGGACCGCATCGATGGCCGGGCGCATCTGGTCCACATTGTTCAGGGCGTCGAAGATCCGGAAGATATCGATACCGGTCTCGGTGGCCTCGGCCACGAACGCCCGGGTCACCCGCTCCGGATACGGGGTGTAGCCGACGGTGTTGCGGCCGCGCAGCAACATCTGCAGGCAGATGTTCGGAATCGCCTCGCGCAGCGCGGCCAGCCGCTCCCACGGGTCCTCGTAGAGGAACCGCAGCGCCACATCGTAGGTCGCCCCGCCCCATGCCTCGATGGACAGCAGTTCCGGGGTCAGTCGCGCCACGTGCCCGGCCACATCGAGCAGGCCGTTGGTGCGGACCCGGGTCGCCAGCAGCGACTGGTGCGCGTCGCGGAAGGTGGTGTCGGTGACCCCGACGGCCTTCTGCTCGCGCAACGCCCGCGCGAATCCCTCCGGGCCCAGCGTCAGCAGTTTCTGTCGCGAACCGTCCGGCGGCGGCACCGACAGGTCGATCGCGGGCAGTTTGTCGTGGGGGTACACCGCGGTCGGCCGGGCGCCGTGCGGTTTGTTCACCGTGACATCGGCCAAGTAGTTCAGGATCTTGGTGCCGCGGTCGGCGGGTTCGCGGGTGGCCAGCAGTTCCGGGCGCTCGTCGATGAACGAGGTGGTGATACGGCCCGCGGTGAAATCGTCGTCGCCGAGTACCGCGAGCAGGAACGGGATATTGGTGGTGACACCGCGGATCCGGAATTCCATCAGCGCCCGCCGGGCCCGCGCCACCGCCGCCGGGAAGTCCCGGCCGCGGCAGGTGAGCTTGACCAGCATGGAATCGAAGTAGGCGCCGATCTCCGCGCCCAGGTTCGCGCCGCCGTCGAGCCGGATACCGGCGCCGCCGGGAGTGCGGTAGGCGGTGATGCGACCGGTATCGGGACGGAATCCGTTGGCCGGGTCCTCGGTGGTGATCCGGCACTGCAGCGCCGCACCGCGGATGGTCACCTTGTCCTGGCTCAGTCCCAGGTCGGTCAGACTCTCCCCGGCCGCGATCCGCAACTGCGACTGCACCAGATCCACATCGGTGATCTCCTCGGTCACCGTGTGTTCCACCTGGATCCGCGGATTCATCTCGATGAACACGTGATTACCGCGTTCGTCGAGCAGGAACTCCACCGTGCCCGCACAGCTGTAGCCGATCTGCCGGGCGAAGGCCACCGCGTCCGCGCAGATCCGGTCCCGCAACTCCGGATCCAGATTCGGGGCCGGGGCCAGTTCGATCACCTTCTGGTGCCGCCGCTGCAGCGAACAGTCCCGCTCGAACAGGTGCATCACATTGCCCTGGGTATCGGCCAGGATCTGCACCTCGATATGCCGCGGGTTCACCACGGCCTGTTCCAGGAACACCGTCGGATCACCGAACGCCGACTCCGCCTCGCGCGAGGCCGCCTCGATCGCCTCCCGCAGCCCGGACCGCTCGGCCACCCGCCGCATCCCGCGCCCGCCACCGCCGGCGACGGCCTTGACGAATACCGGGAACTCCATGGATTCCGCGGCCGCCAGCAACTCCGCCACATCGGCCGAGGGCGCGCTCGAATCCAGGACCGGCAACCCGGCCTCCCGCGCCGCGGCGATCGCGCGGGCCTTGTTGCCCGCCAGTTCGAGAACCTCGGCCGACGGCCCGATGAAGGTGATGCCCTCCCGGGCGCACGCGGCGGCCAGATCGGGATTCTCCGACAGGAACCCGTAGCCGGGGTAGATCGCGTCGGCGCCCGCGGTCTTCGCCGCCTCGATGATGGCGCCGACCGAGAGGTAGGCGCGGACCGGATGACCTTCCTCGCCGATCTCGTATGCCTCGTCCGCCTTCAGGCGGTGGACCGAATTGCGGTCCTCGTGCGGGAAGACGGCAACCGTTCCGACACCGAGCTCGTACGCCGCGCGGAAGGCTCGGATGGCGATTTCGCCGCGGTTGGCAACCAAGACTTTCGAGAACATTGAACCAACGTACCCGGCGCCACACCCAGGGGCGACAGCGAAGTCCACTTCGCAGAATCTTCACAAGTACGTATGGCAACGCTGCGAAGTCTTGTTCACCGCACCGTCATATCTCACCGCCCACGATCCCGGCCTGTGCGTATCATCCGCCGCGGCCATCTCCCGGCTATCGGAGCGGTCCGGGACTCTTGCGAAGATGTGCGAAGCCGGACGCCACCCGGACGCTGTTCGAGCCGCTGCGGGCGGGCGCGGCGCGTCCGCGTTATGGTGGAGCCGCAGCTGGTCCGCCGGCCGGACGACGAGGAGCCCCGAACGTCCGCCCCCGGCGCCGAAGCCCGCACCACGCGGGTGAGAGGGAATCCGGTGGAAATCCGGAACTGTCCCGCAGCGGTGAGCAGGAACGACCGCCGTCATCAGCACTGGGCAGCACGCCTGGGAAGCGACGGCCAGTAGGTCGGCCGACAGGCCGGTGCCCGCGAGTCCGAAGACCTGCCGGTTGTACCGGATACGCCGTATCCGGTGGCCACCGCCTCGTGGACTGGGCGCTGCGGTCCACCTGTGCTGACAT
The DNA here is from genome assembly GCF_001618425.1 of Nocardia fusca NBRC 14340. Taxonomy (GTDB): domain Bacteria; phylum Actinomycetota; class Actinomycetes; order Mycobacteriales; family Mycobacteriaceae; genus Nocardia; species Nocardia fusca. The sequence continues at coordinate 505,899 of NZ_BDCU01000017.1, forward strand.
TCCGTTCCGGCCCGGCCGGTTCGTTCGGGGTCTCATCGGTGCCGTGCGCACGTGAAAAGGCGATGGCTGTCGAACTTTCAGCACTGGAGAAAACCGTGACCGCTATTTCGCAGAGCCCGTTCACCGCAACGGTTCTCGGACTCCCCCGGGTGGGGCCACGCCGGGAGCTCAAACGTGCCATCGAGTCCTACTGGGCCGGGCACATCGATGCCGATCAGCTACACGAGACCGGCCGCGCACTGCGCCGGGACCAGTACGCAGAACTGACCGCCGCCGGCCTGGATTCGATCCCCGTCGGCACCTTCTCCTACTACGACCAGATGCTCGACACCGCCGTCCTCCTCGGTGCCCTGCCCGCCCGGGCCGCCGGGATCGCGGATCGGCTGGACCGCTATTTCGCCGCCGCGCGCGGAACCGAGTCGGTGGAACCACTGGAGATGACCAAGTGGTTCGACACCAACTACCACTACCTGGTGCCCGAACTCGGCCCGGACACCACCTTCGGCCTGCATCCGCAAGACCTGCTGGCGCAGGTGGCCGAAGCGATCGAACTCGGCGTGCCGGCCCGGCCCGTGGTCATCGGACCGGTCACCTTCCTGAAACTGGCCAAAACCACCGGCGGCGCGGCACTGGACCGGATCGACGAACTGATCCCGCTGTACCGGGAGTTGCTGCGGCTGCTCGCCGACGCGGGCGCGGGCTGGGTACAACTCGACGAGCCCGCGCTGGTCACCGATCTCACCCCGGCGGAACTGGCGACGGTCCGCCGGGTCTACACCGAACTCACCACGGTGGCGCAGCGGCCGGCGGTGCTGGTGGCCACCTGTTTCGGGCATCCGGGCGCCGCGCTGGAGGCCCTGGCCGCCACCGATATCGAAGGTATCGCCGTGGATCTGGTCGCGGGCACCGACGTCGCCGCGGTGGCGGCCGTCCCCACGCTGTCGCACAAACTGCTGGTCGCGGGTGTGGTCGACGGCCGCAATGTCTGGCGTACCGACCTCGACGGTGCGCTGTCGACGCTGGCCACCCTGCTGGGCAGCGCGCGGGCACTGGCCGTTTCCACCTCGTGCTCGCTGCTGCACGTCCCGTACTCACTGGCGGTGGAGACGCGGCTCGACGACGCGCTGCGCTCCTGGCTCGCCTTCGGCGCCGAGAAGACCGCCGAGGTGCGCGTGCTGGCAACAGGCTTGCACTCCGGCACCGAGGCGATCGCCGCGGAACTGCAAACCGCCCGTGCCGCCGCGGCGAGCCGCCGCGCCGATCCGCGGATCACCAACGCCCAAGTGCGGGCGCGACTGGCCGCGCTGGGCCCGGACGCCACGCGGCGGGCTCCCGCCGAACAGCGCCGGACCCTGCAACAGGAGCGCCTGCACCTGCCGTCGCTGCCGACCACCACCATCGGCTCCTATCCGCAGACCTCGGCCATCCGGCTGGCCCGGGCGGCACTGCGGTCCGGGGAGATCGAGCGGGCCGAGTACGTACGGCGGATGCGGGCGGAGATCGGCGAGGTCATCGCGCTGCAGGAGAAACTCGGCCTCGACGTCCTCGTGCACGGCGAACCGGAACGCAACGATATGGTGCAGTACTTCGCCGAACAGCTCGACGGATTCGCGACGACCGACCTGGGCTGGGTGCAGTCCTACGGCACCCGCTGCGTGCGCCCACCCATCCTGTTCGGTGACGTCTCCCGTCCGGCCGCGATGACGGTGGACTGGATCACCTACGCGCAGTCGCTCACCGACAAACCGGTCAAGGGCATGCTCACCGGTCCGGTCACCATCCTGGCCTGGTCCTTCGTCCGCGACGACCAGCCGCTATCGGATTCGGCCCGGCAGGTGGCCCTGGCGATCCGGGACGAGACGGTGGATCTGCAGAACGCCGGTATCCGGATCGTCCAGGTCGACGAGCCCGCGCTGCGGGAACTGCTTCCGCTGCGCGACGCCGATCAGCAGGCGTACCTGGACTGGTCGGTGCACGCGTTCCGGCTGGCGACCTCCGGGGTGGCCGACTCCGTCCAGATCCACACCCACCTGTGCTATTCGGAGTTCGGTGAGGTGATCGACGCCATTGCCGGACTGGACGCCGATGTCACGTCCATCGAGGCCGCCCGCTCGCGCATGGAGGTACTGGGCGATCTGACCGCCTCGGGCTTCGCCGCCGGGGTGGGACCGGGCGTCTACGATATCCACTCGCCCCGGGTGCCCGGCGTCGAGGAGATCACCGCGTCCTTGCGCGCCGCCCTGGAAGCGGTTCCGGCCGAACGGCTCTGGGTCAATCCCGATTGTGGCCTGAAGACCCGCGGCCCGGCCGAGGTGGAGGCATCCCTGCGCAATATGGTGGCCGCCGCCCGCGGCGTCCGCTGAATTCCCGGCCCGGGCCGCCTCGCCCGCGGCCCGGGCCGTTCAGCCCTCCAGCTCCCCTGCCCCGGGCTCCCGGCGCTTCGTCCGCCGGACCACACAGTGCGGGCAGGCCTGCGCCACCCGCAGCACCGGCCGGATCCGGGCCGGCGCGGACGGTCCCCGCCGCACCGCCCGGCACCCCTGTCTTTCCTCCATGACGCCAACCCTTTCCCCTCGGCGATTCCGTTGCCAGGTTTGACGCCGAGCGCCCCGGCACGGTTCCCGCGCTGCCCGATCAGGATTTGGCCAGGTACTCCAGGCGTTCGGAATCCACGGCGGCGTGCATCATCGCCGCCAGCCCGGGATGCCGGGTCAGCCCGGGATCCTGTTCCACCACGGTGCGGGCCAATTCCTGGGCGGCGGTGATGACCTCGAGATGGTCGAGCAGCGACAGCAGGCGCAACGACCGGGTAGTTCCCGACTGCGCGGCGCCGAGCACATCACCCTCGCGGCGCTGCCGCAGATCGAGTACCGAGAGCTCGAATCCGTCGGTGGTGGCGGCGACGGCCTCCAGCCTGGTCATCGCCGGACCCCCGGGCGCGGCATCGGTGATCAGCAGGCACAACCCGGGATGCGCACCGCGCCCGATCCGGCCCCGGAGCTGATGCAGCTGGCTCACACCGAACCGGTCGGCGTCCACGATCACCATCACGGTCGCGTTCGGCACGTCCACGCCCACCTCGACCACCGTCGTACAGACCAGCACATCGATATCGCCGGCATTGAAGTCGCGCATCACCTGGTCTTTTTCATCCGACGGCAGCCGTCCGTGCAGCAGCCCGAGCCGCAGTCGCGCGAGCGGTCCGGTGCGCAGGCGGTCGAAGACGTCGACCACGGCCTGGGTGGACGGGGCCTCCTTCTCCGTGGCTTTCTTGCCCCGCGCCCCGGAACCGTCCTCGTCGTCACCGATCCGCGAGCACACGACATAGGCCTGCCGGCCCGCGCCGACCTCCTCGGTGATCCGCTCCCAGGCCCGATCCACCCAGTTGGGATGCACCCGGCGCGGTACCACCTTCGACTGGATCGGCGAACGCCCGCGGGGCAGTTCGGTGAGCGTGGAGGTCTCCAGATCGCCCAGGGTGGTCATGGCGATGGTGCGCGGAATCGGGGTCGCGGTCATCACCAGCAGATGCGGGGAGAAACCCGATTTCGCCTTGGCCCGCAGCGCATCGCGCTGCTCCACCCCGAACCGGTGCTGTTCGTCCACCACCACCAGGCCCAGATCGAAGAATTCGACCGCGTCCTGGATCAGGGCGTGGGTACCGATCACGATGCCCGCGTCCCCGGTCACCGCGGCGAGGAGGGCGGCTCGTTTCGTCGCGGCCGGCATGGAACCGGTCACCAGCGTCACCCGGGTGGCGGTATCGGCCGCGCCCAGCTCCCCCGCCTGCCCGAGATCGCCCAGCATCGCCCGCAGCGACCGATAGTGCTGGGCGGCGAGCACCTCGGTGGGCGCGAGCAGCGCGCACTGCTGACCCGCATCGATCACCTGCAGCATGGCGTGCAGCGCGACGATGGTCTTACCCGAACCCACCTCGCCCTGCAGCAGCCGGTGCATGGGTTGCTCCCGGGACAGATCCGCCGAGATCTCGCCGATGACCCCGCGCTGTCCCTCGGTGAGTTCGAACGGCAACCGCTCCTCGAAGGCGGCGACGATTCCGTCCCCGCGCAGCGGACAGGCCCGGGCGGTGCGGCCCGCCACCTCGTGCCGCCGTTCGGCGAGGACCAGTTGCAGTGCCAGCGCCTCGTCGAAACGCAGCCGTTCCCGGGCACGTTCGATATCGGCGGTGCGTTCGGGCAGGTGGATCAGGCGTAGCGCATCGCCCACCGGCATCAGTTCTCGTTCGTCACGCACTTCGGCGGGCAGCGGATCCGCGAGCGGGTCGAGCTGGTCGAGAACCTGCCGGACACAGGCCAGGATCTCCCAGCTCTGCACCTTCGCCGTCGCCGGATAGACCGGGATGAACTCACGATCGAAGAAGGACATGTCCACCCCGCCCGCGCCCTTCGCGCTCTGCGCGATCCCGCGCAGGTCACCCCCGCCGCGCACGGTGGTCAGGGTCGGCTCCTCGTCGTCGGCCTCCGGCAGGATCAGATATCCCGGATGGCTGAGATTCCACTGACCGGGCCGCCAGTAGTTGACCGTGCCCGACATCATCGCCCGGACACCTGGGCGGACCGCGTATTTCACCTTGTCACCGTTGAAGAACGTGACATCCACGCCGCGCCCGGCGCCGGTATCGAGCACCACCTTCAGCAGCGACCCGCGCCGCTGCCGCATCGGCCGCAGATCCGCCTTGGTGACCCGGCCGATCACGGTGATGTGCGCCCCGTCCTCCGGCGCCTCCTCGGTGAGCGGCTGTCCCTGGGTGGCGTAGCGCAGTGGATAGTGACGCAGCAGATCTTCCACGGTGTCCATATCGAACGCGTCCGCCAGCGTTGCGGCGGCCTTCGCGCCGAGCAGATGGTCGAGCCGGTCGCTCAGTGTCGCCATCGCGCTACTCCTGTCCCCACGGCCCGCGGCGGCGGGTCCGGCGGATACTCATTCCACACCGATCTGTATCAGGTCACCCTGCTGGCCTCCGGCATACACCGTGACCTCCACACCGGGGAATTCGTCACCGATATGCCGCGCGAGGTCGTCGGCGAGCCCGTCCGGCGCGTCCGCACCGACCAGCAGGGTCACCAGTTCGCCGCCCAGCCCGAGCATCCTGTCCAGCAGGGTCTGTCCCGCGGCCCGGGTATCCCGGTCGATCACCACCACATCGTGGCCCACCAGGCCGAGCCCGTCCCCGGGGGCACAGGTCCCGACCATGGTGAGCGCCCGTCCGCGGGCGCGGCGCAGCGCGCCCCAGCGGGTGCTCGCGGCCGCCTCGGACATGGTGAAGGCATCGTCCACGGCGATCCGGGCGTGATCGTGCACCGCCAGGGCCGCGAGGCCCTGAACCATGCTGGCGCTCGGCAGCAGCAGCACGTCACGGTGCGCGTCGCGCGCTGCCGCGCCAACCGCCACCAGTTCGTGGGCCGGTAACGCACCGTTGGGAAGTACCAGCACTTCCCGATGCGGGAGCTGCCGGATGGCGGCGAGCAGGACCGCCGATTCCAGCGTCCGGTCTGCGTTCAGCACCACCGCGCCCCCCGCCTCGAAGAGCGCCGCGGCGCCGGCGCCGGACGCGACGGCCAGCACCCCGCGGTCGGCGGGTTCGCCGCGGCGTCCGCTGATCTGCCGGGCGGCCCGGTCGTGCACCGGCCGGCTATCCGCCGCCGCACGGACTCCGGTGACCACGGCCCCACCGGCGCGCGGCCCGCCGTGGCCGGCGGTCTCGTGTTCGGAGTCCTCGATCAGGTGCTCGATACGGATTGCGACCGGCCGGCCCACGGCGAGTCCGGCCTCCACCGCCGCACCCGCGTCCGCGCAGTGCACATGCGCCGACCAGCCGCCGGCGCCGTCGGCGGCCACCACCACCGAATCACCCAGGGCGGCGAGCCGGGAACGCAGTTCGGCGGCGAGATCGGCGCGAGCCCCGTCGATCCGGTACATCACCTCGTAGCGCTGCGCCGATTCGGGCCGGGCCGACGGCGTGCGGAGCTCGGCGGCCCGGTACTCGGCCCGCACGGGGGTCTTGCCGGTCACCACGGTGACCAGCCCGTCCAGCAGTACCAGCAACCCGCGCGCACCTGCGTCCACCACCCCGGCCGCGCGCAGCACCGCCAACTGGTCGCGGGTGTCCTCCAGCGCCCGCGCCGCCGCGTCGGCGCCGGCGTGCACCACCGCCGCCAGCCCGGGCTCGGTGCAGCGGTGCGCCGCGGCCCCCGCCCGGTCGAGAACCGTGAGAATGGTGCCCTCCACCGGATCGCTCAGGCTCCCCCGGACCAGTGCGGCCGCCCGCGCCAATGCGGCCCGATAGGTCTGTTCGGTCAGCCCGGTGTCCACCGTCGCGTCCGCGATACCCCGCAGTACCTGGGACACGATGATGCCGGAGTTACCCCGCGCGCCGGCTGTCGCGCCCCGGGCCAGGGCCGCGGCCACCGGATGAGCGGCCGGCCGGCCCCGCTCCCCGTCGGTGCCCGACGGCAGGCGCTGCGCTTCCGCGACGGCGGCGCGCATGGTCGCCAGGAGATTGGTGCCGGTATCGGAGTCCGGTACCGGGAAGACATTGAGCGCATCGATCTCCGCGCGCCGCTGTTCGAGTGCCGCCACACAGAGACGGCCCCAGCTCAGAAGTTCGGCCCCGCCCAGCCCGCCGTCCGCGGATCCGGTGGCCGGCGAACCATCACCGCTCACCTGCCGGGTTTCGGGCACCGTCACCTCGTTCCTCGTCGTCGCAGAAGTCGAACGCCAGGTTAGCGGCCGCTCCCGACACCGCGACCCGGGACGGGCCGCGCATACGGCGCTGGTGTGGGTTCGCCGGGTAGGCTCCGGATTGATGGATCAACCCCAGTTTGGTGGATCGCAGCGGGTCGGGCTACCCTTGCAGGGTTGCCTGGCGCGGCCGTTATCGGTCGGCGCTGTCCGATGGTCATCGAATCCGCCGATGCTCGTCGGCGGGCATGACGACATTGATCAGGATCGACCGCTGTACCGGTGGCAGGTCCCCCATGATGACATGAAGGAGTTCGCGACTATGGCTGCCGTCTGCGACGTCTGCGCCAAAGGCCCCGGCTTCGGTAAATCGGTCTCGCATTCGCACCGGCGCACCAACCGTCGCTGGAACCCGAATATCCAGACCGTGCGGGCGCAGGTCGCCCCGGGTAACACCCGCCGGATGAACGTATGCACCTCCTGCCTGAAGGCGGGCAAGGTGGTCCGCGGCTGATCACCGGGCAACCCGGTTTCATCCGAGACCCTCAGTTCTGTCGACGACCTCGCCCCGGCTCCGTGTAGGACCCGGGGCGAGGTCGTATCGGTATCCGATGCGAGGAGCACCCGACGACCGAGCATCCGACGAACAAGGCCGCGGCGGCCCCGAATGCCGCGTACGGGCCCTGGAACCTCGTGCCCGTCGAGCCCGCGCACGCCCGAGCCTTGGCGGAGTGCAATATCGCCTGTTGGCGTGAGGCCTACCGGGGTCTTGTCCCCGACCATGTCCTGGACGCCTTCGATGTCGATCGCCGCGCCGCGAACTTGGAGCGGATCGCCCGGAACCATTCCGGGCGGCTCCTGGTCGCCGAGTCGGGCACCGAGATCGCCGGATTCACCCAGTACGGCCCGCCCCGCGACGAACCCGCGGTCGCCGAGCGCGAACTGCAGGCCATGTATGTCCGCGCCCGGTGGTACGGCACCGGGCTCGCGCACGCGTTGATCCGCGCGGTGCTCGAACCGGACCGATCGTGTTCGCTGTGGGTTTTCGAACGCAATCCGCGGGCCCGCGCTTTCTACACCAAATACGGATTCGTGCCGGACGGCACCGCCCGGGCCGAACGCTTCGCCATGGCCACCGAGATCCGGATGGTCCGGAGGTAGCGATATCGCCCGGTTCTCCCGCTCGGTAGTGTCGCGGCCATGAGCACCGAAGCCGAGTACGTCCGCATCGAGGACGGCGTCCTGGAGATCACCCTGTCGACCGCGACCAAGGGCACCTCCCTGGATTTCGCCGGAGTCACCGCGGGAACCACCGCCCTGAGCGAATCCGGATCCGATGTGGGCGCGGTGCTACTCGTCGGCGCGGGACCGAACTTCTGCGCTGGTGGCGATGTGCGGGATTTCGCGGCGGCGCAGGACCGTTCCGCACATCTGTACCAACTCGCCGACACCCTGCACGTTTTCGTCCGGGCGCTGGACAGCGCCCCGGTTCCGGTCGTCGCCGCGGTGCACGGCTGGGCGGCGGGCGCCGGAATGAGCCTGGTCTGTGCCGCCGATATCGCGATCGGGGGCCCGGGCACCCGGATGCGTCCCGCGTATCCGGGGGTCGGGCTCAGCCCCGACGGCGGTATGTCGTGGACGCTGCCCCGGCTGGTGGGTGCGGCCAAGGCCCGCGAAATCCTGCTGACCGACGCCGTACTCGACGCCGCGGAGGCCCAGCGCCTCGGGATTCTGGCCCGTATCGCCGACAGCGACGAGGCAGTCCGCGACGACGCCCGCGAGCTGGCGCGCACCCTGGCACGCGGGCCACGCGCGAGCTACGCCGCGATCCGGACCCTGCTCAGCCGATCGGCCACCGCGACCCTCGGCGAGCAGCTGGACGCCGAACGCGATGCGATGGGAGCGGCCGCGGGCAGTCCGACCGGCCGCGAAGGTGTGGACGCGTTCCTCGCCAAGCGCGCCCCGGATTATTCCGGGCTGAGCTGACCGTCCCGGGCCCGGCGGCGCGGGGCCGACCGTCGCGCCGCCGGCGGCCGGTCCCGGTCAGCGAGACCGTGTGACGAATTTCGCGACCGCCTCGGTGAACGCGTCGTTGTCGTCGCCGGCGGCGGTATGGGCGGCATTGCCGATCTCGACCAGCTCGGCGTGTGGCACCAGCTCCATGAATTCCGCGGCGCCCGCGGCGCTCACCACATCCGATTGCAACCCCCGTACCAGCAGCACCGGAATATCGAGTGCGCGGGCCGCGCCCTCGAGTGTGCGGGCCATCTCGTCGGGGTCGGCGGCTTTGTCGCCGAGAATGCCCGGATCCCAGTGCCAGTACCAGCGACCGTCGCGTTTGCGCAGGTTACGCAGCAGCCCCGCGGTGGATTTGGGCCGGGGCCGGTGTGGGAGATAGTCGGCCACGGCGTCCGCGGCCTCGTCCAGGGTCGCGAATCCGTCGGGGTTCTTGCTCAGGAAGCTGAGCACGCGGTTGACGCCTTCGGGCTCGGGCCGGGTGACGATATCAACCAGGACCAACGCGCCGATCGCGTCGCCACCCGGGGCTGCCGTGGCCAGCAGCCCGGTGATCCCGCCCATGCTGGCGCCGACCACCACCACCGGTCCACCGCCCAGTTGTTCCAGAACCGCGAGTACATCGCCGACCATGGCCTCGTAGCGGTAATCACGATGGAGTGCCCATTGGCTGTCACCGTGGCCGCGCGCGTCCAGCGTGACCGCCCGGATCCCTGCCGCGCCGAGCTGCGCCCCGGTGTGTTTCCAGGAGTGCCGGGTCTGACCACCGCCGTGCAGGAAGAGCACGGCCGGGCCGTCCGGCGGGCCGTACTGGTCCGCAACGAGCTCGATCCCGCCCCGGCCGTGTAACCGCAGCCGGACGGGATCGAGCAGATTGTTCGCATTACTCACGATTTTCAGCATCGCAAATATGCGGGCGTTACGCCGTACGAACCGGCGAATCAGCAGTCCAGGTCCATGGCGCTCAGGGTCCGCTGGAAGAGGCAGGCGCCCTTGGCGTTCACCGAGGCCGAGATCGTGGACGAGCCGGTCGAGGTGAAATCCTCGGCGATCGGGGCCGCGGGCTCGGTCGCCGGACTCATCGGTTCCAGAGTCAGCGGGGCCGCTCCGGCCGTCGCTCCGGCCGCCCCCGTCAGGGCGGCGCCCAACGCGAGCGAGGCGGTGATGCCGCGCAGTTTCATGGTGTGCTCCTCTATCTTGTTTCTCGTTCGACGCCTACTCAGGGCAGGCGCCAGTCCACCGGCTCGGCGCCGAGTTCGTCCAGCAGTTCGTTGACCCGGGAGAACGGACGCGAGCCGAAAAACCCACGCGATGCCGACAGCGGTGACGGGTGCGCGGATTCGATACTGGGCACTTCCGCGGCGGCCAGCGCCGGCTTCAGCGAGGCGGCGTCCCGCCCCCACAGCACGGCCACCAGCGGTTCGTCGCGCGCCACCAGCGCGCTGATCGCCTGCTCCGTGACCTTCTCCCAGCCTTTGCCGCGATGGGAGGCCGGTTTGCCGGGAGATACCGTCAGGACCCGGTTCAGCATCAGCACACCCTGGCGCGACCAGGGGCTCAGATCACCGCAACTCGGGGTGGGATGGCCCAGGTCCTTGGTGTATTCGGTGAAGATGTTGGCCAGGCTGCGGGGTACCGGCGAAACATCGGGCGCCACCGAGAAGCTCAGCCCCATCGGATGGCCCGGGGTCGGATAGGGGTCCTGGCCGACGATCAGCACCCGGACATTTTCGAACGGCTCCTGGAAAGCACGCAGCACATTCTCCCCGGCGGGGAGATACCCGCGGCCCGCGGCGTTCTCGGCACGCAGGAATTCGCCCATCTCCGCAATACGGTCGGCGACCGGATCCAGTGCCTTCGCCCAGCCCGGATCGATGATCTCCACGAGTGGTTTCGTGCTCATGACCGCACAACCTATCGTGAGTGGTCGGGTTTCGCCGAGTCCGTCCCGGAGAATGCTTCCCAGCCCTGCGGACCGCGATACCGCGCACCGTCCACGGTCACCCCGTGACCAGCCTCGATATCGCCGATGACGGTCCACCCGGGGGGCGGCGGCGAACCGGCCGGCCAGACCCCGGCGAACACGTGATCCTCACCTCCGGTCAGAATCCATTGCCGCGCATCGGCTTCCAGGAAACCGGCGCATTCCGCGAGCTCGGTATCGCGCAATGCCGCCGAACGCACATCGATCGCGACCCCCGACGATTCGGCCAGATGCCCGATATCGGCGAGCAGTCCGTCGGAGATATCGGTGAGCGCCACCGGCGGATGTGCGCCGGTCACGGCGGCACGGACGAGGCCGTAGGCGGGTCGCGGAGCACGGTGCGCGGCGACAGCCGTGGCCGCGCCCGGACCGGACTCCGGTGAGTGCCCGCCCGCGAGCAGGGCGTAACCGGCCGCCGACCAGCCCGGCCGGCCGGCGATCGCGAGGAGCCCACCGGGCCGCGCACCGGATCGGGTCACCGGTTCTTCGCCCAGCGGGTCACCGAAGGCCGTCACCGAGATCACCACCTGCGGGCTGCGCACGATATCCCCACCGGCGACCGAGCCTCCGGCCCGTGTCGCCTCCGCCCAGAACCCGTCCGTGAGTCCGGTTACGAAATCCACCGGGGTCCGTTCCGGGACCCCGAGGCCCACCACGTAGCCGACGGGTTCGGCGCCCATCGCGTAGATATCGGCGGCGTTCTGGGCGATCGCCTTGCGGCCGATATCCTCGGCTGCCGACCAGTCCAGCCGGAAATGCCGGTCCTCGATCAACATATCCGTGCTCACCACATAGCGCCCGCGCGCCGCCGCCAGCACCGCCGCGTCGTCGCCGGGGCCCAGCTGCACGGCGGGCCCCTGTTCCCGGCCCGCGTTGATCCGGGCGATGAGGGCGAATTCGCCCACGTCGCGCACCGTCGGTCCTGTACTGATCGTGGGACCTTCCTCACTCGCTGCTGCCACCGGCGGCGCCGGCCGCCGCCTCGCCGGCCCGGACAACGGGGCCGTGTGTCCACCGGCGGAACGCCGCCTGCCGTACCCCGGACACCACGGATCCCCGATCCCGCGCGCCCGGCCGATACTCCGGCGCTCCCCGCACGACGGTACCCTGTGCCCGGTGACCAGGCGCGGCGGCCGGGACCCCCGCATACGCCCCGCCCACCGCGTACGCGCTGACGAAAGGACCGCCGAGGATGCCGGGGACATCGCCGGACGAGGACACCGATACCCCGGACAGCAGCGGCGGCGAGCGCACCGGGTATTCGCCCGCGCTCATCGCGACCGCGGTCGCGCTGCCGATCGCCCTGCTGATCGGCGTGGTGGTCGCGGCGGTCATCGCCGCGCGCACGCCGGTCGAACGCGAACCGCTGGCACTGGGTCCGGTTCCGGCGCCCGCGGCCGGCGGTCCCGCCTGTGCCACCCTGCTGCCCGCACTGCCCGCCGACCTCGGCGAGTACACCCGCGCCGCCCTCGTCGAACCCGTGCCGCCGGCAACCACGGCCTGGCAGCTGCCCGCCGGCGGCGAACCGATCGTGCTGCGCTGCGGACTCGACCGCCCCCTGGAGTTCCACCGGGCGTCCCCGTTACAGGTGGTCAACGGTGTGCAGTGGTTCGAGGTCCGCGACGACGCGGCCGCCACGGCCACCTGGTTCGCGGTGGACCGCGAAACCTATATCGCCCTCACGGTTCCCGACGGGTCCGGTCCGACGCCCCTGCAGGCGGTATCGGATACCGTCACCGCGCGGCTGCCGGCCCGCCCGATCGACCCGGGCGAACTGCCGAACTGAGCGCGGTCAGCGCAGCCCGGTACCGCGGGCGAGAGCCGTTTCCACGAGTGTGGTCAGCAGTTTCCCGTAACCGACCCCGGTCTCTTCCCACATCCGCGGATACATCGAGATCGGCGTGAACCCGGGCATGGTGTTGATCTCGTTGATCACCGGGCCGCCCTCGGTCACGAAGAAATCGACGCGGGCCAGGCCCTGGCAGTCCAGCGCGCGGAAGGCGCGCACCGCGATCTCGCGGACCTCGTCGGACACCTCGTCGTCGAGTTTGGCCGGAACGTCGAATTCGCAGACGTCGTCGAGATATTTGGTGTCGAAATCGTAGAAGGCGGGGCCGGGTTTCTCCCCGGCGTCGGCGTCGGCCAGATCCTCGGGCATCCTGATCTCGGCGAGCACACTGGCTTCCACCCGGCCGTCCGGGAATTCCAGCACCCCGCATTCGACCTCGCGGCCCACGATGCCCGCCTCCACGATCACCTTCGGGTCGTGGGCGCGCGCGGCGGCGATCGCGGTGTCGAGATCGGCCCACTCGGTGACCTTGGTGATCCCGATCGATGACCCGCCGCGCGCGGGTTTCACGAACACCGGCAATCCCAGCCGCTCGCGCTCCGCGGGGGTGACGGTGGCGGTGCCCGGCCGCAACACCACCTGCACACCGACCGGCAGGCCGTCGGCGGCGAGGAGTTTCTTGGTGAACTCTTTGTCCATACCGGCCGCACTCGCCAGCACCCCGGGCCCCACGTAGGGGATACCGGCCAGTTCGAGCATGCCCTGTACGGTGCCGTCCTCGCCGAACGCGCCGTGCAGTACCGGGAACACCACATCGATGGCTTCGAGCGCGGTGTGCGGATCGTCCAGCGCGACCAGTGTCCCGGCCCGGCTCGGGTCCGCGGCCAGCATCAGTTCCCGGCCGCCGCCGGTGACCGAGGGCAGGGTCCGGTCGTGCCGGCCGAGTTCGGCGGCGTCACCGTCGGCCAGCACCCAGGTGCCCTCCGGGGTGATCCCGATCGGCACCGGGTCGAAACGCGCCGGATCGAGGTTCCGCAGCACAGCACCGGCCGACACACACGACACCGTGTGCTCGTTGCTGCGTCCGCCGAAGACTACGGCCACCCTGATCCGGTTCATGACCGAACCGTACCCTGCCGGGGGCCCCGCCAACCGTGCCGGACCACCGGTGTGGCTATTCGGGTTTTATCTGCCGGCCCAGCAACTTCTCCACTGCCGTCTGCACCGCCAATCCTTCGTGGCACACCTGGTGCACGGCCTCGGTGAGCGGCATCTCCACATTCTTCGCCGCGGCCAGTGCGCGCACCGAGGTGCACGATTTCACCCCTTCGGCGACCTGGCCGTGTGTTGCCTCCTGCGCCGCCTGCATCCCCCCGCCGCTGCCGAGGACCTGCCCGAACGAGCGGTTCCGGGACAGCGGCGAGGTACAGGTCGCGATGAGGTCCCCGACTCCGGCCAGCCCGGCCAGGGTCACCGGTTCGGCGCCCAGTGCCACACCGAGCCGGATGATCTCGGCCAGCCCCCGGGTCATCAGCCCGGCGAGGGAGTTGTCGCCGAAACCCATACCCGAGGCGATCCCGCAGGCCAGCGCGATGACATTCTTGCAGGCACCGCCGAGTTCACAGCCGATCACATCGGTGTTGGTGTAGGGCCGGAAGTAACCGGTCACACAGGCCCGCTGCACCGCGGCGGCCCGTTCGGCGTCGGCGCAGCCGATCACCGTGGCCGCAGGCTGCCCGGCGGCGATCTCCTTGGCCAGATTGGGTCCCGACAGTACCGCGATCCGATCCGGCGCGGCACCGCTGACCTCGGCGATCACCTCGCTCATTCGCAGCAGGGTGCCGTTCTCGATCCCCTTGGCCAGACTCAGCAGCGTGGCGTCGGGGCCGATGGCCGGTGACCAGATCTTCAGATTCGCGCGCAGTGATTGCGACGGCACCGCGAGGACCACGATATCGGCGCCGTCGAGGGCCCGCGCGTAGTCGTCGGTCGCCGCGACCGGCGGCAGCTGCACCCCCGGCAGGTAGTACGGGTTGCGGTGGTCGGTGGCCAGCGCCTCGGCGACCTCGGGGCGACGGGCCCAGATGGTCACCTCGGTTCCCGCCTCCGCCAACACTTTCCCGAATGCCGTGCCCCACGATCCCGCACCCAGTACCGCCGCCCTCGTCATCAGCCCAATATGCCATGACAGGATGGGGCCATGTGCTCGCACACCGTGCACGCCGTCATCGCGGTGAAAACCCTGGAAAGCGCCAAGAGCCGGCTGGCCGGGGTCCTGGTCCCGGCCCAGCGGTCCCGGCTGGTCCTGGCCATGCTGACCGATACCGTGCGCGCGGCCGCGGCGGCCCCGGAGATCGCCTCGATCACCGTGGTCACTCCCGATCCCGTGGTCTCCCGCGCGACCCGCGCGCTCGGTGCCACCGTCCATCCCGAACCCCGCAGCGCCGCCACCGACCCCGATCCCCTCAACACCGCCCTGTCCACCGCGGCGGCCGCGTTGCGCGCCCGGCACGGCGACGTGCCCGTCCTGGCCCTGCAGGCCGACCTGCCGGCCCTGCGCACGCCGGAACTGTCCGCGGTCCTGGCAACTGCCCGCGGCACCCGCGCGTTCGTCGCCGACCACGCGGGCACGGGTACCGCGGCGCTGCTGGCTCCGGCCGGTACCGCGCTGCGGCCCAGGTTCGGGCGGGATTCGGCGCGCCACCACCGGGAGGACGGCGCGGTCCGGCTGCACGGGGACTGGCCCGGCCTGCGCCACGATGTCGATACCGCCGACGATCTGGCGGCGGTGCGGGCGCTGGGGACGGGCCCTGATACCACCGCGCTGCTCGCCGAACTCGGCTGGCCGGCTCCCGCCCGGGAAGCGGTCACCCAGGTGTGTCAGGCGTAACTCCGCCTTCGCTCCGCCCCGCGCGGCCGGTGGACGGGCGCCACTCGACTGCACCAACGGGCAGCCGCCACCGCGTGAACTCGAGATAACAGTCATCTACGGCATATGCACCATGGCCGGTTCGTAGGGAATGATCGTAGGCGTGAGCGATACGGAAACCATCAAGCAGCAGCAGGTGCTCCCGACCCCGCCTCCGGCCGCCACCCAGATCCCCGCCGGCGGGACCGCACCCCGTTTGCCAGCCGATCGCTACCTGAACCGGGAGTTGAGTTGGCTGGATTTCAACGCCAGAGTCCTGGCCCTGGCCGAGGACAGTTCGCTGCCGTTGCTGGAACGCGCGAAATTCCTGGCGATCTTCGCCTCGAACCTCGACGAGTTCTACATGGTCCGCGTCGCCGGTCTCAAACGCCGCGCCGAAACGGGGCTTTCGGTGCGGTCGGCCGACGGCCGCTCGCCGAACGAGCAACTGGCGCTCATCGCGGCCCGCAGTCAGGATCTCGCGGTCCGGCACGCCGAGGTATTTCTCACCGAGGTGCGCCCCGCGCTCACCGCGGAGGGCATCGAGATCATCGATTGGGCCGACCTCGACGACGCCGAACGGGAACGACTGTCGGCGCATTTCCAGGAACAGGTCTTCCCCGTCCTGACCCCGCTGGCCGTCGACCCGGCCCACCCCTTCCCCTACATCAGCGGATTGAGCCTGAATCTCGCGGTGACCGTCCAGGACGAGAGCACCGGCGGCGAGCATTTCGCCCGGGTGAAGGTTCCCGACAATGTGGACCGATTCGTCCGGGTGCGCCGGCCCGGACCCAGCGGCGGCGGCATCGCCGCGTTCCTTCCGATGGAAGCGCTCATCGCCGCGCATCTGGAGCATCTGTTCCCCGGTATGACCGTGGTGGAGCACCATTCGTTCCGGATCACCCGCAATGCCGATTTCGAGGTCGACGAGGACCGCGACGAGGACCTGTTGCAGGCGCTGGAGCGTGAACTCGCGCGTCGTCGCTTCGGGTCCCCGGTCCGGCTCGAGGTCTCCGACGATATGACCGAGCACATGCTCGATCTGCTGCTGCGCGAGCTCGAGGTCGATCCCGCCGATGTCATCCAGGTCCCCGGACTACTGGATCTGTCCTGCCTGTGGCAGGTGTACGGGGTGGACCGGCCGAACCTCAAGGACGCCCCCTATGTGCCCGCGACGCCGCCCGCGTTCGGCGAACGGGAGACGCCGCGCAATGTGTTCCAGGCGCTGCGCGAGGGCGATGTGCTGGTGCACCACCCCTACGATTCGTTCTCCACGAGTGTGCAGCGGTTCATCGAACAGGCCGCCGCCGATCCGCAGGTGCTGGCCATCAAACAGACCCTGTACCGGACCTCCGGCGACTCCCCGATCGTGAACGCCCTCATCGATGCCGCCGAGGCGGGCAAACAGGTGGTGGCGCTGGTGGAGATCAAGGCCCGGTTCGACGAGCAGGCCAATATCAAATGGGCGCGCACGCTGGAACAGGCGGGCGTGCACGTGGTCTACGGTCTGGTCGGGCTGAAGACCCACTGCAAGACCTGCCTGGTGGTACGCCGCGAGGGTTCCACCATCCGCCGCTACTGCCATATCGGTACCGGGAACTACAACCCCAAGACCGCCCGCCTGTACGAGGATGTCGGATTGCTCACCGCAGCACCCGAAATTGGTGCCGATCTCACCGATCTGTTCAATTCGCTCACCGGCTACTCCCGTAAATCCGACTACCGCAATCTGCTGGTGGCCCCGAACGGTATCCGTGCCGGGATCATCGCCCGGATCGAACGGGAGATCGAACTCGCCCGCTCCGGCGCCGAGGCCGGGATCCGCTTGAAGGCCAATGCGCTGGTCGACGAGCAGATCATCGACGCGCTCTACCGCGCCTCCCAGGCGGGGGTGCCGGTACGCATCGTGGTGCGCAGTATCTGCGGGCTGCGGGCGGGAGTCCCCGGCATGAGCGAGAACATCGAGGTGCGCTCCATTCTGGGCCGCGTACTCGAGCATTCCCGGATCTTCAACTTCCGGGCACAGAACGAATTCTGGATCGGTAGCGCCGATATGATGCACCGCAATCTGGACCGCCGGGTGGAGGTCATGGCCCAGGTGAAGGATCCCAAGCTGTGCGAGCGGCTCGACGAGATCTTCGAATCCGCCCTGCACCCGATGACCCGCTGCTGGGTCCTGGACCCCGACGGCAACTGGAAATCCAGCCCCGACCGGGCCGGTGCCGACGGTGACGGTATCGAAGTCCGCGATCACCAGGTGGCGCTCATGCGACTACGCCGTCCGGATCAGCAGTGAACGGCACGCATACCCCACCGTCCTACCCGGATCCCCGGACAGCACCCAATATCCACGCGGCGGGCACCGTGTTGTGGCGGCACGCACCCGGTTCCGCGGGCGGTATCGAGATCGCGGTCATCCGGCGCCCCAAATACCAGGACTGGTCACTGCCCAAGGGCAAACTCGATCCCGGTGAGTCGCCGGTCCTGGCGGCGTTCCGGGAGACCGAGGAGGAAACCGGGTTGCGGCCGCGGCTGGGCCGCTATCTCGGCAAAGTGACCTATCCGATCACCGGGCATCGCAAGATGAAACGGGTCGACTACTGGGCCGCGGAGGTCGTCGACGGGGAATTCAGCGCCAACAGCGAGGTCGACGAACTGACCTGGTGTGCACTGGACACGGTGATGTCGGAGCTGTCGTATCCGATGGACCGCCAGATCGTGCGGGCGTTCACCCGGCTGCCCGCCGATACGCACACCGTGCTGCTGGTGCGCCACGCCAAGGCCGGACGACGCGACCGCTACAAGGGTCCCGACGAACAGCGCCCGCTGGAACTGGCCGGCTATCGGCAGTCGCTGGCGCTGGTCCCGAATCTGCTGGCGTTCGGCGCGCAGGACATCTACTCGGCCGAACCGCTGCGCTGTCTGCAAACGGTGGCGCCGCTGGCCGAGGAACTCGGTGTCGAGGTGGAGATCGAACCGCTGCTGGGCGATATCGGCTACGCCGCCGATCCGGACAAGGCCCGGGACCGGATCCGGTCGCTGGTCTCGGCGCAGCGTGTCCGGGTGCTGTGCAGTCAGGGCGACACCATTCCGGACCTGGTCCGCTGGTGGGCGGCACAGGATGGGATGCGGCTGTCACCCGCGCGAACCCGCAAGGGGTCGGTCTGGGTGTTGTCGTTCTCGGGTGAGCGGCTGGTGGCCGCCGATCATCTCGACCGATCCCTGTCGGTCGATACCGCGCCCGCGGTCACCGCATAGGACGCGCGCCCGGACCGGCGCCGGGCACAGAAGACGGCTACGCCCCCGGGGGTTGCCCGGGGGCTCGTCCGTCCGGCGTTCCGGTTGTGTGGATCTGCGAGTCCCCGAGTCGTCACACCACCCGGTGACTCGCTGACGAGAACCGATCGCGGGGCCTCGTGCCGTCCGCGGATGCGAGCACGCATCCGGGATCCGGCGGAGTCGAACAGTGCGGCGGAGCCGCATGGGCGGGCCGTGCATACGGGATCCGGTGGGACCCCGGCTGGAATCACTGCGGCGCCGGCACGCCTGGGCTGCGGGTCAGCGAGCCCTTTTGGCTGTCGTCTTCTTGGCCGGGGTCTGCTTCGCGGTGGCCGACTTCTTGGCCGTGGACTTGGCGGCCGTGGTGGTCTTCTTCGCGGTGGCCTTCTTGGTGGCCGTGGCCTTGGCGGGCGTCTTCTTCGCCGCCGTCTTGCGGGCCGCGGCCTTGGTGGCCGTCTTCTTGGCGGCGGTGCTCTTGGCCGGCGCCTTGGTGGCCGTCTTCCGTGCCGTTGTTTTGGCGGGCGCCTTCGTCGCGGCCTTCTTGGCGGTGGTTTTCTTCGCCGTTGTCTTCTTCGCTGTGGATTTCTTGGCCGCCACAGGAGCATTGACACCGCGTTTCACCGCGGGTCCGGTCGCCGCGAGCTTCTGTTTACCCGCGATAACCGCCTTGAACTGGGCGCCGGGCCGGAACGCCGGCACCGAAGTGGGCTTCACCTTGACCGTTTCCCCGGTACGCGGATTCCGCGCCACCCGGGCTGCCCGCTTACGCTGTTCGAACACACCGAATCCGGTGATGGTGACGCTCTGCCCTTTGTGTACCGCGCGCACGATGGTGTCGACCACATGCTCGACTGCCGCGGTGGCCGTGCGCCTGTCAGTACCCAACTTTTCGGTCAGAACGTCGATCAGTTCCGCCTTGTTCATTGAATCCTCCGCAGACTAATGGCCCGTCGTCGGACCGACTAGGTACCACGGTAAACCCACATTGGGCAAGAGTCTATGTGCCACGCCAAAATTCATGTGGTCTAGCACACGCACAGCTACCACGACATCTGGGGGGTCGCTAAGAGGCCGAGAACATTACGCCTGCGAAATAGGTTCGGGCAGGGTCTTTGGTTTCCAACCCGGCCTTGCCTTTTCGAACTCGGCGATCGTATCGCTACGCCGCAGCGTCAGGCCGATGTCGTCCAAACCCTCCAACAGGCGCCACCTGGTGTAGTCGTCAATATCGAACGGCAACACGATGGTTCCTGCGGTCACCGTGCGCGCCGCGAGGTCCACAACCAATTCCAGTCCGGGCTGTTCCTCGAGCAACTTCCAGAGCATTTCGACATCATTCTGTGACATTCGTGCCGCCAGCAGACCGCCCTTGCCCGCATTACCGCGGAAGATGTCGGCGAAACGTGAAGAGATAACTACCCGAAAGCCATAGTCCATGAGCGCCCAGACAGCGTGCTCACGGGAAGATCCGGTCCCGAAATCGGGTCCGGCCACCAGGACGCTGCCGTGCTTGTAGGGCTCGGTGTTCAGAATGAAGTCCTCGTCACCCCGCCAGGCGGCGAACAGGCCGTCTTCGAATCCCGTACGAGTGACGCGCTTCAGATAGACGGCCGGGATGATCTGGTCGGTGTCGACATTGGACCGGCGCAGCGGAACGCCGATCCCCTTGTGCACGGTGAAGGCTTCCATCGTATTTCTCCCTGTTTCGGCTATAAGTGGTTTTCGATATAAGACGGGCTCAGTTGAGGTCCGTGGGCGCCGACAGCGTGCCGCGGACCGCGGTCGCGGCGGCCACCAGTGGCGACACCAGGTGGGTACGCCCACCTTTGCCCTGCCGGCCCTCGAAGTTCCGGTTCGAGGTGGAGGCGCAGCGCTGGCCCGGGGCGAGCTGATCGGGGTTCATCCCCAGGCACATCGAGCATCCGGCCTGCCGCCATTCGGCCCCGGCCGCGGTGAAGATCTCGCCCAGCCCCTCCGCCTCGGCCTGTTCCCGCACCCGCATCGAGCCCGGCACCACCAGCATTCGCACACCCTCGGCCACCCTGCGGCCCCGCAGCACCTCCGCCACGGCCCGCAGGTCCTCGATTCGGCCGTTGGTGCACGATCCGACGAACACGGCGTCCACCGAGACCTCGCGCAACGGCATACCCGGGGTCAAATCCATATAGCGCAGCGCCTTCTCCGCGGACTCGCGCGCGGACTCGTCGGCGATCTGCGCCGGATCGGGCACATTCGCACCCAGCGGCAGCCCCTGCCCCGGGTTGGTGCCCCAGGTGACGAACGGGGTGAGGGCACTCGCGTCGATGTGCACCTCCCGGTCGAAAACCGCGTCCTCGTCGGTCTTCAGCGCCTCCCAGGCCTCGACCGCGGCATCCCAGTCCGCGCCCTGCGGGGCGTGCGGGCGACCTTTCAGGAACTCGTAGGTGGTTTCGTCCGGGGCGATCATTCCGGCCCGGGCGCCGGCTTCGATGGACATATTGCAGACGGTCATCCGCGCTTCCATCGACATATTGCGAATGGCCTCACCGCGATACTCGAGCACATAGCCCTGGCCGCCGCCGGTGCCGATTTCGGCGATCACCGCGAGAATCAGGTCTTTACTGGTGACCCCCGGCGGCAGCACGCCGTCGACGGTGATCGCCATTGTCTTGAACGGCCGCAGCGAAAGGGTCTGCGTGGCCAGCACGTGCTCGACCTCGCTGGTGCCGATTCCCATGGCCAGCGCGCCGAAGGCACCGTGGGTGGAGGTGTGGCTGTCACCGCAGACCACGGTGGTGCCGGGCTGGGTCAGCCCCAGCTGCGGTCCCACCACGTGGACAATGCCCTGTTCCCGGTCGCCCATCGGGTGCAGCCGGATGCCGAATTCCGCACAGTTGCGGCGCAGCGTCTCCACCTGCGTCCGCGACACCGGGTCGGCGATGGGTTTGTCGATATCGACGGTCGGGACATTGTGGTCCTCGGTCGCGATGGTGAGATCGGGCCGGCGCACCGGGCGACCGGCGGCCCGCAGACCGTCGAAGGCCTGCGGGCTGGTCACCTCGTGCACCAGATGCAGATCGATGTAGATCAGATCGGGTTCGCGTGCCTCACCCTCACCCTCGCCGCGGGCGACGACGTGCTGTTCCCATACCTTCTCGGCCAGCGTACGTGGCATGTTGCGATCACCTTTCGGGCTCGGCATCCGGCCGGGGCCTGCCCGGCACCGGATACGCGCTAGCTGGAATCATGCGACCCCTTCCAGGACGCCACCTGGGCTGTTCGTAATGGCATCTCAGAATGCAGGACGCTAATATCGTTGTATGAGACAGCATAGCGGTATCGGCGTCCTGGACAAAGCGGTGGCAGTGTTGTATGCGGTCGCCGAGCGGCCCTGCGGTCTCAACGAACTGTGCGAGCGCACCGGCCTGCCCCGCGCGACCGCGCACCGGCTCGCGGTCGGGCTGGAAACCCACCGGCTGCTCGCCCGGGACGGCAACGGCTCCTGGCGCCCCGGCCCCGCCCTCGCCGAACTCGGCGCCGGCGCCGCCGACCCGCTGCTCGAGGCCGCGGGCTCGATCCTGCCCCGGCTACGTGAGATCACCGGCGAAAGCGTGCAGCTGTACTGCCGGGAGGGCAACGAACGGGTCTGCGTCGCCGCCCTCGAACCCCCCGCCGGGCTGCGCGACACCGTGCCGATCGGCTCCCGCCTCCCGCTGACCGCGGGATCCGCGGCGAAGGTGCTGCTCGCCTGGGCCGATCCCGAACTGCAGCGCACCGTCCTCGGTGACGCCATGTTCACCGAGCGCACGCTCGCCGAGGTCCGCAAACGCGGCTGGGCGCAGAGCGCCGGCGAGCGCGCGGCCGGGGTGGCCAGCGTTTCGGCGCCGGTGCGTGATCAGCAGGGCGCGGTGGTCGCCGCGGTCTCGGTATCGGGCCCGATCGATCGAATGGGCCGCCGACCGGGGGCTCGCTGGGCGGCGGACCTGGTCGCGGCCGCCGATGCGCTGCACCGCCGACTCTGAGCGGCGGGCGGCTGCCGTCACTTATGGTGGCCTGATGGGAGTGAACCAACGGTCACAGATCGTGATGACCGATACCGAGATCACCGATTTCCTCACCCGCAGTCGCGTCGCCACCCTGGCAAGTCTGGGTGCGGACGGTAAACCGCACCTCACCGCCATGTGGTACGCGCTGATCGCCGATCCGGAGCGACCCGACGCGATCCCCGAACTGTGGTTCGAGACCAAGGGCAAATCCCAGAAGGCCGTCAATCTGCGCCGCAACCCCACGGTCACCTGCATGATCGAGGCCGGAAAAACCTACGACACCCTGCGCGGAGTCTCCCTCGAGGGCCACGCCGAGGTCATCGACGACCCGGAGAAACTGTTCGCCGTCGGGGTCAGCGTCTGGGAGCGCTACACCGGCCCGTACACCGACGATATGCGCGAATACGTCGAAGGCATGCTGAACAAGCGCGTCGCGGTCCGCATCGTCCCCGACCGCATCCGCAGCTGGGACCACCGCAAACTGGGCCTGCCCGCCATGCCCCTGGCCGGATCCACCGCACACGCCCTGGACGACTGAACGACCCCGGGTGCTGTCCGGTGGCAGCACCCGGCACCCGTCCGGCCCAGCCGGGCTGCGCGGCGCGCCGTGGCCTGGACCGCGGCCACATCGTCGCTCCTGGACTTTCCGCCCGACCCGGCCGCTACCGGTCCGAATACAGGCGTCCGACGCCACCCTGCCGCCGATACGGCTCATCGCCCCGGAGGCGATCGGACCGGCTCCGATGGCCGCTCGTTCACCGGGTCGCGGGCTCGGCTTCCCCGGCCCGGTCCAACCCTCTCCTTCCGGCTCCCGCTCACCGCCGGCATCCTCGAGGCGGGCGCGATGATCCCCGAGCAGCCCCACCGAGGGGCACCGGAGCCGAACCCGCCATCATTCGCGAAGCCGCACCGAGAAACTCGGATCCGAGCCGATCAACGCCGGATTTCCCCGGCCAGAATCGTCGGCGGCTCCAAAGCAAGTAGGCAGCCGGGATTTCAGGGGCCCAGCTCCGGCATCGCATTCGGAGGTAACCGGGCCGCGAAGGGCCCGGGGGCAAAGCCTTAGCAGCACATTCGAGTCACCAGCGCCGAAGTGGGTTCTCACAGCGCAGTCCCGGCATCATGTTCGACAGTAGGCAGCCCGCGAAGGGATCCAGGGGCGAAGCCCCCGCACTTCTATGGCAAGTAACCAACTCGCGCCGGGGCTCCAGGGGCGAAGCCCCGGCCCGGCCATTCGGAAGACCCGGCCCGCGTAGGGGGTCCTGGGGCGAAGCCCCGGCCCGGCCCCGAAGTGTTTCCAATCTACAAAGGGGGTCCAGGGGCGCCGAGCCCGCCTGGGCGGGGTGCGGGGGTTGCACCCCCGCAAAGCATCGCGAATCAGCGAAGGCCCATGCTCTCCATGAGCATGGGCCTCGCAGCCGAGTAGCCCCGACGGGATTTGAACCCGCGCTACCGCCTTGAGAGGGCGGCGTCCTAGGCCGCTAGACGACGGGGCCAGGACTTGTGATCAACTCCTGGCTGGAGTGGATCGCGGATCTCTCGATCCGAAGCTCGATCAGCGTAACCGACCGGGCGGCGGCGACCAAATCGCCTGGATAATTCGTTCCGCACCGCATCTGGACGATGAAGCTGAGAGCGATCTCCGCTGGGGTACCAGGACTCGAACCTAGAATGGCTGAACCAGAATCAGCTGTGTTGCCAATTACACCATACCCCAATGACCTGGGTTTTCGGCTTCACCGCTGGCTGCGGTGGCACCGTCGTTCCGGCCGAGAAAGAGAGTACCAAACCGCTCCGGGGAAACTACAAATCGCCTGGTCACGCCGCCACATCAGGTGTGTAACGGTGCCGCGGCGCTGCCGAACGGGTCGGGTGGTGGACGGACGCCGTCCCCGGTGGCGCCGGGGACGGCGTCGTCACGCCGGGGCTCAGTCGGCGGGCGGGGTCCATTCGCGGCCCGCGCGCAGTCGCTGCATGGTGAGCTCGCGGCCCAGCAGTTCCATGGATTCGTACAGCGGCGGACTGATATGCGATCCGGTAACCGATACCCGCACCGGCGCAAATGCCTTCCGAGGTTTCAATTCCATTCCGTCGATGAGCGCGACTTTCAGCGCGTCCTCGATCTCGGAAGCGGTCCAGGCGGTCAGCGGTTCGAGTGCGGAAATTGCGGCATCCAGTACCGGAACGGCGTCCGGCCCCAAATTCTTCTTGCCCGCGGCGGGGTCGATACCGAACTCGTCGGAAGGCGCGAAGAGGAATCGCAACAGACCCCATGCGTCATCGAGCACGACAATGCGCGTCTGCACCAGATCGGCGGCGGCGGCGAATACCTTCTCGTCTATTCCGGCACCGATATATCCGCGGTCCGTCAAAAAAGTGCGCAACCGTCCGGCAAAATCTGCCGGCTCCAGCAAACGGATGTGCTCGGCATTGATCGCATCGGCCTTCTTCTGATCGAAGCGGGCCGGGTTCGAATTCACTTTCGATATATCGAAGGCCGCGACCATCTCGTTCATGGAGAAGACATCGTGGTCGTCGGCGATGCTCCAGCCGAGGAGCGCGAGGTAATTGAGGAGCCCTTCGGGAATGAATCCCCGATCGCGGTGGAGGAAGAGGTCGGACTCCGGGTCGCGCTTGGACAGCTTCTTGTTCCCCTGCCCCATCACGAACGGCAGATGGCCGAATTCGGGAGTGAAATCGGCGACCCCGATGCGCTGCAGCGCGGCATAGAGCGCGAGCTGGCGCGGCGTGGAGGAGAGCAGGTCTTCGCCACGCAGGACGTGGGTTATCCGCATGGTGGCGTCGTCGACCGGGTTGACCAGCGTATAGAGTGGATCGCCGGTACCTCGGGTCAGTGCGTAGTCCGGCACCGAACCCGCTTTGAAGGTGGTCTCTCCGCGTACCAGATCGTGCCAGGTGAGGTCGGTATCGGGCATGCGCAGCCGGACCACCGCACCCCGGCCGGCGGCCTTGTATTCGGCGATCTGCTCGGCCGTGAGGTCGCGGTCGAAATTGTCGTAGCCCAGTTTCGGATCACGTCCGGCCGCCCGGTGGCGTGCCTCGACTTCTTCTGGCGTGGAAAATGATTCGTAGGCCTCGTCGGCGTCGAGGAGTTTTTGCACCACGTCGCGGTGGATTTCGCGCCGCTGCGACTGCCGGTAGGGCGCATAGGGCCCGCCGATTTCCGGACCTTCGTCCCAATCGAGTCCGAGCCAGCGCAGCGCGTCCAACAGCGCCTGATAGGACTCTTCGGAATCCCGCGCGGCATCGGTGTCTTCGATACGGAAGACGAACGTGCCGCCCTGATGGCGGGCATAGGCCCAGTTGAACAGCGCCGTGCGGATGAGCCCGACATGCGGTGTCCCGGTGGGTGACGGGCAGAAACGGACCCGTACGTTTGTCATGTCCCTCTTTCGTTCAGCGTTTTGCGGCAACGGGATTGGTCAGCGTGCCGATACCGGAGACGGTGACCGACACCGTTTGACCGTCTTTCATCGGGCCGACACCCTCGGGAGTTCCGGTGAGGATCACGTCACCGGGCAGCAGGGTCATCACGCGGGTGACCCATTCGATGATATCCGGAATATCATGCAGCAGTAGCGATGTGGTACTGCGTTGACGTACTTCGCCGTCGAGTTCGGTGGTGATCTCGAGATCCGCCGGATCGAGTTCGGTTTCGATCCACGGCCCCAGCGGGCAGAAGGTGTCGTAGCCCTTGGCTCGGGTCCACTGGCCGTCCTGGGCCTGCTGGTCGCGGGCGGTCACATCGTTGGCGACGGTATAGCCCAGGATGACGTCCTTGGCCCGGGCCGCGGGAACGTCTTTACAGGGCCGCCCGATGACCACGGCGAGCTCGCCTTCGTAGTCGACGCGGGACGAATTGGGCGGCACGATGATCGGGATACCGGGGCCGATGATGGACGTATTCGGTTTCATGAAGATCACCGGTTCGGCCGGCGCCTCACCGCCCATCTCGGCGGCATGGGAAGCGTAGTTCTTGCCGACGCAGATCACCTTACTGGCCAGGATCGGAGCGAGCAGACGGATATCGGCCAGCGGCCAGCTGCGGCCGGTGAACGTCGGGGTGCCGAACGGGTGTTCGGCGATTTCCTTGGCGGTTTCGCCTTCGATGGCGACGAACGCGACCCCGTCGGGGCTGGCAACTCGACCTAGACGCATGACCGAAGTCTATCCAGCCGGGTTCACCAGCCCGAATGCGCCCGACCGGTCGGTCCGCCCGGCGGTGAGAACCTGCCACTACTTGCGGGCTCCGGGGCCCGGAGGTGTACCGTGGCCGTCGTAAGTTCAAAGATTGAGAATCCATTCTCACATACTGAGATGGTCTCTCGCTGCGAGATGGGGAACCATGGCGCACAGTCCTTCGGCGGCCCTCCCGATCGCCGCGTCCGGCAGGCAGATATCCCCCGCCCATCGCTGGCTCATGCTCGCCTTCGGCGTCTTCGCCCAGGTGTCCAGCGCGATCTTCGTGCACGGGGTGCCGTTCCTGCTTCCCGCGCTCACCGCCGGGGGTATGCCGCTGGCCACCGCCGGCCTGCTGGTGGCCATGCCCACCGTCGGCCTGTGCTGCGCCCTCATCGCCTGGGGTTATCTGGTCGACCGGGTCGGCGAACGGATCGCCCTGGTCGCCGGGCCGGTGATCATGTGCGCGGCCGGTGCGGCCGCCGCCTTCACCACCGGCTACCCCGCCCTCGCGGTTCTGCTGTTCCTCGGTGGGATCGGCGCCGCCAGCACCAACGGCGCCAGCGGCCGGGTGATCGTCGGCTGGTTCCCGCCCGACCGCCGCGGCCTGGCCATGGGAATCCGGCAGACCGGCCAGCCCTTGGGCGTCGGGATCGCGGCGATGTCCGTGCCACTGGTCGCCGACCGGTTCGGTGTCGCGCCCGCGCTGAGCGTGCCCGCGTTACTGGCCGGACTGGCCGCCGTGTGCTGCCTGCTGGGCATCATCGACCCACCCCGGCCGCCACGAGCCCAGGCGACCGGCGCCAATCCCTACCGGGGCAGCAGCACGCTGTGGCGTATCCACGGCGTATCGATTCTGCTGGTCGTCCCCCAGGCCACCGTCTGGACCTTCGCGCTGCTGTGGCTGCACCGCGACCTCGGCTGGTCGCTGGCGGCGGCGGGCGCGCTGGTCACCGGCACCCAGATCCTCGGCGCGCTGGGCCGGATCGGCGCCGGCGCCTGGTCGGACCGGGTCGGCAGCCGGATGGGCCCGCTGCGCCAGGTCGCGATCGCAGCGGTCGCCACCATGGCCCTGCTCGCGCTGACCTCCTGGACGCACTGGTGGTGGGCCGCCGTTCCGCTGCTCGTCGTCGCCTCGGTGGTCACGGTCTCCGACAACGGCCTGGCCTTCACCGCCATCGCCGAACGCGCCGGGCCGTTCTGGAGCGGTCGCGGACTGGGCATCCAGAACACCGGCCAGAACCTGACCATCGCCGCGGTGCCGCCGGTATTCGGCGCGCTCATCACCGCGACCGGTTTCCCGGCGGTCTACCTGGCGGCAGCGGCCATGGCGGCCGTGGCGATCCCGCTGGTCCCGGTGGGTTCGGAGAGACCGCCGGAGTAATCGGTAGCCGAATCCGTTGACGCCGCCGACAACTCCCTCGGTCTTACCGGCTGCCCAACGGATAGTCGGTCGGATCTCGATGAGCACGCCGAGTCGACCACCATACGGATAATCGTGTCGGCGCTTCGTCCGGTGGCCTGCCCGGGCCGGACGAGCGGAAAACACCCGTCAGATCTCGATGAGCACCGCAGGGTCGAATGCCACCCGAATCGTCTCGTCCGCCTCGATCTCGGCGGTGAACTCCTGCCCTTCGGTGACCGTCGGCTCCCAGCGATAGGTGGCGCCGTCCAGAATTCCGCGATGGATCCGCACTTTCGGCTGATGCTCGACGATCCAGTACTGCGGTATGCCCAGTTCCGCGTATTCGCGAACCTTCCGCACGCGGTCGGTGCGTTCGCTGCCGCTACCCGGGGACACCACCTCTGCCACCAACAGGAGGTCGATCCCCGGAATCAGTTTCGGGGACTCATCGGCGATAACCGCACGCGCGACATCGTAGGGAACGAGTGCGATATCCGGTTTCCGTACACCAGCGGGGGTGCTGACCTCCCATTCTCCACCGTCGCAGACGATCACAGCGGCATCGCCGAGCATTCCCTCGATCTTGCGAGCAAGCGTTCGCGCGATCCAGTTGTGTCGTGCCCCCGCTGCCACCTCGACCAACCACCCGTCTTCGAGTTCGAAACCCTTGCCGTCTTCCGGCAGATCGTAGAGATCCAGCATCGTGTACGGGCCGAAGCCGGCATCAGAGGTGGCGTGCCACGCGGTCATGCTGCCCTCCAAGTGCTCGGACCATCCATCGGGGATACGCCCAGGTATCCCCGATGGTAATGGACACACAACCCGAATCCGCCCGCCCGAAAAGGATCGTCGAGTCAGAGGGCGGCGGCGATCCGATCGCCGATCTCGGTCGTCGACGCGGTGCCGGTGCGACCGGACAGGTCCTTGGCAACCGCATCCTGGATGCGGGCGGCGGCAGCGGTCTCGCCCTTGTGCTCGAGCAGCAGCGAGACCGAGAGGATGGCCGCGGTCGGGTCGGCCTTGGACTGGCCGGCGATATCGGGGGCGCTGCCGTGCACCGGCTCGAACATGCTCGGGTTGGTGCCGGTGGCGTCGATATTGCCGCTGGCGGCCAGGCCGATACCGCCGCTGACGGCGGCGGCGAGGTCGGTGATGATATCGCCGAACAGGTTGTCGGTGACGATCACGTCGAAACGGCCCGGATCGTTGACCATATGGATGGTGGCGGCGTCGATGTGCTGGTAGGCCACCTCGACATCACCGAATTCCGCGCCGACCTCGTCCACCGTGCGCTGCCACAGCGAACCCGCGAAGGCGAGCACATTCGTCTTGTGCACCAGGGTGAGATGCTTGCGCCGGGCCTGCGCCTTGGCGAAGGCGTAGCGGACCACGCGTTCGACGCCGAACCGGGTGTTGGTGCTGACCTCGGTGGCGACCTCGTGCGGCGTATCCACCCGGATCGCGCCTCCCGTGCCGGTGTACGGGCCCTCGGTGCCTTCCCGGACCACCACGAAGTCGATTTCCGGGGTGCCCGCCAGCGGGCTGCCGACTCCCGGGTACAGCTTGGAGGGGCGCAGGTTCACATGATGATCGAGGGCGAAACGGGTGCGCAGCAGCAGACCGCGTTCCAGGATTCCGCTGGGCACCGACGGGTCGCCGATGGCGCCGAGCAGGATCGCGTCGTGCTGTTTCAGTTCCGGCAGCACCGATTCGGGCAGGATCTCCCCGGTGGCGTGGTAACGCTTGGCGCCCAGGTCGTAGTGGGTCCGTTCGACCCCGGGCAGCACCACATCGAGCACTTTGAGCGCCTCGGTGACGACTTCCGGTCCGATACCGTCACCGGGGATCACGGCGAGTTTCATGACAACCACGCTTTCTACGAACGAGGCCGCGAACAGGGCGGGACGCGGCTGCCGGGCCGGGTAGGTCTGTCACCGGGACGGTGGCCGGGTGCGGCCCGCCCCGGGCCGCGTGGCCCGGGGCGGGTGTGTACCCGTCGGCGCACGCCGCCCACCGGCCCGGGCGGCAGCGTGCACGGAACAGCTCAGAACAGGTCGACCAGGGCGACCTTGGCGGCACCGACCGCGGCGGCGATCTCGGAACGCACCGCTGCGGGCACTTCCTTGTTGACCCGCAGTACGACGGTGGCGCCTTCTTTGTTGGCGTCCTGGGTGAGCTGCGCGGCGAGGATATCGATCTCGGCGACGCCCAGCGCGGTGCCGACCTTGCCCAGCGCGCCCGGCTTGTCCTCGTAGTTGAGGACGGCCAGGTTGAGGCCCTCGGCGCGCATATCGTAGTTGCGGCCGTTGATGTTGACGATCTTCTCGACCTGCTGCGGCTCGGTCAGCGTACCCGCGACATTGATGGTGCGGCCGTCGCCGAACACCGCGCGCAGGTCCACCAGACTGCGATGGCTGGGGCTCTCGGTCGCCGTGGTCACCTCGGCGCTGATCCCGCGGGCCTCGGCCAGCGCCGGAGCGTTGACGAAGGTGACCTGATCATCGACATGGGCGGAGAACACCCCGCGCAGCGCCGCGAGCTGCAGCACCTCCACCTCGGAGGCGGCCAGTTCACCGCGCACCTGCACCTCGAGGCTCACCGGCAGTTCGTCGGCGAGCGCACCGAGCAGGGCGCCCTGCTTGCGCACCAAGTCCAGCCAGGGCGCGACATCGTCGCCGACGGTGCCGCCGGTGACATTGACCGCGCCCGGTACGAACTCGCCGGCCAGGGCCAGTAGCACCGATTTGGCGACATCGGTGCCGGCCCGGTCCTGGGCCTCGCTGGTGGAGGCGCCCAGGTGCGGGGTCACCACGACCTGGGGCAGGTCGAACAGCGGGCTGTCGGTGCAGGGCTCGGTCTCGTAGACGTCGAGACCGGCGGCCCGGACATGTCCGGAGGTGATCGCCTCGGCGAGCGCGGCCTCGTCCACCAGGCCGCCGCGCGCGGCGTTGACGATGATGACGCCCTTCTTGGTCTTGGCGAGCGCGTCCTTGCCCAGCAGGCCCTTGGTCTCCGGGGTCTTCGGCAGGTGGATGGAGATGAGGTCGGCCCGTTCGAGCACCTCGTCGAGGCTCAGCAGTTCGATGCCGAGCTGGGCGGCGCGCGCCGGGGAGACGTAGGGGTCGTAGGCGACGATCTTGGTTTCGAAGGCGGCGAGGCGCGCCGCGAACAGCTGCCCGATCCGGCCCAGGCCGATCACACCGACGGTTTTGCCGAAGATCTCCACGCCGTTGAAGCTGCTGCGTTTCCAGGTGCGCTCGCGCAGGGTGGCGTCGGCGGCCGGGATCTGGCGGGCCGCGCTCAGCAGCAGGGTGACGGCGTGCTCGGCCGCGGTGTGGATATTGGAGGTGGGCGCGTTGACGACCATCACGCCGCGTTCGGTGGCGGCGGGGACATCGACGTTGTCCAGGCCGACTCCGGCCCGGGCGACGATCTGCAGGTTCTTACCGGCTTCGAGGACTTCGGCGTCGACGGTGGTCGCGGAGCGGACGAGCAGCGCATCGGCCTCGGGCACCGCGGCCAGCAGTGCGGGCCGATCCGGGCCGTCGACCCAGCGGACCTCGACACCGTCACCGAGCGCATCGACGGTCGACTGGGCGAGCTTGTCGGCGATCAGAACTACAGGACGGCCTGCTTGGCTCACAGTGGGGTACTCCTGGATGTGGGGACGGCCAGTTGACGGGGCCAAGCTTAGTTCGGACCGATCCGGCCATGTCCCACCCCCTGCTATCGGTATCGGCCGACCTGCGCGTACCCGGTCGGCCGGGTGGGCCGAATCACGCACCGGACCGCCGTTCACGCGGGCCGGAGCCGTGGCGGGAGCGGTCGGGCGCATTCGCCCGGACCCCGGGTGGCCGCCACGTATGCGGAAACCGCCACCCGTATCGAGCTCGGTCCGAGGATGGCATGTTTCGAAATCGGCCGGACCACCGGCCGGGGTGGAGAAAAAGGCGTTCAGGGGCGGCGTTCGGCCGAAATCCGCGCGGTCCGAATTTGCGTCCCGGGACGGAGCGATTCGAATTGTAAGATTTTCACACCGGGCGGCTGCGGGCGGTCACTCGGCAATTCTTCGTCCCGGGTGTATCGGGCGACCGGCGAAACGTAGACCGGCGTACCCGAGCGTCTCCCCAACCGGACCAATGGGAAATTCCATACCCAGCGGTCCACCCCCGGTCGAGACCGCGATACCCCCCCCCCCCGGGAAACGGAGCGAGGCCCCGCACCTTCCGGTACGGGGCCTCGCTGCTTCGTCACACCACTCAGATGGCGCGGACGTCCTGAGCCTGCGGACCCTTCTGGCCCTGCCCGATCTCGAACTCCACGCGCTGACCCTCTTCGAGGGTACGGAAACCGCTTCCCGACACTGCCGAGTAATGCACGAAGACGTCAGGTCCGCCCCCGTCTTGCGCGATAAAGCCGAAGCCCTTCTCGCTGTTGAACCACTTCACGCTGCCTTGAGCCATGTTACTTACTTCATACTTTCTGTTGCGAGCCAGACGGACCACGGTCGATCCGCCTGATCTCTATGACAACGATGCCACGTTCGGGAAAGTTCCTCCACTTCGAAAATTTTCCATCCCGAGGAAGAACACGGGCCCAGGAGACCGGCGTCACGCTCCGACTGGGCGATCCACCTCACGGGTGAGCGCTCATCGCCCGGTCGACACAGGGCCCCGGGATTTCCCGTAGTACCCGGGGATGATTTCTCGATCGGATCCGCGGAAGGTCTGTGACTTTCGTGACCATTGCGCGAGGGTGAAGGTTCAACGTCTTCCGGCCGGTCACTTCCGCTGCGCCGGAGGACACAGTACGAGAGGATTCGACGTGTTCCGCACGAACCGAGTATCTGCGACCCGCCGGGCCACCGCCCGGCTCGCCGTCGCGGGTGCCATCACCCTGGTCCCGCTGGCCGGCCTCGCGGCGCCCGCGGTGGCCGACCCGGCGGCCCCGGCCCCGGGCTATACCCAGGTGGATCGCGACCGCCACGGCGATCGCGACCGCGACCGCCACTGGGACCGCGACCGCGATCGTGACCGCCACTGGGACCACGATCGCGACGACCACTGGAACCACGACCGGCACCGGGACCGCGGCTGGCAGGACCCGGCGGGCTGGGTCCGCCATCTGCTGCGCGGTCTCTTCGGCAGCAGCTGACCGATATGCGGGCTCGCGTGCGCGAGCCCGCATCTCCGGCCGAAGCCGGCAGCGTCCCGGCGCACGAGGCCGGCACCGCACCGCGGGGTCTGCGCACCGCACCCGCCGGGGCGCACCGCAAAACCGTTTCTCCGCGAGCACAACTCCCGGCATCGCACCCCGAGCCGGACCGGATGTACGCCCGTAGCGTAATCCGCCCGTACCGGCGGACCCGGGTTCTAGGCTCTGTCCATGACCGAGCCCCGCAGACTCCAGGCGATTCCCGGTGGGCGCGCCGAGCGTCCGCCCCGGCAGCGGGTGGACCGGCCCGAGCCGCTGTGGCGTGAAGTCCTCGGCAGGCGACTCCGCATGCTGCGCAACGAGAAACGTGAGACGCTCGCGGAAACCGCCGAGCGCGCGGGCATTTCGCCGCAGTACCTGTCCGAGGTGGAACGCGGACGCAAGGAACCCTCCAGCGAGATGATCGCCGCGCTGGCGGGTGCTCTCGGCACCTCCCTCGGCGCGCTCACCGAGCAGGTGGCCGACGAGCTCAGAGCCGGGCGCCATCCCGTGGCGACCCGCCGCCCGGGCACAGCGCCGACAGTGCTGCTCCGGGCGGCCTGACCCGGCCGGTGTCCGCACCCACCGCGGTATCCGGCCCGGTCGCGATCACCGGGCGGGGGCCGGGCTCCGCGGCGCCAGCACCGAATCGGCCAGCCCGTATTCGACCGCGGCGGCCGCGGTGAACACCCGGTCGCGGTCGGTGTCGTGCCGCAGCTGTTCCGGGGTCCGCCCGGTGTGCCGGGACAGGATCGTTTCGATCTCCGCTCGCATCCGCACGAGTTCGTCGGCTTGCAGGATGAGGTCGGGGATGGCCCCCTGGCCGCGGGCCGCGGGCTGGTGCAGCACCACCCGGGCGTGCGGGAGCATCGCCCGGTGGCCGGGCGCGCCACCGGCGAGCAGCACGGCACCGACCGCGATGGCCTGGCCGACGCAGGTGGTGTGTACCGGGGCGCCGATGTGCTGGATGGTGTCGTACACCGCGAGCATCGACGACAGATCGCCGCCTTCACAGTTGATGTAGAAGTCGATCTCCTGGCCCGGGCTCTCCGATTCCAGGTGCAGCAGCTGCGCGATGAGCGCGTTGGCGACCCCGGAATCGATGGGAGTGCCGAGGTAGACGATGCGTTCGGCGAGTAGGTGCGAATAGATATCGGTGATCCGCTCGCCCCGCGGATGCTGGGCGATCACATTGGGGATGGTATAGGTGCTCATCGGGTCTCCCTGTATTCGGTGCGGCTGTCGTCGGCTCTTCGCGCCCGGTGCGGCCGGGTTCCGCTCTCCGCGGTCACGCGCTCCGGGGCGCGTGTTCGTGCTGCGCCGGATGGGCGCGCGCACGCTCCGTCTCCGTCATCACGCCCGTGACCTGCGCCGGACACGGCCGCTCATGCGGAGATCCCGACCCGTTGGCGCTGCGGGACGACCTGCGCGAAATCGCCGACGATATGGTCGATGAAGCCGTATTCCTTCGCCTGGGTCGCGCTGAACCAGCGGTCGTGCAACGAATCCTCGTAGACCCGTTCGTAGGGCTGCCCGGTGTCCGCGGAGATCAGGCCGAGCACGGTTTCCACCGTGTAGCGCAGATCGTCGGCCTGCACCTCCACGTCCACCGCGGACCCCCCGATACCGGCCGAACCCTGGTGCATCAGGATCCGGGCGTGCGGTAGCGCGAAACGTTTCCCCGGAGTCCCGGAGGAGAGCAGGAACTGGCCGGCGCTGCAGGCCAATCCGAGGGCGAGGGTGGACACCGGGCTCGGTATCAGCCGCATGACGTCGCGGATGGCCAGCATCGCCGGTACCGAACCGCCGGGCGAATGGATCCACAGCGAGATCCCGGCCTCGCCGTCTTCGGCGGCGAGGGTGAGCAGCTGGGTCGCCAGCAGGGTGCCGTTGTCGTCGTCGAGCGGGCCGTCGAGGACCAGGATGCGGCGGGCCAGGAGCTGCTCGCGGGCACGCCAGCCGAACAGCGGGGATTTGTCGTCGTGAGCCATGGTCACCACGCTGCCGGAGCAGGCGGGTGAGCGGGAGTCCACGCTGCTGTCGGCAGATCTGCTCTCAGCAGCGCTCCCCGGGACCATCGGCCGATCGATACCCGAGCTTCACGCTGCGATACGTGGGCGAAACACAGCCTCCCTACCGTAATCCTTCGTATACGTCGCTGTATACAACGTCGAATACGTGCCGGTCAGCGGGCTGACCTTTCCTGAGTGGAGGCCGAACGGTCATGAATGCAGCCAGAACCGAAACACCCGGACAACCCAGGAAAGTTGCGGTATCCCGCGGTACCGGCCGGCAGGGTCGGCGCGCACGGAACCTGCTCGCACTGCCGGCCGCGGTGTGTGCGACCGCGCTGGCGGTCACCGCCTGCGGCAGCTCCGCCTCCGATCAGGCCGGCGCGAACGCGACCTCCTGTGTCGACACCGCGGGCCCGAATATCAAGGTCGGCTCGCTGAACTCGCTGTCGGGGACCATGGCGATCTCCGAGGTCACCGTCCGGGATTCGATCGAGCTGGCGGTCGACGAGATCAATGCCGCCGGCGGCGTGCTGGGCAAGCAGATCCAGTTGGTCGGCGAGGACGGCGCCTCCGAGCCCACGGTGTTCGCGGAGAAAGCGGAGAAGCTGATCAGCAGCGACTGCGTGGCCGCGGTATTCGGCGGCTGGACCTCGTCGAGCCGGAAGGCCATGCTGCCGGTGTTCGAGGACCGCAACGCGCTGCTGTACTACCCGGTCCAGTACGAGGGCCTGGAATCGTCGGAGAACATCTTCTACACCGGCGCCACCACCAACCAGCAGATCGTGCCCGCCCTGGACTATCTGAAGGGCCGCGGCGTGAAATCGCTCTACCTGGTCGGTAGCGACTACGTCTTCCCGCAGACCGCCAACCGCATCATCAAGGCCTACGCCGAGGCCAACGGTATCGAGATCAAGGGCGAGGACTACACCCCGCTCGGCTCCACCGATTTCTCCACCATCGTCAACAAGGTCCGCTCGGCCGACGCCGACGCCGTGTTCAACACCCTCAACGGCGATTCCAATGTCGCGTTCTTCCGCGAGTACAAGAACGTCGGCCTGACACCGCAGGACATGCCGGTGGTCTCGGTGTCCATCGCCGAGGAAGAGGTCGGCGGTATCGGTGTGCAGCACATCGCCGGCCAGCTGACCGCCTGGAACTACTACCAGACCGTCGACAACCCGAAGAACACCGCGTTCGTCACGGCGTACAAGGCGAAATACGGCGCCAACAAGCCCACCTCCGATCCCATGGAGGCCGCCTATGTCTCGGTGTACCTGTGGAAGAACACCGTGGAGAAGGCGCAGTCCTTCGCGGTCCCGGATGTACAGCAGGCCGCGGGCGGGGTCACCTTCGAGGGACCCGAGGGCCTGGTGACCATCGACGGCGAGAACAACCACATCACCAAAACCGCCCGGATCGGCGAGATCCGTCCCGACGGCCTCATCTACAGCGTGTGGGATTCCGGCGTGGCCATCGAGCCGGATCCGTACCTGGCGGGCTACCCGTGGGCCGAGGGACTCGGGGGCTGATCTCGTGGAAGCACTGGTCGGGCAGCTGTTCACCGGCTTGAGCCTGG
This sequence comes from Nocardia fusca NBRC 14340, assembly GCF_001618425.1. GTDB lineage: Bacteria > Actinomycetota > Actinomycetes > Mycobacteriales > Mycobacteriaceae > Nocardia > Nocardia fusca. The sequence goes on from NZ_BDCU01000017.1 coordinate 542,991, forward strand.
GTTCCATCCTGCTGCTGGCGGCCCTGGGGCTGTCGCTGACCTTCGGTCAGATGGGCGTGATCAATATGGCCCACGGCGCGTTCATCATGGCCGGCTCCTACACCGCCTACACGGTGCAGGAGTATCTGGTCGCAGGCGCCGAGGTCTCGCTGATCGTCTCGCTGCTCATCGGATTCCTGGTCGGCGGTCTCATGGGTGTCGCACTCGAGGTGACGCTGATCAAGCGGATGTACGACAGACCACTGGACACCCTGCTGGTGACCTTCGGCGTCGGTTTGATCCTGCAGCAGGCGGCCCGGGACATCTTCGGCGCGCCCGCAGTCCGCGTGGTGACCCCGGAATGGCTCGGTGGCGGGGTGGAGATCCTGGGCGCGGTGGTGCCCAAGACGCGGATCTTCATCATGCTGCTCGCGGTGCTGTGTGTCACGGCCGTCGCGGTGACCATGAAGTACACCGCGATGGGCCGGCGCATCCGGGCCGTGGTGCAGCATCGTGATCTCGCCGAAACCAGCGGGATCTCCAGCCGCGGCACCGATATCACGACGTTCTTCATCGGCTCCGGGCTGGCCGGGGTGGCCGGGGTGGCGCTGACGCTGATCGGCTCCACCAGTTCCAACACCGGCACCACCTATCTGGTGGACGCCTTCCTGGTGGTCGTCATCGGCGGGCTCGGGCAGATCCGCGGCGCGGTACTGGCCGCGGTGGCGCTCGGACTGTTGAACTCGTTCATCGAATACAGCACCACGGCCTCGGTCGCGAAGGTGATCGTATTCGTCGTCATCGTGGTCTTCCTGCAGGTCCGCCCGCAGGGACTGTTCACGATCCGGTCGAGGAGTCTGGTATGAGGGAATTCCTGGCCACCCGCTGGAAGGTCTATTCGGGCTTCGCGATCGCCGCCGTGCTGCTGTTCGCGGTGGCGCCCGCGGTGCTGTCGGACTTCCGGCTCAACCTGCTCGGCAAGTTCCTGTGCTTCGGCATCGTCGCGGTGGGTATCGGATTGGCGTGGGGCCGGGGCGGCATGCTCACCCTCGGGCAGGGCGTGTTCTTCGGCCTCGGCGCCTACATCATGGCGATGCATCTCAAGATCTCCGATGCCCGGCTGCGCGGTGACGATGTTCCGGATTTCATGCAGATCGCCGGTATTCGTGAGCTGCCCGGTTATTGGGTTCCGTTCGCCTCGCCGGTACTGACGATCCTGGGCATTCTGATCGTGCCGCCGCTGGTGGCGGTGCTGCTGGGGCTGGGCGTATTCAAACGCAAGGTCAAGGGCGCCTATTTCGCGATCCTGTCGCAGGCGCTGGCCGCGGCCTTCGCCATTCTGCTGGTGGGTCAGCAGTCCACCGGCGGTAGCAACGGCCTCAACCGGTTCCGCAGTTTCTTCGGTCTGGCCCTCACCGACCCGGTGAACCGGCGGCTGCTGTTCTTCATCGCGGCCGCCACCCTGCTGGTGATCGTCGCGGCGACCCGGCAGCTGATGTACAGCCGGTACGGCGAACTGCTGGTCGCGGTCCGCGATCAGGAAGAGCGCGTACGCTTCCTCGGCTACGACCCCGCCACTGTGAAGGTGGTCGCCTACGCGGTGGCGGCGCTGTTCGCCGGTATCGCCGGCGCGCTGTTCGTGCCGATCGTCGGGATCATCTCCCCCGCCGATATCGGGATCGTGCCCTCCATCGCGTTCCTGACCGGTGTCGCCATCGGCGGACGCACCACCCTGCTCGGCCCGGTGCTCGGCGCGATCGCGGTGGCCTGGGCGCAGACCGGTCTGTCGGAGAACTTCCCCTCCGGCTGGGTGTACGCGCAGGGCGTCCTGTTCATCGTCGTGGTCGGTTTCTTCCCGGCCGGTCTGGCGGGCCTGGTGACGCTGCTGCGGCGGAAACGCCGTACCGACCAGAAAGAGGATCCGCCGCCCACTCGGACGCCGGACCCCGCACCCGCTACCCCGGTAGGAGTGTCGTCATGACCGAGGCAACCACCGTGAAAGCTCCGGTGACCGGCGGTAACGCCGGTATGCACAGCGATTACCTCGAGGTCCGCGGGCTGAGCGTCGAATTCGACGGGTTCAAGGCGGTCTCGAATGTGGACCTGACCCTCTTCCAAGGTGATCTGCGGTTCCTCATCGGCCCCAACGGCGCCGGGAAGACGACCATGATCGATGCGATCACCGGTCTGGTCCCGGCGACCGGTTCGGTGCAGAAATCCGGGGTCGAACTGCTCGGCAAGAAGGTGCATCAGATCGCCCGGCTGGGCGTGGGCCGCACCTTCCAGACCGCGAGCGTATTCGAGGAACTGTCGGTACTGCAGAACCTCGATATCGCCGCGGGCGCGGGTCGATCGCTGTGGACCATGCTGCGGCGCCGGCCGGCCGCGGTCTCGGCGTCGATCGAGCAGGCCTTGGAGACCATCGGTCTCACCGCGCTGCGCGACAAACCCGCCGGAACGCTGGCACACGGCCAGAAACAGTGGCTCGAGATCGGCATGCTCCTGGTGCAGGACGCCTCGGTATTGCTGCTGGACGAACCCGTCGCCGGGATGAGCCAGGAGGAACGGGAAGAGACCGGGAACCTGTTGCGCCGCATCGGCGGTGAACGCACGGTCGTGGTGGTCGAACACGATATGGACTTCATGCGCAGTTTCGCCACCTCGGTGACGGTGCTGGCCCGCGGCGCGGTACTGGCCGAGGGAACGGTGGCCGAGGTGCAAGCAGATCCGGCCGTGCAGGAGGCGTATCTGGGGACCGCGGCGGCTGCCGAGCACGGAAACGAAGGGTGACCGCGATGCTGGAACTCGTCGATGTCCACGCCGGTTACGGCCGCACCGAGGTGGTGCACGGGGCCGGAATCGAGGTCCCGGCCGACGGTGTGGCCGCGATCATGGGCCACAACGGCGCCGGGAAGACCACCCTGCTGCGCGCGGCGGTCGGCCTGGTGCGTACCCATCGCGGCACCATCCGTTTCGACGGGGCCGATATCACCGCGCTGCGGCCGAGCGCCCGGGTGAAACGCGGATTGGCCTATGTCCCGCAGGGGCAGCAGTGCTTCGGACATCTCACCACCGCCGAGAACCTGCGGGTGGTGGCCGACGGCCGCAAACGCGGCCGGGCATTGATCGACGAACAACTGGACCTGTTCCCCGCGCTGAAAGAGTTGCTCGACCGCCGGGCCGGGCTGCTCTCCGGTGGGCAGCGCCAGCAGCTGGCGATCGCGCGGGCACTGATCACCGAACCGCGCATGCTGATCCTCGACGAACCCACCGAGGGCATCCAGCCGTCGGTGGTCGCCGAGATCGAGAACACCATCACCGAACTGGTGGCACGCGGCGGGCTCGGGGTGCTGCTGGTGGAACAGCACATCGGTTTCGCGCTGCGGGCCGCGAGCCGGTACTACGTGCTGGAGAGCGGCCGAGTGACCTCTACCGGGGAGGGCGGTGCCGGGGCGGTGGAAACCGTTCGCGCCGCCATGACTCTCTAGGCTGCGCGTCGTGACCGAAACACGGAGTAAACGCGAATCACGCAGCGACACTGTGTACAAGGCGCTGCGCGACGAACTCATGAGCGGTGCGCTGGCGCCGGAGGAACGGCTCGGCGAAGAACGACTGGCCGAACGCTACGGTGTCTCGCGCACCCCGGTCCGCGAGGCGCTGGCCCGCTTGCAGGCCGACGGTCTGGTGGAACGCCACGACGCCGGACTGTTCCCGTACCGGCCGCGCCTGGACACCCTGGGCGACTACTACGAGCTGCGGATCACCCTCGAGGTCCAGGGCATCGCCCGCGTCCTCGACGATCCGGACCTCGGCCACGACCGGGCGGTCCTCGGACCCGAGATAGACCGCTGGCGCGCCTTCCGGACCGCGCCCCCGGACCCGGACGCCGGTTTCGTGGCCGCCGACGAACAGTTCCACACCGTCCTGCTCGACTCCTCCGGCAACCATGCCCTCACCGACGCCCTGAAAACGGTGAACGCCCGGATACGCCCCGTCCGGATGTTCGACTACCTGACCCCCGACCGCATGCTCGCGACCATCGAGGAACACATCGCCATCGGCGAGGCCGTCCTCGACCGTGATCTCACCGGGGCCCGCGAGCAGCTCCTCGCCCATATCGACCAGTCCCGCCGCGTGGTGGCCGACCGCGCCGGTCAGGTGCTCCAGCTGACCCGCATGGCCCGCGCGACCAAAACCTGAAATCCCCGGCTGCTCCGGTAGCCGCACTGTCCACGCCGAGAGGATCGACCGTGACCGAGACCGCCCCGCAGTTGTATACACCGCTGCATACGCCGTTGCCCGAATGCCTGCTGATCGCCAACCGCGGTGAGATCGCCTGTCGCATCCTGCGTACCGCCCGGCGGCTGGGGATCGAGACGGTCGCGGTGTTCTCCGATGCCGATGAGGGTTCGCGGCATGTGCGGATGGCCGATCGCGCGGTCCGGCTCGGCCCCGCCCCGGCCGCCGAATCGTATCTGCGCGCGGACGCGGTGATCGAGGCAGCGCTGTCCACCGGCGCCACCGCCGTCCACCCCGGCTACGGATTCCTCTCCGAGAACGCCGATTTCGCGGCGGAGGTGGAGGCCGCGGGTATCGCGTTCGTGGGGCCGGCCGCCGAACATCTGCGGCTCTTCGGCGATAAACACAGTGCCCGCCGGGCCGCGGCGGCGGCGGGTGTGCCGCTGGTCGCGGGGAGCGGTCTGCTCACCGGGCTCGACGAAGCACTGGCGGAGGCCGAGCGAATCGGGTACCCGGTGATGCTCAAGGCGGCCGGAGGCGGCGGCGGTATCGGGATGGCCGCGTGCCCGGGCCCCGGCGAACTCACCGACGCCTACCAGCGGGTGATCCGTCTGGCGCAGAACAATTTCGGATCCTCCGCGGTATATCTGGAACGGTTCGTCGCCCGGGCCCGCCATGTGGAGGTGCAGATCTTCGGCGACGGCCGCGGTCGCGCCGTCTCCCTGGGCACCCGCGACTGCAGTCTGCAGCGGCGCAACCAGAAGGTCATCGAGGAGGCGCCCGCCCCCGGCCTCCCCTACACCGTGAGCGAACAACTCCTCGAATCGAGCCGGAAACTGCTCGGTGAGGTGGGTTATCGGTCCGCCGGGACGGTCGAGTTCATCTACGACGTCGACCGCGCACAGGCCTCGTTCCTCGAGGTGAACACGCGGTTGCAGGTGGAGCATCCGGTCACCGAGGCCGTCACCGGCGTGGACATCGTCGAGTGGATGCTGCGCCTGGCCGGTGGTGACTCCGCGTTCCTCGACGAGATTCCCGATTCCGGCCCGCCGATCACCGGCTACGCGGTGGAGGCCCGCGTCTATGCCGAGGACCCGGGTAACGATTACCGGCCCGGCGCGGGCACCCTCACCGGTGTCGAGATCCCCGCCGCGGCGGCCCGGGTGGAGACCTGGGTCGAAACCGGTACCGAGATCAGCCCCTACTACGACCCGCTGATCGCCAAGATCATCACTTCCGGGGAGAGCCGGCCCGAGGCCCTGCACCGCCTGCGCGCCGCGCTCGACGAGACCCGCATGTTCGGTATCACCACCAACCTGCCCCAGCTGCGCGCCGCCGCCACCAGCTCCCCCATGCTCGACGCCCGGCACACCACCGCGACCCTCGGCAGCCTGGCCACCATCCGTCCCCGCCTGGAGATCCTGCGCGCCGGGGTCTCCACCACCATCCAGGACTTCCCCGGCCGCCTGGGTCTCTGGAGCGTCGGTATCCCGCCGTCGGGCGCCTTCGACGATCTGTCCTTCCAGCTCGCCAACCACGCTGTCGGGAACTCGCTGGGCGAGAACGGCCTCGAGGCCACGCTGCTGGGTCCGCGGATCCGCTGCACCGACACCACCGTGGTCTGTGTGACCGGGGCCGAAGCCCCCGTCACCGTGGACGACGAGCCGGTGCCGATGTGGGAGCCGGTCACTGTCCCCGCCGGTTCGGTCCTCGATATCGGCGCGCCCCACGACACCGGACTGCGCACCTATCTCGCCGTCCGCGGCGGCATCCTCGCTCCCGACTATCACGGCAGCGCCGCGACCTTCACCCTCGGCGGGTTCGGCGGTATCACCGGTCGCGCCGTCGCAGGAGGCGATATCCTCGGTCTCAAACCCGATGCCGGCGGTCTGCTGGAGCCCACGCCGATCCCGGCCGGCGAACGCCCCGAATTCGGTCACACCTGGTACGTCGGTGTCGGCGAGGGCCCCCAGCCCGCCCCCGACTATTTCACCCCCGCCGATATCGCACAGTTCTACGACGCCACCTGGCAGGTGCAGGCCCACGCCAACCGCACCGGCCTACGCCTGGCCGGCCCGAAACCGACCTGGTCGCGTACCGACGGCGGCGACGCCGGCCTGCACCCCTCGAACCTGCACGACTGCCCGTACAGCGTCGGCGCGCTCAATCTTTCCGGCGACACCCCGATCCTGCTGGGCCCGGACGGCCCCAGCCTGGGCGGTTTCGCCTGCCCGCTCACCGTGATCTCCGCGCACCGCTGGAAACTCGGCCAGATGCGCCCCGGCGACCAGGTACGTTTCGTCCCGGTGGCCGACGACCGCACCGGCGCGTTCCGCTCCGCACCCGCCCTGCGCGGCCGCGGCCGCCCCACCCCCGAACTCCTCGGGTCCCGGGAGCGGGACAACGGCGTCCTGGGCCACCGCGACGCCGGAAGCGGCACGCCCGAGGTGAAATACCTGCGCGGCGGCGACGACAACGTGCTGATCGAATACGGCCCGATGGAACTGGATCTGGGTCTGCGGATGCGCGTGCACGCCCTGAGCGAACGCCTCGAACAGGCCTCCATCCCCGGCCTGATCGATATCACCCCCGGGGTGCGCTCCCTGCATCTGCATTTCGACCCCGACGTCATCGACCAGCGCACCGTGGTCCGGCTGCTCGGCGAAATCGAGGACGGTATCCCCGATACCGCCGATCTGCGGGTGCCGAGCCGCCATATCGAACTCCCGCTGTCCTTCGACGACCCCACCATCGGGCAGGCCATCGAACGTTACGGTCGCGGTGTCCGCTCCGAAGCTCCCTGGCTGCCGTCGAATATCGAGTTCATCCGCCGGATCAACGGGCTGGACAGTATCGAGGAGGTGCGCGATATCGTCTTCGACGCCCAGTACATGGTGCTCGGTCTCGGCGACGTCTACCTAGGCGCGCCGCTGGCCGTTCCGCTCGACCCCCGCCACCGCCTGGTGACCACCAAGTACAACCCCGCCCGCACCTGGACCCCGTCCGACGCGGTGGGTATCGGCGGCAAGTACCTCTGCGTCTACGGGATGGAATCTCCCGGCGGCTACCAGCTCGTCGGCCGCACCGTCCCGATCTGGTCCGGTTACCGCCAGCGGGCGCCCTTCGAGGCCGGCAAGCCGTGGCTGTTCCGGTTCTTCGACCGGATCAGCTGGTATCCGGTCGCGGCCGAGGAGCTGCTGGACCTGCGCGCCGATATGGCGGCGGGCCGCTACGAGATGCGCACGAGCGTCGGTGAATTCGCCATGGCCGACCACCTGGAGTTCCTGCGGGTGAACGCCGGCGATATCGCCGCCACCGAGGAACACCGGCAGGCCGCGTTCACCGCCGAACGGCAGCGCTGGGAGGCCAGTGGCGAACTGAGCGCCCAGGCCGATCTCGCCGTCGAACCCGAACCCGCCGTGGATCTCGACCTGCCCGCGGGCGCCCATATCGTGGCGGCGCCCATGATGGCCAATGTCTGGCGAGTCGAGGTGGCCGCGGGCGAGCACGTCGAGGCCGGCACGACCCTGCTCGTGCTGGAGGCCATGAAGATGGAGCTGCCCGTGGTCGCCGAGGTCTCCGGCACCGTGCACACGATCACCGTCGCGGCAGGCGAGCAAGTCACCACCGGCGCACCCCTGGTCGCCATCGAAACCGAAGGAGCGGCATGACCATGGAGCAACTACCGCTAGCGGAACCGGCGACGGATACGCCGGTGAACGTGGCCAGGAAGGTCGCCCGCGCCTACCGGACCATCCGCGAGCACGATCGCCCCGAAATCTGGATCACCCTGCGTGCCGAAGTCGAGGTCGCGGCCGAGGCCGCCGCGCTCGACACCCGGCTCGCGCAGGGTGAGCGGTTGCCGCTGGCCGGGGTGCTGCTCGCGGTCAAGGACAATATCGACGTCGCCGGTATCCCCACCACCTGTGCCTGCCCGGGTTTCGGCACGACGCCGCAGCACACTGCCCCCGCTGTGGCCCGGCTGCTCGATCAGGGCGCGCTTGTCCTCGGCAAGACCAATCTCGACCAGTTCGCCACCGGTCTGGTGGGTACCCGCAGCCCGTACGGCGCGGTCCGCAACGCCCTGTTCCCCGACCGTGTCTCCGGCGGCAGCAGCTCCGGCTCGGCCGTCGCCGTCGCACTCGGCATGGTCGACGCGGCCCTGGGCACCGATACCGCGGGGTCGGGCCGGGTTCCGGCCGCGCTCAACGGGATCGTGGGCGTCAAACCGACGCTCGGCCTGGTCTCCACCACCGGTGTCGCCCCCGCTTGCCCCGACTACGACGCGGTCACCGTTTTCGCCCGCGATCTGGCCCTCGCCACCGAGGTGACCGCCGCCATGATCGGCCCCGACCCCACCGACCCCCGTTCCCGCGCCTGGCCCGCCGACACTCCCCTGGGCGCCCCCGCCCGGGCCACCCTCGCGGTCCCCGCCGACCACAACCTGACCGCCCTCTCCCCCGCCTACCGTGCCGCCTTCGACGCCACCGTCGCGCGCTGGCGGGCCGGCGGCGGTGCGGTCGCCACGGTCGATATCGGCGAACTGCTCGACGCCGCGAAACTCCTCTACGACGGCGCGATCGTCGCCCAGCGCTACGCCGCGATGGGCGAATTCCTCGCCGGCGAACCGGACGGCGCCGATCCGGTGGTCGCGCGAATCGTCGCGGGCGCGGCGCGGCCCGCCGCCCACGAATACGTCACCGACCTCGGCCGTCTCGCCGTCGCGGCCGCCGCCGCGCGCCGGCTTTTCGCCGAATACCCCGCCCTGCTCCTGCCGACCACCACCGAGCATCCGACCATCGCCGCGGTCACCGCCGAACCCGTGGCGATCAACAGCCGGATGGGCACCTTCACCAATTTCTGCAACCTTCTCGACCTGGCCGCGGTCGCGGTCCCGGGTGAGGAGACCGCGACGGGCGACCCGTTCGGCGTCATGCTGATCACCCCGGCGTTCGCCGACCAGGTGGGTATCGAACTGGCCGCCCGGCTGCTGGATACGCCCGCCCCGCTGCTCACCGGGACCGGCACCGACCTCCTGGTCGTCGGCGCCCATCTGCGCGGCCTGCCCCTGCATCACCAGCTGGAACAGGCGAAGGCGCGGTTCCTGGGCGAGGTCGTCACCTCGGCGGCATACCGCATGGTCGCGCTGCCCGCCGAACCACCCAAGCCCGGCATGCTCCGGGTCGGCGCGGACGCCGGCCGGGCGCTGCCCGGCGAACTGTACCGGCTCTCCCCGGCGGCCCTCGGTAGCTTCCTGAGCAATCTGCCGGCGCCGATGACACTGGGAAAGGTGGAACTGGATTCCGGACGCTGGGTCACCGGCTTCGCCTGCGACTACGAATCCGCCCGCGACGCAACGGATATCACCGAATACGGAGGGTGGCGCAACTACCTGAACACCGGTCGTTGACACTCCCCGCCCGAGACCCCGTGCGGCCCGTCCAACCGCACGGCGCCACCCGGCCGTTCCCGATGAGGGTTGCAGGGCAGCCTGCGGAGCAGGAACGGCCGGGTGGCCATCGGCCACCCTCCCGGGTGTGGTCTGAGCCCCCTATCCCGCACTTAGGATTGACTAACCTAAGGTCGGTCGCTAGCGTTTCGCATTACCCGAGTGGGTTTCGCCCTGCGTCAACCCACCCGGGCCGCGCCGGCGGACGAGGTACGCACCTCCGCGAACACCGCCCCCGTCGCATCGCTTCGCAGGTTGGTCTTAGAAGGGGCCGTCATGTCCAAATTCATCAGAATCGCCGCTGTCTGTATTCTCACCGCGCTCATGGGATTCGGCCTGGCGCAGCCCGCGTCGGCCGATTTCTCCATCCGGGCCTCTCAGACCTCGGATCTCTACGTCCGTGACGAGGTCCCGAGCCTGGCGCAGATCGAGAAGCAGTTCGCCGCGTTCTGGAACCCGAATATCGGCATGGACCCCAAAATCGACGTGAGCTTCAACGGCCCTTCGGCCCGCCCCGCCCTCGAACGGGTCATGGAATCCAGCAAGACCATGGATTTCTTCTCCATCCAGGGTCGCGCCATCGCCCCGGTCAACGTCTCCGGTAACACCATGTCGGTCACCGTGCACGGCGTCATGGCCGGTTTCCCCGCGCAGAGCACCCTCTACCACTACATCCGCGAGGGCGGTCTGTGGAAGTTCGACTGGAAGGCCACCTGCCAGGAAATGCAGTGCCAGGGTGACCCCTCCTTCGGCTACTGAGCTCGGACACACCTGCCGGAGTGGCCCCGGATCATTCGACCCGGTGCCACTCCGCCCGGGTGTGGGCACCCATTTCCGAAACAACCTCCGGGGCTCTGTTTCCCGGCGGCATCCGGCACCAGTCACCCAGGAATCCCTATGATCAGCGTCCGTGGCGTTTCCAAACGCTTCGGTGAGAAACTCGCCGTCGACGACGTCACCTTCGAGGCCGAGCCGGGCTCGATAACCTATCTGCTCGGCCCGAACGGTGCCGGGAAAACCACAGTGATGCGCATGATCGCCGGCCTGTCCCGCACCAGTTCCGGCACGATCACGGTGAACGGCAGCGGATTACGCGATTTCCGCAGCACACTCACCGAAATCGGTTTCGGCCTGGGTGCTTTCGCCCGGAATCCCGGCCACACCGCCGAACAACATCTCCGCTGGCAGGCAAGACTCGGCGGCCTGCCCGCCTCGAATGTCGCCCCGGCACTGGACCGAGTCGGTCTCGACCGGGTCGCGAAACGCCCCGTCGGCAAATTCTCCTACGGCATGCTGCAACGCCTGGGCATCGCGTCAGCCCTGCTCGGCGATCCGAAGACCCTGGTCCTCGACGAACCGGCCAATGGCCTGGACATCGAAGGCATCATCTGGCTGCGCGAACTACTCCTCGGCCTCGCCGCCGAAGGCAAATGCCTGCTCGTGGCCTCTCACAGCCTCACGGAAGTAGAGATCACCGGTACCCGCGTGGTCATCATGGGCAAGGGCAAAGTGCTGTCCGATACGAGTAAGGACGAACTGGTGACGGCAGGGTCCGGGCCACGCCCCCTGGAATCGGCCTACGTCGACATCACCAAGGACAGCATCGAATACGCCGCCGCCGGAGGTGCCCGTTGATCGCCACCTATCTCGTGCGGGCCGTCCGCAGCGAACTCTCAAAGCTCTCCTGGCGCAGCCCGATCTGGTACGCCATAGTCCCCCTCGCCGTCGCGATTCCCCTGGGCCTCAATTTCGGTATCGCCAAGGCCACCGAATCCAATGCGCTCAACGGTGCCGGCGGTATGGACACCAACAACGCCGCCTACTGGATTCTCGTGTTCTCGTCCTTCATCCTCATGGCGGGCGGAGTGTCCTCGCTGTGCGCGGAGTTCAAGGACAACACGATCGAAACGGTTTTCGGCATCCAAACCCGCCGCTGGATACTTCCGGTCGCCAAACTCATCGTCTTCGGCGTGATTGCCGCGGTCACCGCCGCCGTCGTCACGTTTCTGGTCCTGTGGGCATTTCCGCAGCTGTTCCCTGAGATCTGGGGTCGGGTCGAGGTGTTCTCGGGTGACGGTATCCAGCTGCTGATCGGGGTCCCGGTCTACACGCTGCTGATCTCCGCACTCGGGTTGGGAGTGGCGGCGCTGGTCCCCAAGCCGGGACTGGTCGTGATGATCGTGCTGCTGTGGAAGTTCGGGGTGGAGGTTTTCGTGACCTTCGTCCCGGGGGATTTCGGCGTGACCCTCCAACAGCTGTCGCCGTTCAAGAACGGGGAGCTCGGGGTGGGGCAGTTGGCGACGATCGAGAGCATGTTCGGCGGGCAGAACGGGTCACTGATCTACTTCGCGGTGGTCTGCGTGGCGATCTTCGCGATCGGTACGGTGCGGCTTTCCGTCACCGACACGAAGGGTTTCTGATCCGCTGCGCCTGCAGGTCGACTTCACCCGCGTTGCCCGGGTCATATCGGGCAGCAGGACCGGCGCCGCCCACGCCGCACCGCACAGCTCGAATGTATTTCGGCCCTTGCCGGCCGCCCGTCGAGGACTCCGAGCATTCAGCAGCCGTTGGGCTGGGAGGACTCCAGCGGCCTGAGGTTCCCCGGTGAGGGTTGCGTCGTCGATGACGGCGTCTCATTATCAATAGTGGGAGACGCGTGAATCTCGCACATGGTTGACCTGATTGCCATAGCTCGAGCGGTCGTGCAGGCGTGCCCGTATCGTACGGGTTGCGCCCATGGCGCACAGCATTCCTGGCCAATGCACCCGGCTACCGCCCACAGGGAATCCGATTCTTGGCGAATGCGAGTACGGGGATATTGTTCACACCACCATCATGAGGTTGGACGACCGCACCCGATCCGCGAGGCATTCTTTGAGTAGTCGATCGGTCAGAGCACGAGCACCGGCCCGTTCTGGACCGGACGATCTCTGAAAATCTGGTGGTGACGACGATGGACTCTGGACCGCAAAACTACGATGCCGAGGGCACCGGAAGTGAAGATCGCTTTCCACCCGAGCTCGTTCGGGACTCGAAGACAACCGTGACACTCGATCCGGCGCGACTGTTGCTCGGGTTGAAGAATCCCATCGAAATCGACGCTTTTGCCTCGAGACTCCGTGGGCTGGGTCTCACGCTGGAGGGTGACCCCCGGAATCGCGATTCCTCGATCGCTCCACACGTCAACCACACCACGCGGCGCTACTGGATCCGGTCACTGTCCGGCGATGCGGTCCGGAAGAATATTATCCGCGCAGCCGAAGACCAGTTCGGTGACAACGTCGATTGGATCGCGCCGGTATACGTCTACCCCGGTGAAATCGGGCTTTCGGGAAGGCACTGCCCGTTACCCGACGCACTCTTGATCAAAGAACCGATCGAACATCCTTCATTACTGGAGGACACCGAACGGTCTCGATACATGATCTGTTACCGGTATTACCGGGTGGTGGATCCGACGACGTCCGCGTACGAATTGCGTGATCAATTACTGAACGACGGAAACCACACGGTAGATGGAGTCCAGTTCGACACCATGCCGATGGCATCACCCTATTCATACGAACCGCTGGACACATTCTATAAGGCCAATCCTCCATACCAAGGACAGTGGAACATGGTGAAGGTCGACGCGGGAGGCCCGGGAGTGACGGCGTGGGACTGGGCAAGAGGCAACCCGGACGTGAAGATTGCGGTCATCGACTCGGGCTGCGATCTCACGCATCCAGATTTGACATATGCAGCAGGAAAGACCTGGGACTCCTCCCCGGGAATAGGCGAGGAGAATCCTGCCACAACTTTTTCTCCGAGAGGCCACGGCACAATGGTCGCCGGGGTTGCCGCGGCTACCACAGACAGCCTGAAAGGAGTTTCGGGTATGGCGGGCCTCTGCAAGATCATCCCCATCGGACTGACCACCGTGTCGGACTCGGAGATCATGAATGCGATCATGTTCGCGTCCTATTCAGGGGCTCGAGTCATCAATATGAGCTTCCGCGTGCTACCGAGCATACTCATCGATGCACAGATCGAAGGCTCTCACAACTACTACAACGTATTGTTCTGCGCTTCGGCAGGGAATGGGGACAAACCCTGGGATCTCGACAAAAGCACCGGGAAGCCGGAAACAGATTATCCCGCCAAGAACAAATATGTTATGGCTGTTGGTGCCACTGATCAGAACGACCACAGAACGAGTTGGTCGAATTTTGAGTCTGCGATCTCAGTAATGGCGCCCGGAACAGCGATCCCGACGACGACGGTGCGCGGCACCGGAGATATGGGAGAAGTCGGCAACGATTACGTATCCAGCTTTCGCGGGACTTCCGCTGCCGCACCGCATGTCGCCGGGCTCGCGGCCTTGCTTTTCAGCTGGAACGCCTCTCTGACGAACGTAAAAGTCAGAGAAATTATCGAATCCACCGCCGATAAGGTAGGCAATGCCTACGACGTCAAAACGTACACCGAGTTGGGCCTCAACGGGAAGTGGAGCAGAATGATGGGCTATGGCCGCATCAATGCCTACGATGCGGTGATCAGGGCTGTTTCGCTGTCGTGGCCGCTCCGATCATCGGCTGGGCCAGTGATTGCACCGAAGTCTTCCGTCTCTCACGAACCGATCCCTCCCATGCTGGCCGAACGGCTGGAACGGGCGATTCAAGCGCACGAAACCGTACTTGCCGACGGCGTCGCCAGTGCCACGCTGGAGGAATTGCACCGTACGCTGGTCGCGCTCGGCCGTAACGAACGTGTCCGCCTACTCGTAAGAGAAGTGATGGGCTCCAGAGCGTTCCAGGACCTGCTTCGTCGGGATCGCGATACGGCGCTGGCTACATTCGGCCTGGATTTGCCGAAGAACGTCGCTGTCCGTCTCGTCGACCTCGACGGCGACCAGCCCACGGCCATTGTCAGATTCAGTGTGACCGCGGGGCGCCTGACCGCAGACGCGGACTGGCATCCACGCCACGGCGTAAGTACATGTGTACGGCGGGAACCATAGGACTGCCGACCGATCCACCTCGCCGATGTCTGCGTAGCGATCTTCGTCATCGGCACAATGATCGTGCTCGAGGGGCTACTGACCGGCAGCGACACACGTCGATGGTCGATTTCGAGCCACCACACCGCCACTCGAGCCCTTGGCCACGAGGGCGGACGCCGATAGTCCTGGACGGGTCACCGACGAATTTCTGGGGCAAGGATCAGGTGTCGGGCAACGGCAAGGGCCAGGGCCGTTGATTCCGTGGTAGTGCGTACGCGACCATGCAACGGTCCCGTTCACCACCGACCTCCCGCCGCAGCCGCTCTGTAATGAGGGCATGACTACAGAGTTGACCGATCGGGAGCCGCCCGGGGCCGGCACCCGGACACGGCGCAAGGGCATTGTCTGGTTCCTCTTGCTCGCTTTCGCGGGAGCGTGGATCCCGTGGGGGATCGCCGGGGCGGTCGGGTATTCCCTCGACAATCCGTTCGTTCAGCTGCTGACCGGGGCTTTCGTTCCGGCTCTCGCCGCGGTCTGCACCCGGCGGTGGATCACCCGTGAGGGTTTCGCCGATGCCGGTTTGCGGCTGCGACTCGCCCGCCGGTGGCGCTCGTACCTGATCGCCGCGCTGCTACCGATCGGTGTTCTCGCCGTCGCGCTCGGGCTCGCGCTGATGCTGGGCATGTGGCGTCCCGAGGCCGGAGACTTCGATTCCGGTCATGTGCTGTTCCTGGCGCTCGCGCCGATCATCCCGGTCGTGGCCGCGCCGGTCTTCTTCGGTGAGGAATTCGGCTGGACCACCTATCTGCGCGACCGGCTCGTGCCCGGCCGCCCCGTGCTCACCACCTTCGCGACGGGCGCGCTCTGGGGTGTATGGCATTGGCCGCTGCCATGGGTGGGGTATCTCGGCGCGGGTGGTTCCGCCGCCGACGCGTTCGTCGCCATGGTGCTGTGGTTGCCGCTGTCGATCGAACTCGAGTTCGTGATCGGCTGGTTGTGGACGCGCAGCGGTTCGGTGTGGCCGCCGGCCCTCCTGCACGGCGGGAGCAACCTCGTGCTGGCGCTGGGATTGGAACTGTTCGCCGGTACCGCCGACCCCTCCGGCGCCGCCACTACGCTGCTGATGTGCGCAGCATATTCGCCCGTGGTCGCGTGGATCGTCGTAGCGACGAAGCGCGGCGGCCCACCGAGCGCGCAACCCGCGACGACGGCAGGAGCCCGGCAGTGACCGCGGCGGGGGGCGCACTCCGGACAGGCCCACATTTCCTTGTCTCCCGGCGACCATGGTGCGCGCTGCTCTCCGTACTCTGCGGTGGCGTCCTCGCGGCGGCCACGGTGGTCGGTTTCGTCCCCGTAGTACTGCTCGGGCTCACCCGCGAGCTGCGGGCCGCCCTGTGGGAGCCGATGCTGCGACTCCAGTGCGCTCGGCTCCGACTCGTCGACCCCCACACCGCGGACCACGCTGCGGCCCGGGTGCGGGCCGCCACGGCCGAGCGCCGCTTGCCCACTGTCCGGCACGCCGCCTACCTGATCGCCACCACTGTGTTCGGCGGTGCGGTGTGCTGCCTGGCTCTGCTGGGTTCCCTCATCGCCGCGGGCCTGCTCGCCGCGCCGCTCCTCGTCCGGGGTGATTACCTCGACCTCGGCCCCTGGGTGGTCGATGAGCCGGCGGAAGCATGGATCTGCACCGGCGCGGGGTTTGCCGCCGCGGTTCTGCTGTTGGTGCTCCTCAGCGCCTGGTCGGCTCTCGAAGTGCTGGTAGCCCGGACGCTGCTGGCCCCCGATGCCGACCGTTGGCAGCGCGAAGCGGTGCGCATCGAGAACTCCCGCTCCGCGCTGCTGGAAGCGGAAGGGTTCGAGCGCGAACTCCTCGAATCCGAACTGCACGACCGGGTCCAGCACCGGCTCGTCGCCCTGTCGATGACCCTGGGCCTGGCCGAATCCCAGGATGCGAACGGCCCCACCGGCCGCGTCGCCGCCGAAGCCCACCGACAGGTCGACGAAACCCTGAGCGAACTGCGGGCCGTCCTGCGCGGCTTCTCGCCCCGGGTCCTGACCGAACGCGGATTGGGGCCGGCTCTGATCGATCTCGCGGCGGATCTACCGCTCGATATCCACATCGACCTCGACGACGCGTCCGGCCCGGGTAACCGGCTACCACCGGCGGTCGAGCACATGTCCTACGTGTTCGCCGCCGAATCCCTCACCAACGTCGCCAGGCACACCGACGCCACCCGAGTCGACCTCCACGGCACCCACACCGGTACACAGTGGATTGTGAGCATCACCGACGACGGACCGGGCGGCGCGCACATTGTGCGCGGTCACGGCCTCGACCGCCTGCAACGCCGTCTCGCGGCCCTGGATGGACAACTGACCGTGTCCAGCCCACCCGGCGGACCGACAACCATCCGGATGGAGTGCACAGTGTGACAGTCCCACCCTCTCGACTACGGATCGTGCTGGCCGAGGACAGCCCGCTGCTGCGCGCCGGGCTGGAAAGTGTGCTCGCCTCGGCCGGCCACGAGGTGAGCGCGGCAGTCGGCGACGCACCGGGCCTCCTCCACGCCTGCGCGGCCTACCCGCCCGACCTGGTGATCACCGACGTCCGGATGCCGCCGCACGGCACCGACGACGGCCTCCGCGCCGCCGCCGAACTACGCCGCCGCGACCCCCGCCTACCGATAGTCGTTCTGTCACAGTACGTTTCAGTCGCCTACCTCGACGACCTACTCGGCGATGATTCGACCGCCGGTGTGGGATACCTCCTGAAAGAGCGCGTCGGACACGTCCGGCAGTTCCTCGACACCGTCTCCCGGGTCGCCGCAGGCGAAACGATCGTCGACCCCGAGGTCGTCCGAGCTCTCGTCAAGTCGAGCCGGCACCGCACTCCCCTGGCCGCTCTCACCGCCCGCGAACGGGAAGTGCTTGCGCTGGTGGCGGAAGGCAAGACGAATTCCGGTATAGCGGAGGTGCTGACCGTTTCGGAAGCCGCTGTGCGCAAACACATCGGCGCCATATTCGCGAAACTTCCGCTGCACGACGGCGATCGACGGGTTCAGGCGACCCTCATCTATCTACGTTCACTCGGCCACCCACCGGCCCCCTGAGCACAAGAGTGTCCGCAGTCAGAAGTGGTTATACGCGCTACCGATAGTTACTGCGCGTGACGCCGCACCGATACGGCGCGACTGGCGTACTCCCCTTGGGGTACGTTCTCGATCTCAGCATCGACCACGCGCCCTGCTGCAGGGTCAGCACATCGGACTGCGCGATGTCCTGGCCAGCCGTCGCTCCGACACCCAGGAAACCGGGTTGCGTGAGCATCCCGGCGTCGAGTTCGTCGTGCGTGACAGGTCGGCCTGCAGCTCATAGCGCGCACCACAGGCTCGACATCCGACCCAGTGCTGTTTGCTGGAGCGTTGCCTGCAGCAGGTATGGACCGAGCATAGGCGGAACAGAGGACGCATCGGAGATACCGTTGACGGAGCAGAAATATTGGGAACGAGATCGCGGAGGGGTCTGCGACAACACCTTCGCCACCGAAAAGATGCCGAAGTACGGATCTGAAAGACTGATATTTGAACTAAATCGAATGTTCATTCGAATGCACCACGAGCATATTGCAGATTGCACGGCCCACGATAAGTCTTGCCCCTGAATCTATTTCAGCATCATCCTCGAACACTCAGCATTGCCCCAGCAACCGAAACCATACCCGAATTCGGGCGTTGCCCGTCAAATCGTCGGGGAGATCTGGCACTATCGGAACATCAGGGGGTAACGGCAGTGCCACTGAGGGCGATCACCAAGGCGACATCCCCTCCCAGCCTATCGGGGATGGTTGCCGCGACGTAACAGGCAAGACTGGACCGAGGAGTTTGGAACCGGTGGTGGACCACGAAATCGACCGCACCGACCTGCACGCGATGGTGCCGACGCCGTCGAGGCAGGACTGCGTGTCGCGGGATCGCCTCAGGATTGCTCCGGCCGCGCCCCAACATTGACCACCGAACCCCTCCACCCCAGCCATTCTCGACATAGGCGAACCTCTGCAACGCCAGTCGAGATGCTATTCGCAAGTTTGCCACCTGCGATCCAAAATTTCGAGCACCTATTTCACCCAGGAAAGAGCACGAGCTATGGCGCCATGGACCCATGACAGCGGCCTTGCCAGCGAGGTTGGCGCACAGTTCCGCAGGGCGATCGAGTCGTACGAGGCGAACAGCAACCTCATCACCGAGCATGCCAACCACGAGGAGATCATTCGGGTTGGCGGATACGCGAACCGGACGCTCCTAGAACTTGTGCAGAACGCTGCCGATGCCATGTCGGGCGATCACACCGACACAGGCAGGGTCGAGATCATCCTGGATCCCGACAACAGGGCACTCTACTGCGCGAACGCGGGCCGCCCCTTCTCGAAGAACGGTCTGGTCGCGATCGCGCACGCACACCTGAGTGGAAAACGCGGTGACGAGATCGGCCGGTTCGGTCTCGGTTTCAAATCGGTTCTCGCTGTGACCGAAACACCTCAGGTCTTCAGCAGGTCGGTGTCTTTCGAGTTCAATTCACCCGAGGCGAAGAACGCGATCGCCGGTGTCGGAGCCCAGGTCAAGCGATACCCCGTCCTGCGCACACCCACCCTTATCGACGCTCACGCTCATTTCGCCGAGGACACCATTCTCCAAGAGCTCTCAGAATGGGCGGCAACCGTAGTCAAGCTTCCCGATGCAATGAACCTCGACCGTCTGCGGAACGAGATCGAGTCCTTCTCCTCGGAATTTCTCTTATTCGTCAGCTCCGTACGAGAGGTGAGGCTGCGCGTACTCGGGGAAGACGGTTTCGAGACGAGTCACGTGTCTCGGGAACTCGGGAACGGCATCTTCAAGATCGAGCGTCCGGACGGCACTGGAGACGAGTGGCTCGTCGAAGACCGGATGCATTCGCCGTCTCACAAGGCCCGCAAAGAAGTTGGTGAGGCCGTCTCACGCTCTGCGGTCAAGGTCACCGTGGCCGTGCCGGTGAACCGCAGCCAGCTCCGCCTCGGGCGATTCTGGTCGTACTTCCCGCTCCAGGACCAGACGTCGGCATCCGCGCTGTTCAATGCGCCCTGGAGCGTTAACGACGACCGCACCACTCTGCTGCGCAACGACTACAACCGCGAGATACTCAGGACGCTGGCGGAGATGTTCGTAGACCTCTTGCCCCGCCTCAGTACCCCCACCGATCCCGCTGCTCACCTGGACTACCTACCCGCGCGTGGGCGCGAGGAGCGTTCGTTCGGCGACACCGTCCTGTATGGGGCAATCCCACACCAGTACGCCAGGGTTGCGTTGATCCCCGACGCGCACGGAGAGCTCGCGCGAGCCGAAGCTATCCGTCCACTCGATCTCCGGACGGAAGTCACCGTAAACGAGATCGACCATCGCGCATGGATCGAGTCACCCAATACGGGCGACGATGTGCCCCACTGGCGTTGCTACACCTCATCTCAACGAGTGACACGCCTCCGCGAACTGATGGCATACGGTTTCGATCCCAGCCTTGCGGCGAGCGATGACCGGGACATGAAGCGCGCACTGGAGAATATGCCAACACGCGGGATCCTTTCATGGTTGAGGGAGTGGTCGGAAGGCAGTGACTTCACCTCTGCTGCCCATGCTTTGAAATTCATTTTGAACCAGAAAAACCCGTCCGGGTTCGCGCAAGCAAAGGTGATCCCAACCACGGCTGGACTATGCGGATTGCACAACAAGGACAGTGTCTTCCTTGAACGCGAAGAAGATATCGACATCGAGGATGCCGAGTTCGTGGAACCTCGATTCCTTGCGCTACCGGGTATCAAAGCCTTGCTAGTCACGGAAGGCTTCCGAAACCTCGATCCCGTTGCCATTTTCAACGCTCGTGTATACCACCTGGCGGTCGAACCCGACGACCTCGAACTGTCCCGACTTTGGGACGCCGCACTCAACCTCACTGTCCAACAGGCGATCAGCGTGATCAGAGACCATTCCCGAACGGTGGTCAAAGTTCCCACGTGCGACGGCAGTTGGTCGTGGCCACAACAGGTCATCGACATAGACGAACCTCTGGCGGCGGAGTACGCCTACTTGCAGCTCGATCGGTCACGATGCATCCCCGATGTCGCGCACGCCATCGGTGTTATCCGCGAGCCCATCGCGAAATACAACATCGAAGACGAACCGCTCTACGATCAATACTGTTCCTCGGTCTTGAAGACCGTCAACGAGGGCCTCGGCCCTGGCGAGCGTCCGCTCGACCGTATTTCCGTCCAACCGAGGCACGGTGGATCACCGGGGCCGTTTTCCATGCTGATCCTCCTCGACGAAGCTCAAGCATCGTTCCGACTGCGCGTTGCATGGACATACAAGCTCCTCGGCTTCGGCGATGTGGATTGGGACTGCGAGGACCTCGACTCGGGCAGCGTATTTTCCGTCCCCTCCCCGGTGCGGTGGGCCTTGGAAAAAGCTGGTCTGGTGGATTCACTGAAAGGAATCCGGTATCCCAGCGAGGTGGTTGCACCATCGCTGACGCAATATGGAGAATTTCTCCCCCTATTCATGGGACCGCGGCCGCTGGTAGATATTCTGAACCTTCCCGACAAGCTTGAAGAGGTACCCCCCGAACTTCTCCGAGAAGGACTCGAATCCGACTCCATATCCGACAAAATAAGCGACTCTACCCTTACCGAGTTCATCGTTTCAGCCAGCCGTATAGCATACCTCGAAAGAAAGCCACCTCGTATCCCCGCTCGAGTGGGACGCGTAATCGAATTACGGCCGACAAAGTCAGTTTTCGTGGCCGTGACAGATGAGGAGCGCGAGTTCCTCATCTCTCGGCAACGACCGTATTTAGTAGCCACAGAAGAAACAGTCGCAGACGTTGTAGAGACTGTGGGATGTCGAAAGTTCGAAGATGCCTTCACATTCTCCATTGTTGCGGAAGGACAGCAGGCCGGAGAGTCGATACTCGACGTATTCACTGGACTTCGGAATACCGCTGCAGCCGATCGATTGACGCCCGCAACAGTCACCCGTGCTGCAAACATCACGAAGTACACCACCACGGAGCATGGTGTCGAAGACAAGTCACTCCAGTGGCATCTGGCGGATGGAGTGAGACTCTTCGTTCAGAGCGCGACCGGCGAAGAGCGCCTGCTCAAGATCGTGAATGAGGCGTTCGAGCTGAATTTGAGCAATGCCGAACTAGCCAAAGTCCGCCAGGTCGGCCTGGACCATCGCCTCGAACAAGCCCGCCAGGCTGCCCACGCTGCTACTACCGACGCAGAGCGACTCGAGATCTACTTCGGCGAAGACGACCTACGTGAGGAACTCCCCAAAGGGCTGTGGCAAGCGCTCGAAGCTCAGAACCTGGTGGATTCCTCAACTTCCGTCGGGGAGCTGCACCTGACGGTCCGCGGCTCGGATTCCATCAAGTTTCTTGCGGAACTTTTCAGGCGGGAGGGTTTTCCAGACGTACCGAAGGAGTGGGCCGGTGGGGCCGCCACGATTTCCTGGCTCCGAAAAATGGGCTTCAGCGCCAAATACGCCGGCCGTAGAGCTCAACGTCAAGACGCCGAGTTCGTTATTCCCGGCGTAACTGAACTCAGTCCATTACACGATTTCCAGGAGGAAATCAGCCTGAAACTGCGCGGAGTCCTTACAGAGCGTGATGAGAAGGGGCGTGCACGCAAGGCCATGGTCGAACTCCCGACTGGAGCGGGCAAGACCCGGGTCGCCTCGGAAACCATCCTCCGCCTGTTCGTCGAGGGCGGGCTGACCGGCAATATCCTCTGGATAGCTCAGTCTCAAGAATTGTGTGAGCAAGCTGTTCAGACTTTCAGTGTGGTGTGGCGCGGGATCCGTGCCGAACATCCGCTGACCATCGGTCGTCTCTGGGAAGGGAACGACGTTCACCGTCCCGAAACAGAATTCGGTGTGATCGTAGCTACTGATGCACAGCTCGACGAAATAATCAGCAACGGCGACAGCGAGTACTCCTGGCTGAAAGAGCCAGCCGCGGTGGTAGTAGACGAAGCACATCGCGCCGGCGATTCGGAACGCTACACCAGAATTCTGACTTGGCTGGGTGTCGCGGGCCGAGGGTGGGAGCGACCACTCGTCGGGTTGTCAGCGACGCCCTTCAAGGGCAGGTCAGAAGGGGGAACACGAAGTCTCGTCAGCAGATTTGGTGACACCAAGATCAGCGCATTCGATGACAACCCCTACAGGATCCTGGCCGAACGCGGATTCCTGGCCCACGTAGAACATGACGTGCTCCCCGGCGCTGAAGTGGCGCTCTCGAGGGAGGAGCGTGACCAAATGACGCGTATGGGGCGCGTTAATCAAGGTGTCCTGGACAGGATTGCCAAGGACCGGGCGCGTATGTCGGTTTTGCTCAGCCATATTCTGGACCAGGATCCGGAGTGGCCGATACTGGTTTTCACTCCGAATGTCCTATCTGCCCAGGTCCTTGCGGCGATGATTCGTTACCAGGGTCGCAGCGCAGCATCCGTCAGTGGTCAGACGGGGCGACAGGAACGCCGAGAGATCATTCAGCAATTCCAGGATGGTGAGATCCGTGTGCTTACCAACTGCGATGTGCTGATCCAGGGGTTCGATGCGCCTGGTGTCCGCGCACTCTACATCGCGCGTCCGACGTTCAACCCCAGCGCATACATCCAGATGGCAGGCCGCGGACTTCGCGGTCCTCTGAACGGCGGCAAGGAGAAATGCCTCATCGTCGACATGGACGACAACTTCGGTGATATCAACGATCTGCTCGGCTTCCGCGAGTATGAGGACCTGTGGAACAGGGGGCGAAAATGATTTTGATCCCGGACCTGCCGGAGATTCTCCGAATCGCCGAGAGCGAGGCGGAACGTCGAGTCGCCTCGCTCCTGCATCGGATCGCGGGCCCGCCGGGCGCCGTGGCGTTCTACTCGGTGAAGTTGCGGTCACACGCGTATAAGCAGCAGGCCGAAGCGGACTTCGTGATCCTGTGGGACAACATGATCATCGTCGTAGAGGTCAAGGGCGGCGGTGTGAAGAAGTACGACGGAGTCTGGTACTCCGTCGATCGCCGAGGGGACTGGCACAGGCTCACCTCGTCCCCCGTGGACCAAGCACGCTCGGCAATGTTCGCTCTGCAGGACATTCTCCGAGGCGAAGGGGTCGGGTGGTTCGCCCACGAGGCGGTCGTCATCACCCCTGACATCGATGCGCCGCCCCATTCGATCGAGTGGAAGTCGACTCATTGGCTGGCGAAGGACAATATGGGCGTCGACGCCCTGACCGACGCATTCGCTGCGATCGCCGAGGCGAGACGAGAGGCACCGTACGGCGAGAAGAAGGCCCGCAGTCAGGATCTCCGGGATCGGCTTTTCGGCGAGTTCACCCGCATGCCGGTGATCGATGCTCAACGAGGCGCCGTGCTGGAAGAGCAGAACAGAGCCACCGAGGAACAGGCGCGAGTGCTCGCATCGCTGGCCCGGAATCGTAGGATGCTGGTGCTGGGAGGTGCCGGAACCGGAAAGTCGCTGGTGCTTGCCGAGGCGGCCAAGCAGGAAGCCAACGCCGGCCGGTCCACTCTGATCACCTTCCATTCCCCTGCCCTCGCCAAGCTTTTCGCGCCACTAATTGCAGACAGGGACATCGACCTCGTACCGTTCGACGAGTTGACGGACAGCAAGACCTACGACGTTGTTCTGATCGATGAAGCACAAGACCTCATGAACGCCGAGGCAATGGATCGGCTGGACACGGTCATTGCGGGCGGCCGTTCCGATGGCCGGTGGCGTATGTTTCTCGATCCGAACAACCAGGCCCATGTCGATGGCCGCTTCGACCAAGACGTGTACGACTTGGTCGAAGCCGAGGCTCCGTCGTTCGACCTGCAACGAAACGTTCGCAACACGAAGGCGATCGTGCATGTGGTCCAGGAGTATCTCGGCGCAGACGTGGGCGATCCGGGAATCGTCCACGGCGACAGAGTTCAATGGCGATGGACCGAGGGCGCCGCTGACCTCGAGCAGGCGGCAGAGGTGGCCCGCCGCCTGATCGCCGACGGATGCTCGCGATCAGGAATCTGGATAATCAGCGCCTCCTCAACAGCGGAGCCCTCGTCGACGCACGACCGGATCACGGTAACCAGTCCTCGGTACACCAAGGGGCTGGAAGCAGAGCACGTCATCGTGTGCGATCTGCCGGAGGATTATGACGACACGGGGATCGCCGCCTTCTACGTCGCGGTGACGCGTGCGCGCGTCTCCCTTCACATCGTCGCATCGGCCAAGGACAAGCACCGTCTTCAGGGACTTCTTCGACGGCAAGGGGCAGCGCAGTGACCCTCACCAGCGGACAGAAACTCGCCCTCGACCACCTTCACGCCGCCTATGTCGGACCCGAGCACGGCGAAGACGAGGTGCTGCAGAACAGACCGAATCTGCAGTACTCGATCGGGATGTTGTTTCCCGTCGAGTCGACACCGCCACCCTCGGAGGTCGCAGACGAAGGCGCCGCTCTCTCCTCAGCGGTCCCGACCGGCGATGTCGAGGAGGACGGCGCCGGCGTCCCGCTGCCTGAGGACTGGCGGCCCTCTTCCATCGCGATCTCATTCGTGACCGATTCGGATACCGCGGTCTGCGACTTCTCGGGAGGAACGTATGAGGCGATCGCCGACGATGGGCCGCCTCGATGGCGCCGCCGCCCGTTCGAATACTCGGAGGTAGTAGTCAACGCCGACCGACCGCCACAACGGTTTACGGCAGGACAGGTACCCTTCGAGATCGGATCACGCTGGCGACGTTACGGTGACGCGCACCTGGTCACTGTCCATGTACGACTGACCGAATCCTCGACCGGCAACGACAAGCTGGACATCGACCGCATGCTGTTCCAGGTCGATCTCGCGGTCCGCACCGCCGACAGCGGTCAGTTCATCGAATACGACACACACCGCACCCTTGATCTCGACGAGGAGTCCGCCGAACTTCGCCTTCGCTATCGGAACCGCATGGTCTACGCCGTAGGCCACGGCATGGCCGCCGATTGGGAATCCGAATCTGGCCTCTGCACCAAAATATTCCTAACACCGCTCCCGTCTTTCATAGTTCCGAGCGTGGAAACCACCGGATTCGATCCAGACACGGAGGAAGCCCATGCTCTGCGCCTCGACGTGCTATCGCGTATCGACAGCGAGCCCGATGCGGTGCTACCGCTGCTCGACGCGTTCGTTGCCGCGTTCTCGACGTGGGTGTCGGTTCAAGAGTCTCGGGTCGAGACATTCGGCGACCGGGCCAAGGTCGCACGTGACATAACCGACCGCTCGCGGGTAGCGGCTGACCGGATGGCGGCAGGCGTCGAACTGCTGCGGAGCTCGGGCCAGCCAGCTATCCGCGAAGCATTCGCGCTCGCGATGGCAGCCATGAGACTTCAGATGCAGCAGGCTGCCGTAACCCGGAGCAATACTCCGAGTGAGCCGGCCTGGCGCCCCTTCCAGCTCGGGTTCTTGCTGGTGTCCCTGGCATCGACCGTCGAGGAAGGCCACCCTGATCGCGCACTGGTCGATCTGATCTGGTTTCCGACGGGCGGCGGAAAGACAGAGGCATACCTCGGTCTCGCAGCGATCGAGATATTTCGACGCCGTCTTGTCCATGGTATGAAAGGTGCGGGTACAGCAGTTATTACGCGCTATACCCTGCGTCTCTTGACCGCCCAGCAATTCCAGCGCGCCGCCGCCCTCGTCTGCGCGATGGAGATCCTCCGCGGTTCCGATCCCAGGGTGAAGGGTATGGCCCGGTTCTCCATCGGTCTGTGGGTCGGCAACGAAGCAACTCCCGCAACGCGTTCCGATGCGAAAGCAGCCCTCGAACGGTTGCTAAAGGCAGCTCGACCCGAGGAAGCGAACAAATTCCAGGTTGAGAGCTGCCCTTGGTGTCTGACACCGCTCGTACCGCGACAGAGGTCAGATGACCCGAGCCGGTACGGCATGACGTTGATCGGTCGGGACATCGTCATCCACTGCACGGACAGGAACTGCCATTTCGCCGCGGAATTACCCTTGACGGTCGTCGACGACCTCCTGTACGACGAACCTCCGACCATTCTCCTCGCAACGGTCGACAAATTCGCGCGACTGCAGTTCAAGCCTGAAGCCGGAAAATTGCTCGGACTCGATACGAGCTTCCACCAGCCGTCCATGATCATCCAGGACGAGCTGCACCTCCTGTCCGGGCCGCTCGGGACCACGGTCGCCGTGTTCGACGCGGTGATTCAGCTTCTGTTGAGCAAGAACGGCATCAGGCCGAAGATCGTCGCATCCACCGCGACCATTCGGGCCTCGCAAGAGCAGATCAAAGGGCTCTACGGTCGTGACGTCGCGCTGTACCCCCCGGCGGGTCTCGACGACGATACGACGTTCTTCTCGCGACCGGTGGAGAATGGTGCCGGCCGTCTCTACGTCGGTTTGATGCCCCAATCGCTGCCGCAGGTGACCGCCCTGGTGGCCGCAGCGGCACCTCTGGCCGAACTGCCTACCGTCGTCGATGCGCAGCCGGAGCCGCCCACCTCACGTGACGCATACTGGACGCTGGTCATGTACCACAACTCTCTTCGAGAGCTCGGACGCACCGGCACCCTCGTCGTCGATGACGTGAACGGCCGCTTGGAGACTCGCGCAGAACGGATAGGGCTTCCGCTGCGACGGATCCGAAAGGACAAGGTACTGGAACTGACCAGTCGCCGACGGCCCGAGGAATTGCCCAATGATCTCCGGGAACTGCGTACCAGTGCGGACAATTCGAAAGAAGCAATCGATGTGGTCCTTTCCTCGAACATGCTCTCCGTGGGCATAGATATCCCCCGCCTGGCACTCATGCTCATGGTCGGACAACCCAAGACCACAGCGGAATACATCCAGGCGACCAGCCGTGTGGGGCGCGGCGAGAACAGCGGGATCGTGGTGACTCTGTTCCGATCGAATCGCGCGCGCGATCGCTCGCACTTCGAGACGTTCCGCGGCTACCACGACGCCCTGTATCGCAGCGTGGAGCCCACCAGTGTCACTCCGTGGTCCCTGTCCTCACGGCAGCGCTCACTGGCGGGAGCCCTGGTAGCACTGATTAGACATTCATTCCCGTCGCTTGCCGCCGACACCTCTGCCGGCACGCTCGACCTGGAGAACTCCGGGCTGGCCGAGGCCGTCGACAAACAGGTCACCCGCTTCCTCGAACTCGTATCTCGCTCCGACGCCATCGAAAAGGAGGAGACCGAGGACGAGCTGAGGATCCTTCTGCGGGACTGGGACCGGCGCGCCGCACAGGCCCGCGATCAGAACAACCCGTTACGTTACGACCGCCGTTCAAGCACGGACGAATCCTTGTTGAAGCGATTCGGTCAACCCAACGAGGGGTGGCTCGTCGCCGACTCCATGCGTTCGGTCGAGCCGAATGTCGCTGTGTCCGTGCAAGAACCACGTGAGGAGATCATCCGTGGAGAAGATCAAGCATGACCTGCGACTTTCTGAGACGATCACGCCGTTCGGGGTCGGCGCGATCGTCGACGTGCGCGGGGAGTCCCTCATCGCTCCGGACACATCGTGGTGGGATCGAAAACACTCGCCCCGGATCAGCTGCGATCGGCTCCTCGCACGACTCGGCCCCGGCGAACTGAGGCAGCCTCCGACGCACGCCGGCCGGGCAGCGAAGGAGACAGAGGGGTTGCTGTACTGGCGCTTTCCTGCCTGGCGGTTCTGCGAGCGGTGTTCGAAACTCTCAATGCTCACGGGCAGATACAAGGGCCGCTGGACCAATACCTGCAACTGTGGCGGCGGACTCGTTCCCATGCGGTATATCGCAGTCTGCACGAAAGGCAGCCACGTACAAGACATTCCATGGTTCATGTGGGCGCACCGAGGTCGTGATGCCGGCGTGACGGAGGAGGTCCGATTCTGTCGCGCCTATAAGGAGCTCACCTTCGTCCGATCGGCAAAACACGGTGAGGGTCTTGCCTCGCTGCGTATCAATTGCGGTGGATGCAAACGCTCGCGGCCGTTGTCCGAGCTCGTCGGGATAGACGCCCTTCACAGAGACGGCATCAAGTGCGGTGGGCGCCAGCCTTGGGAGGACGAGGAAGCTGCCAAGGATGTGTGTGACCACCACCTGGCCGCTGTTCAGCGTGGCGCGACCGGAAACTATATCGCTGAGCGCGTCTCGGCCCTCGATATCCCGGAAGAGACGCCGCAGTCGGAGGAGTTGGCGTCGAGCATCCGAAGTCACGTCTACTTCGACAAGGTCGTTGCAGACAACGGCGGCCCGCAGTCGGAGGTCGTCGCCGGTTGGATCGCCGATGAACTCGGCGTGTCGTCCGAAGCTGTCCTTGCCCTTGCCGCAGGCGACGGTATGTCGGTGGAAGAATCGATCGCCGGTCTGCGTGACGGAGAGTGGGCGGCGTTCGTCAAGAAGATGAGCAGCGGCCGGGACCGTACCGGAGGCGACTTCGTCGTAGACGGGTGGAAAGTGTCGGGCGAGACTCCCGGGCCGAAGACACTGACCGACGCGATCGCTGGTATCGGACAGGTACGGCGCGTGCGGGAAGTCCGTGCCCTGCGCGGATTCCGGCGACACTCCCCGGATTCAGCGCTCATCCACGTCGATCTCGGGCCTGACCAGAAAAGGCAACCGGTGTATCCCGCCATCGAGTTGTACGGCGAGGGGATCTTTCTCCAGTTCGACGAGGAGGCTGTCGCGACTTGGGAACGTCTCGACCGGGTCCAGACCCGGGCCGCCATTCTGGGGAAACGTCGCCAAGAGGCTCCGTGGGCGCAGCGACTCGAAGTACCGACCCCCCGGTTCGTCGCCCTGCACACTCTCGCCCATCTCCTCATCCGTCGTCTGGCGTTCGCCAGCGGCTACTCGTCGGCAGCCCTTCAGGAGAAGATCTACGCCAACGTTGACGGGCCAGATCCCATGGCGGGCGTCCTGATCTACACTGCAGCAGGTGACGCTCAGGGAACTCTGGGAGGCCTCGTACGGCTCGGTGAGCCGAAACGGATTATCCCGCTACTCACCTCGGCTCTGGATGATGCCGATGTCTGTTCCAACGATCCCGTCTGCATCGAAAGCGACCGGCAGGGCAGCGCACACCTCAACCTCTCGGCCTGCCACGGCTGCACGCTCATCAGCGAGACGTCATGCGAATCGGGCAACCGTCTGCTCGACCGTCAATTGGTACTCGGCGGAAGCAAGGTTCCAGGATTCTTGGAGGCGGTACTACCCGAGGTACGGCAGTCACTCAGCACTCACGTCGGAGGCGCCCTCAAGGTCGACTGACGGCAGCACGAGCATCGAAAGCTTTGTGGCCCGCGAGAATACATCTGAAGCGCAGGATAGATCTGTCATCTCCGCGTCGTAGCAGCACACCGGTAGTGCAGCAACACGAGGACATACCGGCAGGCGAGGAGGAGCGGTGGACTCGAACAGAACCGAGCGCGGTCAATGGTTGGCCGAGCGTCTTCGACGCAAAGGCACAGACCCGCAGGACCTGGCGCAACGGCTGGGGGTACATCCGGCAGTCATCAGCGCCTGGCTGGACGGGCGGTCCGAGCCTCGCCCGGATGTCGTGGCCCAGGCGGACAAGATCATGAGGAATGAAGGCGTGATCCTTCCGGTATCCGGCGATATCCTCGCCGAGGCGAGCGGGCCGGAAATTACGTGGTATCACCGTCCAGGACACAGAGACGGCGGCCGGGAGTTCGGCAATGCTGCGGCTTTCGCCTTCGAGGCCGATCTGGAGATCCTGGCACGCGAGGCGACTCAGAACAGCTTGGACGAGCGGATCAAGCAGAATGACGAGCCGGTTCGAGTCCGTTACACCCTTCATGAGTTGACCGGCGCCACGCTCGACCGGTTCCGCACTGCCATCCGCTGGGACGACCTCCTCCCGCACTACAGAGCAGCCGCCGCACAAGACCAGAAGGTCGGACGCATCATCGGCTCGGGACTGCGTGACATGATGGGTGAGCGCGACCGTCTGGTCCTGCTGCGCATAGATGACTACAACGCGACAGGCTTGACCGGCGACGACTACGGCGATGGGCGCTTCGCCGCCGTAGTCCGGCGTCAACTCGAGAGTCGCAAGGCGGATTCGTCCGCGGGCGGATCGTACGGACTGGGCAAGGCTACGCTCTGGGGCACCAGCAGACTCGGGCTCGTTCTCATCAACTCCACCCTTTCCGAACCGCATGAGGGACACACGCAACGACGTGTCATCGGACGGCTCGATCTTCCGTGGCGCGAAGTCGATGGAAGAGGCTTCGCGGGCCCGGGATGGCTGGGCACGCCGGATCCGGAGAAGGGTGATTCGAAGGTCGTCCGGTCGTGGTGGGCAACCGAAGACGCGGTAGAAGAACTGCATTTGACGCGCGACGGTGATGAACCGGGCACGTCCTTCTTGATCGTAGGGGCCCACGATGTGGCCAGTCTTGCTGCGGCGGGTATGGAACTCGACGGTGACGCAGAGGACGACGAAGACAATCTGGAGGGTATGCACCGCAGACTGGTGCAGGCGCTCGGTCGCAATTTTTGGGCGGCCATGACGGCGGGAACCGATCAGCCGCCTCTGCTGGAGGCATCCGTGCGGACCTTGCGCAACGGCACGGAATTCCTTGCGGAAGAGCGCGTCGAACCGCATGTGCATCAACCCGCCCGGACCCGCGCGCTGGAGGCGTTTCTCAACGGCACCACAGTGGATCGGCTCGTCGAGGCGGGCGATGTGGCACAGACCACTGTCGCCCTGCGCCTCCCCCATCGTGATGGCAGAGGCGGCACTGCCGGTGAGCACCGAGCCGTCCTACTCGTCACCGACGCCACCGATGCCGACGGCAAGATCAATCGGGTCACCGCAATGCGTGGCAACCGTATGACCGTCAAGACCAGCCGGGTCACCGACCTACCGGCGGGCACCAATCCATTTCAGGCGGTTCTGCTCACCGGTCTTGCCGCAGGAGAAGATGCCCCGTTCGCCGACGACACAGAGATATTTCTCCGTGCCGCCGAACCGCCCGAACACAATAAGTGGGGTCAGACAGAGGAGTTGCGAATGCGCTACTCCCCCTCGGCCCATCGCCGAATAGCTGCATTGACTACGGAAACGAATCGCGCTGTACGCGAGTTGGTTGCCATTCCGAAGGAGAAGCGCAACGGCGCTTCCAACGTACGTAGCCGGCTCAAGATCTCCGGAAAGGTACCGGCCAAGACAAGGGGAAAATCGACTCCGCCCGAATTGGCCGAGTTGGAAGCCGAGGTCGACGTCTCGGGCGCCTGGAAAGTCACTGCGGAAGTCAAAGTGCCCTCCGACGACGAGGTATGGCGCATGTACCCCGTCGCAAAGCTCGAGGTCCGCTCCGGTTCTCGCCCCGTGGTGCAGTGGGCAGAGCTCGTCCCTGTCAGAAACTGCGAGCTGAACGACGGCGCAATGGAATTCAAGCCGAATTCCCGTCGAGCAACATTCCAGGGAACCACCGACGTATCCACGCATCCGGTGCGGGCCGGACTGACCGGCCTCGTGGTGGAACTGCAGGAAAGCAAAGGGGCCGATCGATGAGGGTCTACCCATACCCTCGGCTCGCCGGGCTGGTCACGGCTCGGGTCACGGCCGTCCGACTACGCGGGCCCGGAGACGCTCGTGAACAGCTGGACACCAAGGCATACTCGGTGATCGAACAGGTCGTCGCGCTCGGTCGAGCCGAACGTAACGACTGGCACACCGCTCGAATCTCCCTAACCGCAACCGTACCCGATCGTGAAGTAGCGCGGGCGAATGACTGGACCGAAATTGCAGTTGTCGCGGTTCTGGCCGAGGGGGCGACCAGCACCCGCACGGTAACACGCCTGAGACCCGATGCATCCGGCAAGGAATGGACGGGCGAGCTCGAATTCGAACGCAATGACCACTTGGACCGCGCCTCGCTGTTCGTCCACGTTGTGGCGACCGTCAACGGCGTCGCAGGCCGGATCATCGGCTCCAGCGACCGGGAGTGGATCGTCGACTTGACCTCCGACAACCCGATCAGAGAACGTGAGATCGAAGTCAATACGGTGAGTTTCGCACGCAGCACCGGTTGGCTCGCGAGCCTGCGTGACACACCATGGGTTGTGGATACCTCGGGCAGTATGCCTGTCCTCCGCGTGAACTCGGATTTCGACGGTCTGGTCGCACTGATCGAAGGTCAGGGCTCGCAGACAGAGCAGATGGTAGGGAAGATACTGCTGGCCCAGGTATGCGCCGACGTCTGGACATCCGTCTTCCACACTGCTATCGGCGATCTGGAAATCGAAGACGATGGCACACCGCTGTTTCCACCCGACTGGCGAGGTGCGGTACTGCGCGAAATGCTCCCGGACATCTTCCCCAGCCGATCCCTCCAGGATGCACTACGCGAGGTGCACGCGCGGCGGGCCGGTCAGGGAAACTGGGCGGACCTCCAACCGCGCATTCAGTATGCCGCCGCACGTCGAGCCGAGGTTCCGACGACCCTCGCGGCTACTGTCCGTGGCATCGCACAACTCGATCAGGAGATTCACCAATGACGGCGTGCCCCGAATACCTTCCGGAACGGCTGGCACTGCTATCCGACGCGCAGGCTGCCGAATTCCTCTCAAAGGGACTGCTCGAGGGGCAGGAAGACGTCAAGTCCATCGCGCTCAACAAGGTCGCGGACAAACTTCCGGTCAGTGATCGGCGCATGGAATCACTTCGCGTCCGTGAGTTGATCCACGATGCGATGAACAGGTTTCGCAACGAACGTCCCACCATCGCGGATGCCTGGCTGGCACCACGCCTGCACGAAACCCTGCGGCTGACTCGACGGGAAGCGGCCGACAGGCGCTTCTGGACCTACATCGCGCTCGGGGTCGCGCCGGATTATGTTGTGTGGCGGCATATGCCCGAGACGAAGTCGAACGGCCGGCGCAGTAGCGTTGCCCGCGACAGGTTCCTCGGCCCCCACTTCAAGCAGACCTTCGCGCGGCTGTGGTGGGCGGCCGAACTGTTCCGCGACGGTCCCGACTATCAACCGGTCGTCGTGGCGTGCAGCAACCAGGACATGCTCAACTCCGCTCTTCGTCTCGATGTCATCGACCATCGTCCGACCGCGCTGGCGCTCGTCAAACTGATGACACGGGGAACCGTGCGTACCGGCCGTGAAGTCAATGCCCTGACCACGGCTGTCAATGCCGCAGCGGCAACGCTCATGTACGACGTCCTCGCTCCCGATGTAGATCGAGACGGCGACGCACTTCGCAACTGGATTGCAGATGCAGAAAGAGCGTTGCCCTCACCGAGGAACGACCTGCCCGAAGGGCCGGAGGAAGAACAAGCTCCGGCCGAGTCGGTCGAGAAACTTGTCGGCCACTTCGCTGAGCTGTTCAACGAAGCTCCGGTCAGGGGGCGGAATCCTGTTCCGAGTGAATAGCCTTGTGTGTCTTGGGAGGACACTGGCTTCGATCACCGCACCCGAGCCGCCGTAGTTCCTCGGAGGTGCTCTGGGACACCGCCGGCCAGGTATTCGCCGCTGCGAGCTGCTCTGGAGCGGGCGCGCAGCCATGCAATACCGCACTGAGTACGTGCATGCCCAACAAAGGCGGAACGGCATTACCGATCTGCTGCGCCTGGTCCTTTCCAGACCACGGGAAGTTATGGGGAAAGGTCTGCAGAACTCCGGATTCCGGGAGCGTGAAACGGCCCCAATGCCCAGCGTCGTAATCTTCTCGACTCTTATAGATTCTGTTTCGGGAGACTTTGCCAGTGACCGTAAAAGCTGGTTCAGAAGATTGGCGTTGACCTCTGTTCGTCGAAATCCCACCGGAACCGTAATTTGAAACAACGAAAAACTTCAGGTCCTCGCCTGTTTGCAACCGGGATATATCTACGGGCGAATCAGGCAGCTGGCTAGCAGATTCCAGGGCCTCTGCCATGGAAACCCAGTTTGCTGGGCTCCCAGGAACCGCAAAGTCGCTCAGCAATGGTTCGGCTTGCGAGGCGCGGCGCTTACGCCGAGTTACATCGAAGGCGCAGTGTGTCCGCTCGATCTTTCCAATGGGTCCGCGGTCCACGCGACGTGCTGCGAACACGGCCCGTGTCCGAGTTTGCGGTACCCCGAACTCCTCGGTCTTCAACTTCCAGGTCTCGGTTTCGTACTTGACGCCGGAGAGCCGTCCTTCACCACCGCGGAGCAACTCTGCATAGAGTTCCCAAAGCGGCATGACCTGCGGTACCTGCTCGAGGACGACCACCTCGTACGGATCGCGGCCGTCGGTTTCGAGGGCCTTGATGATCCACCGCAGCGGCTCCAGGACCAGCGCGGTACGAGGGTCATCGAGATCACGCAGCTCTTTGTCGATTTGCACCTCGTCTTCACCGTCGACGAGCCGCGACATGAACTTTTTCACGGTGTCCAGAGCCCGACGACCGGCTCCCTTCCCCGCGACGGAAAAGGACTGGCACGGTGGCCCCCCGGTGAGGATGTCGACCGACCTGGGGATCTCGTCGAAGCGGGTCTCGCGCATCGCGGTCACGTCCGCATGGATCGTCGGCAGCCCCGCCGCGTAGCGCGTCTCGCACGCATTCGAATCCAGCTCGATGCCGATGCTCTTATACCCCAGGAAGTGCGCCGCCACATCGAGCCCCCCCGGCCCCGCGAAAAGGTCCAGAACGCGAATGTCGCTCATGTGACTAAATCGTGCTCCCTGGTCGGTCATGGGCGTGAAGTCTAGCCGGCGACAACGCTTTTCGGTTCATCCAGGGCGGCCTGGATCGCAAGACCGAGTGCCTTACCCACCGGTGGCGGCGAAGCGTGCCCGACCTGCCTATACCGTGCCGTCTTCTTGCCGGCGAATTTCCATTCTGGCGGAAACCCTTGGAGAAGCGCAGCCTGGTCCACCGTGATTCTAACCATACCGCCGCGGCCTTGTTCTGGAGCCCAGATGAAGTCGGGGCCAGGCAGCATATCAGCAAGAACACTCCCATCAACTCCGATACCTGCCCACGCCCTCCTCGAACCCGTTGGACCGAGGTCCGCACCACCTCGCCTCTCGGAGCCACCCACGAGAGTCGGTGCGACGCGATTTGCCTGGGCCGCCCATTGCTCGGCTCGGGGCCACCCTCGGGAGGCCATGGATGGGCCCAGTGCGGCGCCGACCGACTGATGCTGCCGTACAGTTGGCGCCGGCGGACAGAACGCTTCGAAATACAGTTTCGCGAGGGCGACGAGTACACCCTGCTTGCGATCTTGCGGCACGCCGAAGTCGGCCGCATTCAGCACAAACCACATGAACCGATAACCTAGATGCTCGAGTTCCTCCCGAACGAATGTACGGATCTCTTCGTACTCCCGCGCCGTCGCAAGGTTCGGCACATTTTCGAGCAGTAGAGCCTTCGGCTGGATTTCATGCATCAGGGATACGGTCGCCTTCACCAGGGACAGTTCGTCGTCAGATATGGATCTAGCCCCGCCCGCGTTCGATTTCACCCGCGGCAAGCCCGCCGACAAGAGGTCCACGTCCCGCAGGGTCGACGATGGGACATACACTCGCAAATCGTCTTCGAGAACTTCCCATGTCGGCCGGTTCAAGCGAAGCGTGTCACACGCCACTCGCTTGTTATCCAGGAGAAGCACCGGCTCGAATCCCGCCTGCTCCAAACCCAACGCCAACCCTCCGGCGCCCGCACACACATCAACAAATCGTGGTCCGACCATCAGGCCCCGCCCTTCCTGACTAGTTCATCCCTTCTCTACATACTCTCATCTGCGATTCCCTTCATATCGTGGAGGCCGGATATCCACCGCCGGCACCAGCTGGCCGTCCGCGGCTCGCGGCAGCGGCATCGAGACCAGTGCCCTCCGCAGCCGGGCGATATCTACACGGCCACAGTCCAGGGCCGCACAGATGCTGCCGTACCCCCGACGATGCTCGCCGATCAGCGACAACTCCGGCAGTGACCGCACTGGCCCGTCCGCGCACAACACCGCATCGCACAGATCGAACACCGCATCCGCCCGCCAGGTCAGGCACCGATACAACTCCCGCCGAAACGCCGAAAGGTCCCCGACCGTACCAGCACAGCCGGTGTCGTGCACACTGTTCGACTGAAGCCTTTGGTTGCCGAAAGTTCTCTCTACCGCAGAACGACATGATCAACCAAGGGCTTCGCCGATGCTCACCCGGGGTAACAAAACACCAGCTCAGAGCTTAAAACTCAAGCTAGAAGTCACGCCGAGACGCAGATTCCGGCTCGGCGCGGTGGGTGAGGTGCCGCTCGATGCCCTCTCGGGAGGCCGGG
Source organism: Nocardia fusca NBRC 14340 (assembly GCF_001618425.1). GTDB lineage: Bacteria > Actinomycetota > Actinomycetes > Mycobacteriales > Mycobacteriaceae > Nocardia > Nocardia fusca. The sequence continues at coordinate 580,000 of NZ_BDCU01000017.1, forward strand.
GCGACCGTCGTGTCGTTTTCGTTGACCGCAATCAGGTACCGGCCCGCAGACGGCCGATCTTCCCGGATATCTACCCAGCTGAGATAACTCGGCGGCAGCCCACGTGACACGTGGGTCGCGATGGTGAAGTGACCTTCCGCCGCACGGGGCGCCCGCAGAAATGCCCGGATTCGTTCCTCGATCGGTGCCCGGCCGGCACTGTCCCGGAAATAGGTGGAGGGTGGTTCGTCACCTCGTATCCGCGGCGTATAGCCGACCATCCTTTCCGCTGGTCCAGCTGTATTGGGCGGCATCGCCGCCGCGACATGACGAGCCAGCATCGACCGGGTGGTGATGAGCACTTGGATGTCACCGCCGGCTTCCACGGTCGGGCCGGAGCGCTGGACTGCGACCACACCGGATTCGCCGACCGCCGCTGCCACCACTCGCAGGCGTTTCTCAGGGAATTGATGGGAGTAGCCGGTGCCGATGATTCGCAGTTCGGGATCGGCAAGAATACAGAGCGCCTCGGCCAGGTTCGGATCGCCGCCTCGCGGGTATCGGGCGCTGATTTCGCGGGTCAGCAGGCGGTATTCGTCGTCGGTAGTGGGTGATTCGACGATGCTGATCGGATCCGGATGGAGATCGCTGCCCGTTTCCGTCCACACCCAGGCGAATTCGTCCGGGGAGAGAACCCACCGTTGCTGTGAAGTGTCAGTCATCTGGGTGAATCGTTACCGGAGGCGTCGAGGTCCATGATCGGGCCGCGGCCTGTCACCGTGAAGATCTCCGGTTCGACCGGGCTCGTGGCGTCGGCCGCTGCGGTGTCCGACGCCGAACCGTTGTCTTCGGCTGGTGCTGTGGGTTCGGGTTTCGCCGAGTGCGCTTGCGGTTCCGGGTGTTCGGTGCGGGCCGTTGCGGACGGCGGCGGGATTCTGCTGAGCGCGGGTGCCGGTGGGTTGGGCTGCTGCTGCGGGGCGACGGCGGGTGTTTCCGAACCGTTGACGGACGGCGCGTTGTAGCTCGGCCAGGCACCAGGGGCGGCGGATCCGGTCGGGGCGGGAGTCACCGACATCCCAGCGACCCGCGTACTTTCCGGAGCCATACCCGGGCGCGCGAAATCGTCGACGAAGTTGTCGAACTCGTCGTCGACGAATGAGTTCGTCCTGGGTGGTCGGTCGCTCGGGTCCGACTCGAATGCCGGGTCTGCGCCGATCACACCCTCCGGGTGTGCGAGACCCTCGGTCCACTCGTCGTATACGCGGCGCAGGTAATCCGGAGCCGTGTGCTCGTTGTCGTCTTCTTGGCGGCGGTTCGCCGCGGCACCTGGCGCCATGGGCGTCATCGGGCTGCGGCCGGCGGGCGACGCGCCCCGAGCTCCGGTCGCCATAGCGCCGGGCTGGGCGGTCGACGTGCCAGGCGCGCCCGGCCCACCGGGACTGTTGACCGTGCGACCCGGCTGATCCGGACTGTCCACCGTCGGTGCCGGTGTACCGAGCCCCGGGCTGCCCGGCATGGTCGTGGTACTCGGCGTGACTCCCGCAGTGGTCGTCGCGGCCGGATCCTGCGGGGTTTCGCCGGTTTCGGGCAGTAGCCCTTCCAGCGCTCCCAGTTGGCTGGGATCGAGACCGGTCGGGGTATCGCCGGCGGGGGAGGTCGCTTCTCCGGGCGCTTCCGGCGAGGCGGGTCCACCAGGCGGAGTTGTGGAAGTCGTCACCGGGGACCCCGGCGCGCCCGGACTGTTCCCACCCGGTGCACCGGGCACATCACCGGCGATCTGCGGAACGGATACATAGGTGGGTACACCGGAACCGGCTGGTGGGTAAGTCGGTTTGTAGATGTTGTTGAGGGCGCGCACTGCTTCCTGCCGCGCCTGTTCCCGGGCCGCTCGATCCTGATCCGAGAACTCTGGATTGACCAGGCCTGGTAGCACGGACTGGCTGGGGTCGTCGGGGTCCGCGTACAGCACTGCCGTACCGGGTGGCGGTTGCACCGCTGCGCGGACCGCTTCGGCCGACCACGCCAGTGCGTCGAGACGGTCCGCCACGGAGGCGAAAACCTGCCCGATCTGATTGGCCGCCATCGCATACCGTTCCGACGCCACCTGCGCGGCATCGGAGGCGGCACCCGTCCACAGGCCTTCCGAGAAGATCCGGTTCAGTCCCAGCCGGTTGAACATCGTGAGATTGAGAAGGTCCGAGTAGTTCTCCCGCCACACCTGCTGCAGCGTCCGCAGACCGACCGCGTCCATCCCGCCCTGGCCGTGGACCGCCTCATACAGGGCCTGATGGGTCATGCCTTCGAAGTGCTCGATGCTGGTGACGAAATCCGGGTCGGTGCCGGCACCGAGATCGGCGAGCCCGGAATCCCAGGACGCGACCCTGTCCTGAGCCTCCGTGGTCTGCTGGATGGCAGCCTGTGACTGTTGGTTCGCCACATAGTCACCGACACCCGGCAGCAGAATCTCCGGCAGCCCCTGCTCGCTCACAAAGCCCCCTTCGTTCACGGGCGCACCAGCAAAGCCCCGCTGGCCGGAGATTAGCACAGCGAACGAGCTCATACCTCCCGCTGGCTCGCCTTCGCGAGGCTCGGATATCGTCTCAACGCATCTGTTCGTTGACGACCGTCCGAGCCGACGGGGCCGAGAGTTCGAGGGGGTAATCGGCGCATGCTCGAAGCTGATATCGACGAGCTGAGGAAGCTGGCCGACACGCTGGAAAGCATCGGCGGGGAGATCGACGCGATAGACGTGCGAACCACCGGCGACCAACTGGGCGCGGCGCTTCCAGGCTGCAAACTCGGAACGATCTGTGCGCAGGCAGGCGAGTTCACCGAAGGCGCATGGCTGCGAATAGCCCTCCGGATGCGGGCGTTGTCGGAGATCGTCAGGCAGTGCGCCGACGATATGAACACCACGGACCAGCAGTTCAAGGACAAGCTGAACACCATGGACTTCCGGATTCCTGGAGGCGGAGAGCATGCCAACCCGTAAGCAGGTCGAATCCTGGAACACCGCGAAGCTCTCGGAGTGGGCGGCCGAACTGGAAACCGACACCCAGCATTACGAGACAGAACTCGGCCGGATGCTCCCGCACTTCACCGGCACCAACTGGGCTGGGGCTGCACATGATGCAGCAGCTGACCGCTTCACCGAGGAACACGATCAAGGCCGCAAGCTCTCTCAGGAGATTCGCGACGTGGCGAGCGCGTTGCGAAACGCGGACCAGCGGCTGGCGAACGAACGTCGCCTATTGCTCGGCAAAGTAGGTGAGGCCGAGAACGATCCGACGTGTCCGGTCCGGCTGCAGGTGGCGGACAACTGGGCTGTATCAGGTACAGGTACCGGCCTGTCCCAACAGGATCAGCAGACTGTCACCGACAAGGTCCATATCCACCAGGACGCGATCAACGCCGCCTACTACAGCCTCGCCAACGCAATCAGCGAAGTGGGCCTAGGGATAACGACCGCGGCTCAAGAGGTCCGGGTGAGGGGCGACCTGGTCGGAGACGGGGTCTCGGTGACCTCGGTTTCACCCAATGATTCCGGTGAACTGGGTAAGGAAGACGGCGAAGCCCTCGCCGCGTGGGCCAACGGTTCCCTTCCGGACAAGGAGAACACCGAACTCCTCGAGGAAATCGCGGGCCGCCTGCCGCAAGGAGCGCTCACCGACGAACAACTGAGAATTCTGGCGGCGGGTGGCGAGGTCGACAATCTGCCGGCGGACGTTCAGGAGTACTACCGCGGCCTCTATCAGGCGGCCGGCAAGGAGGGCATCCTGGCGTTGAGCGAGCAACTCCGGACGGAGGAGGCCGCTGGGAACCCCGATGCCGCAGGTCAGCTCGACTCGTTGGCAAACGGGCTGATGGTGGTCAGCAACGAGGACATCGGCACGGGCCGCAACCCCGACGGGACGCTGACGAATCCGGGCAGCTACCAGCAGCTTCCCGAAGATGTGCGGCAGCTGCTCGAATCCCGGCGCACCGATCCCGATCCCCTTGAACCCGATGTGCCAGGCGGGCCGGCCGCGGGTTTGCAGAAGCAGTGGGAAGACACGAACGCCCTCGCAGCGTTACTGGGAGAGGCCAACCCGAATTACGAGCCCGGCACAGAACTCGGTACCCAGATGGTTCTGAAATCATCGGACATGGTGCAGGACCAGTACACCTGGCCTGGTCGTGATGATGCGGCCGCACAATTCCTCGGTATCGCGGGGCGGAACGACGACAGCAGCCACCAGATCTGGACCGGCGAAGGAATGCCCGAAGGATACAAGCCGGAGGAAACCGTCCGTAGCCTTCTCGGCCATGACTGGTCCGGCTCCGACAACGGGGTCGCGGCTTCCACCATGGTCAACCGGATCACCGAAGAGGCCGCTCTGCCTGCTGATGATCCACGAGGCGAGAGAGGTCGGGAGGCGCTCGCGAGCCTCGGGGCGATGCTCGCCCCCACCGACGACAACGCGGTATGGGAAAAGAGCAAGGAAGGCATCGCCAACAGTCCGGAGTTGTCTGCTGCCATCAGCCGCGCCGTATCGACGAACCTGGAATCGGTGAGTATCCCGGGTATGCCGGCCGGATTCACTCAGAGTGTCGTTTATCCCGACGGCCGTGTCCAGTGGAATGGGGAGGAGGCAAATCGACTGATGCAACTCGCCGGATACGATGAGGAGGGGCGTGTGACCCTGACGGCCGCGATTGAGCAGTACCGCCTGGACGAACTGGCCCGAGCTATGCAGGAGAATCCCGGAAATGTGGCCGGCGAGCTTGCCGCAAGTGATGTCGGCGCCTTGACCGGCCGTGCCGATAATGCCATCTGGGATGCCCTGATTCACAAAGACAAGATGGAAGGCGAAGAGGTCCTGAATCCGACGGATGCTATGTATCGAGCGAAAACTCTCGGAGCTCAAGTAGTCGGTGGAATTGCGGACCAAGCTGTTGGAATTGTGAAACCGGTGGAAACCGCAGTGGGATTGACAGGGATCGAGGCCGGTAGCACGGTAGAGAGCGCCGTTAAAAAGGTGCTCGATGCTGATCCTGAGTATGAATTCAAACAGCGCCCGAGCGAGCAGGCAATGTCGGCTCAGGCTGTCGATAACGCAAATCAAGCAATTCTGAACGCCGCATACTCGGCCGGAGTCCTTCCACCCCAGCTGCAGACCGAGGCAGGCCCTCTCGGAATGCCGGATATTCGCGCAAACGCAGGCGCTTGGGAAAATTTTCAGGATTTCGTGGTTGCGCAAGGACTGAGTCAGTATATTCAGGACTACAGTCAGTCATATCAGATCACCCTAGGTCGGCAAGGCGGCTCATGATATGAGTACTTCATTCGCGAAAGCGAACCGCCGATCCGGTTCCAACTCCGACGCACTTCGAATACTGTTGGTTTGTGGAACGGTATCTTGCTTTCTAGCTTCGTCGTGCGCTGATCCGGGCGCAGATTATATGCAATCCGACTCTCAGGCGAGAACATACCCTCCTGTTGAATACCGCTGGGACATACCCGCACCTCTGGAAGGCGAACTGAACGAAGTCGCGAAGTTCGCCATGGAGACCGTGGTACTAGAGAAAGGGATGAGAGATAAGCCTGAATTAGCGGAGCAATACAAATCTCGCGTGGACTACGGGCGGTTCACAGCCACCGAAAAGGAACTCGAAGAAACGCGCAACCTTTGGGAAGCCGGGGGCGTCATGCTGCGCGCTGTTGCAGTGAACCCGATCACCCCACCCAGCCAGCAGTTCCTGCAGGAATGGGAGGTGTTGATCTGCTCGTATAACACGCCCGGCCTGTATCTCTACTCCGACGAGGACAGGGAGAATCTGGTTCCAGACCCCTCTCCGTCATACTGGTATCGACCGAGGGTGGTGCGCTCTCCGACATCAGGCGGCGAACCACGCATTGCCGGTACCCATAACTTTCTTTTAACAAATGTCGGGCACACGTATTATACCGGTGGCGTGAATGGCCCCAATACATTCGACGGCGAGCGACCTCCGTGTGAAGATTTCGCGCCTTCGAGGTTGATTCAGGAGCCACCTGCTCCTTTGCCGCCAGGCGGTTAACGGCAACTTCAATTGATCCGGCCTAGAAAGAAGCCCGGCTGGCGTTCGAGGGACTCCGAGCCCTCAGAATTTCTCGGCCGAGCCGGATTGAGATGCAGTGCGGCGAGCAATGGGGATCAAATTCGAGGCCCCGGGGTTACTGACGCTGCGTTCGGAGGCCAATGTTTCGTTGCAATGGACCTGTCAGATCAATCGGGCATGGCTGCAGAGACCATCTCAGCGATCTCAGGCATTCGATCGCAGGGCTTCTCCACGGTAAATACGCTTGCCACACTCTTGGATACATCCAAGGCACCATAGGATGTCTCTAATATTATATGGCAGGACTCGGTGGGCCGATCCGTGTAAGTTATCGCCTCGATGCCATTTATCTCTATAGGAGTGGCCCTGGATCCTTCACGGTCACGGAACTCATCCAGTGTTACATTGGTGGTGTTTACGTGGAGATACCGGCTGGTCACGAATAGACCAAATTGGTCCTTCTCTTTGTGTTCAAACTTGCACCCCACGAAAGAGTAGGTGTCGAAGATGGCGTCAATTCTGTCTCTTGTGGCGGGGTCGAATCCTGCAGCGGCAACTACATCATCCCCGAGTTCACGACATGGATCACGGTTCACCGCGGCACGGCCCATGTTGACTTGACTTGAGGTCGGCGGGGCGGGTACCGCGATGCTAGGAGCGGTACTAGTCGACTGCATACCGGTGGTCTGGGTGCTTGTATTCTCCGGTGCCGCGCACGCACTGAGCAGCGCAACAGCAATCAGCACCCAGCAGAGAAGGATCCTTGCTTTCACGACGGGTCCCCCAATGCGGCGGAATCTGCGACGAATCTGGTCCGAGATGCGTTGCACTGGTCTGCTTCCGCGATCATGTTTCCGGCACGGAAGTAGGCTTCTTGGAGTCGCATAGCTCCTTCTACAAGTTGATTCAGTACATCGACTCCGTCTGAGGCTTTTCGGCCGAAGCCCTTCTGCAGATCCTGTGCTGACTTGAAACCTCCGAAGCCGTTCGGATTGATGGCCTCAAGGAGCCGGTCTCGTATTTCGATCAGCCCGATGATCATCTTCTGGTATTCGGATGCGGCTTGACGTGCGACATCAGGGTCGTATCTGATCTCGCCCGCTGCGGCCCCGTTGATGAAGGCAGCAATCTGCGCCTGGCCGTAGTCGATTGCGGTTTGGTTCATCGATGGGACCCCCTCAACGGCTTCGGTTGCTCAGGCTAACAGAAGGGAAGGGTGGGCGTGGTTAACCAGTGCTGGGCGCGGAGTTCTCAGCGGTCCAGGTAGAGGCGTTCGCAAGGAAGGCGTGGGAGGTTGGCCGGTTCCGCGCGGAGGACGGCAGCCGTGTGGGCGCCGTGGTGCGCGGTCCACTCCTGGAGAAAGCGTTCGGCGGCAGTGGGATGGACTCGGTAGTCGAGTCGGAGGCCGTGGAGGAAGACTGTGAGGTGGACATCGGCCTCGAACCGTTGGGTTGAGTAGGCGCTCATGGTCGCGCCTGTGTGAGACCTGTGTGTAGCCGTTGGAGCATCGCGAGGGATGGGCACGTACCAAAGGTGGTCCGCCCGGCCGGCGGGTAAGCGAGGCCGCGGGAGACGACGCGCTCGCGGTGGCTGCGGCTGGCAGGGACGAGTTTGCCGGTTTCGACCAGGAGGGCGAAAGCGGCGGCTTTACGAGGGCAGTCCAAGGGATTGCAGGTCAGGTGGGTCTGCATGATGCGGTGCGCGTCGACGATGCGCAGCCGGGTGTCGGGTTCGCTGTGCCAGAGCTCGGGCAACCAGATGGGTTCGTGGGGAGCGTCATGTGGGTTCGTGCCGACTTTCATCCAGAGCTGTCCCGGGCACACCGTCATGAGGTCGCAGGTGTCGCAGACTCGGCCGGGGTGGTTTTCCAGATGCGCCAGGTCGGGGATGATCAGCGTTGTTGTTTCGGTGGCACGGACGATGTCGAGGACGTGACCGATAGCGTCGGGAACGGAGTCGGGGCCGAGTCGGACTATGTAGACCAGCGTGTGATGCTGCTGTCGGGCGAGTTGACGGATAGCTTCCGTGTCGTGGGTCTCATAGGGAGAGAGGTCGGTTCGGAGATAGCCGATCGCGCGGGGGCGATGCGGGTGCTGTTTTTCGTTCACCGGACGTAACGTCATCTGTTCTATCCCTTTTCGGAGATGGTGATTTTCCCGGTGACCGCGCATGACAATTCCTGCCGGCACGGCAAGGCGATTCCGGCAGCTTTCCTGAATATTCGCAATGAAAGTATCTGTGCCCGGGATTTATCCGAGTTCCCGGTCATCGGGTGGATACAGTAGACACCGAAAGCTGTTCGCTGGAAAGACTATTCGGGGCCATCCGAGCAGGTCGCCGGGCGTCCAGTATGGGTAGGTCCAGAAAACATAGGTCCGTACTGGACCACGACGAGATAGCGAGGGTGGGCATGGCTATTGGTTCGACTCTTCCACGGCGCGCTTTGGGTCGGCGGCTTCGGGAACTGCGGTTCCAATCCAAGAAGAGTCAACTGGCCGCGGGATTGGCGATCGAAGTGTCCAAGCAAGGGATCGGGAGGTTGGAAGAGGGGCAACCGGTTCGGATCAGTACCGCGCAGTTCCGGGATCTACTGGCGTTCTATGGGGCCGACGACGAAGTATCGGATGAGGTACTGGGCCTTGTCCAAGAGGTGAAGGTGGCGAAGGGCGATCCGTCGCGCGGGTGGTGGCGCACCTACGCCGATGTGGTGAACCCACACTTCGACCATTTCATGAGTCTCGAGCAGGCGTGCTCCCGGATGACCGCATTCCAGCTGACGCTCCTGCCCGGCTTGGTGCAGACGGCGGAGTATCGCCAGTGGCTGATCCGGACGGCCGACCCCGAGATGCCAGCACTGGACGTCGACCGGCGACTGGAGCTGATGGAGAGGCGGCAACGCAGACTTGCTGCGGATCAGCAATTCACAATCGATGTGCTGCTGTCGGAAGCAGCATTGCGACACCAGGTGGGGGGACGCCATGTGATGGCCGGTCAGGCTCAGCACCTCGTCGATCTGGGAAGAATGCCGAATGTTTCCATCCGAGTGATTCCCTTCGGCGTCGGCGGGCACTCTGGATTGATCGTCCAGTCGTTTACACTCTTCGAGTTCCCCTCCCTGCGTACAGCTCGCGCCCCGGAACCGCCAGTGGTGTTCGTGGAGGGCTTTACCGGAGCACTGTTCCTGGAGGAAGACAGCGCGATCGAACGCCACAGGCAAGCTTTGGCCGATCTTCACGAGGTAGCGTTGAGTGCCGACGACAGTAGGCGCCTGATGCAGGAAATCGCAGAGGAGTTTGTCGCGTGACCAGGGATCTAACCGGCGTGAGCTGGTTAAAGAGCAGCTACAGCCAGCCGAGCGGTGATTGCGTGGAGGTCGCGCACACGACCGATGCGGTCGGTGTCCGGGATTCGAAGGACCCCGCTGGACCCACCCTCGTCTTCGCCCCAGCCGAGTGGGATGCGTTCATCCAAAAGATCTCGTCCAACAGCTGAATGCCGCGACTACCGAGCGAGTTAATCCGCCGCGGTGATTCGCAGCGGGGACATCCCGCATGGCCGAACACCGGGAAAGACCGCAGTTCAGCTAGCCCGACACGATCGTCAAATGATCGACACGCCCACGGATACGAACACGACCGCCGACGGCGCGCCTCGTTCACCGGTGCGGACAACGCCTGTCGCTACCGCACTGGTCGGTGCGGTAGCGACAGGCGGCCGTCGGAATTGCGAAGAACTATGTGTCGATGACCTGCGTCCCGCCCGCCGCGTTGTCGTGCCAACCCTGCTTCGTCGGACTAGAGCTGATGGTGAACGCGATGGCGATGGCCGCGGCGAACCACAGCAACCCACCCACCCACGGGATCAGGTTGAGCAGCATGTAGGCGTTGCGGACCGCGGAGTCCTTGAGGCTGGGTTTCGGTGCCCTGCCCGACCCGTTGACGTGCAGGCTGAGGAGTTTCTTGCCCGGTGTCGAACCGGAGGACACTTCGAAGAGAACGAAGTAGAGCCAGCCGAAGGCGGCGCCGGGGAGGACCGAGACCCAGTCGGGGAGGTCCCAGACCGTGCCGAGGAGCCAGAAGAAGATGGCGCCGATGATGCCGGCGATGATCCAGTCGACGAACCTGGCTACCGCGCGTTTGCCCAGGCCGGCAGGTCTGAGGCTGCTGGCGGGACTTGCTGTCGGGCTGTATGCGGGGTCGAATCCACCTGCGGTCATCACGCCTCCTAGCGATCGCTGTGTGGCTTCGGGTGCCTGTCACGTGCTTACGGCATGTCGATCTCCGAGGATTCCACGGCGGAGGCGGCAGCGGCGGTGTCGACACTGTTTCGTGTCCATCTTGAAGCACGCACTCAATGCGGCTGATGACAGAAAGTGACCGAATCGTCCACAGCACGCGCACGAGCGAGTGGCCCCCGGACGGGCACTGACCAGGCCGCGCGCCGTCCGCCCGGCCACTGAGTGCTCCCGGCTCCCGTATCGCTCGGACAGCTCAATCGATCAGGTCCCGTAGTGCCGCGATAATCGTGTCGGGTTGTTCTTCCGGCAGGAAATGGCCGCATTTCACGGTTGCGGTGCACAGGTCGGTGGCCCATTCGGCCCAGATCGCGGCCGGATCGAACGGCAAGACCATCTCGCCCGGGTCCTGCCAGAGGGCGGTGACCGGCATATCGAGCCGGCGGCGCTGTGCACGATCGGCCTCGTCATCGGCATTGTCGACAGCGGCACTCGCCCGGTAGTCGGCGCACACCGCGGCGATGGCGTCGGGTTCGCGGGCGGCGGCGAGGTACTCGGCGCGGATATCGGCCGGGATGGCCTCGGAGATGTGGAGCCAGCTGTCGAGGAAATGTCCGAAGAACAGGTCGGGGTCGGCTCGGATCATGCGCTCGGCGAGATCTGTCGGTTGCGCCAGCAGGTAGAGGTGGAACGCGAAGACACCGGCAGTCCCCCGCAGCGTGGCCCACATGTTCACGGCCGGGAGCACGTCCAGGATGGCGAGGTGGCTGATCGTGCCTGGATGGTCGAGACCTGCCCGGAATGCGACCAGCCCGCCGCGGTCGTGTCCGGCCAGGGCGAAGCGGCTGTGCCCGAGGGATCGCATGAGTTCGACGACATCCGCGGCCATGGTGCGTTTGGCGTAGGTTCGGCCTCCGTGCTCGCCGGCCGGTTTGTCACTGTCGCCGTAACCGCGCAGATCCGGGCAGACCACCTGATGGTCGTGGGCGAGGTCGGCGGCGACGTGGCGCCAGGCGAGGTGTGTTTGCGGGAAACCGTGCAACAGCACGATCGGCGGGCCGGAACCGGCGATGGCCACGTTCAGCCGCACGTCGCCGACAGGAATGCGTTCGTAGTCGAAGCCCGGAATTCGAATACCCATGCCCGGACGATAAAGATCACTACCGACAAAGGGCTTCCCGCCGATCGTTCAGCGTGACCCTTCACTCGGATGCTCCTCGGCCGCCGTATCGCACACGTCGGCTATATCGCGGACCAGCCGGGCGAAGCGCTGCGGTTCGGCCAGCGGTAGGTAGTGCCCCGCCCTGGGCACCATGAGCAGCTTTGCCCGGGGCGAGGCCGCGACGAAACGCTGTTCGTGACCGCGGAAATGGTCGCGGCTTCCGTTGAGCAGCCAGACCGGGCCCGGGTATCGACGGAGTTCGGTGAGCGGATCGAATGCTACTGCGGCCCTGGCGATATCGGGGATCACCTCGGTGGCGATACCGCCCGCCGCGACGGCGGCGGCGACCTGCGTGGGAAGGGTGGCGTCGAAGAGCCGGCGGCTGAGCCGCTCACCACCATCGCGCTGGGTCGACAGGAGTAGATGAGCGAGCCGGAAGGGAATCGCCAGGGCACTGTTCGGGATACGGGTCGATCCGGCGACCACCAGACCGGCCACCCATTCGCCGAGTTCGGCGGCCGCCGCGATGGCGACGTACCCGCCCAGTGAATGGCCGACGACCAGGGCGCGACCACCGGCGCTATCGATTGCCGCGCGGACGGTGTCGATCGCCGCGGGCATGGTGAAGCGTTCGCCGCGCCGTGCACCGTGCCCGGGGAGGTCGGGGGTGATCACCGCGCGTTCGGAGCCGAGTTCGCTCGCGACGGATACCCAGCATCGGCCGCTCAGCCGGATGCCGTGGACGAGAACCACGGGAAGAGCCATGACGCCTCCATATACAACGCAACGTTGCGTTGCACTGTAACGACCCATGGGATACAACGCAACGTTGCGTTGTATTGTCGGCACATGGACGAGTCAGCCGATACGGGCACGACCGCCCGGCCACGGCGGGCGGAGGCGATCTTCGCGGCCACCCTCGAACTCCTCGCCACCGCGGGCTACGAGGGTCTGACCATGGAGGCGGTCGCGCTGCGCGCCGGCGTCAACAAGACGACCCTCTACCGCTGGTGGAAATCCAAGGACGAGGTCCTCGCCGCCGCGCTGACCGAATCGGACCTGCTCACTTTCCCGGTGCCCGACACCGGCAGCCTCCGCGGCGATCTCATCGAAACGGCCCGGAGCATCCACGGCCTGCTCACCGATGCCGCGACCGCCCCCATCGCGGCCGCCGTCCTGGCGGCCTCCCCCGGCCGGCCGTCACTGGCGGCGGTCGGGCGGATGTTCTTCGCCGACCGCGCCGCACGCGAACACCCCCTCTTCCGCCGGGCGGTCGAACGTGGCGAACTCGATGACCGGACCGATCCCCGCCTGGTCATGGACATGCTCGCCGGGGCGATCTGGTTTCGCGTCTTCCTACGGGCCGAACAGGTCGAGGCGGCCGATATCGACAAGGCAGTCGATATCGTCCTCAACGGCATCGCCGCATGACAGCCCGGAACGATCTCGCCATCGGTCGCGGTATCTCGAAGGCTTGGAATGCGCTCTTCTGACCGGATCGGATATACCAGCCCCTGGGCCGTACCGGCCGGGTTCGTGCGAAAGCGCCCGGCACCGGCCGGAAGCATTGTCCTCGAGTGTCCGCGGTTGGCCGTGGACGGATATCGGCTGTACCGCTTTCTCACCTATTACGCCGATAACCCTTCGGCGCGAGTGGAACTCGGTACCCCCGCGGCGACGGAACGATGGGCTACAGTCCGCTGATCTCGAGCGCGGAGACCACCACCACTCGCCACCTCGTGATTCACCTGTTCTTCCCGGCACCATGCCGGAGTCACCAGCCGCGTCGAAGCCCGCGTGGTGTAGATATCGGGCAGGGGCGCAGCCGATCGGCTCCAGGGGAGCGGGTGTTTTCCGCGCGCGGCTACTGCCGCAGGTTGCGGTCGAACAGGGCCAGCAATTCGCGGTAGTGCCGTTCGGCGAACTCGGCGTCGTAGGCGGCGGTATCCGCCTGGGTGTAGCCGTGTTTCGCACGCTCGTAAACCTCGGTGCGGTGACGCTCACCCGCCGCCTCGACTGCCTTGTCGAACTGTGCGAAATGATCGGGCGCCTTTTCCACATCCTCCCCGGCATGGGCGAAATACAGTTCTCCCGTGATCTTTCCGACGAGCAGATGCGGACTGTCCGCACTCTCGGTGACCAGTGGTCCGCCGTGGAATCCCGCCACCGCCGCAACCCGCTCGGGGAACCCGGCGGCGACCAGCACCGCGAGTCGCGCACCCATGCAGTAACCGGTGACACCGACCTTCCCCGCGGCGACCTGCGGCGCCGCGGCCAGCCATTCGAGATACGCGCCGGCATCCGATCGCAGCAGCTCGGGTGTCAGCTCGCGGATCATCGGGAAGAGCTGCTGGAAGATCTCCGGCCGCGCCTCCGGATCGATGAAGTCCGGTAGCTCGATCACCGGAGCGGGACCGTGCCGGTAGAAAGCGTTCGGCAGCAGGACGGTGTAGCCGTGGGCGGCGATACGGTCGGCCATATCCCGCAGGCTGGGTCGCAGTCCGAAACCGTCCTGGATCAGCAGTACTCCGGGATGGGCGGCCCCGTCGCCGGGGTGGGCGAGATACGCGTCGGCGACACCGTCGGGGGTCCGGATGTCGACCGACATACCGTGGACTTCAGTCATCGTAGGTCCTCCTGTGATGTCGAGCGTTCTCGAACATACAGGTTCGGACACCGGCCGATCCGGCACGGCATCGGCATCCGGCCCGGTTCCGGATGCCGGTGCCACACCCTGTCGTTATTGCAGGAAGGTCAGCACCACCGCGAAGAGGACCATGAGGACTGCCAGGCTGCCGCAGGTGACCGCCACGACCTTCATCACCGTCTCGGCGGACTTCCCCTGCCGCTGCTGGGGTTCGAAACCGGCGGCGCCACGGTGATAGAGGGTGTAGGGGGCGGCGTAGTGGAACAGCACGGGGCCGTGCGTGGTGTCGATGTCGATGGTCGCCTTACCCACTCGCCAGAACGCGTACTGCGACCACAACTGCACGTGGTATCGACCCGCCGGGAGCGAGAATTCGTTCCGGCCGGTACGCAGGACGAAACGGTGTTCGGGGGTGAACTCGGCCAGCGTCGGCAGTCCGGCCGGGCGGGCGGAACCGGAGATCTCGCTCACTTCTACGACCACCGGCGCCTGCGCGGATCGGTCCGACGGCTCATAACCCATAGCTGTCGATGCTAAGCGGTTGCGGCGCTGCGCGACCGCTCGCCGCGGGACGGCAACAAGCTGATCGTGTTCCGGTACTGCGTCTCCCCCACCGGAATCGTGGGCGCGGACCAGGTACGGGCGCTGCGGGACGTGCGAATAGAGACGTTGCCGTCCGGCGCGGGGCACCGTGGGTTCGGCGGGAGTGCGCGGGCGGTCCGCCGACCACCCGCATCGCTGTGCCTCGAGTACTTCAGTTCGTAGCGGGGACCTGCCCGGCCGTCTCCACCCCCTGGTCGAATCGCGCGCGGGCGAGTTCGACCTCGGGCAGTGTGCCGGTGGCCCAGTGCAGGAGTGCGTCGATGAGGTCCTGCAGCGACCGGCCGAGCGGCGTCAACCGGTACTCGACAGCGATGGGCCGGGTATTCGTGACGATCCGGTCGACCATCCCGTTGCGTTCCAGCCGCCGCAGCGCGGCGGTGAGTGATTTCTGCGTCACCACCGGAATGGCCCGGCGGAGGTCGTTGAAGCGCAGCGGCCCGTGCTCGCACAGCGCGTCGAGCACCTGGAGCGACCATTTGTCCAGGACCTGATCGAGCAGTTCGCGGTGGGCCTGTGTGAGTTGCGGGCTGCCCGGGGGCAGTGGCGCGGTTTCCGGCATGACACCTAGTCTCGTTGAAGTTGCCTTCGGACACCAGGTACACATCAGATACCTATTCCGATCAGCGAAAGGGATATCCATGGCAGTGCAGTTGCTCACCCCCGAAGGCATGTTCGCCCCTGTTCCGTACCACCATGTGTCGATCGGCTCGGGTACCCGCCAGGTACACGTGGCCGGCCAGATCGCGCGCGACGCGGCCGGGAATCCCGTGGCGACGGGCGACCTCGCCGGTCAGGTCGCGCACGCCCTCCGCAATACGGCACGCGGGCTGGCGGGGGCGGGAGCGAGTTTCGCCGATGTCGTCCGGCTGCGCTTCTTCGTCACGCACTGGACCCCGGACAAGTACGACGACTTCGTCGAGGGTATCGAACGCGTCGTCGATGAACTCGGTATACCCCGGCCGTTACCGCCCCTGTCGGCGATCGGCGTCGACTACCTGTTCGAGCCGGATGTACTGGTCGAGGTCGAGGCGTACGCCGTCCTGGACTGAGCGGTGCCCACCGCGAACCACCGGGCGGGCCCTGGTGATCGGCCGAAGCGCGGTGCACAGCGCGGTGCCGGGAGCGTGACGATGGCGGCCGGATGGAGCTCGCCGCCGTAGGGGAATCCGGCGAGACATGCGGAAGGGGTCCTCCCGCTACCTGCGGAAGGACCCCTTTCAACGCTGGATCAGCGCACCACTCAGGCGGTTTCGGTGATCGGCCGGTCCACCCAGCTCATCAGGTCGCGCAGCTTCTTACCGGTGACCTCGATCGGGTGCTCGGCGTTCTGCTTGCGCAGGCCCTCGAGTTCCTTGTTGCCACCCTCGACATTGGCGACCAGCCGCTTGACGAAGGTGCCGTCCTGGATGTCCCTGAGGATGTCCTGCATCCGCTTCTTGGTGTCGGCGTCGATGACCCGCGGGCCCGACAGGTAGCCACCGAATTCGGCGGTGTCGGAGACCGAGTAGTTCATGCGGGCGATACCGCCTTCGTACATCAGGTCGACGATCAGCTTCAGCTCGTGCAGCACCTCGAAGTAGGCCATCTCGGGGGCGTAACCGGCCTCGACCATGACCTCGAAACCGGTCTTGACCAGTTCCTCGGTGCCACCGCAGAGCACGGCCTGCTCACCGAAGAGGTCGGTTTCGGTCTCTTCCTTGAAGGTGGTCTTGATGACGCCGGCGCGAGTGCCGCCGATGCCCTTGGCGTAGGACAGCGCCAGCGCCTGGCCCTCACCCTTCGGATCCTGCTCGATGGCGATCAGGGCGGGGACACCCTTGCCGTCGACGAACTGGCGGCGCACCAGGTGGCCGGGGCCCTTGGGGGCGACCATACCGATGGTGATCTCGGCGGCCGGCTTGATCAGGCCGAAGTGGATGTTGAGGCCGTGGCCGAAGAACAGCGCGTCGCCGTCCTTCAGGTTGGGCTCGATGTCATTGGTGAAGATCGAGGCCTGGGCGGTGTCGGGGGCCAGCAGCATGATGACGTCGGCCCATTCCGAAACCTCGGCGGGGGTGCCGACGGTCAGACCGGCCTCTTCGGCCTTGGCCCGCGACTTGGAGCCTTCCTTGAGGCCGATGCGGACCTCGACGCCGGAGTCGCGCAGGCTCAGCGAATGCGCGTGCCCCTGGCTGCCGTAACCGATCACCGCGACCTTACGGCCCTGGATGATCGACAGGTCGGCATCGTCGTCGTAGAACATCTCGACTGCCACTTGGTGGTATCCCTTCTGACTTATTCGAACCCGCGAAACGCGGGAAACGGTAAACGAGGCACGTAACGCGGCCGGGCGCGGGGTGCGCCCGGCCACGGGTCAGCGCGTGGCGGTGATGGACTTGGGTCCGCGGCCGACGGCCACCACCCCGGATTGCACGATCTCCCGGATGCCGTACGGCTCCAGCATGCGCAGCAGCGCGTCGAGCTTGGACCGGGTGCCGGTCGCCTCGACGGTGAGCGCGTCGGGCGAGACGTCGATGACCTTGGCGCGGAACAGGTTGACCGATTCGATCACCTGGGTGCGCACGCTGGCGTCGGCGCGGACCTTCACCAGGATCAGTTCGCGGGCCACGGAGGACTCCGGGTCCTGTTCGACGATCTTGATCACGTTCACCAGCTTGTTGAGCTGTTTGGTGACCTGCTCCAGTGGCAGATCGTCCACGGTGACCACGATGGTCATCCGGGAGATCTCCTTGACCTCGGTCGCGCCGACGGCCAGGGATTCGATATTGAATCCGCGCCGGGAGAACAGGCTGGCCACCCGGGCCAGCACGCCGGGCTTGTCCTCGACCAGGACACTGAGGGTGTGGGTGGTGCTCATGACGGGTTCCCCTCGGTCTCGGCCTGCTCACGGTGCATGGCCTCGTGGATGATGGCGGGTTCGGCGGCCTGCTCGTCCTCGTCGAACAGCGGGCGGATACCGCGCGCGGCCATGATCTCGTCGTTGCTGGTGCCCGCGGCGACCATCGGCCACACCTGGGCGTCCTTGCCGACGATGAAATCGATCACCACGGGACGGTCGTTGATCGACTGGGCCTCGCGGATCGCGGCCTCGACGTCCTCTTCCTTCTCCACCCGGATGCCGTGGCAGCCCAAGGCCTCGGCGAGCTTCACGAAATCGGGGATGCGCAGGCCGTGGGTCTTGAGGTCGGTATTGGAGTAGCGCTGGTCGTAGAACAGGGTCTGCCACTGGCGGACCATGCCCAGGTTGCCGTTGTTGATCAGCGCAACCTTGATCGGCACACCCTCCACCGCGCAGGTGGCGAGTTCCTGATTGGTCATCTGGAAGCAGCCGTCACCGTCGACCGCCCACACCTCACGGTCGGGCAGTCCCATCTTGGCGCCCATCGCGGCCGGGACCGCGTACCCCATGGTCCCGGCGCCGCCGGAATTCAACCAGGTCCGCGGCTTCTCGTACTTGATGAACTGGGCGGCCCACATCTGGTGCTGGCCGACACCCGCGCAGTAGATGGCATCGGGTCCGGCCAGGCGGCCCAGGGTCTCGATGACGAATTCCGGCGACACCGAGCCGTCCGACGGCTTGCTCCAGCCGAGGGGGAAGGACTCGCGGACGCCGTCGAGGTAGGCCCGCCAGGCGGTCAGGTCGAGTTCGAAACCGGCCGGGTCGGCGCGCAGGGTTTCGATGAGTTCGGTGATCACCTCGCGGCAGTCGCCGACGATCGGCACATCGGCGTGCCGGTTCTTCCCGATCTCGGCCGGGTCGATATCGGCGTGGATCACCTTGGCGGCGGGCGCGAAAGAATCCAGCTTTCCGGTGACGCGGTCGTCGAACCGGGCGCCGAGAGTGATCAGCAGATCCGATTTCTGCAGAGCGGCCACCGCGGCGACGGTGCCGTGCATACCCGGCATCCCCATATTGAGTTCGTGGCTGTCGGGGAACGAGCCGCGCGCCATCAGGGTGGTGACCACGGGGATACCGGTGAGCTCGGCGAGCTCGAGCAGTTCGGCCGATGCCTCGGACTTGATCACACCGCCGCCGACGTAGAGCACGGGCTGGGTGGACTCGGCGATCAGCCGCGCGGCCTCGCGCACCTGCTTACCGTGCGGTTTGGTGACCGGACGGTAGCCGGGCAGCCGCATCTCCGGCGGCCAGCTGAAGGTCGTCTGCTCCTGCAGCACATCCTTGGGGATATCGACCAGCACCACGCCGGGCCGTCCACTCGACGCCAGATAGAAGGCCTCGGCGAGGATACGCGGGATATCGGCGCCGTCTTTGATCAGGAAGTTGTGCTTGGTGATCGGCATGGTGATGCCGGAGATATCGGCTTCCTGGAAGGCGTCGGTGCCGATCAGACTGCGGCCGACCTGACCGGTGATCGCGACCATCGGCACCGAGTCCATCTGGGCATCGGCGATCGGGGTCACCAGGTTGGTCGCGCCGGGGCCGGAGGTGGCCATACAGACGCCGACCTTGCCGGTGGCCTGGGCGTATCCAGTGGCCGCGTGGCCCGCGCCCTGCTCGTGACGCACGAGCACATGGCGCACTTTGGTGGAATCGAAGAGCGGATCGTAGAGCGGAAGGACAGCGCCACCCGGAATGCCGAATACGGTGTCGACGCCGAGCTCCTCGAGGGAGCGGACGACGGACTGCGCGCCGATGACCCGCTCGGGCGGGACCTGGCGGCGGTTCGCCGGGGTGGTCGGAGCGCCGGCGGGGGCCGACGTATTCGAAGGCGCGGGCCTGCGGGCCGCGGGCCCGGGCCGGGTAGTTGGTGCGCTCACCGTCTTGGTTCCTTACTGCTTGTCGTTCACTGGTCCCGACATAAAAAAGCCCCCGACAGCCGGCGGCTGTTCGAGGGTGGCGCGTCGCAGTGCGAGCTGACGTATTCGACTCCGGATCGTCTGGCTCAGCGCTGGACGCGCCGGCCGATTACGAGCATCTCGTTTCGATTCACGCGCATGACGGTATGTGTGCGTGTGGTGCGGAGTCAAACAGCTGACCGCTGACTTCCCATTATGTGGGAAGGTAGCGGGTGCTCACGCCGGTCCACCATGATGCGAGGATGGAGAGGTGTCATCACCGCATCAGTCCGTGCCACCTCCTGAATCGTCCCACAACCCCGCCGCCGCGGAGGTAACGGGTGGGAATACGGCGCCGCCGGGACCGAAGCGTGTGATCCGCACGACACGACTGTCCTTCCTCGGCGTGTTCATCCTCGCGATGTGCGTGTTCTTCCCCATCGTCGGCTGGCCGGCCGGGCTGTTCTGGCTCGCGTTGATCCCCCTTGCCGTGCTCGTCTGGCTCGTGCGGACACAGACGACGGTCTCGCCGGCCGGACTGGATCTGCGGTCGGTCTTCTCCTCCCGGCACATCGACTGGGCACAGGTGAAAGGCCTGAGCATCCCCAAACGGGGGTTCGTCCGCGCCCATCTGGACGACGACCGCGAGGTACCGCTGCCGGCGGTGAGCTACGACCGGCTGCGTGACCTGGTGGACGCCTCCGGCGGGCGTATCCCGGACCCGTTCGCGGTCCCCGACCCGGTCCCGGCCGATGCCGGCGCCTCCGCCACCACACCCGATGAGGCCACGCCCGGCGCCGACGACGCGATGCCGGACACCGAGGCCGGCAGTCCCGCGCCCGCCGACACAGCGCCCGATGACACGACGCCGAGCGGCCCGGGTTCCGATGATGTGGCGTCAGGTGACACAGAATCCGGTGACACGACGTCCGATGCCGCGGCCCCGGGCGACGCGACGTCCGACCGCCCCGCGGCCGGCGGCTCCGGCAAGGCACGCGACGGCTCCGGTGCCTCCTCCCCCGCTCCCGGGGCCGCCGACACCGGCCCCGGGCCCACTTCCGAACGGGAGTAGCCTGGAAAATCGCCGATCGCACCCGACCGCGGTCCCCGCGCCGGGCGATACGGCGCTGTCGCAACTTTCAGCCCCGCGACCCGACCGAGGACACTCATGCCACCGCTTCGTTCCCGAACAACCACCATCGGCCGTAATGCCGCCGGCGCCCGCGCCCTGTGGCGGGCCACCGGTATGACCGATTCCGATTTCGGTAAGCCGATCGTCGCCATCGCCAACTCCTACACCCAGTTCGTGCCCGGGCACGTGCATCTCAAGGACGTCGGCGAGATCGTGGCCGGCGCGGTGCGGGAAGCGGGCGGGGTACCGCGGGAATTCCACACCATCGCGGTGGACGACGGAATCGCCATGGGCCACGGCGGCATGCTCTATTCGCTGCCCAGCCGGGAGATCATCGCCGATTCGGTGGAATACATGGTGAACGCGCACACCGCCGACGCGCTGGTGTGCATCTCCAATTGCGACAAGATCACCCCGGGCATGCTGAATGCCGCCATGCGGTTGAACATCCCCACCGTCTTCGTCTCCGGCGGGCCGATGGAGGCCGGGAAGGCCGTGGTCGTGGGCGGGGTCGCGCAGGCCCCGACCGACCTGATCACCGCGATCTCGGCCAGCGCGAATTCGGCGGTCACCGATGAAGGATTGAGCGAGGTCGAGCGCAGCGCCTGTCCGACCTGCGGTTCCTGCTCCGGCATGTTCACCGCCAACTCGATGAACTGCCTCACCGAGGCCCTGGGTCTGGCGCTGCCGGGTAACGGGTCGACGCTGGCCACCCATGCCGCGCGCCGTGCGCTGTTCGAACGGGCCGGACGGATCGTCATCGATATCGCGACCCGCTGGTACCGCGACGACGACGCGTCGGTGCTGCCGCGCAATGTCGCGAACGAGAAGGCCTTCCGCAACGCCATGGCCCTGGACGTGGCGATGGGCGGATCCACCAACACTGTCCTGCACACGCTGGCCGCGGCGCAGGAAGGCGAGATCGATTTCGACCTGCACACCATCGAGACCATCAGCCGCACAGTGCCGACCCTGTCCAAGGTGGCGCCGAACTCGGACTACCACATGGAGGACGTGCACCGGGCCGGCGGTATCCCCGCCATCCTCGGTGAGCTGCGCCGGGCCGGTCTGCTGGAAACCGATGTGACGACCGTGCACAGCGCGTCGGTGGACGAATGGCTCGACACCTGGGACATCCGTTCCGGCAGGGCGTCCGAGGAAGCACTGGAGCTCTTCCACGCGGCGCCGGGCGGGGTGCGCACCACCGAACCCTTCTCGACCGAGAACCGCTGGTCGTCGCTGGACACCGATGCCGCGGGTGGCTGCATCCGCGATATCGAACACGCCTACACCGCCGAGGGCGGACTGGTTGTGTTGCGCGGCAATCTCGCGGTCGACGGCGCGGTGCTCAAGACCGCCGGTATCGACGAGGAGCTGTTCTCCTTCGAAGGCCCCGCCGTGGTGGTGGAGTCCCAGGAGGAAGCCGTCTCGGTGATCCTGGGCAAGAAGATCCGGCCCGGTGATGTGCTCGTGGTGCGGTACGAGGGTCCGGCGGGCGGACCGGGGATGCAGGAGATGCTGCATCCGACCGCGTTCCTCAAAGGCGCGGGTCTGGGCAAACAGTGCGCCCTGATCACCGACGGCCGATTCTCCGGCGGTACCTCGGGTCTGTCGATCGGCCATATCTCGCCGGAGGCGGCCAGCGGCGGCGTGATCGGCCTGGTGGAGAACGGCGACCGGATCCGCATCGATGTCGCGACCCGCACCCTGGAGGTCCTCGTCGACGAGGCGGTGCTGGCCGAACGCCGGGCCAAGATGGAGGCCCGCGAGCGGCCGTGGCAGCCGCAGAACCGGGAACGGCCGGTCACCACGGCGCTGCGCGCCTATGCCGCGCTGGCGACCTCCGCCGACAAGGGCGCGGTCCGGCACGTGCCCTGATCCGCCCCCGCGGCAACGAAAAAGGCGCTCCCTCGTATCCGAGGAAGCGCCTTTTTTCGTCTCGCGATATCAGTCGAAGGGGCCGATACCGGTCAGTGGGTTGCCGTCCTGGAGCCACCAGTAGGTGAGCACCGCGGCGGCGACCGCCAGGACGAAGACCACGAACGATCCCACCCCCGGCCGGACCGCCCAGCCCCGCCCGCGGTCGAGTGACCAGCGGCCGGGCCCGGTGAAGATGATGGCGGCCGCGGCGCCGGCCAGGATGCTCTCCATCTCGACCGCCCCCGGACCGGCCTTGTACTGGAACCCGGGATGCATCCCCTGCTTCCAGAACCAGGCGTCCAGGATCACCGCCAGCACCGCGCCCGCGGCCAGCGGGGTGGCCAGGCCCAGGATCAGCAGTGCCCCGCCGCCGACCTCGCCGGCGGTCACCATGGCGGCGGCCAGCGAGGGATGCTTCCAGCCGCTGCTCTCCATCATGGTTCTGGTGCCGTCCAGGCCGGGACCGTGGAACCAGCCCGTCAGTTTCTGCAGGCCGTGGTAGAGGAAGGTGGCTCCCACGACCAGGCGCAGGGTGAAGAGCCCGAAGTCGAGGGTGCCGCGGCGGAAATCGCCGTTGCGGCGGCGCAGGCCCCCGTTGGGCTGATTACCGGCCGGCGGGATGCTGGCGTAGTCGTAGGTGTCGTCGCGCGCCCCGGTCTTACCGGGGCCGGTGGGGCCCGGCGGATCGGCCGGTGCGCCACCGGTGGTCGCCGATGCGCTCACCGGGATCTCCTTCGTCATGGCCACTGGGGGGAACTGGCCGGTCGGGGAATCGTAGGGACTCCCGACCCCGCCCGCGGTGGTCGACACCGCACGCTGCTCTCCGGTAGACAGATTCCCGGGCCCCGCGGCCTCGGAGGACGCGGACCCGTTTCTCGCCTTGGCACTCACTCCTCAACAGTAAGCCGACGATCCGCCCGGCACCGGCTGAATCGGCGGCGTGTCCGTGCCACGCGCAGGCCCCGTGTCACAGGGCGGACGAACCGCGCCGAAATGGACGCTTCTCGCCGCGGCGGGGCCTTCGGGGCACGGGCGGCGTCGTTTCCACTACGTTGGGAGATTATGAGGTCGGTTGGCGCGCGGCGCGTGACGGTGGGGCTGGTACTCGGAGCGTTGGTGCTCAGTGGATGCGCCCGGTTCGACGATTCCGCATCCAGTCCGTTCACCCCGGAACCGACGCTGGAGGGCGCGGAACTCGAGCCGAAGAAACCCGAGCAGTCCGAGAGTTCCACCACCCGGCCCAGCGGTCCGTGTATCGACCCGGATCCGGCCGTGGTGGTGAGCTGCCTCGACACCACCGGGGGGCTGGTCGAGATGGGCGGGTACGCGCTGGTGGCCGAACGCCGTACCGGCCGGATCCTGCAGGTGGCGCCGGAGCAGCAGCCGATCGAAGTGGCCCGGGTCGACGTCGACCCCGCGGGCGACGGCGGGTTGAGCGATATCGCGATCTCCCCCACCTATGCCGAAGACGGGCTGATCTACGCCTATGTCACCACGCCCAGCGACAACCGGGTGGTGCGCTTCGCCGAAGGCGGGCCCGCGAAACCGGTATTGACGGGAATCCCCAAAGGCGCCACCGGTAATCGCGGGGCGATCGAATGGTCGAAACCCGATCAGATGCTGGTGCTCACCGGAGACACCGGCGACCCCGCCGCGGCCGCGGATCCCGGGAGCCGGGCCGGGAAACTGCTGCGGGTGAACAATCCGAGCTCCAGTGGGGACGCGCCCACCGAGGTCGCGGTCGCCGGAATCGGCTCGGCCGGTGATATCTGCCTCGGCGCCGACCAGATCTGGATCACCGACCGCACCCCCACCATGGACCGGCTCCAGCGGATCGGCCCGGACGGTGTGGTCACCACCGCCTGGACCTGGCCCGACCGGCCGGGAGTGGCCGGGTGCGCGGTGACTGCCGAAGGCGTGGCGATCTCGCTGACCGACGCGAAAGCGCTCGCGATGGCCGCGCCGGACCCCGAGACCTTCGCGGTCACCGCACCCCCGAGCGTTTTCGTCGCCAACAAGTACGGCCGCCTGCTCGGCGCCTCTCCGGGGATGGACGGGACCATCTGGGTGTCGACGGCGAACAAATCCGACGGTGGCGAGCCGACACCGAACGACGACCGGGTCGTGCGCATCCCGCCGCCCTCCGCCGGTGGTGGCGGGCCGGACTAGAGCCCGCACACAACCCGACACATCGCGATGTTCATCGACCGAGTTCTTTCGATGATTTCGGAGGCCGGAGTCCGTCAGCAGTGATATGCGATTGAGCGGTAAGAGTGCAGTGGTGTACGGGGCGGCGGGCAACATGGGGGGAACGGTCGCCCGAGCCTTCGCCCGACACGGTGCCCATGTGTACCTGGTCGGTCGAACACAGTCGACGCTCGACGCAGTGGCCACGGAGATCGTCGAGGCGGGAGGCCGCGCTACGGTTGCTCGATTCGATGTGTTCGATCAACCGGCAGTCGAGGCCCACGCCGATCGAATCGTCCACCAGACCGGCAGCCTCGACATTTCTTTCAACGCGGTGGGAATGGAGGCGGTGCAGGACATACCGCTGGTGGATATGAAGCTCGAGGATTTCATGGCCCCGATCACGGATTCGGCACGCTCGCATTTCATCACCACGACAGCGGCGGCTCGCCGCATGACTGCACAAGGCTCCGGCGTCATTGTGCTGCTGTCCAGTTCAGCTGCCGGAGAATCGCGTCATCGGATGGGGGGATTCAATGTAGCTTGCGCGGGAATCGAAGCTCTGAACCGCGGGCTCGCGGGCGAGGTCGGCCGCGATGGCGTTCGAGTGGTGTGTATCCGTCCGAACTTCACCCCGGAGACGGCCCCCGGCCTTTCCGCGGAGGACCTCGCGCCGTTGACCCGCGACACACACCTGGGGCGGCTGCCGCGTATGAGCGAGATCGCCGAGGCAGCGGTGTTCGCCGTCTCGGACGGCGCAGGTGCGATGACCGGAACGGTGCTCAACCTCACCTGTGGCGCACTCGTCGACTAGAGTCTGTTTCGAAGTAGGTGATCCGCGTGGCTGTCATCGCATGGAAAGCAGCCTCGGCGTCGTCGGGGCCGGTTGGTCGGACATGGCGGCTTTGTGCAGGGTGCGCACAACTTCGAGAGGCATGTGTGCGGGTGCGACCCAGTCGTCGTCGGCGAAAAGCGCCGAGCGCGCTGTTTCCCCGCGGTCGGTGGGTCCGGCGAGTGCCATGACCATGACGTTGGTGTCGGCGATGATCACTCGTCGTCCTCGCGTCCGGCGCGGATCTGGTCGACGACGGCGTCGGCGTCCATGGTCAAGGAGCGCCGTCCGACCAGGCTCTCGATCAGGTGCCTGTTGCGTTCGGCTCGGAATTCTCGTTCCAGCAGTGCGCGGAGATAGGTTTGGGTGGTCTGGCCGCGGGCGGCGGCGCGTCGGGCGATGGCATCACGGACTTATTCGGGGATGTCCTTGATCTGGATGGCGATACTCACGCCATCAGGATGCATGCGCAGCATCCTCCGGATGGCTGATTCATCCTACGGACGTATCCGGCGGGGGACAGCGCTACAGGAGGTGGGCACTGGTGCGGTGGTAGTTTCTGCTTGCCGAACTGGAGTCGAGTGGCGGGTGCACGGTGAAGACGACCCACTGGCCTGACTGCCGGAACGACTCGAACGATCGCTCCTCGGCAGGCGTGCCGATAGACCCGATGACTGTGGCCGCGGCGGGAATCCGCTGTCCGAGCCTTTCCAGCGGTGGGGAGCTGCCGTCTTGACGGATACCCTTCGGCTACTTCACAACTCGTTCGAAAGGCGAGCTATGATCTCGAACAATGTCGTCAAAACCGTCGTCGCCTCGACGCTGCCGCTGATCGCCGCCACGGTCGTCGCCGGAGGCGCTTCCGCCGACGCCGGGCCGATGGCCGATGCGCAGGCCACGCCGATCGCCGGTATTCCGCTGGAGGAGCCTCAGGACGTCAAGACCAACCCGGGCGCCCAGTACCCCGATCCCGTGTTGAACGGCGCTGCCCTGGGCGCCGGTATCGGCTCGGCGGTCGGTTCGGCCACGGGTTCCGGTGGGCCGATCCTCGGTGGGCTGATCGGCGCCTTGGTCGGTGCGGTGAATCCCGACGTGGTCCCACAGGTTCTTCCCTGAACTGACTAGGCAGTGTCTCGAAGCCGAGCAGCAGTTGAGGGCGGGCGCGAGCCCGCCCTCAACTGTTACTGAGCCATAGATTGATGGCGGCGATGTGGAGCGTGGCGAGGTAGCGGACGGCAAGTTTGTCGAACCTGGTCGCCACCGCCCGATGTTGTTTGAGCCGGTTGATACCGCGCTCGACGGTGTTGCGATCCCGGTAGATCACCGTGTCGAACGCTGGAGGCCGCCCACCATCGGAACCCCGCCGGAGTCGACGACCGGCCCGATCGGCCGGGACCGCGATCGTCGCCCGGTTCCCCCGCCGACGCAGATATTCACGATTCGCCCGAGAGGAATAGGCCTTATCGGCCAGGATCCGGTCAGGGCGGGTGCGTGCCCGCCCGCCCCCGAGGCGTGGCACCGCGATCGCTTCGAGGACGGCCGGCATCTGCGGACTGTCACCGGCTTGACCACCCGTGAGCAGCATCGACAGCGGCTTGAGCCCGTTTTCGCAGGCCAGATGCAGTTTGGTGCCCCACCCGCCCCGTGACCGGCCCAGGGCGTGATCGGATGGTTCGGCGCCGGGGGCCCCGGTGGTTCGGCTTGCGCTGCGGGGTCGCGGCGGGCTCCGGCAGCGTGCTGGTGAGCGCGCATGATCGTCGAATCCACACTCACCTGCCAGTCGATATCGCCGCTCGCCTCGGCGAAAGCCTGCAACATTTTCAGGATGAAAACCCATGCACCAGCGCGTTGTCAGCGCCGGAACAGGCTATAGCTCGCCTGCCAGGACCCGTACTGCGGCGGCACGTCGCGCCAGGGCGAGCCGACCCGGGCCCGCCACCGGATTCCGTTGATGAGCTGTCGTTTCGTCCACATCGAGGGACGACCGGTCTTCTTGGATCGAGCAGCAACGGCGTCAGCCGCGCCCACTGGGCATCGGTCAGATCCGCGCGCCCCGTCACCGCCACGCTGGTCATGAGGTCTCCGGTAATTCAGGTTCTTCTTCGTCGCTGAACCATTTCCCGGAGACCTCGCTTGCGTCAGGTCATCGACACACCGACGCAGACAGCGTTCCTCACCACACCAGTTGGGGAATCGCCGCACAGCGGCGATCCCCAACTATCTACCACTTCGAGACACTGCCTAGAGGTCGCGGGAGGTGGTCGGGTAGCCCCCGGCCTGGAGTCGGCCGCCGCACCTCGACCCTGCTCCGCATCAGGCGCCGGAGCGGAGTCGGCGCGGGCACCGGGGGCCGACGCCCGGCGGTCAGCCCATTCCGTTCGCGCGTGCCGCGATGATGGCGGCCAGCTCGGCGGGTCGCTCCTCCGGGATCCAGTGTGCGGCGTCGAGGGTTTCGCCGCGGAACGGTCCGGTCACGTATTCGGCTGTCAGTTCGGCGCCCTTACGTGCCATGAAGACGTCCCGACTGCCCCATACATGCGTCGTCGGGACGCCGATGGCGCGCACGGCACGCCGCGGCTCGATGAGCGGCATGGCCCGGTACCAGTTCAGGGCGTAGTGCAGTGCTCCGCCGTCGACGATATCGCGCCGAACCCGGCCGAACTGTTCGTCGTCCAGCCGCGACAGTTCCCGGGCCCGGCGGTGCCACTGTGGGCTACGCGCGGCATCGGCCGCGCGAAATCCGCGCGCTATCAGCGCCTCGGGTAGCCAGGGCGCTTGGAACAACACCATGTAGAACGTGCGGAGCAACTGGGTGCTGCTGATACAGGATCGTACGAAAGCCATGGGATGCGGCACCGATACCGAGGTGAGGGTACGCACCAGGCCCGGGTGCGCCGCCGCGGTCGACCAGGCCACGGCCGATCCCCAGTCGTGGCCGACGAGATGCACCGGTTCGCCACCGAGTGTGTCGATCAGCGCCGCCGTATCACCGACCAGTGCACTCATCCGGTAGGCGAACCGCCCGCGTGGCCGGGCGCCGGGCGAGTACCCGCGCTGATCGGGCGCGATCGTGCGGAAGCCGCGCTCGTGCAGATAGGGAGTGAGACGCGACCACTGCCGGGAGGTCTGCGGGAATCCGTGCAGTAGCACGATCGGAACGCCGTCGGACGGACCGTCGTCGATCACGTCGAAGGTGAGCCCGTCATTGGTGAACGTTGTCAGCCGATTGTTCATGAGTCCCCCTGGCCGGTGTGCGTCGATCCGACGGTGCCACGGTACCGACGTCAGGCCCCGGCCGCGACGACCGGTTGCCGGAGGATGGTGCGCAGCTTCTCGGGCGCCACTTTGCGGGCGTCACCGAGATAGATCTCGTGGTGCCGGCCGACCATCCGGAACCCGTTGTCCGGCACGAATTCGTGGTGCATCCGGGCCAGCACCTCGGTCTCGTCGTCGTAGGAGCCGATGTGCAGCGTCTGCACACAGCGCCCCTCGGACAGGCCGTCCAGGCGTACCTCGAGCAGACGCGCCGGTCGGTTCTTGGCCGCGACCTGCTCGACGGCGGCCGCGAACAGACCGGGCTCTATCCAGTCGGGGACCATGATCATCAACGTCCAGTCCCAGCGGGACTTGTCACGCGCGGCGGTGAAGGAATCCATATCGTCGGCCCACCACAGACCCTCCAGCGGCATGACGACATAGTCGCGTCCCAACTCGCGTTTGCTGGCGAACTTGAGTGCGTAGGCCAGGGGGTAGAGCGCCTCGGTCGCGTGCGCGAAGGCAGGGTCGGTATTGGGATCACCGTGCCCGTCGATCATGAGGTACTGCAGATCGGGCACGTCCACCACCTGGAATCGGCCCTGCCGGGCACGATAGGCCTCGATCTCCTTCTTGAAGTCGATCTTGTCAGCCGTTTTGTCCACCATCGGGCACCTGGACTCGCTGCGCGAGCCACGACCTCTCTGCCTCGAGGAGGCTCAGCGAATAGGAGAAGACCTCGCGCGCGGGTAGCGCGAGGGGGGATTGCGCGGACGCCGCCGCTTCGATCGCGGCGATACGTACCCGTACCTGCCCGAGCCGTTCGGCCAGGGCCTGCGTGTAGGCCGGCTCGGCGAGCAGCGGCAGGTTCGAGACACCCACGAGGAAGGGATTCGGTACCGGATGCGGTTCCGCGACGAGCGCGAGTGCCGTGCGGGTGGCCACCTCCCGCCCCGCCTCGGTGGCATGGAAGACACGCCGACCCTTCGCCGCGGCCGGAGCCTCGGGCGCGTGCACGAACCCGCGTTTCTCCAGTTTGGTGAGCAGGTAGTAGATCGAGGAGAACCCGATCTCGGTCCACTGCCGTATCCCGCGGCGCTCGACGACCTGTTCCAGGTCGTAGCCGTGCTGTGGGGACTCGATGATCAGACCGAGGACCACGAGTTCGGACGGGGTGAGCTCCACCGCAATATTCTAGCACTAGAATAGTGCGGCAGTCGAGGCAGGCCGACCTCGCGCAACGGCGGAAGTGTCCGCCCCCGGGGGTGCCGACCTGCCCACCACGCGAACCGGCCCGCCCCGCAGGCGGCGGGACGGGCCGGTATCAGGGTTTCTCGGGAACTACCCGCCGCAGGCGGCGAGGACCAGTTCGCGGACCCGGGCCGCATCGGCCTGACCCCGCGTGGCCTTCATGACATCACCGACGATCTTGCCCGCGGCCTGCACCTTGCCGGACCGGATCTTGTCGGCGATATCGGGATTGGCGGCCAGCGCCTTGTCGACCTCGGCCTGCAGCGCGCTGTCGTCGCTGACCATGCCCAGACCCTTGCTCTCCACGATATGGGCCGGATCGCCCGCACCGTCGAGCACCAGATCGACCACCTGTTTGGCGACCTTGTTGTTCACCGTCTTGGCCTCCACCAGGCCGATCACCTCGGCCACCTGTGCGGGCGTGATCGGCAGATCCTCGAGGGCGACACCGCGCTCGTTGGCCTTCTCGGTGAGGTAGGCGACCCACCAGGAACGCGCCTCCTTGGCGGGCGCGCCGGCGTCGACCGTGGCGATGATCAGGTCGAGCGCACCGGCGTTCACCAGATCGCGCATCACCTCGTCGGAGACACCCCAATCCGACTGGATGCGCGCGCGGCGCAGCCACGGATACTCGGGAATGGTGCCGCGCAGCCCGTCCACCCAGGCCGCATCGGGCGCGACCGGCTCCAGATCGGGTTCGGGGAAGTAGCGGTAATCCTCGGCGGTCTCCTTGCGGCGGCCCGGGGAGGTGGAGCCGTCGGCCTCGTGGAAGTGCCGGGTCTCCTGGATCACCTCACCGCCGGTCGCCAGCACCGCGCCCTGGCGGCGCATCTCGAACCGGACCGCGACCTCGACGCTCTTGAGCGAGTTCACGTTCTTGGTCTCGGTGCGGGTGCCGAAGACCTCGGCGCCGACCGGCATGAGCGAGACATTGGCGTCGCAGCGCAGCGAACCGTGTTCCATCCGGACATCGGAGACATCCAGGGATTTCAGCAGATCGCGCAGGGCGGTCACATACGCGCGCGCCACCTCGGGCGCGCGGTCACCGGCGCCGGTGACAGGTTTGGTGACGATCTCGATCAGCGGCACCCCGGCCCGGTTGTAGTCGAGCAGGGAATGACTCGCCCCGTGGATACGCCCGGTCGCGCCACCGACGTGCACCGATTTACCGGTGTCCTCCTCCATGTGCGCACGCTCGATCTCCACCCGGAAGGTGGTGCCGTCGTCGAGCGGAACCTCGAGATAGCCGTCGGTGGCGATGGGTTCGTCGTACTGGCTGATCTGGTAGTTCTTCGGCTGGTCGGGGTAGAAGTAGTTCTTGCGCGCGAACCGTCCCCACGGGGTGATGGAACAGTTGAGCGCCAGGCCGATCCGCACCGCCGACTCCACGGCCTGCTGGTTGACCACCGGCAGCGAACCGGGCAGGCCCAGGCAGACCGGGCAGACCTGGGTGTTGGGGTCGGCGCCGAAGGTGGTCGGGCAACCGCAGAACATCTTGGTGGCGGTGTTCAACTCGACATGGACCTCCATGCCGAGCACCGGCTCGTACCGGGTGACGACCTCGGCGTAGTCCATGAGTTCGACGGTGGGTGCGCTCATGGCCCACAGTCTAAAGCGTCCGGACATGGCACTCCGGTGGGCGGTCAGTCCCCCCGGACCCGTACGCCGAGCCAGCCGGTGACCGTATCGAGGGCCACCGGATCGATGGTCGTCTCGATGGACTCGTACTCGGTGGGCAGGCCGGATCCGGCGGGCTGCATCAAATGGTTGAGCCCGTCCAGCACCGTGACGGTGGCGTCCGGGCCGGCCCCCAGCAGATCACGCATGGGCTGCGCGTGCTGCGCCGGCGGGACCTGCACATCCTTGGACCCGAAGAACGCCAGCACAGGTATCCGCAGCGCGGACAGCGCGGGGGCCGGATCGTGCGAGACCAGTGCGGCCATATACGGGGTGTTCTCCCCGGTGAGGGCCTCGGAGATGGTGCGCAGATCCTTCGGCAGCGTGCGATTGTAGGTCTCCGACAGCCGCGCCGCCCTGGTGAGCCGTCCGGCCCGCAGCGCCGCGGTCCAATCCCGCAGGAAGGCGAGATGGGTGTCCAGTTGTCCGGGGGTGGCCCCGGCCTCGGTGAAGGTCCGGCGGCCGTGGGCCAGGACGATATCGGTACCCGGGACGGCGGGTGCGGCCATCAGGATCGTGAACGCGATCCCGGTCTCGGGCCGTGCGGCGACGAGTGGCGCCAGATAGCCGCCCTCGGAGTGCCCGAGCAGCCCGATCCGACCGGAGTCGATCTCCGGGCGCTCGCGCAGGAAACGCAGTCCGGCCTCGACATCACCGGTCAGGTCGGTGTAGTTCGCCTGGTTCAGGTTGCCGCCGGTACCGCCGACCCCGCGATCGTCGGTGCGCAGCACCGCGTACCCCGCGCGGGTGAGCGTATCGGCGAGCAGGAGGAAGGGCTTGTGCCCGGCGATCTCCTCGTTGCGGTCCTGGGGTCCGCTGCCGCCGATGAGGACGACCGCCGGCAGCGGGGCGGGGGCCGCCGCGGGACGGGTCAGGGTGCCCGCGACGGTGATTCCGCCGCTCGGGTACGAAACATCCTCGGAGATATAAGGATACGGCGGCGCGGGTTGCTGGGGACGGGCCGGGGGCCCGACCGGTCGGCGGTTCAGCCGCAGCCCGAAACTGTGCCCGGCCTGGCGGAAGTCACCCACGATGGCATCGGCCGATTCGTCGAGCCGACCGGCGAACCGCGCGTCGCCCGGCACATCCGGCACCCCGAATTCCACCCGTTCGGGTTCGGCCACGACCCCGGCCAGGGCACGATCGGCGACCTTCTCGGCGGGGATATCGATCCGTCCGCTGTGCCGGCCGGTGAGATCCACCGCGACCACGACCGGCGCGCCGGGAACCTCGATGGCCCCGTGCCATTGCCCGCGCACCCGGTCGTCGACGGCGCTACCCGGGCAACCGGCGAACACCGGGACGAGCATCGAGAGAACCGCAACCAGCAACGCTCCCCTGCCATGGCGCATGGTCCGACTGTATCCCCGCGCCACGGCCGGACCCGGGCGAAGCACCGAGGTCACGCCGAGGATTTCGGCCGAACCACCGATTCCGGCCCGCCGGCCGGCGCTCAGCCGAAGAAGGCCCGGGCTTCGTCGTAACGGTCGGCCGGAACACGTTTGAGCTGTTTGGTCGCCTCGTGCAACGGCACCAGCCCGATCTCGGTACCCCGCAGGGCCACCATCTGACCGAAATGCCCCGCGTGCACGGCCTCGGCCGCGTGCAGGCCGAACCGGGTCGCCAGTACCCGGTCGTACGGGGACGGGCTGCCGCCGCGCTGTACGTGCCCGAGCACCGTGGTGCGGACCTCTTTGCCGATACGGCGTTCGATCTCCACACCCAACTGTTGAGCGACCCCGGTGAACCGTTCGTGCCCGAATTCGTCGACCCCGCCCTCCCGCAGGGCGAACCCGGAATCGGGGGCGGGATGGGAGCCCTCGGCCACCACGCAGATGAAATGTTTGTCCCCGCGCTGGAAGCGGCTCTTGATGAGCGCGCAGACCTCGGTCACGTCGAAGGGTTGTTCGGGGACCAGCGTCAGGTGGGCGCCCGCCGCCATACCGGCGTGCACGGCGATCCAGCCCGCGTGCCGGCCCATGACCTCGACCAGCATCACCCGCTGATGGGATTCCGCGGTGGTGTGCAACCGGTCGATGGCCTCGGTGGCGATGGACAGGGCGGTGTCGTGACCGAAGGTGACATCGGTGCAGTCGATATCGTTGTCGATCGTCTTCGGGACGCCGACCACCGGAACGCCTTCCTCGGACAGCCAGCTGGCGGCGGTCAGTGTGCCCTCCCCGCCGATCGGGATGAGCGCTTCGATGCCGTTGTCGTCGAGGGTCCGGCGGATCTGTCCCAGGCCCGCGCGCAGAATATCGGGGTTGGTCCGCGCCGTACCGAGCATGGTGCCGCCCTTGGTGAGCAGGCGGTCGGTGCGATCGTCGTTCTGGATCCGGACCTTGCGGTCTTCGAGTAATCCGCGCCATCCGTCCTCGAAGCCCACGATCGCGTCACCGTAGCGGCCGTTCGCGGTGCGAACGACAGCGCGGATCACCGCGTTCAGTCCCGGGCAGTCCCCACCTCCGGTCAGGATTCCGATGCGCATGGCGCCCATCTTGCCCGCTGCACGACACTTTTGCCGCGTCGGGCCCGTGAATGTCCGGTAACGCCCGCGCACCGCGCGGGCCCGCCCCTCACCGGGCCGGGCAGGACCCGCCGGTGAATTCGCCCAGATGCTGTGAGATCAAGCCCGCCATCTCGTCGAGGAGATTCATGCCGTCGGAGAAGGTGCCCGAATCCGGTTGCGCGGCAAGCGCTATCGCCACCGAACCACCGTTGGCCGGTACCAGGCCGAACTGACGCACCAAATAGGCGCCGTCGGTGTCCGGCCCCCAGCCGCCCTTGAACTCGGCCGCCTCGAACGCCGAACCGAGACCCCACTGCTGAGTCGCACTGACCGAACCCATCAACTGCACGACCTTGTCCGCCCCCGGAAGACAGGGCAGTTTCGAGGCGAACCGCACCTGGTCGGCGAGCGACCATTCGGACTGGCCGAACGACGAGTACTCCGCGCGCTTCGGCTTCTCGGCCACGACGGTGACACTGTCGCCGCCCTCGCGCAGCACCGCCTGCACCGATTGGGCGGCCTCTCGCGGGGTGCCCAGCGCGGACCACAGGCTGTCCGCGGCGGAGTTGTCCGACGCGGTGATGGCGGCCGAGACGGCGTAGGACCGACCGCCGGGATTCTTCCGTTCCGCGGCCACCACCAGCGGGACCTTCATCGTCGACCAGGCGGGCCCGGTGGTCCATTTCCCCAGTCCGACGAACTGCGTACCGCCCACCGGCATGATCGCCAGACCCAGTTTTCCTTTCGCCGACTGCTCGAGCACCGTGAAATCGGCGGCCAGCGTGCCCGGAATGGTGATCGAGACCTTGCCGCCCGGCGCTTCGGCCGCCGCCTGGGTGATCGAGGTGGTCAGCGGACGTTTCTCGGGCTCGGAGCCGCAGGCCGAGGCGAAAGCCGCGACGAGCAGGCAGACGGTGACCGCGAGCAGGCGGCGAACCGGTGGGAGTTCCCGTTTCTTATCGGCCGACACTTCTTTCCGCATGGCTCTTGTGATCTCCCACAGTCCCGATGATTCGTACCCGGTCGGAAAACCGTACTCCATCGGCGGCCCCGGCCCGGCCCGGATGAGCCCGCCGAACCGGCGATCGAGTGCCCGATTCCGCGTCGACCGGCAGGTCAGTAGAGGTAGACGATGGCATTGTTCCCACCCCGGCAGGTGACCACACCGTCCGCGGCGACGCATTCGAGCGTGTAGGCCTGACCGGTCACCGGACTGGTGGCCTCCACGGAGACCGGATCGCCTTCGGCGGAGACCACGGTGGGATCGAGGTAGGCCTGCCGGACCGCCTCGGCGAATTCGCAACTGGTCACCGCGGTCCCGGTTGCCGCCGCGCCGTATTCGGAGCCGCCCGACTCCGCCCCCGAGCAGGGCTGGGCGCCCGCGGGCAGATCGGCCCGGCGCGTGGTGGTGGTCGCCGAGGTGGTGGTGCTGGTGCGCGCGGACGTGGTGGTGGAGGGTTCGGCGCTGCTACCGGCCGCGGAGGTCTGTTCTGGCGCCGAGGTGGTGACGGCGCCGGTGGTATCGGCGGCGCCCGTGGTTTCTTCGCCGCCGGAGCCGCCGAGGAACTGGATCCCGAGGACCGCGAGGACGACCACCACCGCGAACACCCCGACACCGGTCAGTATCGGAACGACTCTGGAACGTTCGCCGCCGGGGGCTGCGTCGCGTCCCCGCGCGTTCGCGGCGTAACTGTCGCGATAGCCGGCCTCGTAGGCGGCCGCGTAGGAGTCGGCCGGGGGTGGGCCGGGATCGTCGGCCCGGTAGCCGTAGTGGTCGCCCGGAGCCGGAGCGTCGTAGCGGCCGGGCGGTTCGGACGGCGGGTACTGCGGCGGGTAGGCACGACCCGACTCGTCGGCGGAATAGGCGAGCTCCGGAGGCTCCTGCTCCACTTGCTGATAGGCCCGGGTCGCGTCCCCGGCGGAGTAGGCGAGTCCCGCGGGCGCCTCGTCCACCGGCCGGTAGGCATGCGTCGCCTCCTCGGCAGAGTAGGCGAGCCCCGACGAAGCCTGATCCACCGGCTGATACGCCCGGGTCGCCTCCTCGGCGGAGTAGGCGAGTCCCGCAGGCTCCTGATCCACCGGCTGATACGCCCGGGTCGCCTCCTCGGCGGAATAGGCGAGCCCCGCAGGCTCCTGGTCCACCGGCTGGTAGGCGCGCGTCGCGGCCTCGGCAGAGTAAGGCGCGGGCGCCTCGTCCGCCGGTTGGAAGACACGGGTGGTCTCCTCGGCCCCGGGAAGCGGATAGCCGGGTTCACCGTAGATGCGGGTCGCCTGATCGTGCGGGTAGAAATCCGCCACCGGCATGCCCCCGGTCGCGGGCGCCGGATTCTCGTACTGTGACGGATCGGCGGCCGGGTGCAACTGCTCGTTCTGGTAGAGGTGCGCATCCGGGAACGGCCGGATACCGCCGGCCGGGGCCTCGGGTTCGGCGGCGGGATCGTCG
The DNA here is from genome assembly GCF_001618425.1 of Nocardia fusca NBRC 14340. Taxonomy (GTDB): domain Bacteria; phylum Actinomycetota; class Actinomycetes; order Mycobacteriales; family Mycobacteriaceae; genus Nocardia; species Nocardia fusca. The sequence goes on from NZ_BDCU01000017.1 coordinate 616,709, forward strand.
GCCGGTAGCGGCGTGAACTCGGTTTCGGTGGGCCGGAACGAGGTCGGGTCGCCAGGGATGATCGCGGGCAGTGTGGTGGCCGGGTCCGGCGCGTCCTCGTCACGCGGCAGCCGGACCACCAGGGTGGGAATGCCGCCGGTCGGTGGCGCGGACGGACTCGGCACACCGGGAGTAACGGGTAATTCGCCGGACCGCGGCTCCGGCCCGGCGGGATACGGGGAGCGCGCCGGGGAGTTCAGCGCGGTACGGGCAGCTACAGCTAGTTCACCTGCGGTAGCGAAACGCTCGTGCGGATCCTTGGCCATACCCCATGCGATCACATCATCGAGCGCGGCCGGTAATCCGGTTCGCTGCACACTTGCTCGCGGCGGTGGTTCGGTCAGATGCGAGCGGATCAACACACCCACACTGCTCGTCGGGAAAGGCGTCGCACCGGTGAGGCATTCGTGCAGCACACAGGCCAGGGAGTAGATATCGGCGCGCGAGGTCACCGGGCCGCTGTCGAACCGCTCCGGCGCCATGTAGGTATAGGAACCGATCGCCACACCCGCCTGGGTCACCCCGGTATCACTCTCGTGGCGGGCGATCCCGAAATCGGCCAGATAGGCGAAGTCGGCCGGGGTGACGAGAATATTCGCCGGTTTCACATCGCGGTGCACCAGACCGCCCTCGTGCGCGGCGTCCAGCGCGGCGGCGATCTGCTCGATCACGCTCACCGCCCGCTGCGGACTCAGCGGCCCCTCCACCTGCAACAGTGCCCGCAGGTCGATGCCCTGCACCAGGCGCATATCGATGAACAGGCGGCCGTCGATGACACCCCAGTCGTGGATCGGGATGATGTGCGGTTCGGCGAGACGGGCCGCGGCCTGCGATTCCCGGCGGAACCGGATCTGGTACTCGGGGTCGCCGGCGAGCGCGTCGGAGAGCAGTTTGAGCGCGACGACCCGCTCCTTCACGGTGTCGTAGGCCTCGTAGACCTCGCCCATCCCGCCTTTACCCAGCAGTGAGCGCAGCTCATAGGGACCGAACCACCGACCGACTTCGGAGCCAGGCGCCTGCACCCGTCCATCCTCTCCACACGCGGGCACCGTCTCAGCCGGCCGCGGATCGCACCCGGGCTGCCCGTCAGACCCTGGATTGTCCCGGGGAGACCACACCGTGGTCAAACGCGTAGACGATGGCCGCCGCGCGGTCACGCACGCCCAGCTTCCCGAAGATATGACCCACATGGGATTTCACGGTCACCTCGGAGATTCCGAGCGCGTGGGCGATTTCACTGTTGGCCCGGCCGCGGCCGATCAGAGCCAGGACCTCGCGTTCCCGGGAGGTCAACTCGACGGCCACCGTGGACGCGGCCGGGGCGGCGGCGGTACTGCGATAGGTGGACAGCACCCGCCCGGTGACAGCGGGGTCGAGCCAGGCGCCGCCGGCGGCGACGGTGCGGACGGCGCGGATCAGGTCCTCGGCGGGGGAATCCTTGAGCAGGAACCCGGCCGCGCCCACACGCAGCGCACCGGACAGCAGCTGGTCGTCGTCGAAGGTGGTGAGAACGAGTACCGGGGGTTCGGGAGCGCGGGCGCGCAACATACGGGTGGCCTCGATACCGCCGACCCGTTTCATCCGCAGATCCATCAGCACGATATCGGGGCTGTGCGCGGCGACCGCCGCGAGCACCTCGTCACCGTCGGCGCATTCGCTGATCCGGAAACCGTCGCGCCGCCGCAGAATGCGCCGCAACCCACCGCGGACCAGTTCCTGATCATCGGCGATCAGCACCTCGACCGCCTGCGGGTCACCGTCGGCCCCCCGCATCAGGATGACTCCTTCGGAGCAGTTTCATGCGGTCCGCGGAGGCCGCAGCGGAGGCGGAGGTATCGCATCAGGATGACTCCTTCGGAGCAGTTTCATGCGGTCCGCGGAGGCCGCAGCGGAGGCGGAGGTATCGCATCAGGATGACTCCTTCGGAGCAGTTTCATGCGGTCCGCGGAAGCCGTAGTGGAGGCGGAGGTATCGCATCATGGTTCCTCCCATGGGTTCGCGGTCGCCGCCGGCGGTGGATCCGCACCCGGTCGACCGGTCGTCGTCGGTGCCCGACCGCCCGCGCCGGGCGGCCCGCGTCGCTCTGCCCGCCCGCAGCCTCTCATGCCGGACGCGGTTCGTCGCCGCGGCCGGGGCCCGGATCGTGGTCGGCGATGATCTCCGAGATCGGACAGCGGAGTCGGTCCCGGCTCGGGGCCGCGGCGCCCGCGGGCCGCTCGTCCAGCGGGAATTCCGCGCGTACGATCCACCCGCCGGCCTCCGGACCGACCCGGATACGACCGCCCAGCCCGTCGGACCGGTGCCGCATACCCGCGACCCCGGTCCCCCGGCCGAGTTGCGGGGGCAGGCCGCGGGGGATCGTATTGTGCACGCGTACGACGGCCGAGCGGGCGTCCACGGCCACCTTCAGCTCCACATCCGCGCCCGGGGCGTGTTTGGCGATATTGGCCAGCGATTCCTGGCAGATGCGATAGAGCGCCAGCCCGACCGCCGCCGACACCCCGGACAGATCGCCGGTGAACCGCCGGTGCACCGTGAGGCCGGCGTTGACGAAGTCGTCGACGAGGGCGGGGATATCGCCGGCGCCCGGTTCGACCCCGGCCGCCGAGGGCACCGAATCCAGCAGGCCGACCGTGCGCCGGATATCGGCCATGGCCTGGCGGCCCAGTCGTTCCGCGTCGACGAGGGCGTCGGCCGCCTCGTCCACATCGCGATCGGAGGTCAGTGCGTGCCGGGCGGCCGTCACGTGCAGCAGGGTCACGGTGAGCGAATGGGCGATGACATCGTGTACTTCGCGTGCGATCCGGTTGCGTTCGGCGGCCGCGGCCTGCGCGGCGCGCGCGCTCTGGTTCTCCCTTTCCTGGTACAGGAACAGGCGCTGATACTGCAGCATCACCCCCACCAGCCAGCCGAGCAGGATACCGAGCGCGTACATGGGGAAACCGGTACGCAGCGAGTGATCGCCCCACAGTGCCTCCCCGACGAAGGCGAAGGCGAGCAGTTCGGCCGCGGCGACAACCGCCAGCAGGACGCTCAGCCGCTTCGGTGCGATCGCCGCGATCTCGGCGATACCGACCATCAGCACGAAGGGCGCGAAATCGGAGTCCACCGGCTGGACGAAGAACAGCGCGGCCGCGATCAACGTGGCGGCGAACAGCGGCAGCGGTCGCGGCACGATCCCGAACAGCACGTAGATCGGGCCGGAGGCGAACAGCAGCACCAGCGCGATCACCGGCAGTGCGGTGGGGAAGTACTCGTGCCGCTGCAGACAGGCCACCACACCGATGACGAAGAACGCCAGATCGGTGAACAGCACGACCTTGGGCGGATAGTCGAAGGGCAGTTCGCGCAGCGGGTACGGGGCCCCGGGGAGCAGTTTCGCCAGCACAGCGCGCAGCCGGCGGCGGCTTCGGGCCCACCGTCCGGGCCGGACCGCCGCTCCCACTCGATCCGGGGCCGGGTCCGTCGTCGTGGCCGACGGATCCGGGGCGTCCGGATCGGATCCGCCCACCGCGCCACCGCTCACCGGCCGCGCACGGTCCCCCGCGGCGGCAACCGGTGTGAGGCGGCTCTCACTCATCTGTCCAGGGTAAGCACCCCCGGCGCCGCTCGGCATCCTGCTACGGCCGGTTCCCGGCTCCGACCACGGTAGGACAGCGATTCACATCCACGGCACGACGATTTACCGGCGCCGGATTCCTAACGTGGAACACGAGGTCGCCGAACCACCGGGCCGGCGAAAACCAGGCCCCCGACCGAAAGGGCTCGGATCATGTCTTGGGAAGATCAGCACCTGCGCACCGAGATCCTGCACACCGTCCTCGACCGGGCTGCCCACGATCCGGCGCGACCGGACCTCTTCGACGACATCCCGCACCTCGACCGTCTGTTCGGCGGCCCGCAGGGAGTACTTGCGGCGCTGCGCTATCGGTGGAACATTCATCTGGACGCCAAGCTGGAGCTCGACCCGGGCCGCTGCTGGACCGCCGAAGAGGCCCGGCTCGAGCTGGCGACCGAACAACCCGTGCTCTACGCGGTTCTCGACGCGCGCACGGCGTCACCCGTGCCGGTGGCCTGACCGGGCCGCGCGGACCGACCGAACATCCGTGGAAGACGGGGTGGCGATGACGCAGCCGGCGATGCTGGAACTGACCGATGTGGTGAAGGAGTACCGGGTCGGCGAACAACCGGTCCGAGCGCTCGACAGTATCGATCTGCGGCTGGAGGCCGGCGAATTCACCGCGGTGATCGGGCCGTCCGGATCGGGGAAGAGCACCCTGCTGCATATGCTCGGCGCGCTGGACCGCCCCGATTCCGGGTCGATCCGCTTCCAGGGCGACGAGATCGGCGATCTGGACGAGGAGCGGCAGTCGGAGTTCCGCCGCCACCGGGTGGGCTTCGTGTTCCAGTTCTTCAATCTGCTGCCCACGCTGACGGCCTGGGAGAACGTGGCCGTTCCGAAACTGCTGGACGGTACCGGGCTCCGGAAGGCCCGGCCGCGGGCGCTGGAACTGCTCGACCGGGTCGGGCTGGCGTCCCGTGCCGAACACCGGCCGGCCGAATTGTCCGGCGGCCAGATGCAGCGGGTCGCGGTGGCCCGCGCGCTGATCATGGACCCGCCGCTCATCCTGGCCGACGAGCCCACCGGCAATCTCGATTCGAAGACCGGCGCGTCGATCCTCGAACTGCTGGCCGGGGTGGCCGGATCCGGCAACTCGGTGGTGATGGTGACCCACGACCGGGGCGCGGTCGACTACTGCGATCGGGTCGTCACCCTCGGCGACGGCCGGATCGGCGCCGACGAACGCACCACGGCCCGGCGCACCGTCGACGCCTGACAGCCACCCGCCGCACGGCGGCGCTCACAGTGGGGCGGCCGACCACCACCGGTCGATATCGCCGCGGGCTCCCGCACCCCAGTAGCGGACGAACAACAGCGAATTGCTCCGCGGCGAATCGGTTCTGGCACCGAAACCGACCACCATGTTCGCGGTGGATCGGCCCCGATCGCCGGGTTCCTCCCACAGATGCGCGGTATAGGGTTCCCCACTCTTGGCACCGGAGACCGAATCGTGCGGCGGCAGGCTCTCGATCACCTCCATGGTGTCCTCGGCATCCGGGTAGGTGATGATCGTGTAGTCGAGCCGGGTGGCCTCCAGCGAGCGCTGCCGGCAGTCCCAGATCGATTCCCACGGACGGGTTTCCAAGACCTCGTCGAAGACCGGCACCACCTCGAGTATCGGGATCTGGTCACCGGGCTCGTACTGACTGCACAGCGCGTCCTGATACCCGAAACCGTCCAGCTCCGACCCCTGCGGCAGCAGCGTGGAGAACAGCCGCCGGGTGCGATCGCCCGGCTCTGTTCCCGGCGACTCGCCGGTCTCGGATGCGCCGCTTGTGCCGCCCGGGCCGTGTTCGAGTGTAGAGGGCGCAGCGGCGGCCGGCGCTCCCTCGGAACCGGAATCGTTGCTGCCCAGCACCACCAGAACAGCCGCCACGATCACGGCCAGCACGATGAGCGGGATCAGGATGGCCACCGCGATCCACCCCGCCCGGCTGCGCCGTCGCGCGGCCGGAGCCGGATGATAGCCGTGGTACTGCCCGGGCGCCGGCGGCCGCGGGACGGCCTGCACGGGCATCCCCCCGGTGTGCTCCACACCCACGCTTTGCGGCGCTCCGGTGGGGCCGGTGTGTTCCACGACCGTCCCCGGGCGCGGCGCCGGCGGTGTCACGACCGGCTGGGCGCCGGTGTGTTCGGCATCCCCCGGACGCACGGGCGCACCGGCCGGAGCGTTCGTCGCGCCACCGGTGCGTTCCACGGCGGGCCCCGGCGCACCGGGCGGCAGCGCGGCACCGGCGCGAGCGGCCGGGACGCCCGCATATCCGCTCTCGGCATAACCGCCGGTCGCCCCCGCGACCGCACCCGGTGGTCCGGCGGGCGCACCGGGCGGTCCCGCAGGTGCCGGCGCAGTACCGGGTCCGGCCGAATAACCGCCCGCCGCACCGGGATACACCGCCCCCGGACCGCTCGCCTCGGTCGGCGGCGCATAGGTCTGTGTGGGCGCAGGGGCGGTGAGCGCCTGTTCGGCGGCCCGCGCGAACTCGACACAGGTGCGGTAGCGGTGGCCGGGATGTTTGGCCATCGCCTTCGCCAGCACCGGATCCAGTCCCGCCGGCAGCCCCGGGCGTTTCACTGCCAGCGGCGGCGGGGCGAGCTGCAGATTGCCGTGAATGATGTCGGCGGGATTGGGTGAATCGAACGGCGCCATGCCGGTGAGCAGCCAGTACAGCGCGCAGGCCAGTGAATACTGATCCGATCGGCCGTCCATGTCACCGCCGGTCATCTGTTCCGGCGAAGCGAAGGCGAGGGTGGCGGTGAACATACCGGTCTGGGTCAACCGCACCGTTTCCGCGCGTAACCGGGCCAATCCGAAATCGGTGAGGAAAACGCGTTCGCCCTGCCCGGGATTGGCGCGGGCGAGCAGGATATTGGACGGTTTCACATCACGGTGCAGAACCCCCCTACCGTGCGCGTAGTCGAGCGCGTCGGCCACGCCGGCGATGATCTGGACCGCTTTCTCCGGAGCCAGGGCCAGCGGATTGACCGTGCCGGCGTCGGCGCCGTCGATGTACTGCATGCACATCCACAGGTGATCGCCCTCCGCACCCCGGTCGTAGACCGTGACGATGCTCGGATGGTCGAGCGCGGCGGCGAGATCGGCTTCCCGTTCGAACCGGGTGCGGATCGCGGCGTCGGCGAACAGTTCCGGTTTGAGCAGCTTCAACGCGGTCTGTTTCCCGAGCCGCGGATGCCGGGCCAGATATACGGCGCCCATTCCGCCTTCACCGAGCAACCGCTCGACGGTGAACCCGGCGAACACGTCACCGTTGTTGAGCAACACGACCCCCTTCAGGCGACCGACAGACTGGTGAGCCTACCGGGCACAGCGCGCCGTTTCCCCCGTGACAACGGGAATCAGGGCACTTCATGGAATACCTGACAGTCCGTTCAGCCGGGGGTGACCAACCCGGATTCGTAGGCCAGCACCACCGCCTGCGCGCGGTCGCGTAGATCCAATTTGGTGAAGACCTTGGACACATGAGTTTTGACCGTCTGCTCGGCGATGAACAGCGCCGTGGCGATTTCGGTATTCGACATACCGCGGGCGATGAGTTCGAGTATCTCGCGCTCGCGCGGGGTCAATGAGGCCAGCGCCGGGGCCGGGGCGCGCCGGGCCGCGCGGCGGGTGGTCACTTCCGCGATGAGCCGGCGGGTGACGGTCGGCGCGAGGAGCGCCTCCCCGGCGGCGACCACCCGTACCGCCCGCACGAGTTCTTCGGCCGGGGCGTCCTTGAGCAGAAATCCGCTGGCGCCGATCCCGAGGGCTTCATAGACGTAGTCGTCGATATCGAAGGTGGTGAGCATGAGCACGCGCACCGGCGGATCGAATCCGGCCCCCAGAATCGAGCGGGCCGCGTCGAGCCCGTTCATCTCCGGCATACGCACATCCATCAGCACCACATCGGGTCGTAACCGCGCCGATTCGGCGACCGCCACTTTTCCGTTGGGCGCATCGCCGACGACACTGATATCGGGTTGGGCGGCGAGCAATGCTCCGAATCCTTGCCGCACCATGGCCTGATCGTCGGCGATCAACACGGTTATTGCCACGGGCCCAGCTTAATTCCCGGAGGAAACCGGCGTGCGCCGAGCGTCCGGCGGAACCTCCGGGTCAGCGCGCACCCGGCTGTGCGGCGGCGGGCAGCGCGAACTCCGCGGCGGGCGTGAACGGCAACCGCGCGTGGACCCGGAATCCGCCGTCGGCGGCGGGTGCCGCGTCGAGCCGGCCGCCGACGGCGAGCGCGCGCGCCTGCATACCCGGGATACCGTGCCCGCCCGTACCACCGCCGGTGGCACCGCTGCCCGGCCCGTTGATCACGGTGAGGTCGACCTCCCCCGTGCAGGCGATCGTCACCCGCACCGGTGCGCCCGGGGCGTGCCGGCCGGCATTGGCCAGCGATTCCTGCACGATCCGGTACAGCGCGGAACCGACGGTATCCGGGACCGCGGCCAGCGTTCCGTCGACCGACCAGGTGAGATCCACCCCGGCGCGGGCCGCGCCGATGAACAGTGCTTCCAGATCGGCGGCGGTCGGTTGCGGCGCGTGCTCGGCGAGCTGTCCGTCGCTGCGCAGCACACCGAGCAGCCCCCGGATCTCGTTCAGCGCCTCCCGTGCGGTCGCGCCGATCGATTCGAACTCGGCGCGCGCCGCGTCGTTCACACCCTCCACCCGGTAGGGCGCGGTCTGCGCCTGCACGACCACCAGCGACATATGGTGGGCCACCACATCGTGCAGGTCGCGCGCGATGCGCGCCTTCTCCTCGAGAATCGTGCGGCGTGCCCGTTCCAGATCGCTGAGTTCGGTCTGCTTGCTCAGTTCGGACCGGGAGCGGATCAGCGACCGCACCAGCAGCGCGACGAAGAGCAGCCCGCCCAGCGAGACCGGCCAGGCCCACGGGTCGGCGTCGATACCCTCGGCCGACAGTGCCGCGCCCAGCAGCAGCGAGGTCGCCCCCCACACCACCGCGACCAGTTGCAGTGGCGAGCGCAGGGCCACCGCGAACACCAGGAAGTACAGCGCGACGATATGCACCACCTGGACGGGGATCTCCTCCCCCGGCAGGTTCGGCACGGCCAACGCGATGAACAGCGCCGAGCCCGCCGAGACCGCCCAGCCCAGCAACGCGTTCCTGCTCATCAGCAGTACCGGCACCGCGGCGAACGCGGCGATCAGCGGCGCGAGCGGCGCGGGCACATCGTGGGTGAGATGCAGGGTGGGCCACGCCACCGCGAACAGTGTCACCGCCGTCAGGACCGAGGCGGCATCGAGCCACCAGCGCAGGCCCAGGCCGACGATCAGGCCCCACAGGCCCCGCCGCGGGCGCACCGGCACCGCGATGCTCGTATCGTTCATGCCCCCGACACTAGGAACTCCGGCCTCGGCGCACCTCATACCGTGGGGTGAATTACGGCCGGTACACCGGGGCTAGCCCCGTACCGGCGTAGGTTCCGGGACCGGCGCGCAAACCCCACCCGAGCGGGACGGCCGCGACCGTCTTCCGTTCATAACGTCCTCGGCCATGGCTGTCTCGAACAATGCCGTGCGCCACCCGGCCCGGCTGTCCCCGCAGACCGCGCGGCGCGCGGCGACCGCCGCGGCCGGATTCGCCGCGGTGGTATCCCTGCTGTCGGCGCCCGCGGCCGATGCCGCCGGTCCCGCACCCCGGCCGGCCGCCGCGGCGGCGGTCCGCGCGCTCACCACACCAGGGACGGTCGCCGCGGTACCCGCGGACTTCCGCGCGGTGGCCGGGTACACCCCGGCGCGGGTCGACGGGATGCTGGTCGCGCCGCACGGATCGTGTTCCTCCCCGGTACCGCTGCCGGCGGAGTTCGATACCGCCTGCAAGGCCCACGACCTCGGCTACGACCTGCTGCGGTACGCCGACCGCACCGGCGCCCCGCTCGGCCCCTGGGCCCGGCAGGAGCTGGACCGGGCACTCGCCGAACGGATGCACACCGCGTGCGCGCAGCGGCCGCAGCTGCTGCCGCGCGCCCGCTGCGCCGTGCTGGCCGAGGCCGCCGAGATCGCCGTGGACCTCAACTCGATGCGGCAGGACTACGGCGTACCGGTCGTGGAGGACTTTGTCCTGACCGACGCCGTCACCGCGTGGCTGCCGCGGATCTGCGGCCTGCTCCTGCTCGTCATGGCCGTCCTGTTCCTGGGCCGCCCGGTCGCCGCGCCGCTGCTTCCGGCGGCCGGGACCCGCCGTCCGATCCGCTCGTACCACGCCGTCACCGGGGGTTCCCATGTCTGACACGACGACAGCCGTACCCGTCCCGGCCCCGTCGCACTCCCGGGCCCGCACCGGCCTCCCCGGCAACGTCCCGGCACCCTCTCGGCCACGACCCCGTACCGGCCCACCGGACGACGTCCCGGCACCCGCGCGCCCCCGGCCCCACACCGGCCCACCGGACGACGTCCCGGCACTCTCCCGGCCACGGCCCCACACCGACCTACCCGACGACGTCGCGTTACCCGCCCGGCCCGGCGACGTCCCGACATCGTCGGGACCCCACACCGGCCGACCCGACGATGTCCCGGCACCCTCGCAACCCCGTCCTCACTCCGACCCGGCCGATGCCGTCCCGGCCCCCGCACAACCCCGATCTCGCAAGGCCTTGCTCGATTACGTCCGCACCCGGTTGCCACGGCATTGGCCACCGGTGGCGACCACACTCGCCGTCGGTGCCGGGACCGCGGTATCCCTGGCACCCGGCCTGCTGCCCCGGACCGCGGCCGCGCAGGCCGTACTCACCGCGGTGACCGTGGTCCTGGCCCTGGGTATCGCGCGGCTCCCCCGTCTCGTGATCCGGTACTTCGCGAGGCGCGTCCCCGCCGCCACACCGCGAGCCCGTCGGCTGGTGTTCGCGGCCACCGCGACCGGCGTCCTCGGCGCGGTGGTGTACGCCGCGCGGTGGCAACACACCCTGCGGTCGGCGATGGTTGTGGCGCCGACCGGCCCGGGCCACTGGGTGGGGTGGGCGGTCGGCGCGACCCTGCTCACCGTCGCGACGGTGGCGGTGGTCCGCGGGTGCGGCCGGTTGCTCCGACGTATCGGCTGGTCCCGGGCGCTGGTGATGACGGTGGTCGCCGGCCTGCCGATGGCCCTGTTCGCGGTCCCCGCGGCGGTGGGCTGGGGCGACCGGACCTATGCCGCCGCGAACGCCGCCGCGGATCCGGGCCTGGTCCGGCCGGTGGCGGTGACCCGGTCCGGAAGCGCCGAGTCGATGGTGAACTGGTCGACGCTGGGGCGCGAAGGGCAGCGGTTCGTCACCGCCGGGCCGCCGGGCGCGGTCCGGGTCTATATCGGACTCCGCTCGGCGCCGGACCTGGCCGCGCGCGCCGCGCTGGCGGTCCGGGAACTGGATCGGGCCGGTGGCTTCGACCGCTCCGATCTGGTGATCGCCGTGCCCACCGGATCGGGCTGGGTGGACCCGCGGGCGCTGCACGGTGTCGATACCCGATTCGGTGGCGATGTGGCGGTGGTCGCGCTGCAGTACTCGAACACGCCGAGCTGGGCCACCTTCGTCTTCGGCCGAGACGCGGCGGCGGCTTCGGCGCGGGCGCTGGTCGCCGCCGTCGAACAGCACATCGCCACGATGCCGGATCCGCCCCGGCTGCACCTGTACGGACAGAGCCTCGGCGCGCTCGGCGGTAGCGCGGTGTTCGCGGGCGCCGCCGAGCAGAACCGCCGGGTGTGCTCGGCGCTGTGGGCCGGGATGCCGGGCGGTGGTGGGCCGGCGCCCGGTGCGCGCACCGCGGTACTGGCCAATACGTCCGATCCGGTCGTGCACTGGTCACTCGACCTGCTGTGGCGGCCACCGGACCTCACCGCCGCCCGTCCTGACGCACCGATCCCCCCTTGGCTGCCCGTGGTCGGTTTCCTGCAGACCACCGCGGACCTGCTGGGCGCCCTCGGCGCGCCACCGGGACACGGCCACCGGTACGACACCGATCAGGGGACCGCGCTGCCCGGCTGCGGCCCGGCCTGACACGCTCCGCTACCTCCGCGGCGCCGGGTTTGCCGGGCGGATGCGGGCCGCCGTCGCGGCGGTCGTGGCTGCCGGGAGCGGGACCTGCCGTGCGGGCCCACCGCTCCCTAACGCTTAAGGTGTCCCTTCGTGGCTTCACCCCGTAACGATCACCCGCGCCGGCCCCGGCGCCGGTTCCGGCGGATCTCGCTGCCGGCGTTCACCGGTGCCGCGCTGTTCGGTCTGGTGATCACCGCCGTGCCGGCGCCGACCTCCGAGGCCGTCGGTATCGACGGTTCGGTCACGGCGCCGGCCGGGCTGGCGGTGGTGGACCTGACCTCGGGTGACACGGTGGCGGACTCCGTGGCGGCCATCCCCCGGGATTTCGCGGACCGTCTCGGCTACCAGCCCGTCGTCCGGCAGGGCGTGCTCGTGGCTCCGGACGGCGATTGTTCCTCGCCGGTCGAGCTGCCACCGGAATTCGATACCGCCTGTATGGCACACGACCTCGGGTACGACCTGCTGCGGTACGCCGATCGCACCGGCGCCCCGCTGGGGCCGTGGGCCCGGCAGGCCCTGGACCGGACGTTGAGCGTCCGGCTGCACCAGGCCTGCGAAACGCATACCGAACCGGTGGTGCGCACCCGCTGCGAGACTCTCGCCGGGATCGCGGCCACCGCGGTGGAGTTGAATTCGCGCCGGCAGCACTACGGGGTCCCGGTGGCGGAGACATTGAGCCAGGTGGCGGCCCAGGCCGCCACGGACCATCCGACCCGTCCCTGGCTGCTGCGCGCGGTCGCGCTCGGCCTGGCGACGATGGCCGCCCTGGTCTTCGGGATCCGCCGCCTGCACCGGCGGATCCGGCGCACGGCGGCACCCGGTGTCCGCATCCCGGTCGGGTCCGTGCGGCCCCGCCGCGCCATCGGCCTGCCGCGGCCCGCGTTCACCCGTCTGCTGCTGCCGTATGCCCGATGGTTGCCCGGCTTCGCGCCCCCGCCCGCTGCCGCCCCACCGGACCCCGCGTTTCCGACCGGGGTGCACCTGTTGCCGGCCACCACGCCGCCACCCGCCCGGACCGGTTGACCACGATTGAAACACGTTCTAATTTGGGGACGTGCTTGTTGTGGACGACGTGGTCGAGGTGAACGCTCCCGCCGAGGTGGTGTGGTCGGTGCTCACCGATTTCGACCGGTACGGCGACTGGAATCCGTTCATCAGCCGCTGCCGAGCGGAGCTGACGGTGAATGCGCCGATCGATATGCGGGTCGAGCAGCTCGCGCCCCGGCCGATCCGGATGCGCGAATGGATCCGCAGCGTCACCGCGGGCCGGGAATTCAGCTACTCCATGAAACCGATCCCGCTCGGCGCGCTGCGCAGTAAACGCTCGCACACACTGACCCCCCTGGCCGGCGACCGCACCCGCTACGAGTCCCATTTCGAGCTCGACGGCTGGCTCGCCCCGCTGGTCGGCCTGCTGTTCGGGCGCGGCTTCAAGAAGGGGTTCCCCGGGATGACCACCGCGGTCGAACGGGAAGCCGAGCGTCTGCACGCTCGCTGACCCGCTCCCGTATCGCCGCCTCGCGCGAACGCCCGATCCACGCCGGGAACACCGAGGGCGGTGGCCCGTTCGGACCACCGCCCTCGGTGAACTCTCGCCGCTCCCGGCGGATCGGCGTCAGGCGATATCGCCGCGGGCCGCCTCATAGGCCGCGCCCACCCGGTACAACCGGTCGTCGGCCAGCGCCGGCGCCATGATCTGCAGGCCCACCGGCATCCCGTCGTCACGGCTCAGCCCGGACGGGACCGACATGGCCGGATGTCCGGCCAGGTTGGTGGGCAGGGTGCACAGATCGGACAGGTACATGGCCAGCGGATCGTCGACCTTCTCGCCCAGTTTCCACGGCGTGAACGGACTGGTCGGGGACACCAGCACGTCGACCTGCTCGTAGGCCTTGTCGAAATCGCGCGCGATCAACGTGCGGACCTTGAGCGCCTGGCCGTAGTAGGCCTCGTAGTAGCCCGCCGAGAGCGCGTAGGTGCCGATCATGATCCGTCGTTTGACCTCCGGGCCGAATCCGGCGGCGCGGGTCGCGGCCATGACCTGCTCGGCGCTGTGGTGCCCGTCGTCGGCCACCCGCAGTCCGTAGCGCATGGCATCGAAACGGGCCAGGTTGGAGGAGACCTCGCTGGGCAGGATCAGATAGTAGGACGCCAGGGCGTACTCGAAATGCGGGCAGGACACCTCGACCACTTCGGCGCCCAGATCCTTCAGCACGCCGACCGCGGCGTCGAAGGAGGCGAGCACACCGTGCTGGTAGCTGTCGGAGTGCAGTTCCTTCACCACACCGATCTTCACCCCGCGCAGATCGCCCGACGCGCCCTTCCGGGCGGCGTCGACCACGGCCGGGACCGGGACGTCACGTGAGGTGGAATCGCGCGGATCGTGTCCGGCGATCACCTCGTGCAGCAGGGCGGTGTCCAGCACCGTCCGGCCGCACGGGCCCCCCTGGTCGAGCGAGGACGCGCAGGCGACGAGTCCGTACCGGGACACGGTGCCGTAGGTGGGCTTGGTGCCGACGGTCGCGGTAACCGCGGCCGGCTGCCGGATCGAGCCGCCGGTATCGGTGCCGATGGCCAGCGGCGCCTGATAGGACGCCAGCGCCGCCGCCGAGCCGCCGCCGGAGCCGCCGGGGACGCGGGTGGTGTCCCACGGGTTACGGGTCGGTCCGTAGGCGGAGTTCTCGGTGGAGGAGCCCATCGCGAACTCGTCCATATTGGTCTTGCCCAGAATCGGGATCCCGGCGGCCCGGAGCCGGGTGGTCAGCGTGGCGTCGTAGGGCGCAACCCAGTTCTCGAGCATCTTCGACGCGCAGGTGGTGGGCATATCGGTCGTGGTGAACACATCCTTGAGCGCCAGCGGCACCCCCGCCAGCGGCGAGGCGGGCACCTCACCGGCGGACAGGGCGGCGTCTACTTCGGCCGCGGCGGCGAGCGCCTGCTCTTCGGCGACGTGCAGGAAGGCGTGGTACTCCCCGTCGACCTCGGCGATCCGGTCCAGATGGGCCCGGGTCACCTCCACCGAGGAGACTTCGCCACCGTGGATGCGGCTCGCGAGGTCGGCCGCGCCGAGCCGGGTCAGTTCGCTCGCGCTCATTCGCCCTCCCCCAGGATCTGCGGAACCAGGAACCGCTGGTCCTCGGCGGCGGGTGCGCCGGACAGCGCCTGATCCGGAGTGAGACCGGGGCGGACCTCGTCGGGGCGGGTCACGTTCGTCACCGGATCCGGCGACGCGGTGGCCGGGACATCGGCGGCGGCGACCTCGGAGATGGTCCGCACATGGCTGAGGATCGAATCCAGCTGCCCGGCGAACTGGTCGAGTTCGTCCTCGGACAGGGCGAGCCTGGACAGCCGGGCGAGGTGTGCGACCTCGTCGCGGGAGATGGCGGTCACCGCGAACCCCTTTCGGCGATAGTTTTGGACTGCGGATCACAAGCATCGAACAGCCTAGTGGTGTGGCCGGACCGGGTTGCCCGGCAGGCCGCGCGGGCCGCGGCCTGCCGGTCCGCGCGGGGGTCCGCCGGAGCCCGCCGCGGGCCGCGCCGAAGTCCGAAAGTTAGGCATTTCACACCATTCGCCACCTGTGACCCCCGTTCCGGGCGCACAATTCGACTCGATAACCCTCGGCAATGGGTGTAAGGATGGGCAGACCGGGTATTCGTTGTAAGCCTCGGCCGCAGAAGGAAAGGGAAACGCACGTGTCATACCTGCTCCGCGTGCAACTTCCGGATCGTCCGGGAAGCCTCGGGTCGCTAGCCGTAGCACTGGGAACGGTCGGCGCCGACATCCTTTCCCTGGACGTGGTGGAGCGTGGCGCCGGCTACGCGGTCGACGATCTCGTGGTCGAGATCGCCCCCAACGCCCTGCCCGACACTCTCATCACCGCCGCGGAATCGCTCGGCGATGTCCGCGTCGATTCCATCCGTCCCTACTCCGGCGTGCTCGACACCCATCGCGAGCTCGAATTGATCGACAATGTGGCCAACGCCCGCGACGATCGGCTCCAAGTGCTGGTCGACGGGGTTCCGCGGGTGCTGCGGGTCGGCTGGAGCACTGTCCTGGACATGGGGACGCACG
The DNA here is from genome assembly GCF_001618425.1 of Nocardia fusca NBRC 14340. Lineage (GTDB taxonomy): Bacteria > Actinomycetota > Actinomycetes > Mycobacteriales > Mycobacteriaceae > Nocardia > Nocardia fusca. The sequence continues at coordinate 632,475 of NZ_BDCU01000017.1, forward strand.
GCGCCTACCGCGTGGTGGGCAGTCAGAGCGCCCCGCAGACCCAGGCGGCGTCGGTGCCGTGGATGCCGCTGCAGAAACCGATCGCACTCGACGGCAACGCCGACTGGGTCCCCGAGATCTGGCGCGATATGGACACCAAACTGGCCGCCGCACCGCTCGGACCCTCCAGCAAGGCGCTCCTGCTCGGCCGTCCCGGCGGGCCCGATTTCCGGCCCTCGGAGATCGCGCGGCTGGGCTACCTCGCCGGAATCGTCGCCACCGTCCTGGGCTGGGTCCCGCGGCGGAGGACTAGCGGTCGGCGCCCGGCTCGACGACGCGCCACCGGTCCGGCCTACCCGGCGGGTAGGCGACGGTGAGCGTGTCCCCGACCGACGGCCAATAGGCGGCATCCCACACCATGCGCCCGTAGACCACCTTCCCCGGCTCGGACGGCCCGGACAGGTTCCCGGTGACGGTGACGAACTGCTCGCCCATCGCCTCCGGGCGCGGACTCACCCCCGTCAGATAGAGCGAACCCATCTCCGCGTCCGTGGGCATACGCCCACCCCGCCGCCCACGGAACACCAGCACGAGCATTCCCACCAGTGCGGCCACCATGATCGCCAGCATCGCCAGTTCGAACACTCCCCCATGCTAGGCCCCGCGGCGGCGTCTCGGCCGCCGACGCCCGCGGCGTCGCGATTCGGTGGCCGGTGCCGCCCCGAAGGGCGTCGCGCCGGCGGCACCCGGCGTGCGCTCTCGTATCTCCTGTCCCACCAGGACGGACGACCGCCCGGCCCGTTCCTTTCCGCACCGATGACTTGTTCGGCCGGGAGACGCTGAGGCGGCGAAATTTCGGCCGCCCGGGCCGCGGACCATCACTTCTGCGAGACGGGTGACCCCGCGCATGAGTCGCGCGGGACGGGGTATCTCAGACCCACCGGACATGAAAGGAAGCGATCGTCATGCCGGAATCAAACGATTCGAGCAGGTGCAATGGGTAGCCGAGTAGCAAGCCTCGTAGTACTGGTCTGGTTCGTGGCGGGGATCGTCGCCGCGTGGCAACGGGGCTATTTCAATGAACCACCGGAGCAGTGCTCCCACTTCGCGACGCTGGCGGTGACCGTGGTGGCCGGTCCACTCAACTACGTCGGCCTCAACCCGAAGATGGGCTGCAAACTGCCCGAACCCAGCCGGTAGAACCGGATCCCGGTCGCCGCCGCGGCGACCGGGATTCAAAACACCGCGAGAGTGCTGGCACCGCCCGCGGAACGCCGGACGGTCCAGACACTGGTGCGGGTACGCGCGGAACGGCCGTTGCCCCGGTCCACCAGGGCCCGATCGCCGGTCGTGTACACCAGTTGCGCACCGCGCGTATTGGTTTCCGGATTCTGGAACAGCTGCACGAGCCGGTCGGTCTCCTCCACCGTCAGCCACGCCCCGATATCGTCGACCACGAGCACTTTCCCGGCGTCGAGCGAGTCGAGCAGTATCGGTAGCAACCGCAGCAGGGCCCAGGTCGCCGAGGATTCCTCGGCCAGGGTGAAAACCGGCTCCACATCGGTGTGTACGAGCCGTAGTCCGACACCGTGCCGCCCGGCCATCCGGGTGTAGAGCGCATCGCGCGCATTGCGCATATTGGTCAGTTCGCGGGCCAGCGCGGTGGCGTTCACACCGCTGTCCTGTTCCAGCTGCGCGGCATAGGCCGCCGAACCGGCCGCTCGATCGGTCTGTTCCGCGAGCACGGCGATATCGGCGTCGAGGTCGCGCAGGTAGTCGGCGTAGCCGGGGTCGTTCTGCGCGATCAGCAGATCGGTGATACCGAGGTCCGCGGATTGCAGCAGGGTCAGCAGCCGGGCGGCGTTCTCGGCGGACCGCGACAGGTGCGAACCCAGCCGCAGCTCGATCGAGGTGATATCGGCGGAACCGGCCACCACCTCGAGCATGGTCTCGAACCACCGGTAGGCCGGGACCAGCGCCTCGGCGTACATCTGCCCCGCCAGGCTCAGCAGCAGGGCGTTCGGGCGCACCAGCGGCACCAGTGCGGTGATCCCGAACCGCGCCGGCTCGAACATCGGCCCGACCCGGATCGCCTCACCCTCGCGTTCGAAGACGATCCGCCTGCGTGACCGCGGATGACTGTAGAGCCATTCGGCGGCGACATCGGCGGCGTCCAACCGGAAACCGTAGGTGTAGGGCACGCCCTCGGCCATGAAAACGGCCTCGAAGTCGCTCGGCTGCCCGGGCAGCGCGAGATGTGGAGCCCGGACCGGACCGGCGTAGGGGTCCCAGCCGCTCACCGAGTGCAGCACCGCGTCCCGCATATGCCCCAGGGCGTCGACCAGATTGGACTTACCGGCGGCCGGGCCCCCGTGCACCGCGGTCACCGGCACCGCGACCGGCGCGGTCGCGCCGCGGGTCAACCGCAATTCCTGTAGGTCGGCCAGCGATTTGTGGTTGGACACCCGAAAACTGCGCAACATCCCGCCATCCTGCCGTGTATGGACCCGGTCCCGCAGGATCGGTACCGGGTCGTGTCCTCCGACCGCGCCGCCGTTACTCCGCCGATTCGGCCTCCGCCGCCGGGCCGGACCCGACCGCGTCCGGGCCGGATTCGAGCAGGACGCGGAAACCGTTCTCGTCCAGGATCGGCACCCCGAGTTCCTCGGCCTTGGCGGCCTTGGACCCGGGTGATTCCCCGATGACGACGAAGGCCGTCTTCTTCGATACCGACCCCGCGGCTTTGCCCCCGCGCAGGAGGATCGCCTCCTTGGCACCGTCGCGGGAGAACCCCTCCAGCGAGCCGGTCACCACGATGGACAGCCCCTCGAGCGTGCGGGGGATGGATTCATCGCGTTCGTCCTCCATCCGCACCCCCGCGGCCCGCCATTTGTCCACGATGGCGCGATGCCAGTCGACCGCGAACCATTCCGCGACGGCGGTGGCGATGGTCGGTCCGACGCCCTCGGCGGCCGCCAGCTCCTCCAGTGATGCCTGTTCGATCCGTTCCAGACTGCCGAATTCGGCCGCGAGCGCCCGCGCGGCGGTCGGCCCGACATGCCGGATGGACAGCGCGACCAGGACCCGCCACAGCGGGCGGTCCTTGGCAGCGGCCAGATTGCTCAGCAGCCGGTTGCCGTTCGCCGAGAGACTGCCGTTCTTGTTCACGAACAGCGCGACGTTGCGCAAACGGTCGGCGTCGAGATCGAACAGATCACCCTCGTCGGTGATCGCGCCGGAGTTCAGCAGCGCGATCGCCGCCTCGTAACCCAGTGCCTCGATATCGAAGGCGCCGCGACCGGCCATATGGAACACCCGCTCCCGCAACTGCGCGGGGCAGCTCCGCTGGTTGGGGCAGCGGATATCGGCGTCGCCCTCTTTCTCGTAGGCGAGTTCGGTCCCGCATTCGGGGCAGTGGGTGGGCATCACGAAAGCCCGCTCGTCGCCGGTGCGGGCGTCCACCACCGGACCCAGCACCTCCGGAATCACATCCCCGGCCTTGCGGATGGTGACCGTATCCCCGATCAGCACCCCCTTGCGCACGACCTCGGCCGCATTGTGCAGGGTCGCCATGGAGACGGTGGAACCGGCGATCACGACGGGCTCCATCATCGCGAACGGGGTGACCCGGCCGGTCCGGCCGACGTTCACCGCGATGTTGCGCAACGTGGTGGTGGCCTCCTCGGGCGGGTACTTGTAGGCGATCGCCCAGCGCGGTGCCCGCGAGGTGGCGCCGAGCCGCCGCTGCAGCGACAGTTCATCGACCTTCACCACCAGGCCGTCGATCTCGTGCTCGATATCGTGGCGGTGCTCGGCCCAGTAGGAGATCCGTTCGAGTACCGCGTCCACACCCTGCACCAACCGGGTGTGCGCGGACACCGGCAGGCCCCAGGCCGCCAGCGCGCGGTAGGCCTCGTGCTGGGACCGCGGCGTGAAACCCTCGGTGCGCCCGAGCCCGTGGCAGATCATCCGCAGCCGCCGCCGCGCGGTGACCGAGGGGTCCTTCTGCCGCAGCGAACCGGCCGCGGTGTTGCGGGGGTTGGCGTACGGCGGTTTGCCCTCGGCCACGATCGCCGCGTTGAGCGTTTCGAAATCCTCCAACCGGAAGTACACCTCACCGCGCACTTCCAGCAGTTCCGGGATCGGGAACTCGGAATCGGCGTTCAGTTCGCGCGGGATGTCCTCGATGGTGCGGGCATTGAGGGTGACGTCCTCGCCCGTGCGACCGTCGCCCCGGGTCGCGCCGCGTTCCAGTTTCCCGTTGCGGTACACCAGGTTCAACGCCACGCCGTCGATCTTCACCTCACACAGATAGTGCAGGTCCGGGCCGGTCTCCTCCTCGACGCGGGCTGCCCAGGCCCGCATCTCCGCCGCGGAGAACACGTTGTCCAGCGACAGCATCCGCTCGAGATGGTCGACCGGGGTGAAATCGGTGGCGAAACCACCGCCCACCAGCTGCGTCGGCGAATCGGGCGTGCGCAGGTCGGGATGGCGTTCCTCCAGCGCCAGCAACTGCTGGAACAACATGTCGAATTCGCCGTCGGAGATGATCGGCGCGTCCCGCACGTAGTAGCGGAACTGATGCTCGCGCACCGTATCGGCGAGCTCCTGCCAGCGCACCCGCTCTTCGCCGCCGGCCGGGGCGGGAGCGGCTGCTCCGCGGACATCGTCCTGTTCGATGGGGCCAACGGTGTCACTCACATCTCGCAGGGTAGTCCAGCACACCGACACCCCCGAGCACTGTTACCGCACGTCGCCCGGTATTCCCGGCACACCGAGGCCCCCTACGACCGGCAAGCCGGTGACAGCGGATACCGGCCGGTGGCCGCCCGCTGGTGCCTCATTCGCGACCGCCCGCGCGCCGGTGACCCGCAGCGGTTCCATCGCTCGATTCACCGCGGCCGGCCCGGTCCGGGTGACGAAATACCTGCTGCCGGTATCGGCAGCGGCCGCGAACGGTGCCATCGGAACCATCCGGCGACGAGCGTCCGAAGCCCGCGTCACCCGGCGACGAGGGACTCCGGGTCCTGCGTGAAGGCCTTCGCGGTATCGACGGCCAGGCGCAGCGCGTCCCGGGCCCAGCTCAGCGGCGCCGCCGCCAGACCGCAGGCCGGACTCACCGTCACCCGGCGCGCGAGGTCGGCGCGCGGGAAACCGAGCCGATCGACCAGCCGGGCGCCCGGTTCGGCGATCTCGCGCCAGGTCACCGCGGCCGCGGGACGCGTGGTGGGCACCAGTCCGAGAACCAGCTGTTTACCCCCGTCCAGTGCCTCACCCAGCGCGTCCAGACCGGCGGTACCCGATACCGCGGCCGGATCGAACCCCAGCGCGGCCGCGGAAGTCCGCCCCAGGAAGGCCAGGGGCGGCGGGCTCGCGCAACTGTGCACCACCGTGGGCACACCCTGGGACGCCAGCACCGTTTCCAGGATCGCCAGCGCTTCCGGCTCCGGTACGGCCGCGACCGTGTTCAGCACACTCGCCCCGCGCAGCGAACCGGCCAGTACGGCGCCCAGCGACGGTTCGTCCAGCTGTAGCACCACCTCGGCCTCGAGCCGCGACCCGACCTCGGCGATATGCGCGGCCAGACCCTCGGCCAGCGATTCGGCCAGATCTCGTACCGCACCCCGATCGGTCAGTACCCGGTGCCCACCGGCCAGCTCCACCTGCGCGGCAAGGGTCAGCGGCCCGACGGCCTGCACTTTCACCGGGCGGCCGGACCCGCGCAGCCCGGCGTTCTCCCAGGCTTCCTGGAGTGCGTCCAGATCGGTCCGCAGCAGACCGCTCGCTCGCCGCGAGACCGAACCCGGCCGGGCGGCCAGGCGGTAGCCGCGCGGGGTGGTGTCGAAACGTATGTCCACGAGCAACGCCGAGGCCCGCCCGACCATATCGGCACCCACGCCGCGAGCCGGTAGTTCCACCAGATGCGGCAGGCCGGTCAGCTCGCCGACGATCACCGCCGCGGCTTCCCGGGGATCGGTGCCCGGCCACGACCCCACCCCCGTCGCGATCCCGGCCGGGAGACCGGACAGGCTCATCGGGGTGCGCCCGCCGGCGCGGTACGCGCGGTCGCGGTGATGGTGCCGCTGCCGAGCACCGCGTCGCCCGCGCTGTCGGGCCGGTACAGCACCACGGCCTGCCCCCGCGCGACCCCGCTGAGCGGTTCGCGCAGCCGCACCGCGAGACCGTCACCGACCGCCTCGGCCGTCGCGGGCGCGGTACCGCCGTGCGCGCGGACCTGCACCACACAGTCGAGCGCTTCGGTGGGTGCCGCGCCGCTGGTCCAGATGGCCCGGTCGGCCTCGATCGACCACACCAGCAGATCGTCGGCCGAGCCGACGCGCACGGTGCCCGAATCGGGGTCGATATCGGTGACGTAGCGAGGTTTGCCGTCGGGGCCCGGCCCGGGCAGGCCCAGCCCCTTGCGCTGGCCGATGGTGAATCCGTGCACGCCCTCGTGCCGGCCCAGCTCCGTGCCGCCCGAGTCGACGATGGCGCCGGGGCGGATGCCGATCTTCGCGCCCAGGAACGCCCGGGTGTCCCCGGACGGGATGAAACAGATGTCGTGACTGTCCGGCTTGTTCGCGACCGCCAGGCCCCGTTCGGCCGCCTCGGCCCGGATCTGCGGCTTGGGCGTATCACCCACCGGGAACATGGCCCGCGACAGCTGCTCGGCGGTCAGCACCGCGAGAACGTAGGACTGGTCCTTGTCCGCGTCCACCGCCCGGCGCAGCACACCGTCGGCGAGCCGGGCGTAGTGGCCGGTGACCACCGCGTCGAAGCCGAGCGCCACGGCCCGATCCGCGAGCGCCGAGAACTTGATCTTCTCGTTACAGCGCAGGCAGGGGTTGGGTGTCTCCCCCGCCGCGTAGGACTCGACGAAATCGTCGATCACGTCCTCTTTGAAACGGTCCGCGAAATCCCAGACGTAGAAGGGGATGCCGAGCACATCGGCGGCCCGGCGGGCGTCACCCGCGTCCTCCTTCGAACAGCAGCCGCGCGATCCGGTGCGCAGAGTGCCGGGCGCACTCGACAGCGCCAGATGCACTCCGACCACCTCGTGCCCGGCGTCGACGGCCCGTGCCGCCGCCACCGCGGAATCGACTCCACCACTCATCGCGGCGAGCACTCGCATACGCTACGCACCTCCTCTCGCACCGGCCAGACCCGCGGCCCTGGCTCGTTCCACCACCTGCGGCAGTACTTCCAGTACTGCCTCTATATCGGACCGCCGCGAGGTGTGTCCAAGGGAAAACCGCAGCGACCCTCGCGCTTCGCGGGCCCCGACACCCATCGCGACCAGGACATGACTCGGCGAGGCCACCCCGGCCGTACACGCCGAACCGGTCGAACATTCGATTCCCGCGGCATCGAGCAACATCAGCAGCGAATCCCCCTCGCAGCCGGGGAAGGTGAAGTGCGCGTTACCGGGTAGCCGCCGGTCGTCGTGGGGTCCGTTGAGTATCGCGTCCGGGACGGACTGCCGCACGCCCGCGATCAGGTCGTCACGCAGACCGGATAGTTCCACCGACCGGACCGGCATCTCGGCCACGGTCTGCCGGAGGGCCGCGGCCAGCCCGGCCACCGCCGCGACATCCGAGGTCCCCGAGCGCAGGTCCCGTTCGTGCCCGCCGCCGTGCAGCAGCGGCACACAACCCACCTGGCGGCCGAGCAGGAGGACGCCGACGCCGTGCGGGCCGCCCAGTTTGTGCCCGGCGAAACTCGCGGCGGCGAGCCCGGCGGCGCCGAAATCCATCGGCAGCTGCGCGGCGGCTTGGACCGCGTCGCTGTGCATCGGCACTCCGGCGTCCCGCGCGATCTCGGCCAGCTCCCGGATCGGCTGGATCGCCCCGACCTCGTTGTTGGCCCACATCACGGTGACCAGCGCGATCTCGCCGGGATGCGCGGCCAGTTCGGCGCGCAGCGTCTCCGGGGTGACGATTCCCTCGGCGTCCACCGGCAACCAGGTGACCCGGGCGCCTTCGTGCCGCTCCAGCCATTCCACGGCATCGAGCACCGCGTGGTGCTCGATGGCGGCGGCCAGGATCCGGTTACATCGCGGGTCCGCGTCCCGCCGCGCCCAGTAGATCCCCTTGACCGCGAGATTGTCGCTCTCGGTTCCGCCGGAACAGAGGATGACCTCGGAGGGGCGGGCGCCGAGATCCGCGGCGATCGATTCGCGCGATTCCTCCAGCCGGCGCCGGGCCGCGCGGCCCGAGCCGTGCAGCGAGGACGCGTTTCCGACCTGCGCGAAGGCAGCCGTCATCGCCTCGATCGCGGCGGGCAGCATCGGTGTGGTCGCCGCATGATCGAGGTAGACCGTCGTGGGCACACCGCTGACAGCACCCGGGAAAGCCGACTTCATGACCGACAAAGCCTATCCCACCGTTGACCTGCACATCCGTGGGGTCTACCCCCGCTTTCTACGATTTTTCTACGATTTGCACGCGATTCACAACCGTGCAGGCACCACCGACATTCCCAGATCCATGCACCCGGTAGGGGAACTTGGCGCCCGACATACTGACCGTCCAGGGACCGGGACAGCTGGTCCCCGGCCCGCCCGGGGACGGCCTATTGGAGCCAGCCGGCTGAGTTCGTTCATCCCACTGGGAACCAGGCGCAGAGATCCCGGGCGATTGCCATGAATGGTTCACGGTCAGGGAACTGTCCGCGCTGGTAGCCAAGGAGGTCCACGACAACCGAATGCCGTAATCCGGTGCGTTCCGCGATATCGGTCATCGTCGTGCCGGCCTCGATGTATGCCGAGGTGAGGAGACGCCAAAGGCCATGCTCGTCGATCGGCAACAGCTCGCGCTGACCGAGGCCCAGGTCGACGGTCCCGTCGTGACCTTTCTGCTCAGCCGGCACCGGCTGGGACTCGTAGACCGCTTGCCGGCATGCAGTTCGGATTGCCGGGGGACCACCGAGATCGCCGCGAGCAGCTTGGTCAGGTGGTCCGGCATGAAATCGGAAACACCGATCGCGCGGACCTTGCCGCCGGCGAGCAGCGTCTCGAGCGCCCTGTACGCCTGGATGGTGTGGTCGAACTCGTCGACAGCGCGGTTTCGACCGCCGCGATCGTCTCGTCCGGCGGGGTCTGGTACGCCTCGAAACCGAGGGCGGGGATCCGTACGCCGTTGTTCACACAAATCGCCGCCGAGAAACGCAGATGTCATCTTCTGTGCACCCTGCACAGCAGGCGCAGCCCGATACGGTCACTTTCCCGTTGGTCCCTGCGGTTCCCGACGATCAATATCGGCAGCAGTAGAAAACTGCAGCTCATCCGCGTCGTGATCCGGAAGTCGATCCTGGCCGCCGCACCGCGTGGTACCCGCTGCACGTCGGTTGATCGAAGGAGTCGGCGTGGGCATTGCGCACCTCGTGTACTTACTGGGCCTCGCGTCCCTCATCGTGGCCATGGCCCTGCGTAAGAACGTCTTGATCCCGGCGATAGTGGCGACCTTCGCGACGGCACTCGCCTACAGCGGTAACGCCGCGGACGCGGTGATGGCGGTATTCCGCGCCAGTATCACGTCGGGTTCGGCACTGTTCGAGATCTTCCTCGTCATCGCCGCGGTGACCGCGATGCTCGCGGCGATGCGGACCATCGGTTCCGACGAGCTCATGGTGCGCCCGGTCAGCCGCTGGATGATCAACGGACGGGTGGCCTATCTCGTGCTGTTCGTCTTCACTTACTTCTTGTCACTGTGCTTCTGGCCGACACCTGCGCTGGCGCTGATCGGTGCGGTTCTGCTGCCCGCCGCGATCAAGGCGGGGCTGCCGCCGCTCGGCGCGGCCGTCGTCCTCGCCATCTCCGGTCAGGCCATGTCCATCGCCTCCGACTACGTTATCGGTCTCGCCCCGTCGATCTCGGCGAGCGGGGCGGGCGTACCCGCCGACGATATCGCCGATCGCGCCCTGGTGATCTCGCTCATCGCCGGTATCACCGCGGCAGCCCTGGCCTACATGCTGACCGTGCGCCGCGGAATACTCGCGCGGACAGAGCAGGGCACCGACACCGACGGTGGATCCGCACGGGTCATTGCTGAGAGTGGTGGGTCGCCCACGCCCGACGGTCCGGAAAAGCCTGCGCCGCGGCCCGTCGACGTGCTCGACGAGGAACTGCCCGGATTCGAGAAGGACGCGACGATCACCGACCGCCCGGCTCTCACCCGCACCTGGGCGATCGGCGTCCCGGCCGCCTTCCTCGTCGTGCTGACCTACATGCTGCTCGGTCGTTTCACCGACCTCGTCCCGTGGTCCGACGGCGCGGGCGCGTCACTGGTGGGTGGCACCGCCCTGCTGCTGACGGTACTGGTGACCGTGACCTCGCGGCGTGAGGAGGCGCTCGAGCACTGTGCCACCCATTTCGTCGACGGTCTGTCGTACGCGTTCAAAGCGATGGGCATCATCCTGCCGGTGGCAGGTTTCGTCTACCTCGGCATCCCCGACTACTCGGGCGCGGTGCTCGGGCTCGGCGACGATACCGCGGCACCTGCGTTCCTCTTCGACACCGTGACCCGATTGCAGCCCTATATTCCCGACAACGGCGTGTTCGTGGCGCTGAGCATGCTCCTCATCGGAATGGCGGTAGGCCTCGACGGTTCCGGGTGGGCGGGCCTGCCGCTCACCGGCGGGATCGCCGCCGCGCTGGCCCCGCAGTCCGGTATGGATACCGCGACCTTGGCGGCCATCGCCCAGAACGGCGCTACCTGGACGGGCGGCGGAACCCTGGTGATCTGGTCCTCGCTGGTGGTGGTCGCCGGGTTCTGCCGGGTGCCGGTCACCGAACTCGTGCGCCACCTGGTCGTCCCGGTAGTCGCCGGGCTGCTGCTGGCCACGGGCGCCGCGGTCCTCATCTGGTAATTCCCGCCCCCGAACAGCCCGCACATTCATTCCCCGGATGGAAGGACACACCGGCCATGAATTCGATCCCGTTCCGCTACCACCCCGCGCGCTGCGCCCTCATCGTCATCGATATGCAGAACGATTTCTGCTCGAGCGAGGGCTCATTGGCAGGGAAGGGTTTCGATATGACCGCCCCGCAAGCCATGGCGCCGCGGCTGGATCAGCTCATCGCATGCGCCCGCGCCGCCGGGGTGCGGGTGGTCTTCGTCCGCACCCTGCACGACGAAACCACCGATACCCCGCAGTGGCTCGGCCGCGTGGGGGACAGGTCGGACGCGGATCGCACCGGAATCACCTGCCGCACAGGCACAACCGGAGCGGACTATTACGGCGTCGCGCCCCGGGACGGCGATGTGGTGATCACGAAGAACCGGTTCAGCGCGTTCGTCGGTACGAATCTGGACCTCACCCTGCGTTCGCTGGGCATCGATTCCCTGCTGTTCACCGGCGTAGCCACCGAAGTCTGTGTCGAGTCGAGCTTGCGCAGCGCGCTGTTCTGCGAGTATTGGGTCACGCTCGTGGAGGATTGCGCGGCCACCTACAGCCGGGCGGCACACGATGCGTCGGTGTCCGTTGTCGCACAGAACTTCGGCAATGTGGTCACCGCGGAGAAACTCGAATCGTGGTGGAACGGGGCCGATCAGTCCTGACGGTGGTTACCGGACGAGGGCCGCCGTGAGTTCCACCTCGACCGGCGCCCCGGCCGGCAGCGCGTACACACCGATCGCGCTGCGGGCCGGGAGGGACTCCGGTCCCAGGCATTCGGCCAGGACGTCCGAGGCACCGTCTGCCACCGCGGACAGCTCCAGGAAATCCGGGGCGCACGCGATGTAGACGGTCATCCGCAGACACCGGGAGATGACCGCGGCACCCCCGAGGGCGGCGATTGCGTTACGGGCCGCCAGCCCGGCCGCGTCCCGGGCCCGGGCGATATCCAGATCCCGCCCGACGATCCCGGTGACGATCAGCACGCCGTCCCGGCGGGGCGTCATGCCCGCGCTGTAGGCGATTCCGTCGTGCACGACAGCGGGAATGTAGCGGCCCTGCGGTCGTGGGGCCGCCGGTGCGGATTCGTGATCAGGCACCGAGCGCTATTCCTTCCTGGCGGGGATCGGCGGCGCCGGACAGCAGACCGCGCCCGGGGTCGAGGGAGATGATCTGCGCGCTACCGCCCGCTGCCCACGGCCCTTGGACGACGACGTTGTGTCCCCGCCGCGTCAATTCGGCACGCGTCCCTTCCGGGATTCGGGACTCGCAGCGCAATTCGGCCGGTGCGCCGACCACGTCGGCGTCGCTTCCGGGGAAGACGGTGAAGCGCGGCGCCGCGACCGCGGCCGCCGGGTCGAGCTCGTGGTCGAGCAGGTACGAGATCAACTGCATATTCCACTGCACCTGCCCGTCCCCGCCCGGAGTGTTGCCGATATGCCGGAGTTCGCCCGCGCGATCGGTGATCACCCAAGCATTCAGGGTGTGCAGCGGTTTGCGCCGAGGCGCAGCGGCATTGGGGTGGCCCGGGATGAGATAGGCCCCGCGTCCGTAGCGGTTGTTCAACGCGACCCCCGTGCCGGGGACGGTCATCTTGGCACCGAAAGTGAAGGCGAGCGAATGGATGAAGCTGACGGCACGGCCGGCGGAATCCACGGCGACGGTCGAGGTGGTGTCGCCGGCGTGCACCCGGAACGGACCCTCGGGCGCGCAACCCCGGTCCAGTCGTTCCCGGGCGGCCGCGACCGCTGCCGGAGTGAGCACTGCCCACCAGCCGTTGTTGTCGGCGCCGCAGGTCGCGAGCCGGTCCACGAAACTCAGCCGGGCCGCGTTCGCGAGACGATCGACGGCCGAAGCGGAAAGCAGGGGCAGCGAGCCCAGAACACCGTCGTGGAGAGCCGACTGCTGTAGCACCATCCATCCGGGCGTGGGCGCGGGAGTCTGGTGCACGATCGCACCCGCGTAGTGCCCGCTTATCGCGGGTTCCGGGCCTATATCGGCTCCGGCCGCCCATTCGTCGCCGCTGAACGGTGCCCCACCGGCACGAAGTACCTCGACAGCCCGTTCGGCGAAGGCACCGTGGTAGAAACCGCGGACATCGCGTGCCAGCTCCCTGATGGACCCCGCCAGATCGTGTTGCGGCAGCAGGTCACCGACCTGCGGCAAGCGGCCGCCCGGAAGATATACCGCGGACATGCCAGGGTCGGCGGCGAGCGCGTTCCGCGCTTCCTGCACATCGGCGCGTGTCTTGGCCGAACAGGGCAGGCCATTCTCGGCGGCGCGCACCGCGGGCGCCCAGAGATCGGCCAGTGAACGGGTCGCGCCCCCCGCGTGCAGCGCGGCGAGCGCGGCCGGGGCTCCGGGAACGGCCACCGCCAGCGCACCGTCGAGCGGAATCGATCGCATACCGTGCCCGGTGTAGAACTCCACGCTCGCGCCATCGGGGCCGAAACCGCTGCCCCCGACCGTCCACACCGCACCGTCCGGTTCGCGCACGACGGCGAACGCGTCACCACCGATTCCGCACTGTCCCGGTAGCGTCAGCCAGGTCATCGCGGCCATGGCCAGGGTTGCGTCGACGGCGTTGCCGCCGTCGGCGAGGATCCGCGCACCCACCGTGCTCGCCGCGGGATGGCTGGACGAAACCATACCTTCGGTGGAGAGAGTGGGCGGTCGAGGATTCACTGCAGACCTCGCGCCGCCCGGCGACGCGGAACAGACGCGGTGTCGCCGGGGTCGACCCCGACGAAAATCTCACCGTCACGTTCCTCGACCGGGTAGGTCTTGATGGGCACTGTCGCCGGTGGGCACACCGGTTCCCCGGTCTCCAGGTCGAATACGCTGCCGTGACAGGAACAACCGATACCGTCGTCGACCAGTTTCCCGGACGAAAGCAGACAGTCCAGATGCGTGCAGTAGTTCGAGGTTGCGTAGGCCTTGCCGTTGAGGCGGGCCACGGCGAACTCATGGTCGCCGGCGAAGAAACGCCGCACGATACCTTCGGGAACCTGCCCCGAACGGGCAACGCGAGTGAATTCCATGGTC